>DAOPPX010000037.1:0-42899 GCA_035358715.1 Verrucomicrobiota bacterium
GGACACCACCCGAGCAATCAAAACGTCCCCAATCGAATCCTAGCGCGAAGATTCGGCTTGTTAAAAGCAGGGTAGGGCTTGACCTTGAATTATCGCGTGATAGGACGGGGCCACATGAAAACGCGCCACGTCGAAAGCACATCCCCGAGGAAGCCAGGAACCCGCCGACCCAGATTCAAGACGGCCATGAACTGCCGAAGGTGCGGGGTAGCGATAGCCGAGCAGTTAAAGCCCGAGGCACTTTGCTGCCGATGCCGGTATCGCCCCACGGCATTGGAGAGGGCAACGGCTGAGGACTTGGATTGACCGGGGTCGGAAACGCTCGCAGAGACGTTTTCAGGCGGGAGGGTATCAGGACACCATCCACGGAAACAAAACGCTTCCAGCAACGCGAGGAGACGCTTACATTGGCCCCACACAGCAGGGCAAGGACAGGGAGGCAGCAGAAACAGCAGCTAAAGGCTGTTTGGCTATTAACAACATATTCTTTCGATGGTGTGCCAGTCGAACGTCGCGTCATATACGTCCATGCGGCGGTTGGCCTCGTAGAGTGTCCAATCGAAGCGAGCGCGCACAACCACGCGGCAGTCGCCGGCCAGACGCGTCATGTCCAGCAGGCGGTCCACTACCAGCGCCGTGCCCGGATGTTCTCCCGGCGCGGAGTTGGTGAAGTTGCGCGCGTAGAAAATGTACCATTGGCCGTCGTCGTCCTTGAACGGGAAGGCATCAATGGTAAACCGGTTCGACTCGCAATCCACCAGCCTGGCGCCCGAGTCCTCGTAAGGCCCTTCGGGGCGGCGGCTGGTGGCCACGCGCAGCTCGAACTTCTCCGTCTCAACCCCGCCCATCGAATAGTAAAGGTAGAATGTGCCTCGACTATATATGACCTCTGGCGCCCAGTATTGGCAGCGGCGATTGAGCGACGGCGGCACTAGAGCCCCTCCCAGCTTTTCCCACTCGACGAGGTCTCGGGACCGCAGCGTCGTGAAGATGCGGCCATCCGACGTGCGAGCATTTCCAGTGGTCCCGAAGGCGTAATAAAACCCCTTGTGACGGATAACTGACGGGTCTGGCATCGAACCCGCATAGACGGGGTTCGTGTAAGCACTGTCAGCGGCTACGGCAGCCTTGGACGGGCTGGTGGGAGTGGAACAGCCTAAGCCGAGAAAGATCAAATGACAACCGGCTGCCAGGGGCAGCCACCAGGGATGCAGGCGGGTGGGGCGGGCGCACCGATCTACTCGAACACTGGGGCTCTCAGGACCACAAGGTCCGCATCGGCCAGTCGGCCGCTTAGTTGCATAGTGCTTCATGTGGGCTCTAGTCTGCTATGCGGAGCGTGTAAGTTCCATTCACACCTGTCAACAACTCCAAGAGGCCGAATTCGCGGATGGGGATTCAGTCCTGGCCGGCGCGCCTGTCCGGCTGCGCTACGGCCAGCTCGGCGTTTGCGCGGGCGGGGCGACGAATTTGACGGGAAAGACCGAGGATCAGTCCGGCCAGAATGGTCAAGCTCCCCAGCACATGGCCCCAGTGGATAACTTCACCGACCCATATCGCCGCCACGGCAACGCCGAAGACCGGTTGGATAAAGACCGTAAGCGCCGCCACATTGACTGGGCATTCCCGGATGGCAACCAGCCAAAGCGTGTAGCCAATTACAGTGCAAATGAGCGCCAGGCCAGCGAGCAGCCCCCAGGACTGCAGCGTCAGCATCGTGGCCGCCCGAAAGGTCTGTGGACCATCTATCAGCAAGTTGACCATCGTCCCCGCCAGCAGCCCCACGGCGACAGTCTTGGCACCGCTGGCGCGGGCGACGATAGGTTTGCCGAGGATTGAGTAAGCGGTCTCGCAGAAGAATGTGGAGATGAAAATCAGGCTCGGCACTAGGCCAGCCCACTGAAAGTCACTGCGCCACACGCGGTTGAGCAGGACAACGCCGCAGACGCCCAGAACGAAGCCCGCCAGACGCCGCGGCCCCACTCGCTCCCGCAGAAAGAGTGCTGCCGCAACGGAGGTGAACAGCGGTTGGATCGCCATGAGCACGCAGGAATTGCCAGCCGTGCCAACCTCGTTGGCGTAAACCTGCAGGCGCTGGGCCAACACGAAGACCAGCACCCCCATGAGGCAGGCGTTAGCCAGGTCGCGCCCTCGCGGCGCTGGTCCGCGAAGCCAGGGCCACGCCAGCCACAGGCATGCAGCAGCCAGGCCAAACCGCAGTGTCACAATGCCCCCCGCCGCAATCTCCTGCCCAATGACCTTGTAGGCGGAGTACACGCCCGCCCAGCAGCAGTTCATGAGCACCAGAAAAACCAAGCATTCCACCTTCATCTGTATTCTAAGGACTGGGACTGAATCGTTTCGGCCCATGTCTGGCAAGCTGTTTCAGACGAAGCTGTCAGACGAAGCCACGATGAAACGATAACCCCGCAGATTGACTGTTCCAGGGTGTTGCCCTAATTTGCTGCTATGCGAACAACATTTGGTCAGCCAGGTTCAGAACACGGCGGAAGTGTTGATCTTCGCACATCCAGCTGGGGTAGCCCGCGTGGCTCCCGGAAGCCGGCGGCCAAAGAACCTTCAGCACGACCGCGAGCCATTAGTGGAATCAACACAGACCGGAGCCTGATCGAGGCGCTGAGCAGTTCGAAGGTGTTTCAAGAGTACGAACATGCTTTTACAGAGGCCACCGGGCTGCCAGTGGCATTGCGCGCCGTCGAGTCCTGGCAGTTACCGCATCACGGCAGGCGCAATGAGAGTCCGTTTTGCGCCCTGGTGCTGGAAACCAGTCGCGCCTGCGCCTCCTGTCTATCGGTGCAGGAGAAACTCTCCGCCGGCGCCACTCAGCAAGCGCATACAGTAACCTGCCCAGCCGGTCTTTGTGAGACTGCCGTTCCGGTACGGTTAGGCGACCGAGTGATCGGCTTTTTGCAGACCGGTCAGGCGTTCCACAAGCCCCCCACCCAGGGCCAGTTTCAACGCACGCTGCGACTGTTGTCGGAATGGGGTGTGCGGGCATCCCCCCGAAAGATCGAGCGGTCCTATTTCGCGACGCGGGTGCTTCCGTGCAAGAAGCACGAAGCGGTGGTGAAACTCCTGACCATCTTTGCGCAGCACCTTTCGCTGCTCAGCAATCAGGTGGTCCTGCAACAGAGCAACTCCGAGCCGCCAGTCATCTCCCGGGCCAAGCACTACATCCAGGAACACCAGACCGAGAATCTGCGCCTTGGACATGTTGCCAAAGCGGTGAACACCAGTACTTTCTATTTCTGCAAGATCTTCAAGAAGGCCACTGGCATCAACTTTACAGACTACCTCTCCCGGGTCCGCATTGAGAAGTCGAAGAACCTCCTGCTCAACCCGAACTTGCGGGTCAGCGAAATCGCCTTCGAGGTTGGCTTCCAGTCCCTGACGCACTTCAACCGTGTGTTCAAGAGGATACTTGGCCAGTCGCCTACGGAATACCGCGCCCAGTTGCTGGGAAAAAGCTAGAGCCTGGCTTGGCTCGGAAGGTCTGTCCGTCAACACGCCCCGACTGGCAGAGGGAACGGTTCCTTGTCTGTTTTGGCCCTCCAGGCGGCGCCTCATAAGTTCTCAGAAACAACCCGGCCCCCAGGAGCTGCCTGGCACGGGGCAGTGGGAAAGCCTGCCAATTCACCAAGGCTCCTTGCGATAACAACCCCGGACGAATCCACGTGCCGGACACCAGCAAAGCTCGCTAATTGGTTTGACTCGACTGAAACCGTGTGCACACTTTGCAAGGATATGACTCTGCTCGAGCATTTTGATTTGTCTGCGCGGGTTCCCCGCATGGCTGCCAGAGTGGGCCTCAGCCGGCGATTGCGGGCTTCCTCGCCAGGTGCGCAGATCGGTCGGCATGTCAAACCCGAGCAATCCGCCAGTCCTGCTTTCAACTCTTATCGGCACAACGATTGATACATGAAAATCCTGGTCCTCAACAGCGGCTCTTCGTCCATCAAATTTCAGCTTCGTGAAGACCACGGTGGGATTGTCCTGAGCAAGGGACTAATCGAGCGCATCGGGGAACCGCAAGGCGCCATCATTATCAGCGCCTCAAACGGCAAGAAGATACGAAAGGAGCTGGCGCTACCCCAGCACACGGTCGCGCTTCAGCATCTCTTCCAGCTGCTGCCAGGCCCTGAGTTGAAATGCCTCGGATCCCTCCAGGAGATTGGCGCTGTGGGCCATCGAGTCGTTCACGGCGGCGAGGACTATAGCAAATCGGTTTTGATAGATGACAAGGCCATCGCCACCATTGATCGCCTCAGTTCCCTGGCACCGTTGCACAATCCCCCCAACCTGAAGGGCATCCTCGCTTGCCGCGAATTGCTTCCCGGCGTGCCTCAGGTTGCTGTCTTTGATACAGCTTTTCATCAGACCATGCCGCCGGTGGCCTATATCGGCCCATTGCCGCGGGAGTTATACGAGAAGTACAGAATCCGCCGCTACGGCTTCCATGGCACCAGTCATCGCTACGTGCATCAGCGCGCCCGCCTCCTGGCCGGGCTCGGAGACCGGCCTTCGAGAATCGCCACTGCTCACTTGGGCAATGGATGCTCCATTACAGCCATTAGAGACGGCAAAGTGATTGATACCTCGATGGGATTCACCCCCTTGGGAGGTTTGGTAATGGGCACGCGGCCCGGTGATATTGACGCGACCCTGCCCTGCTTCCTCCACAGTCAAGGGATGGATTGCAGCGAGATTCAGCATATGCTTCAGAAGAAGTCCGGCCTCATGGGCTTGTCTGCGGGACTTTCCAACGATATGAGGGTTCTTCTGGAGAAGTCGGCTACTAACGAATACGCACATCTGGCGGTTGATGTCTTCTGTTACCGCCTGAAGAAATACATCGGCTCTTACGCCGCCGCCCTGGGCGGCCTTGACGTGCTGGCTTTCACCGGGGGGATTGGTGAGAACGCGCCCCCCGTTCGGGCGAGATCGTGCGAGGGGCTTGAGTTCCTGGGCATCCAAATTGACCCGAAGCGAAACGCCGAAGGCTCAGGCAAAGAAGCCTTGATTTCCACCGACGCGGCCAGCGTGAAGGTGTACGTGATACCCACTGATGAAGAATTGGTTATCGCTGAAGAAACCCTTCGGCTGGCGGGCGGCAACTCCGGACCCGCTCATTAATTGCCTCTGCGCCCGGTAAACAACAGATAACCCTATGCATTTCTCAGAAGAACTACTGGTTAAAGCTCAACAGCTCAACAAGACGATCGTCCTCCCCGAAACGGACGACGACCGCACCCTCCAGGCGGCAGACCGCCTCACGCGGGATCGAATCTGCCGGGTCGTCTTGACGGGTTCGCGCGATCAAGTCCTCGCCGATGCCCGGAAGGCGGGCGCTGATGTTTCCCGATGCACCATCCTCTCACCCGCAGATGAGTCAGAAGCGGCCCCCCTGGCGCAGAAGCTGCACGAGCTGCGCAAAGAAAAGGGCCTCACCCTCGATGCGGCCCGGGAGCTCATCAGGGATAACCTCTATTTCGCCACGATGCTGCTCAAGGTGGGACGCGTTCACGGCTATGTTGCTGGGGCCACCCACACGACTGCCGACAACCTGCGCCCCGCTCTCCAGATTATCAAGGCCACTCCCGGCCTGCGGACGGTATCGTCGTTCTTCTTAATGGTATTTCCTGAGGCCAAGTGGGGTCATAACGGTGTTCTGCTCTATTCGGACTGCGGCATGGTCGAGCAGCCAACCGCTGAGCAACTGGCGGATATTGCTGTGGCCTCCGCGCGCACATTCCGTCAGCTGGTCGGGTCCGAACCCCGGGTCGCCATGCTCTCTTATTCCACCAAGGGGTCTGCCAATTCTCCCGACACCCAGAAGGTCATTAAGGCCGTGGAACTGGCCAGGAAGATGGCCCCCGAAATCGTCCTGGATGGTGAAATGCAGGCCGACGCGGCTTTAATTCCCAGCATTGGCGAACGCAAGTGCAAAGGGTCGCCTGTGGCGGGAAGAGCGAATTGCATGATCTTCCCGGACCTCGATGCCGGCAACATTGCCTACAAGATCACCGAGCGACTCGGGGGTGCCCAAGCGTTGGGACCTTTGGTGCAAGGCATGGCCAAACCGGCTCATGACCTCTCGCGAGGCTGCTCTGCGGATGACATTGTGAAGGTCGCCGCCATTGCCGCCATCATGGCTACGTGAACAGCGATAGCCGGTAACGCGCCCCACAGTCGTCACGGTACGGCATTGGATTCCCGGTGTGAATTCTCGCCGCAGGAACTGAATCTGCAGGTGCTCCGAAATTCCCGTCATTCCCTCGCGGCGCGAAGGCTGCGCTGCGGCAGGGTGACAATGAACTCCGAGCCCTGGTCCACCTGACTCGAAACGGCGATGCTGCCACCGTGGGCTTCAACAATCGCTTTGACCAGGCTCAAGCCCAGGCCCAGGCCACGCTGAGAGCGGCTCTTGTCACCCCGGTAAAGGCGCGTCCAGATCTTGTCCTGCTCCCCGACGGGTATGCCGATGCCCGTGTCGCGGAAGCGCGCGACTGCGCAGCCGGATTCATCGCGCACCGAGATAGTGACGCTGCCGCCGGCGCTGGTGTACTTGATGGCATTGTCAAGCAGGTTCGCGAAGACCTGTCTCATGCGAGTGCGATCCACGGCAGCTTCACAGGGCGCCGGGGTGTCTATCCGGACGGCAACCCGCCTTTCCTCTGCCACATATTCGTAAAGCTCGACGACTTCACGGGCAAGCTGGCAGAGGTCGGCTGGTTCGCGTTGCAGGTTCATCATGCCGGCTTCGGCCTCGGCGATATCCGTAAGTGCGTTGAGCATGCCTAGCACGCGCTCGGATTCTTCGAGGCAATCGGCGAGCGCCTCGCGGGCGGCGGCGGGTTCGGCCCCGGGCTGCAATGCGTCCTCGGCAACGCCGCGCAGCCGCGTCAGAGGTGTCCGGAGGTCGTGTGCGACGTTGTCAAGAGACTCGCGCATGGCGCGGATAAGGGCCTGGTTCTTGTCGAGCAACGAGTTGAAGAGACGCACCAGTTCAGCAAACTCGTCTTTGGAGGCATGCACCGGCACCCGGGCATCAAGCCTGCCGGTGCGAATAATGGAGCGGGCGGTGGCGACAATCTGCCGCACGGGCCGCATAGCGCGCTGCGCGAAGAACGCGCCGGCAAGGAAGCCGAGCAAGATGGTGAGGCTGCCGATAAACAGGAAACTGCGCCGTATGGGGGTTAAGATGGCGGCGCGGCTGTTGGCAATGCGGCCAAGTTGCAGGATCCGACCGTCAGAAAGCGTCAACCTGCCCAAAGTGTAATCGCGCTCGGCGTTTTGCGGGATGCGAAGGTAAGGCGACTGGACGGGGCCTTCCCAACCGGGCACGTCGCGCAGTGCGATCCATGCGTCCGGGGCGCTGATGACATAGTCAGTATTGTTGAAAGGGTTGATCAGGTGAACGAGCATGGAGTTCTGCACCTCGGCAGGCTGGTTATAGGCCCAACTGCGCAGCGCAGCGACGCCGCCCGCTTCATAAATGACCGCCGCCTCTTTGAGGCGAGCTTCCAGCACTTCCCGGTCCTTGCTGCCGACGGCAGCGGCCAGCAAGTAGTAAGCCAGCGCCAGCAAGGCGACGCTGCTGAGCGTGAAGATCAGCGCGTAGAGCAGGCTGAGCCGAACCCCCACGTTCCGTCGGAGCGGTTCAAGCAGGCCGGAGAACATAGCCAACCCCTCGAATGGTGTGCAACATTGCCCGGCCCTTGTCCACCTTGTTGCGCAGCCGGTGCACCAGCACATCCACAATGTTGGTTTGCGGGTCGAAGCTGTAGTCAAAGATGTGTTCCAGGATCATCGTCTTGGTAACAGTGCGGCCGGCGTTGCGCATCAGGTATTCGAGCAGCGCAAATTCGCGCGGCTGCAGCGAGACGCTCTCGCCGCCGCGCTCCACGCAGCGGCTCAGCAGGTCTAGCGTCAGGTCTCCCACCACGAGCCGGGTTGGCTCCGTCGCCTGGGACGCCCGCCTGATAAGGGCCTGAATGCGGGCCAGCAGTTCGGAGAACGCAAAGGGCTTGGTCAGGTAGTCATCGCCCCCCGCTTGAAGGCCTTTGACCCGGTCATCCACCGAGGCCTTGGCGCTAAGGACCAGGATGGGCATGCGCCTACCCCGTGCGCGGAGCTGTTGAATAAGACTCAGCCCGTCCAGTTTAGGCAGCATGAGGTCCACGACCGCAGCGTCGTAAGTAATGGCCTGGCCCATGACGAGTCCACTCTCGCCGTCGGCGAAGTGGTCCACCGCGTAGCCGCATTCCTTTAGGCCCTTGACCACAAAGGACGCGATCTTCTTGTCGTCTTCCACCACCAGGATGCGCATAAGACCGTCTAAGACCCTTTCCGCAACACCGTGTCGCGCTGCGCCCAGTCGGGATTCGGGTTTGGGTAATCCAAATTGAAATTAAGACCGCGGCTTTCAGGCCGACGCAGGGCGCTGCCGATGATCAGCTCCGCTACCGTGGCGATGTTGCGCAGTTCCAGCAGATCGCTGGTCACGATGAAGTCCCAGTAATACTCCTGGATTTCCTCCTGCAGGTTGGCGATGCGCTTCTGCGCGCGTTGCAGCCGTTTGTTTGTGCGAACGATCCCCACGTAGTCCCACATGAGCCGCCGGATTTCCTCCCAATTGTGCGAGACCACCACCATCTCATCCGGGTTATGGGCGTTGCCGGAATGCCAGGGCGGGATCTTGAACTCCGCGGACTTGGGATGGTCTGCAATGGCCTTCCGGGCGGCGCGATGCGCGCAAACCAGCGCTTCCAGCAGCGAATTGCTCGCCAGGCGGTTGGCTCCGTGCAGCCCGGTGCAGGCTGCCTCGCCCACCGCGTAAAGACCGCGGATTTCCGTGTCCCCGTTGACACTTGTCAGCACACCGCCGCACTGGTAATGCGCGGCGGGCACCACCGGGATCGGTTCCTTTGTGATGTCAATGCCATAACCAAGGCATGTCTGGTAGATGTTCGGAAACCGCTCGATGATGAACCGGGCGGGTTTGTGGGTGATGTCGAGCAGGACATAGTCCGCGCCGCTCTTTTTCATCTCGCTGTCTATGGCGCGCGCGACAATGTCGCGGGGCGCCAGCGATTTCAGGGGGTGCACATGTTCCATGAACTCGACTCCGTCGAGGTTCTTTAGAACCGCGCCCTCTCCACGCACTGCTTCGCTGATCAGAAAGGACTTGGCCTTCGGATGATAGAGGCACGTGGGATGAAACTGAACGAACTCCATGTTGGCGACCGGCGCGCCCGCGCGCCAGGCCATCGCCACGCCGTCACCGGTGGCGATGTCCGGATTGGTGGTGTAAAGGTACACCTTCCCTGTGCCGCCTGTCGCCAGCAGGGTGACCGGAGCGGCGAATGTCTCCACCTGTCCGGACTGCTTGTCCAACGCGTAAACCCCCAGGCAATGATTGTCGCCCACGTAGCCAAGCTTCTCGCTGCTGATGAGGTCAATGGCCAAGTGGTTCTCGAAGATAGAAATAGCGGGTTGCGCGGCAACCGCCGCCAGCAGCGCCCGCTCAATTTCCCGTCCGGTAACATCCTTCGCGTGGAGGATGCGGCGCTTGGAATGCCCTCCTTCCCGCCCAAGGTCCAATTCGCGCGCGCCTTGTGAGCGGGGAATCTCGCGCTCGGTAAATTGCATGCCGAGCTCGATCAGCTCGGCAATCCGCGCCGGGCCTTCCTGGATAATGGTGCGCACAGCCTCCTCCCGGCATAACCCAGCCCCGGCCTCGATCGTGTCGCGCACGTGCAGCTCGACGGAATCCTCCTTGCTGGTGACCGCGGCGATGCCGCCTTGGGCGTAATTCGTATTAGACTCCGCGCGGTCCTTCTTGGTGATGATGGCCACGCGCCCATGGGGGGCCACTTTCAACGCAAATGAAAGGCCCGCAATGCCACTGCCGAGAACAAGGAAGTCAAAGTGCTTCATTTACAGCCGTGTATTATCAATCAGGCGTGTCTTGCCAACGAACACCGCCAGCGCCATGTGGACGCCTCGGGTCACCTTGGACACCGGCGCAAGCGTCTCCGGTTCAAAGAACTCCACGTAGTCCAGCCGCGCGGTTGGAGTCTGCTCAATAAACCGTCTGAGCGCTGCCTTAAGCCGTGCCGCCGACATTGGCCGTCCCGCCCGGCGCACCGCAACCCGCACCC
Source organism: Verrucomicrobiota bacterium (assembly GCA_035358715.1). GTDB lineage: Bacteria > Verrucomicrobiota > Verrucomicrobiia > Limisphaerales > UBA8199 > UBA8199. Next base: position 10,185 of record DAOPPX010000037.1, read on the forward strand.
GTTGCAGTGCCAGCCAAAGCACAACCGCTTGTCCGCGCAAGTCCCCCACCAGATACCTGTTCCGGGAGCTCATGGCCAGCCCATCAGCCTCCCGTTGGACGGGCGCCACCACTATCTTCACCGGGAAATTCAGGTCGCGCACCATGCGCTTTACGATGGCAGCCTGCTGGTAATCCTTGGCGCCGAAAACCGCTACCCCCGGCTGGACGATGTGGAATAGCTTCGTCACTACGGTGGTAACGCCACGGAAATGAGTGGGCCGCGAGACGCCTTCCATCACCCGCGCCAGGCATTCCTCTGCCACATACGTGGTGAAACCCGCGCCGTCCCCACGCGCATACATCTGCTTGTCACCCGGAGCAAAAACCACGTCCACGCCTTCGGCGCGGCACAGCCTGGCATCCCGCGCCAGATCGCGCGGGTACCGGGAAAAATCCTCGGCTGGGCCAAACTGCGTCGGGTTAACATAAATACTGACAACCACTTTGCCACGCGGGCCAACCATGCGGCGCGCGCGCTCGACGAGGCTCAAATGGCCGGCATGCAAGCAGCCCATCGTCGGCACAAGGCCAACACGCGCCCCCGCTCGCTGCCAGCCTTGCCCAAGACGCTGCATGGCTGCGACTGACCTCACAATCTGCATGATTCAAGAGTGAAACAGGCGGGAAGCAGTATCAATCCCATAAACGCCCTTTATGTCTGCGGCCTCTAGCCCTTAACATCCAGCTCATGTCGTTGCGTGTCCTAATCATCCCCGACAAGTTCAAGGGCACCCTTACAGCTCGGGCCGCCACCGAGGCCATCGCCCGCGGCTGGCGCAAGTGGCGCCCACAAGACACGCTGGACCCGTTGCCCATGAGCGATGGTGGCGATGGCTTTGGAGAAGTCATGAGCGCCTTGCTCCGTGCCCGAACGCGGCGCATCAGGACAACGGATGCGGCTCACCGCCCTTGCGCGGCTGAATGGTGGTGGGAACCGCGAACTCGAACTGCCATCATTGAATCAGCCCGCATAATCGGGCTGGCGATGCTGCCGCCAAAGCGCTTCCATCCCTTCAGCCTCGACACCCTGGGGCTAGGTGCGGTTGTGCGTGCGGCCGCGAAAAGGGGAACACTGCGCTGCGTAATTGGCATCGGCGGCACTGCCACGAACGACGCCGGCTTTGGCCTTGCGCGAGCCTTGGGCTGGCAGTTCCTCGACCGCAGGGCCCGTGTGATTGAGCGCTGGACTGACTTGTGTCAACTCGACCGCATCCGCCCTCCCCGACCCCGCCGACTGTTCGTCCGCACGCTGGTAGCGACTGATGTGCAGAACCTTCTGCTGGGGTTGCGTGGCGCAAGCCGCGTTTATGGGCCGCAAAAGGGCTTGCGGGCGCAGGACTTTCCGCTAGCCGAGCGCTGCCTTGATTGCCTGGCCCGAGTCGTCCGACGGCAATTCGGGCGAGACTTCGCTCGGAAACCCGGCGCGGGCGCAGGGGGCGGGCTGGGCTTTGGGCTGTTGGCCTTCCTGGGCGCAGAGTTGAAACCCGGCTTCGCACTCTTTGCACGGCACGCCGGGCTGCAACGTCGTTTGCGCGCGGCCGACCTGGTTATCACGGGCGAAGGTGCTATTGACCGCTCGACGCTAATGGGCAAGGGGGTGGGGGAGGTCGCGCGCCGCTGTCGGGAGCTGAGCATTCCCTGCATCGGCCTGAGCGGCATTGTCAAGGGCGGCCTTGGCACTCGCGGTTCTTTCGCCCAAACCCACGCATTGACAGATCTGACTACTGTCCGCCAGGCCCAAGCTCAACCGGCTCACTGGCTGGGTAGATTAGCCGAGAAGGCGGCCCGGTCTATGCGTGTTTGAATCCTCACGAGCTAATGGCTAACGAAGATCTGCTTCGATTGCACGCCAATCAGCCCGGGATGATTGCTCTGGCGGCAGCTTGGACATAACCGCTCACACCTCTGTCCATTGCCCGGGCACCGGAACGGGGTAGCGACCCTGGGCGTCAGGTTGGACAGGCGGAGAGCTGTTCTCATTAAGCTGGTCAACATTAGGGCAGAACTGAAAGTTGGAGGCCATCATCTGATCCCAGGTAACGACTTGGCCGGTGTGCACGGCGGCGCGCCCCATGAGGTCGGCTACGTTCGAGCAGGCGGCACGTTTGGCTTCATTGTGCGGCTTGTCCTTTCGAATGGCCTCCAGCAACACGTTCCACTCTGCTTGCCAGGGAGTAATCTCCTCCTTCTTTGCGCGCCAGGCGATGTTGTCGTTCGCGCAACGCTGGTCTTTGTACATGTGCACCGTGCCGAGATGGCTCCAGCCTGAGAATTGAGCGGCACACTTGGCGCCGTGGATGTAGGTGGCGAACTCCTCATGGCATTTCGGGAGCCACCGCACGACGTCGAGCGCCTTGGTGCCATCGCCAAAGGTCCACTCGATGCTGAGCGAGTCGAGGTTCTGGCTGCGGTCGGTGCTGTTGGCCGCCCGTCCCCCAACGCCATGCGCGCTGACGGGCCACTGGTCCTTGATCCAGCACAGTTCATCAATCTGATGAATGTTCATCTCGGCGAAAAGGCCACCCGACACCCAGATGAAATGCACGAAGTTCCGGATTTGCCAGAACAGCTCCTTTTCATCAGCCGGGCGTCTTCCCAGAACGCCGACCGGCTGCATGCGGTAGGCGCGGATGAGCTGGATTTCGCCCAACTCGCCGCCTCGAATGCGCTGGATGAGCTCCTGGCGAGCGCGCGAATGTCGGCACTGGAGGCCGGCGGCAATCTTGAGGTTCTTCTTCTCAGCGGCCTCCCCGGCCTTGATCAGGCGCCGCAGTCCCGGCGCGTCCGGCGCGAATGATTTCTCCATGAAGACGTTGATGCCCTTTTCAACCGCATATTCGAGCTGCATAGGACGAAAGGCCGAATAGCCGGTGAGCATCGCAACATCCCCAGGGCGGAGGCAGTCAATGGCCTTTCGGTAGGCATCGAAGCCGACGAAGCGCCGCTCGGGCGGCACCTCCACCCGGTCGGCGAACTTCTCGCTGAGAACCTGCAGGGCATTGTCGAGCCGGGTCTGGAACAAGTCCGCCATGACCGCCAGTTTGACGGGGCCATTTGGCGAGTCGAACGCGTCGGCCACCGCGCCGCTGCCACGGCCGCCACAGCCGATTAGCGCCAGGCGAATCGTGTTGTCTTCCCCGGCGTGGACCCATGGAAGGCTGACTCCTGCCAGGGCGGATGTGGCGACCACCGCGCTGCCGCGCGCGAGGAAGTCCCGGCGTGAGAGGTCATTCTGTTTCGATGGGGGATTCATACTTTTCATGAGTCAAATACGTTTGAGCTTACCGCGGACGCCCCAAAGGGAAGCGGCCTTCATATCAGTCATCAGCCCCGCCGCACACCCGGCGCCCTCAATCCAGTTCAACGTTGCCGCACAAATGCACCTCCAGGCCAAGCTCGGCAAACAGGGCCGCCTTAATGCGGCAGGCACGGTGAGCCTCTTTGGCGCTGGGCGCATACACCACCTGAATGTGGTTGGCCTTGTGCCGCGCCATTAGTTGGTCGCGGGTGACTCCATCCAGAATGGCATGCATGATGGGCCATTGTGGTGTGGTCAAACGCAGGCGGCGCTGGCTCTCTTTCTCCGGCAGCCTCACCGCTTTGCCGACGCCGAGGTCGCAATGCAGTTTCCCGTCCATGACGAACACGCGGCTCCAGACGATCGGTCCAGGCCTCGAAACGCCCTGAATGGACCCGCCGCCAAGGCGGAAATACATGGGCGGCTGGCGGTGGCTGGTCGCGCCCCGGTATCCGCCCGTCAAGTGGGCGGGCGGCACCGCACCCGAGATTAGGAACACCCAGACGAAATCACTCACGCCGTCGCCCCTGAACTGCTCGCCCCAGCGGACATCGTGCAGAGTGTTTTCAGGCGCAAAACCCAACTCCCGCCACAGCCGATAGGTCACCATGCCATCCAGGCCAGCACACTCATCCACCTCGTTGAAATGCGGTATGGCCTCCCCGGCAAACAACACCCGGCTGGACTTCGCTGCTTTCACCGGTGGCCGGTCCACGTTGTTCAGCAGGCCTTCTACGAGGTCGCTGGCGGGCACCAGGTCCTTGAGTCCCTGCTGGTACTGGATGCCCACGGCGTCGCAGCCAAATTCGTCCGCCAACCTGACGGCGGCCACATACATCTTGCACTGCTGCAAAGTCTGCGCTTCGGTCAACTGGGTTTCCTCTTTCCGGCCCCAATCAAAGGTCATGCCCTTCTTGAGCAGCCAGTCCAAAACGGCACGCGCTTCCGCGTCGCTCACCCGCTGCATCGCCGCGTAGAGGGTGGATTGGCTCAGCCGCTCCTTGAACACACCGGTGGGATGCAGCAACTCGTCTGGGATGATGGCGTTGAACATGCCCATGCAGCCTTCATCAAAGATGCCCATGATCGCCTTCTGCTGGCGAAACCGGCGGGCAGCGCGCTGGCCGAATTGCTGATCGGCCAGCGGCAGCTTGAGCAGGCGCAAGTCCTTGACGTGGCTCTGGTCGTGCGTCACCACTCCCGTCTGCAGCCACTGCCGAAGACCGGTGCGGAAGAAGTCATCCTTGAAGTCCTTGCTCCAAAGCGTGCTGTAGCGGACACCGGCTTTGGTCAGCGAGCCGTTGATGTTTAACATGCCCACGAGGCCCGGCCAGGTGCCGCTCCAATTGGCCACCGTGAGAATAGGGCCGCGATGAGTCGTCAGGCCGGCAAGCACGTGATGGGTGTATTGCCAGACCGCTTCGGCTACGACCAGGGGTGCCTGCGGGTCAAGCCGCCGAAACACCTCGATGCCCATCTTCTGAGAGTCAATGAACCCGTGCTGCTTCTGCTGGTCGTAGGCATGCGCGCGCACAACCCGCCAACCCTCCGCCTTGAGCGCCCTGCCAAGGGCGGCCTCCATTCTGGCCTGCTCCGGCCAGCATTGTTGATTAGCCGAAAGCCGCAGGTCGCCACTGCAGACCACGCAAACGGTTTTGGGCGAGAGAGAATTCCTGGTTTTCATGTTTTGGATACTGCTCAAAGACTCTGCGCCGTCTTCTAGCACATTGGCAGCGTGAAGTCACTGAATCTTTTTGGCCAGTGAACGCGCCCGGTGCCGTACACACCAATGCGCCCCGCCTCCGCACCCAAACCAGCAAGCTGGCGACGTCCTTGCGCGCCAGCCTTACGGGCAGCGCAAGCGATAGAACCTGCCTGGCTGGCTGTGGGCGAAAGTGTCAGTGAACACAAGAGAGCCCGTCGCGCTCGCTGTCACCGTGCCAATTGCGGCCCACGTCTTCAAGTCCTGCGATGAGAGCACGCTGTATGATTGGCCGCTCTCGCCTGTCCCTTTGAGAATAACGGCTTCTCCAACCGGAGCGTTGATTTGAACCTTGGGCGGCATCACAGCCTGGAGACGATAAAAACGGCTTGGACGGCTGGTGCCGGCGGGATCTGTGAAGCTGAATTCGCCGTTGCTGTTCACCGTCACCACTCCAATCACGTTCCAAACCCTCCAGTCCTCTGAGCAGAGGACTCGATACGTCTCACCGGCTTGGCCTGTCCCGCTCAGGACAACTGGGCCAGTGGACACATTCTGGACCTGGATCATCACCCTTGGGGCATTAGTGGACGGAGGCTGCGCTGGGCCATTGTTTGGCGGGAGCGGAACAGTATAGCTTATCTCATTCGAGAAGTCGCTCTCCGCCTTACTAGCATCACAGGCCGTTACGGCAAAGAAGTAGGTCGCGCCGACAACCAGGTTTGTAACTCTGGTGGTCGTCAGGTTGCCCACCGCGATGCAATTCGTATAGGTGCGCGTGGCCGGCCCCACATAGAGCCGGTACTCGCTGATGCCGCTGCTGGGGCTGGGATCCCAGGCCAAAGTCACACTGCCTTGTTCTTGCGCGGCAACGCTGATTGCTGCGGCGTAGAGCGCAACCCCGAGCCAACAGCCAAAGCCAAACGGCCCGCCATGTTTGCCGAACCTGCCGCCGGCCCGGCAGCTTTGGATCACTCTCGAAACACGACTTGGCCGAAAGGAGTGCTTCCGGGGGTTGACAAACTGGGGACAGGCCGCCGAAATCGCGGTCTGGTTCTCGGGTGCATGTGGGCACGAACGCATACTCATCGTCTAACACCCCCTGTGCAGATAGCGCAACCGGAACATACCCAAATCGGCCCAAGGAAATCCCTTGTCCCAAATCGGTGGTATTATCCCGAAGTCGGGCTGAACAGGCTATGGTGGTTGCGGTGGATATGCCCTGCAGCATTCGAGGCCCTGGCGGCCGCAATTCAGACTTCCTGCGATATCAATCCTGATCGCAAGGCGAAACGGACCAACCCCGGAATATCGAATATCTTGAGGCTCCGCATCAGCCTCGCCCTGTGGTATTCCACGGTCTTGGCGCTGATATTAAGGGATAGAGCAATGGCCTTAGTGGTCTGCCCCTCGGCAATGAGCTGGAGAATCTCGCGCTGACGCGTGCTCAACCGCTCAACCGGGTGGTCGGCAGTTGGCGCCGGAATCGAGAAAGCCCCCTGGTGGAGGTGAGACGCGATTTCCCGGCTGAGGTAGATTCCTCCGCCGGCGACGCGTTGCAGGGCCGCTTCCAGTTCCCCAATGGCTGCCCGCTTGAGCAGGTAGCCCGAGGCTCCCACTCGCAGGGCGCGCCAGTAATACACCTCGTTCTCGTGACGGGAAAGGATGATCACCCGCACCCGCGGAAAGGCCCTGACGATTCGCTCTGTGGCATCCAGACCATTCAGGTTGGGCATGGATATATCCATGAACACGACGTTCGGATGCAGGGATTTCACCAACTCGATCGCCTCCCGACCGTCGCTGGCCTCGCCAACTACCTCCACGCCAGCGAGTTCCTTAAGCACCTCGCGAATGCCTGCGCGGACAATCGGATGGTCGTCCGCCAGAATGACACGAATAGGTTTGGACGGATGTGCGCTCATACAAAGGGATAGAAGCCAGTAACCCCCCACCTTTGTTCCTGGGGAGCGGTAGGCACCGCCAGGGTAAGACGACACCCCCCCCGCCCTGTGCGCCAGCGGCAGGCGGAACCGCAGGCCGAACAGGATCCTCCAGGCAGTGTTGACGACCTCTTGCCCAGCATAACTAACTATAAAACGGGGCGCGGCGACCCGCAACCTGATGTACATAGCACTTTGGTGCCACCCGGCTTCCTGCGGCCCAACCCCAAGCGGCCCAGTAGGAAGAAGTCCATTCAACGATGCCTGTGTCCCCTGCGAGACATTCGCAGGGGTTCTCACCCTGCCCCCGTCACTTAGCGCCGTGTACAAGGGGTGTACCAGGGAAGTACCAAGGGTGCACATAGGGTCTTCTCCTGTACAGCCGGTGAGCATCCCTCGTGCATCCGGTGTACACCCCTTGTACACGGCGACAGGAGGGCGACACTCTGGCTCGGATTGGCGCGGATTGCGTAGATGCGCCGTGGCGGGGTGCTCAGGCTGGTTGGCGGGAAACTGCGATTGCCAAGGTTTACGCAAGGGAGTGTGTCCAATAATTGGACAGTTTCCCAAGCTTTCGTCCTTTGGGCGGTGGGCGAGAGAGGGATGGTGGTCAGGTGCCCCTGTCAGAAATGGACATGTCTGTACCGCATGGCCTTGCCTTGGTTGGGTTTGCGCTTGCGCATGCTAGGAGGCTGGCGCATGGTTCGCAAGTGCGAACGAAGCCAATATCCTCGTGGAGAAGCTTGCTCAAGGTCGTTTCGGCGGTCAGCCTGAGTTTTGCCACTCTGAACATGAATGCCCTGGGAGAAAACTTGCCGGCGTTGGACCTCATCGCCAGCCAAAGACCGCTGGTGGTTGGCCATCGCGGTTATTGTCGGGTTGCGCCGGAGAACACGTTGCCATCCTTTAGACTCGCCCTGGCTGCCGGCGCGGACCTCGTGGAACTGGATTATCATCATACCAAGGACGGCAAAATGGTCGTGATCCACGACGCCGACCTGGACCGCACCACCGACGCGACCAACCGCTGGGCGGAGAAGAAGATCAAGGTGGCGACGAGGACCGCGGCTGAAATTCAGAGCCTGGATGCGGGGGGGTGGTTTGCCCCTAAGTATGCCGGGACGCCAATCCCCCTGCTAACGGACGCGCTCGACATGATCCAAGCCAGCGGTGTAACCCTGATCGAGCGCAAGGCAGGCGCGCCGCCCGACTGCATCAGGCTGCTGCGCGACAAAGGGCTGATCAACAAGGTGATTGTGCAGGCTTTCGATTGGGAGTATTTGCGGACCTTTCACGAGATGGAGCCCGAACAGGTGCTTGGCGCGCTCGGCCCGCCGGCGCATCTGTCGAACGGCAACAAGCCAATGGGCATGGCCAAGGAGCTAAGCCCCGCCTGGCTGGACGAACTGCAGAAGACCGGAGCGAAAATCGCCGTCTGGAACGACAGGGTCTCACCCGAGGCGGTGCAACAAGCACATCAACGCGGCCTGAAGGTGTGGGTCTATACCATTAACGAACCGGCAGCCGCCAACAAGCTGCTCGATATGGGCGTGGACGGCCTCATTACGGACAACACGGCATTGATGTGGAAGACAATCGCGCTGCGCGCGCTGGCCCGGAAACCCTAGTCCGGCAAGACTTGCGCGCAACTCGCAGCGGGCGCGCTCGGGGCTTGTCACCTAATGCTCCCGCCCAGGCCGGGGAGGTGAGCAAAATGCCCGTCAGCCGGCGCCTATTCCTTTTTTGCCGCCTTAACTTCGAGGTGCAGGTCGCGCAACTGGCGTCCTGAGGCGGGGGACGGTGATTCGGTCATCAAGCAAGTGCCCTTGGCGGTCTTGGGAAACGCAATCACGTCCCGGATGCTCGCCGTGCCGCAAAGAATGGCGATCAACCGGTCTAAGCCGAGGGCAATGCCGCCATGCGGCGGGGCGCCATAACGGAACGCATCGAGCATGTAGCCGAAGCGCAGTTTGGTTTCATCCGGAGGAATCTGCAGCACATCTTCGAAGACGGTCTTCTGCACGTCGGGCCGGTGGATACGGATTGAGCCGCCGCCCAACTCGACGCCGTTCACCACGACATCGTAGTGCTGGCCACGAACCTTCCTGGGGTCGGTCTTGAGCATGGAAACGTCTTCCGCCACAGGCGCGGTGAACGGGTGATGGCTGGAATACCAGCGGTTCTGCTCCTTGTCGAAGCTGAGCAGCGGGAAATCCACGATCCAGAGGAAGTCGAACCGGTCGGCGGCGATGGCAAGCTTCCCCTGGCCTTTGAGCACATCAGCGCAGTAAACGCGAATTCTTCCGAGGATCTCGCAAGCCGTGAGCCATTGGTCAGCGGCGAAGAGGATCAAGTCGCCCTCCTGGATCCCGAGCTTGCCGGTCAGCGCCGCTTTCTCGGCGTCGCTGAAGAACCGGACGATGGGTGACTTCCACTCGCCGCCTTCAACCTTGATGTAGGCCAGGCCTTTAGCGCCAAAGCCCTTGGCGTATTCGGTCATGGTGTCCATTTGACCTTGCGTGACGCAGGCAAGCCCCTTGGCATTGATCGCCTTGACGACGCCCTGATTGGCGATAGCGCCGCTGAAGATCTTGAACTTGCTGTTGCGGAACTCCTCGGTGAAGTCCACTAACTCCATGCCGAAGCGGGTGTCGGGCTTGTCACTGCCGTAGCGGTTGATCGCCTCCTGAAAGGTGAGCCGCTTGAAGGGCGTGGGAATATCAAGGTCCAGCGCCGACTTCCAGATGCGCTTGAGCAGGCCCTCGATCAGGGTGTAGATGTCCTCGCGCTCGATAAACGACATCTCGATGTCAATCTGGCTGAACTCGAGCTGCCGGTCGGCACGCTGGTCCTCGTCGCGGAAACAACGGGCGATTTGGTAGTAGCGCTCGACGCCTCCGACCATAAGAATCTGCTTGAATTGCTGCGGTGACTGGGGCAGCGCGTAAAACGTGCCCGGGTCGCGGCGGTTCGGCACGAGGAACTCGCGCGCGCCTTCAGGCGTGCTCTTGAAGAGGATGGGCGTCTCGACTTCCAGAAAGCCTTGTTCGTCCATGAACCCGCGCGTGGCGGCGGCTACCTTGCTGCGAACGCGGAGGTTGCGGGCCATCTCGGGCCGGCGTATATCCAGATAACGGTATTTCAGCCGCAGCTCTTCGTTCACTTTGCTGGCCACTTCCGGGTCATCCACCGGGAATGGCAAGACTTCGGCCACATTCAAGACTTCCAGGCCACTGACCATAACCTCGACTTCCCCGGTCGAAATCTTGGGATTGTTCGTACCCTCGGGTCGCGCCCGCAGTTTGCCGGTGATGCGGACCACGCACTCGCTGCGCAGCGCAGCCGCCTCCTCAAACAGCGGCTTTGGCAGGTCTGAAGGATCAAACACGGTTTGCGTGCGCCCCTCGCGGTCTCGCACGTCAATGAAGATCAGGCCACCCAGGTCGCGCCGCGAGTGGACCCAGCCTTCGACCGTCACGATCTGTCCAATGTGCGCCGGGCGCAATTCGTTACAATGATGCGTTCGTTTCATGTTGCGGTGGAACACCGGAGGCGGGAAATCGAATCCTACGTCCGTCAACCCGGGTTCAAGAACCAGGCGGCATGCTGCGCAGAGACCGGCAAAGTTGAAAGACAAATCTCTCGCTCACGCGGCGAATTGGCTCTTCAAAGCCCAAAGACCCAAAGCCGGGTTGCTGATGTAGAATATCTCTTCACCGTCAGGCAAACGGTTCAAGCCGTCCTTGAGCCGGTCCGGCCTGTAACGTCTGAGCGCGCGCTCCAGGTCATCCGAGGCAAGTCCCACAGACCTCACTTCCTCCTGGGTCATACCCGGGCCGGGACAGTAGGTGATTCGGAAGCGGCCTTCGCTGGAGCCATGAATGAGGTGCGCGGCGGCGCTGCGGTTGTTGCGCAACTCAGCGTTGGCCTTGACAGCGGCCAGGGTCCTGGGCGTCCCGCGATAGCCGTACTTCCGGATCAGGCGGTCTATCTCGGTGTCTTCGCCAAACTCTTTGAGGCCGGGTGCAAGGACGATGAGTTCGCCGCCGTCGGCCAGAGCCATCCGCGTGCGATAGATGGCCTTGTTCCCGAGCCAGGTGCTCTTGAACTCGTGCGGGTCGAGGAACACGAGCACTTTCTTCAGGGGCTTGTCCAGGAGATTCAGGTTGACCTTCTGGGAGAGGCGCGCGCCCAGCGTGAATGTCTCCATGTCGTCGCCAACGTAGAGCCCGCGCATGATCATGCCCCGCCCCGCTTGATTCTTCTCCATCACGGACAGGACGTAAACGATGGGCAGGTCGCGCAGGAAAGTCTCGACGCCGTAGTTCAGGAGGCGGCGCACCGGCGTCTCGATGCGGCCCATCATGCGCTCCATGCCGAATGCCGCGCCCAGAAAGTGTGACTTGTTGATAATGTCCGAGCCCCCGGCGCCGACGACGACGTTCTTGGTGTAGTTGGCCATGCCCACGACTTCGTGCGGCACAATCTGGCCGACCGAGAGGATGAGGTCGTAGCCGACGAACAGCAGCTTGCTGACTTCGATGCGGACGCTGTAATCCACCAGCCCTCCCGACCATTCACGAATGAGTCTGCCGGGCACTTCTCCCACACGGCGAATGCCGTTGCGCCAATCGTGGACCTTAAATCGGACAAGCGGGATGCTCCTGCCAAACATCATGCGCAACTGCCCCTCGGTCATAGGGGAATGAGTGCCCAGCGCGGGCATGATGTCCACTTTGGCCTTAGGCGAGAGCAACCTATAGAGCAGGCGTGTGAGTTCCCCGGCATCCGAGTTGAGGCGCGTGTGATCGGGCGGGAGAAGCAGCACCTTCCGCAGCGGTCGCCCAATGACCTTGAGGGCTCCCGCCAACGCCCTCTGCTTCTCAGCGGTGCTGATTTCGTCCCCTGCACCCCCACGCGCAAAGTATGTCGCCATAGTTCGCTACTCGAATTACGCTAGCACGCCTGCCAGGCTGCCAGCAAGTGGTGACGCATCACCAAAGCGTCCGGGCGCAGGCCCATGACAGACGCTTGTGCGAAGTGTCCTTGCCGCAGGCGCTCACACACCGCTGAAGGCGCTGAAGCCGCCATCCACCGCAATGACTTGCCCTGTAACGAATCCCGACCCGTTGTCGCTGAGCAGCCACAACAACGTGCCGACCAGATCTTCCGGTTTCCCGAAATGCCCTTGCGGGGTGTGGGAGGTAATTGTGTTGCCGCGGGGCGTCAGCGAGCCGTCCGGCTGTGTCAACAGCCTGCGGTTCTGGTCTGTGAGGAAGAACCCCGGCGCGATGGCGTTGACGCGCACCCCTGTCTTCGAGAAATGCACCGCCAGCCATTGGGTGAAATTGCTCACGCCCGCTTTGGCCGCGCTGTAGGCCGGTATCTTGGTCAGCGGCTTGAAGGCGTTCATCGAAGAGATGTTAATGATGTGGCCGCGCCCTTTTTCCACCATGTCCCGGCTGAAGACCTGCGTCGGCAGAAAGGTCCCCAGGAAGTTCAGGTTGAATACAAACTGGATGCCCTCGACTGTTAGATCGTAGAACGTCACCACGCCCTCCTTCTTCGCCGTCAGGTCGTCGCGCGAGAGAAACTCCCTGGATGTCGTGCCCTTGGGGTGGTTGCCCCCAGCGCCATTGATAAGGATGTCCACTGGCCCGAACGCGGCTTTGACCTGGGCGTGCGCCCGCTCGATGCTCTCCTTCTCCAGCACGTTACAGGCGAACGCTTTGGCAACGCCGCCGGCCTTGGTGATAGCGTCGGCGGCTCTTTGCGCCATTTCCGGCTTCAGGTCCAGGATGCCGACTTTGGCGCCACACTGCGCCAATGCGTCCCCAAGCACACTGCACAGGATGCCGCCCCCGCCGGTGACCACGGCGACCTGATCCTTCAAATTCACATGAAATGGAACAATCATAGGAGCACGCACATTCTTGTTCGCCTCACCGGGCCTTTGTCAAGTGAGGCGGGCAGAAATCTCTCTGCGAATTCCATACTGGCCAGCAGGCGCTGCCTCGGCTAAGGTGTAAGCAATGACGAATTCCTTGCCGAAGCCGGAAGTGATCATCACCCACGAGAGCGACCTCGATGGGCTGGTGTCCGGCGTGCTCTTGCAGCGGTTGGCGCGCAGGCTCTTCGATGCGGAGGTTCGCCTCGAGGCCTACAACTACCACAACTGGCGCCAGCGGGACCTGCGCGAGAAGTCGGCCTGGGTTGCCGACCTCACCTATGAGCCCCGCATGGACCGGCCAAACTGGGCCATCATTGACCATCACCCCACGGACACGACTCCCAAGAACGCCCTGTTTATCTCCGGCCTGAACAAGTCAGCCGCGCTCCTCTGTTATGAGTTGTGCCAGCAGCAGGGCTTGGCCTCGCCTGCGCTGGACCGGCTGGTGCATCTAACCAATGTGGGAGACCTCTTTCTCGAAGACGACCCGGACTTCATCCTAGCCAGCGACTACGCGAACCTGGTCAAGCACTACCAGTTCTGGAACCTCCACGCCCTGATTGGCGGACAGATTGAGCAGCTGCTCAATAATCCCCTGCTCCGCGTCATGGAGGTCAAACGCAACATCGAAGACCCGCTGGGCTTTGCGTGGGCCCGGGAGAACGTCAGCGAAATCACGCCGCAACTGGGCTTTGTGGACACAGTCATCGGTAATACCAATCTGATTGTCCATCAGCTCCTCGAACAAGGAGCAACAAGGTATCCAGTGCTGTTGACTCTGTTTCGCCGCGGCAATGGAGTCGTCATCGCCAGCCTCCGCAGCCGCAATGGCCAGGCCGTCAAGATCGCCGAGAAGCTCCAGGGCGGCGGACACCCGAACGCCAGTGCCGCAACGTTGCCGCGATCCGTCAAGACGATTCCCGATGCCATCACCTACTTGCGCCAGGTGCTTAACCCCCGGAAGGAAGCCCCTCTGAACAGTTTGGAGGATATCTTCGCCTCCATTGACCGCGCACAGTAGCGGGAAGTGTGACGGAACTCCTCGCTGCCGCAAGACTGCGGTTGCAGGCCATTCCAGAGATGGACCTCTGGTGCCCACAGTGACCAGGGGTGTAACAGTCCTGACAATCTATCGAGAACGGCCAGCCGAGGCGTCCCCTCTCGCGCAAACACCTGCCTTTCGGCGAGACGTCGCTGCCACACCGGCGAGCTGGATGTCCCCGCGCACGCCGGCCGGGTGTCAATGTTCGTCGTTGCTTCCTGTGGAACGCTTCCCTACCCTGCCCCCTGTTTATGGCGCAGCCTCAAGCAGCAATCATTACTCCCTTGGCCCGCGTGGACGGGCGTCTGCCGAATCAATTGCGCCCCGTCCACTTTCAGAACAACGTCGCCCCTTATGCGGCCGGCTCAACCCTGATCGAGTGGGGGAACACGCGCGTTATTTGCGGCGTCACGGTCGAGGAGACAGTGCCCCGCTGGATGAAGGAGCAGGGCGTCAGTGGAGGCTGGATCACTGCTGAATACTCGATGCTCCCCTACTCGACTCTGCAGCGCAAACAGCGCGATAGCACCAAAGGGAAGATTGATGGGCGTTCCCAGGAGATCCAGCGGTTGATTGGCCGCGCAATGCGCACCGCCATAGACCTGGAGAAACTGGGCACACGCACGCTTTGGGTAGACTGCGATGTTTTGCAAGCCGACGGCGGCACGCGCACGGCGGCGATTACCGGCGGTTACGTGGCGCTGGCCCTGGCGATGCGCAAGTTGGTTGCGGGCGGCAAGCTGCCGGAAAATCCACTGCGGCGCGCCGTCGCGGCGGTCAGCGTCGGCATCTTCAAGAAGCAGGCGCTGCTGGACCTCTGCTACATGGAAGATGGGGAGGCGGAAGTTGACCTGAACCTGGTGATGGACTCCTGCGGCGAGTTCATTGAGTTGCAGGGCACCGGCGAGGAGGCTACTTTCAGCGAGACGCAGCTTGGCGAAATGCTCTCTTTGGGCAAGGCCGGCGTGCACGATCTCCTGGCCGCCCAGCAGGCAGCCTTGGCCACTCAATAGGTCCGGTGAAGTTCTTGCATCTGATCTGGAGCAACTTGAAGCGAAAGAAGCTCCGCACCGTCCTGACGCTGCTCTCGATTGTGGTGGCGTTCATTCTGTTCGGTCTTCTTTGCGCCATCCGGCAGGCGCTTTCGGGCGGTGTCTCCATGGCCGGGCAGAACCGCCTGGTTACGCGCCACAAGATCTCCATTATCCAGTCCCTGCCCGAATCGTACAAGTTGCGGATGGAGCGGATCCCCGGAGTAGCTCTGGCCACACACGAATCGTGGTTCGGCGGCGTTTACCAGGATTCAAAGAACTTCTTTCCGCAAATGCCGGTCGTGCCCGAGGAGTATCTGGCGATGTATCCTGAGTATCTCCTGGCACCGGAACAGAAGGAGGCCTGGCTGACGACGCGCACCGGAGCAATCGTGGGGCGAAAGACGGCCGAACGGTTCCAATGGAAGATTGGGGACCGGATTCCCCTCCAATCCTCGATCTGGCCCAAGGCAGACGGGAGCCACCTGTGGGAACTTGACATCGTGGGAATCTATGACGGCAGAGACAAGGGAACGGATACAAGCCTGCTGTTCTTCCACTATGATTACTTTGATGAGGCCCGCGTGTGGAACAAGGGGCAAGTGGGATGGTACATGGTCCAGGTAAACGACCCATCACAGGCAGCTGAAATCGCCAAACTGGTTGACCAGGAATTTGAGAATTCTGCGGCGGAGACAAAGACCGAGCCGGAGGGAGCATTTCTACAGGCATGGGCCAAGCAGATTGGGGACATCACCCTGATCACGGCGACGATCCTGAGCGCCGTTTTCTTTACCATTTTGCTGGTATCGGGTAACACCATGAGCCAGGCGGTGCGGGAGCGGACGGGGGAACTGGGCGCCTTGAAAGCGATGGGTTTTACCAGTGCCCAGGTGCTGGGGTTGGTGCTGGCAGAGTCCTGCCTTCTGGCGCTGCTGGGTGGCGGGCTTGGCATTGGATTGGCGTGGTTACTCATTGCGCGGGGAGATCCCACTGGCGGAATGTTGCCGCTGTTCTTTTTCCCGAAGGGTGACGTGCTCATCGGGGTCGCACTCAGCGCGGCCCTCGGCGTTTTGGCCGGGATCTTCCCCGCATTGCAGGCGATGCGCCTTCGGGTCGCAGACGCCCTGAGAAGGATGTGAGCAAGCATGGCCGGACCGATTAACTGGTTCTCGCAGGTCGCCTCCGTCACCAAGTTCGGCTTGCTGAGCATCGCTCAACGGCGGGGCTCCGTCGCGGCAGCGGTGATCGGCATTGCCGGTGTCGTCGCGGTGTTGGTCGGCGTTCTTTCCATGGGCGTCGGGTTCCAGCGGGCGCTGCAGTGCTCCGGCGCGCCGGATGCGGCGATCGTTCTCCGCAGTGGCGCCGAAAGCGAAATGGTCAGCGGTTTGCTGCGTGCAAGCACTCGCCTGGTCGCAGACGCGCCCGGCGTCGCGCGCACCGACGAAGGTCCTCTGGCGTCAGCGGAACTCTACGTCCTAATCAATCTGCCCAAGCGCTCGACGGGAACCGACGCCAATGTGCCGATGCGCGGGGTCGAACACGCCGCGCTTCGCGTGCGCGACAAACTGCAAATCCAGGGCGGGCGCATGTTCGAGTGGGGCAGGAACGAGGTCATCATTGGCGTGGGCGCTGCCAGCGAGTTCTCCGGACTGGACCTGGGCAGCAATCTCCGCGTTGGGCAGCGCGAGTGCCCAATCGTAGGCGTCTTCTCCGCAGGAGGCGGCACTGCGGAATCGGAGATATGGACCGATGCCAGCGTGCTGCAATCCGCCTACAAACGCGGCGACACCTTTCAGTCAGTACACGTGAAGCTGAGTTCTCCTGAGGCCTTTCAGGAGTTCAAGGACGCGCTGACGACAGACCCCCGCCTAAATGTGAAGGTGCTCCGCCAGACAGAGTATTACGCGCAGCAGTCAACCGCCGTAACGCGCCTGATCCGCACGCTCGGTTATCTCATCGCCTTCCTGATGGCCATCGGGGCGGTCTTTGGTGCGCTCAACACGATGTACAGCTCGGTCTCGGCGCGAACGCGCGAGATCGCGACCCTGCGCGCGCTGGGATTTGGCAGCGGGGCGGTCGTGATCTCCGTGATGATTGAATCGCTGACGCTGGCGCTCATCGGCGGTGCTGCCGGAGCTGTTGTTGCCTACCTCACATTCAACGGATTGCACACCTCCACGATGAATTGGAACAGCTTCAGCCAGGTGACCTTTGCGTTCGCGGTGACGCCCGAACTGCTGGCACAGGGTGTTCTGTGGTCTGTGTTCATTGGCCTGATTGGCGGGCTGTTTCCAGCCCTGCGCGGCGCCCGACTGCCCATCGCCGCCGCCTTGCGCGAACTGTGACGCGAGGTCTATCGCTTCTCCGGGCCTGGGGTATTCGTCGCGGCGACGGTCTCCGCGCCCGCAGCCTTCTGCTTTTGGCTCGCCGCCAGCTTTTCAAAGTGCTTTAGCCCCACCACCACGGCGACCAGGCTTGCGATGAGCAGGACCGTCGCGATGATGGTGCAAACGATCACCCTCCGCGAGACTGTCGGCTCCTCCTTCGGCGGTGCCAGATGCAATTCGGTCTGTCTCTTGCAGCGAGGGCATTGTGCCGTGGTGCCGACCAGTTCAGCCGGGAACTCGATTGGGCCGCCACATTCGGCACAGACACCTTTCAAACGCTTGGTTTGCTTCATCGCACCCCCATGAATACCCCAAAACTCCGGTGCCGTCACGTCGTCACGTCACCCTTGCCCATTTTTCGCTTGGCGCGGGTTGAGGATACCAAGATGATTAGCTGTCAATGACATACCTTCGTCGCAAGTTTGAAGGCTCGCCGGAATACGCGCGAGTCGCCCCGTTCGTGATTTTCGTCATGCTCACCGTCTTCCAGGGGCAGTTGGGCGAGGCCTCGCGGTATTGGCTTTATCTTCTCAAGACTCTGGCAGGCGCATGGCTGATCTGGGAAATGCGGGCCTTTGTGACGGAGATGCGCTGGAAGTTGAGTTGGGAGGCGGTCTTGGTGGGTGTGGCGATCTTCGTCATCTGGGTGGGGCTTGACGGCTTGTACCCAAGGCTCAGCGAGGTGGAGGATGCAGGCTGGAATCCGCACCTGAAATATGGCGAGGGGTCCGCATTGGCATGGCTCTATGTGGTGGTCCGCATCGCAGGCTCATCCATCGTCGTGCCGCCGATCGAGGAGGTCTTTTACCGCTCCTTCCTCTACCGGGTGCTTGTGAAGACCGATTTTCGCGCCATGCCGCTCGGCCAATTCCACGGGCTTTCTTTTGTAGTCACCTCAGCCATCTTCGGTTTCCTGCACCCGGATCGCTGGCTGGCGGGCATATTGTGCGGCCTGGCCTACCAATGGCTCGTGATTCACAAGAATCGGCTGGGCGATGCGATGACCGCCCACGCAATCACCAACTGTCTGCTTGGCCTTTGGGTGGTCTGGAAGGGCGCTTGGATTTTCTGGTGAACAACCGCAGACCCGTCGTCCTCGAGGAGCTGGTCAAGAGCCGGTGTCCGAGCCGCGAAGTCACAGCCGTGAACGAAGCGGGCCACACGCAAAGGGACCGCCACCAAGACGGTCGCGGTTAAGCCCTTTCCCAATTGGTGGGAACTTGCTCTTATTGTCCTGTGCTGCCGTGCCTGGTATTCGAGGATGAGCACTTGCTGGTGGTTGACAAACCGGCCGGCCTGAACACGCACGCACCCAGCCCCTACGCCGGCGAAGGTATCTATGACTGGCTGCGCCACCGCGAGGCCCGGTGGGCAACCTTGGCCACTATTCATCGCCTCGACAAAGAGACCTCCGGCGTTATGGTCTTCGCGAAGACGCCGCTGGCTAACCACTCACTCACCGCGCAGTTTGCCGCGCGCACGGTGCGCAAGAGGTATCTGCTGCTGACGGACCGTCCGGTATGTAAGAAGGGGTTCGAGGTCAATAGCGCGCTGGTTCGGACAGGCGACAAATACATTAGCCGCCCATCGCACCGCGGGGGCGATGCCGCCGAAACCCGGTTCCGAGAGTGCACAATGCAGAACGCAGAATCCAGAACCGGCGGCCGCTGGCACTGGCTTGAAGCCGAGCCGCTGACCGGACGCACTCACCAGATTCGAGTTCATGCCGCGCAGAGTGGGATTCCGATATTAGGGGACACGTTGTATGGAGGCACGCCAGCGCCTCGAGTTTACCTCCATGCAGCAGAATTGCGGCTGAAGCACCCCGTGTCAGGCGAAGACATGACATTCTCCGCTCCCATCGAGCACCGGCCGAGAAACGACCAATGCGCCCGGGCTGCGGAAGCTGCCTACGACCTGCCCTGGCTCACAGGTCCCCTGCACCGCCTTGCCTTGCGCCAAGCGACGATCGAGGCTGATAAAACGACTGCATATCGGCTTGTTCACGGCGCGAGCGACGGGCGTCCCGGCTGGCACATTGATCGCGTGGGAGCCTTCCTGCTTTCAGAAAGCGAGTCCCCGCTGACTGCGGCACAGCGAAAGGAGCTAGAGCGCTTAGCCGGAGCATTCTCCATTCAAGGAGTGTATCACAAACTCTTGACACGACAGCCGGGGCAAGCCGAGCGCATCGCGGCATCGCCACAGCTTGTTTTCGGGGAGCCTGCCACAGAACGTTTTGCTGTTCGCGAGAATGGCGTGGCGTACGAGGTTAGCTTTGCCGAAGGCTATTCAATAGGGCTTTTCCTCGATCAGCGTGACAACCGCCGTCGCTTGCTCAGCCGGCATGTTGCCTCGGGCTTCCCACTTGTCCCTCCGGCACACGTCCACCGGCACTGGGAAGCGCTCAACGCGTTTGCCTATACGTGCGGGTTCTCTGTCTGCGCGGCGCGGGCCGGGGCGCGCGTTACCAGCATTGACCTCTCGAAGCGTTACTTGGAGTGGGGGAAACGCAACTTCGTGCTGAACCAACTCGATCCGGAACGCCACGAATTCCTACACGGCGACGCCCTGAGTTGGCTGCGGCGGCTGGAAAGGAAGAAGAGGAGCTTCCATGTGATCCTTCTCGACCCGCCCACCTTCTCCCAGTCGAAAGAATCCGGGGTGTTTCGCGCCGAGAAGGACTACGAGAAGCTCATAACATCTGCGCTGCCACTACTCATGACGGGTGGAGTCCTGTTCGCCTCGACGAACGCCGCCACATGGACACCTGGCGAATTCATCGCCGCCATCGAGCGGGCCACCCGCCTGGTGCGCCGGAGAATTGTACAGCGCCACTACGTCCCGCAACCGCTGGACTTCCCCATTTCACGAGCCGAGCCGGCTCACCTGAAGACAGTGTGGCTTCGAGTGGAATAGCACGCCCAACCAGGCGGCTGTGCGCGATTTGCGTCCTGCTCCTCGCACCGTCCGGCCAAAGTCCAACTCGCTGCCCGTCCTGAAGCCGCGTTACGGTTTCTTCCGACGGTCAATCGAACGCGTAATCAGGCTGGCCCGCGGCGCACTGCGCGCCCGCTGCAAGAGCAGGAGGACGATGCCAACCGTGAGTATCGCAAAAACCAGTGCCGCAATCCAAAGACTCTTGCGCGAAGTAAGGGGTGCAGGTGGCGTGGCTGTCGCGGTCTGCACGGCTGCAACGGTTGTCGTGGGTGAAGGAGAGACGACTGGATTTGGGAGCGGCGGCGAGGAAACGGCGCCGGTGGCGGTCGCCAGGACGCCGGCCACCACCACCTCTGTTGCAGGAGACGAGGGCGGCGGCGCCAATGTTGGCTTGGCGGACGGAGCGGGCGTGGGCGTTGCGGCGGTGGCGGATTCCCGGTTGGTGCTCGTGGCGGCGAGCGAAGCCATCCCCTCAGGCGCTGCCGGCGCCGGTGTGGCTGCGTGTTCAACTATTGGCGGTGATGTCGGCTTTGGTTTTGGCGGTGGCTCCGACACAGGCGCCTTTTCCACTACCGGCGCCGGCTCTGCCTTCTGAACGTTGGCAGGGACGGTGGAGACCTCGGGCGTCTTGATCGCGGCAGACTTGTTGGTATCCACCTTTGTCGTCGGAGGCGCCAGCGCCTCGCGCTTGACAGACGCGGGCTCTGGCTTAGCCGCAGGTGTTTCCGGAGGTCGGGCCACCTGCCCGGTTTGGCCGGGAAGCACCGCCGGTTTAGTCTCACCCCGGGGGCCGGATTCAGAGGGCTTGCTCTGGACAACCTCCTGCGCGACCTGGGGCAAGTGAGGAACCCGCAACGGCTCGGGAGGCATGTTGAGGGTGTAATCGGTCAACCGGCCATTCTGCGCCCTCAAGATTGTCACAAACGGCATGTGCGCCTTGCGTTGCTGGCTGCGCCCTCGCTGGCAAAAATCCCTGATTTGACTGTCGAATGGCGTCCCTTGGATCTTCTCCTCACCGCTTGAAACAAGAACCACGGTAATCCGTTCAGAGTTCTTAACGACGCGATCGAGCGCCGGCAGGACGCTATCAAAACTTGCCCGCTTTGAATACTGCTGGGCCCTTAGAAAGGCAATTGTGCGCGTAGCAATGTTCTCTCGGTCTTCGGTGGACCACACCTGCAATGGAAGACGCCCCGCATACAGCTCCTGGTTGAAAGTCCAGAGTCCCAGCGTATCACCACGCCGCAACTGCCCATTGAGCCCCGACATTACCAAATTGCGGACCACATCGAGCATGGCCTGGCTACGCCGCTCCATGGCGCGCGAAGTGTCCACAATAAGCAGGCAACGGTTGGCGTCAGCGTAGGCAGAGTTGGTTTGCGCTCGGAGGTGGAGCTGAGGCTGCCCCATCATGAGTAGAGCCGCCCCCAACACACACCGCCACAACCAGAAGGCAGCGCCCTTCCGGTGACTGCGTCCTTCGGCTGTATTGTCAACTTGATCTAGTCTTCTCACACGACTCATTTGGATCGGCAGCCTTTCTGCGCCGCTGAAACCTATGCCGCTCTCGGCGGTTATGATATCTAATCTCGTCTCCCAGTTCTGCCAAAGCACGGTCCACGTCCTGGATGAAACTGCCGCAACTGGCAGCGCTGCCACCAAGACCGATTACCGTATCCCGTTCAGCGTGATCCTCCGTCACGGCCAGAACCTCGCCGTAGGAACCAAAACGATGCACAGCCCGCTCGATCATCTGATCTGCGGTCTCTCCCTTCCGAGAGTAAAGGACCTCGACCATTGCCGAAGATGCAGCAGTTGGCCTGCCAGAGGGCGCACCTGAGCCATCAAAGAAGACCGTCACAGGGATGCCGGTGGCGTCCTGATACTGCGTGAGGCGCCAAATGAGCGCATCCCGAGCTGCGGCAGAATGCGGCGCCTGACCCGGAGCCAATTGGGGCCAGTTGTACAGCAGGCTATAGCCATCCACCAAGATCCGTACCAGCGCCATGCCGAACCTTAACGCCGAGGCTATGGCTTGGAAAATAGAATCTTGGACACCGATCGGTCAGCTATTGTCGGGCCACAGACATTTGCTAGGCTGCGGCTTGTGACCCGAAGAGCAGACAAACCTGGCACGGCGGACAGCGCGCGGCTGCCCGCCAACCGTCGGAGTTCGTCAGTGGGTCTGTCGTACGGCATAGGCGCTTACACTGTGTGGGGTGTGATTCCCCTCTATTTTCATGCGGTGGCGGACCTGCCGCCCTGGCTGGTGCTCTGCCACCGGATTGCATGGTCCGCCCTTTTCCTGGCGCTCGTGGTGTCAGCTCGGAGGGAATGGAATGCCTTTCAGCCCATCTTACGCGACCGGCGGAGAGTGCTGCTCCTCTCAGTTGGCTCGCTCCTCATTGCCTTGAACTGGCTGATATTCATCTATGCCGTCGGCAGCCAGCAGGTCATGGAAGCAAGCCTGGGCTACTTCATCAACCCGCTGCTATCGGTTGCGCTCGGAATGATCTTCCTCCGGGAGCGCCTCCGGGGCTGGCAGTGGGTAGCGGTCGGCATTGCCGGTGTTGCCGTCGCCAATCTGGCGTTACGCGGCCCAGGCTTTCCCTGGATAGCAGTTTCGCTGACCTGCACCTTTGGTTTCTACGGCCTCGTGCGCAAGGCTGTGGACGTCAACTCGCTGCACGGTCTGCTGATCGAAACAACGCTCCTGGTCCCCATGAGCCTGGCGACGCTGGCAGTCGTGCCCACCCGGCCGCTGCCCGTCTCGACCCTGGGCGTGCTGTCGCTGTCGGGCATCATCACGGCGGTGCCGCTGCTGATGTTTGGCACGGCGCTGCGCCGTCTGAAGCTCTCCACCCTGGGCTTCCTGCAATACATCGGCCCGACACTGCAACTATTGGTCGCAGTAGTCGTCTTCCGCGAACCGCTCGACCGGGTCAAACTCGCCAGCTTTTCCCTCTGCTGGCTGGGCATTGCCGTCTATACCGCCGACTCACTCCTCACCCGCCAGCCCCAGCCTGTGGCCGACGAACCGGAATAACGCGAGATATTTCGCGGAGCCGCTTTGAGGCGCACCGCAGGGGGCTCAGTCGCGCGCGGCGAAGAAAGTCGGATATGGGTCACAGCGGGCTTCGCGCAACAGAAGCAACGCCAGTTCCCGGGCGTGGTAATCGCCCCACATCGAACTCTCGCCGTTCGGCACCTTTTCGCCGGGGGCGACATAATCCCAGCCGTTGGGGCGATGATAGACCGAGTGGAGTATCAAGCCCTGATGTCTAGGGTTGGTGGAGAGATAGGGATCGTCAAAGAGGGTGCTCGCCACGGTTAGGCCGGCTCGGCGGTAACGCTCGCCGTTCTTCTCGTCGCCCCGGCCAGTGAGGTAATTCCCGAGGCGGACCAAGCCCTGCGCGGCGATGGCAGCGGCCGAGCTATCTACTGGTTCCCAGCGGTTGAAGGGATCAGCCGGTTTGCTGCGGTAGTCGCCCAGCCGGTGCAAATTGGGCGCTCCCGTGTCCCACATCGGAATGCCGTCCGCGCAGGAGTTGACCAGGTAGAAGTCCGCGGTGGCGCGGGCGGCTTCGAGGAACAGCGCCCGGCTGGCGGCCATATCGCGCCCGGCGCCAGACCGGCTTCCGGGTGAGCGGGTCCCCTGCCCTGCTTCTTTGCCGTTCAGCGTGCCCAGAAACTCCAGTTGCTCCGCGTAGCCCAGAATGGCCCACGCCAGACCGCGCGTCCAAGTACTGAACGGCGAATAGCCCTGCTGCGAGTTGGGGCAGCGATAGCTGCCGTCGTTGAGGTTGAAGATGCTCTCGTGGGCCGTTCGGCCGCGCACGTCGAATGCGTCACGGCCCTTACCGTAGTAGATACTATAGCGGGCTGTCGTGTCGGCGTGGTCCAGTAGCCGCCTGAGCAGCGAAATGCTTTGATCGCGTTCCCCCCGCAGCACATGCCCGAGGCGGTGCGCCACCGCCAGCGAACGCAGCGACCGCACGGTATCCACAAATAACGAGTGCGGCCCGTTGAATGAGTAGATGTAGCCAGCTCCGTCGGCAGTCCTGGCCCACCGTGCCGCCTGCACCGCTCCGGAGACCTTTAATGCCAGCTCGTACAGGTCCCGCTCCTGTTCGTTGAATGGAGTCTTACCCTCGATCATCAGCCTCCACAAGTTGCCGTAGGTCGAAATGTTGTTGAACCCGTGATCGTGCACCCCCATGCTCGATACGTGCGGCGCCATTTGCCGGATTGTTTGCCGGCGTCCCAGTTCGAGGAAGCGCTTCTCGCCGGTCGCATCGAACTGTAGCAAGGCCGCGCCAAACTGGAACCCCTGCGTCCAATCAGTCCACGCGCGCGAGCCGTATCTGCCCCGAACCGTCACCACGGGTGTTCCCTGCGACGGATTCCACGACCTCTGCAGGCCTAGTATCTTCTGCGCGGAGAGGTCAAACAGCCGCTCGATCTTAGGCAGCAGTTTCTGCGCGGTGAGACGAGTATCAATGCGGATCGGCATCAGAGTCTTCTGAGATGAAAACCGCCGTCCACGTTGATGACTTCCCCGGTGCTGAAAGGCAGCAGGCCCTGGGCAATGGCGGCGACGGCTTTGCCGACATCCTCGGGCGTGCCCCAGCGCTTGATGGGCGTCAAGCCGCCCTCGATCATTTTGTCATACTTCTCCTTCACCGGTCCGGTCATGTCCGTGCTGATCACACCCGGCCGGATCTCATAAACGTTAATGCCATGCTCGGCCAGGCGCGCGGCGTAGAGGGAGGTGAGCATGGAAAGGGCCGCCTTGGACATACAGTAATCGCCTCGATTGACCGAGGCGGTGTAGGCGCTGATCGAAGAGATAGTAATGATGCTGGGTCGGAAAGCGGCGGGCGGCACGCTCGCCCGGCGCTGCTCGATCATCCATCCGGCGGCAAGCTGTGTGAGGAAATACGGCCCCTTAAGGTTGATATCTATAAGGCGGTCAAAGCTCGCCTCGCTTGCTTCGAGAATATCGGCGCGAACATCCGGCGCCACGCCGGCATTGTTAACCAGCAGGTCCAACCGGCCCAGGACTGCCCTGGTAAACCCGATGAGCTGGTGCCGGTCCTCGCCCTTTGCTATGTCCGCCTGACAAATCTCGACCCGGACGCTCTTGTTCCCCTCCCGGGCTGCGGCGAGGCAATCCGCCGCCGTCTGGTGCGCAGCCGCGGTGTTGCTGGCAAAGTTGACGACCATGTCGTAGCCGACCTTTGCCAACTCCAGCGCGATGCCACGCCCAATGCCGCGCGACGCGCCGGTAATCAGGGCAACCGGATTCATGGTGGTCCAGCATAGTTGCGGCAATGCGAAGCAAAAGCAAAATATCCGGCAAGGCGGCGCCAGAGGATTGCGGTAGGGACGCCGGTTGCCCGGCGCCCCTACCGCAATCCCCGGCGCCAGGCCACCGGAAGGCTTTCTCTCCTTTGGCTTGAGTTTTGACACGGCGCGCGAAGCCTCTATGCTTAGCTCGTGCGCATTGTTACGGTACCGCTCGGCCAACGCAGCTATGCCATCAAGATTGGCACGGGGCTGCTGGCCCGTTTGGGCGATGAGTGTGCCCGGCTGAACTTCGACCGCCGCTGCGCCCTCATCTCCGACCGCAATGTCGCCCCGCGTTTCGGCAAGACTGCGCAGAGGTCGTTGGCGAAGGCGGGCTTCGCCGCCGAACTGATCACCCTCCCTGCCGGGGAGACCGCCAAGAGCCTCAACACGGTCGAAGCTTGCTATAACCAACTGGCGGCCCGGCGGCTGGAACGCAAGTCCTTCATCGTCGCGCTCGGCGGGGGCGTGGTGGGCGACCTAGCGGGGTTTGTGGCTGCCACCTACCTGCGCGGCCTTCCGTTTGTGCAGGTGCCAACCACCCTGTTGGCGCAGGTGGACAGCTCCGTCGGCGGCAAGGTAGGCGTGAACCTGAGGGCGGGCAAGAACCTCGTCGGCGCATTCCACCAGCCCCGGCTGGTGCTGTGCGACCTGCGCACGCTGGTTTTGCTGCCCCAGCGCGAGTATCGGGCGGGCCTCGCCGAGGTGATCAAGTACGGCATCATTTATGACGCCGCCCTCTTCCAGAGGCTGGAACGCGACCTGCCCCGGCTCCTGCGGCGCGAGCCGGCTTGTCTGGCGGCAGTCGTGGCCCGCTGCTGCGAGATCAAAGCAGAGGTGGTGCGCCAGGACGAGACCGAGACCGGCCTCAGGGCCATCCTGAATTTCGGCCACACCATCGGCCACGCCCTCGAAGCTATCTCCGCTTACGGCCAATACCTGCACGGCGAAGCCATTGCCATCGGCCAGGTTGCAGCGGCGAAGCTCTCGGCGGCCGTGCTTGGTCTGCCTGAGTTCGAGGTGGAACGGATCCACCACCTCTTCCAACGCGCTGGTCTGCCTACCCAAGTGAAGCTGAACACCGCGAAACGCCGCAAGCTCCTCGGGGCAATGAAGCTCGACAAGAAAGTCAGTGGTGGAGAAATCACATTCGTGCTCGCGCGCCGCATTGGCACGGTAGAAATCGGCCAGCGGGTCCCGACAGCTTTGATCGAGCGCACCCTTGATTCTATACATGGCTCATCACCTTTGTTGGACCGTGGATATTCCTGTCTGCGGCGGCGCCCCAGCCGGCCCAAAGGCGGACAACAGGGTGCCCGCCCCGAAACAGATGGGACGCGCGCCCCTAAACCCTCAACCCATAGCGCCTAACATGTCTGCTGTCAGCGAAACCATTGTCCGCGAATACTTCGAGCTGCACGAATTCCTCGTGCGCCAGCACCGCAAGTACATCAGCCAGAAGCGCCGCGAGGACGACGACATTGACTTCTTTGTGTTCAACCCCCATCCGGAGGCGCTCGCCGGTGCGCTACCCTTCGTGCTTGCTTCGGCTGACCTGCGCTTCATCGAGCGGGCGGTTGTGGTGGTCAGAGGGTGGCACACGAACACCTTCAGCCCCTCGCGACTGGAGGCCTCCCCAGCCATCTTCCGGTTCGTCGAGCCCAAGGTCTTCCAGCAGGCAGCGCGGGCCTTCGGCAAAGAGGGCACGCCGCTCAAGGTGCTGGTGGTGCCGAGCCTGCCCCAAACCGCTGCCGCCCGCGACGAGAGCATCGCCCTGCTCCGTTCCAAGAGCATTGACGCGGTGATCCCTTTCCACACCATTCTGGCGACTCTGGTCGGCCAGACTCAGGTCAACCATAACTACGAGAAGTCCGACCTGCTTCAGATCATCCGCATCCTAAAGAACTACGACCTCTTCAAAGAGCCGCAGATGGAGCTCTTCAAAGCCCGGCCTGCGAAGGCAATAGGGGGGTAGGAAGATATTCCCCGGCTTGCCAAGCAGCCGGGCAATTTGTTTAATCGGAGCGTGGTACAGCAGCAAACACTACATCGTCCCGCCAGCTTTTCGGGCGTCGGCTTGCACAGCGGCAACCGGGTCACTATGACCTTCCTGCCGGCCGCGCCCAACACCGGCATCCGTTTTCGGCGCGTGGACCTAGAGGGCAAGCCGGAGATCGAGGCGCTGGCGGAGAATGTCGTGGAGAACAACCGCTCGACCACTCTGGCCAAGGGCCATACCCGTGTGCACACCGTCGAGCACGTGCTGGCCACCTTCGCCGGCTGCGGCGTTGACAACGCAGTGGTCGAGCTCGACGCCAACGAACCGCCCATCGCCGACGGCAGCGCGCGAGAATACTGCCGGCTGGTCAAGGAGGCGGGCATCGTGCCCCAGGACGAACGCCGGGAGCCCTACGCGGTGACAGAACCGATCCGGCTCGAGATGGGCGAAGCGGTCATGACCATTTTCCCCGACGAGGTGTTCCGCATTTCCTGCACGAGCGCGGACAAACAGGGGCGCTTTACCCAGTTCTACACCGTCGAACTCTCACCCGCGACCTGGGAACGCGACCTGGCACACGCCCGGACCTTCTGTTTCTACGAGGAAATTGAGTACCTAATCAACAACGGCCTCATCAAAGGAGGCAGCCTGGAAAATGCGGTGGTCATTCGGGATGATGCGGTCCTGACCACCGAACCCCTGCGCTATCCGGACGAGTTTGTCCGCCACAAGATCCTGGACATCATCGGCGACCTCACGCTGCTGGGACGGCCACTGCGCGGGCACCTGATGGCCGTCAAGCCCAGCCACGCCGCAAATTGCGAACTGCTGCGGCGAATTATCGCGCAGATGCGCAAGCCGGTGCTCGCCGCGCAGGCCTTTTCCCCGCCCCCTGCCACGCCAAGAGCTGCGTCCGCCACGCGCGCCGTCGCCGATGAAACGCAGGCACAGGACAGCGCCCTTGATATCCAGGGCGTGATGAAGCTGCTGCCGCATCGCTATCCGTTCCTCCTGGTAGACCGCGTGGCGAAGATCGAAGGCAACCACATTGTCGGCATCAAGAATGTCACCATCAACGAGCCTTTCTTTCAGGGGCACTTCCCCGGGCACCCGGTGATGCCGGGAGTCCTGCAGCTCGAGGCCATGGCGCAGGTAGCTGGCATTGTCATGCTCAAGACTGCGGAGAACGCCGGCAAGATTGCCTACTTTATGTCGGCCGAAGACGTGAAATGGCGCAAGCCCGTGCACCCGGGCGATGTGCTGGTTATCGAGGTGGAGATGACCAAGATACGTGGCAAGATCGGCAAGGCCAAAGGCGTCTGCAAAGTGCAGGGGGAAGTTGTCAGCGAGGCGGCCGTCACCTTCATGCTGGCCGAACCCTAGTGCCGGACAGAAAGGTCCCATGATTCATCCAACTGCTATCATACATCCGAAGGCGAAGGTCGGCTCCGACTGCGAGATTGGGCCATACTGCATCGTCGGCGAGCACGTCGAGTTGGGGCCCGGCTGCCACTTGCACTCGCACGTGGTGGTGGACGGCCACACGCGGCTGGGCCGCCAGAATGAGATTTACCCCTTCGCCAGCATCGGCCTCAAGACGCAGGACTTGAAGTGGAAAGGCGGCCTGACGCGCACTGAGATTGGCGACCACAACACCATCCGCGAGTGCGTCACCATCCACAGCGCCACCGGCGACGGCGAGGCGACGGTCATCGGCTCGCACAACAACCTCCTGGCCAGCACTCACATCGGCCACAACATCGTGATTGGCAATCACGTCATTATCTCCATGGCCGGACTGGCGGGCCATGTGGTTGTGGAGGATTACGCGCTGGTGGGCGGGATGACGGGGGTGCACCAGTTCTGCCGCATCGGCAAGATGGCCATCGTGGGCGGCTGCTCCCGCATCCCCCAGGACGTCGCGCCTTTCATGCTGGTCGAAGGAAACCCGCCCGAGACGCGCATGATCAACAAAGTCGGTCTGGAGCGCAACGGCGTGTCAGCCGAGGCCCAAGCCGCCCTCAAGCAGGCCCACAGAATCCTTTTCCGGGAAGGCTTGACCACGTCCAACGCCTTGGCCCGCATCGAGCAGGAAGTGCCTCCGCTGCCTGAGATTCAACACCTCGTGCAGTTCGTACGGGCCAGCGAGCGCGGCATCATCAAGTAGGCAGTGCGGCATCTGCGCGCCGAAGGTCGAAACGGGATCATGAACTCCAGCCTGCCGCCGCTTACGCCGGGCACACTTTACCTCGTGGCAACGCCGATTGGAAACCTCGAGGACATCACGCTGCGGGCATTGCGGACACTCAAGGAGTGCGACGTGGTGGCCGCGGAAGATACGCGGCGGACCGGGCAGCTCCTGAAGCACTTCGGCATCGCCAAACCACTGCTGAGCTGCTTCCAGTTCAACGAAGTCCAGCGCAGCGGGGAAATCATCGAGCGGCTGCAGCGCGGGGAAAAGGTGGCGCTGGCGTCGGATGCCGGCAGCCCGGGCATCAGCGACCCGGGCGAACGGGTGGTGCGAGCGGTCATTGCGGCGGGCCTGCGGGTCGAACCGGTGCCCGGCCCCTGCGCGCTGGTGGCGGCGTTGACCGCCAGCGGGCTGCCCGCCACAGAATTCCATTTCATCGGCTTCCTGCCCCACAAGTCCGGGGCGCGACGCCGGGAACTGGAGCGCCTCCGTCACATCAGCGGGACGCTTGTGTTTTACGAATCGCCCTATCGCATCGGGAAGCTGCTGGCCGAGCTGAACGAGGTCTTCCCCGCCTGCCAGGTCGTCCTCGCGCGTGAACTAACCAAGAAGTACGAGGAATACCTGCGCGGCAAGCCCGCTGAATTGCTGCGGCTGCTCCGACAACGATCGCTCAAGGGAGAATTCGTCGTGCTGCTGGACGGCGAAAGGAAGCCAGCCGCGGAGTTGAGTCTGAATTCACTTGGCTGAGAAAGAAGCCGGGGGACCGCACCCGGGGCGCAGCCTTTCATCTTGCGTCGCGCACTGCGTTGGTATGAATATTCGCATGCTGGTTTGCCGTTACCTGGAAGGTTGGCCTTCTCTGGCTACGAGAGCCGAGCGCTGATTGAGAACCACAAATCAACTAGCTATGAATAGCGATATACTCCGACCTCTCCGGCCCGCGTTGTTTGCTAGGCAGCCCGTGACGTTTAAGCTCCAAGTCTTCACATTCAGACGGTTTCTCGCTCTGGCCGCAGGCATCCCATTAGCCGGGCTCTGCCTAGCGGCCAACGCAGCCATCATCGCGATTCAGGACTTTGAGACGAGCCCGGCAACACCCACTGTTGCCTACTCCGCCACCGGAGGCTCGATTCAAACGGGCAGCTCGACAGGTGGCGACCGCCCATCTAATTCTCCTTACTACACCAGCGGCACGCGAGGCTACCAGGTCAATAGTAGCACGCAGACACTCACCTTCAGCGCCATCAACACGAGCGGCTACACCGGCACCCAACTGACCCTCCGGCTCGCGGCCTTTTCCGTCAACACTTCCGCAAACGGACTTGATGATGGGGACTACGTGGAAGTCCAGATCAGTCCCGATAATGGCGCCAACTACTATCCCACGGTGAGGGTAAGTGGTAAGACGATCAACTATGGCGTTTACTGGAGTTTCGCTGGCGGCACCGGAAACGCGGCCACGGTTTATGACGGGGACGGAACCGTGACAGGGTTTGCTCCAACTGGTAGCGGCAACCGTACGACCGATGGTTACAGCACGATTACCATTACCTCGCTGCCGGCAGTGAGCCAATTGCAGGTGCGCGTTATCATGAAGAATAACCACGCAAACGAACGCTGGGTCATTGATGATCTGCAAATCACGGGAACCCCCGCTGAGCCACCCACCGCCGGCAACAACGGCCCCATCTGCGCGGGCGAGACTTTGAGTCTTACGGCCTCGACGATCAGCGGCGCCACTTACTCCTGGACCGGTCCTAATGGCTTCACCGCGAACGTGCAGAATCCCACGATTGCCAATGCGACCACGGCGGCGAGTGGCATCTACGCCGTAACTGCCACAGTTAATGGCAGCACCTCACCCGCGGGCAATACCAGCGTGATCGTGAACCCGCCCGCGACGACCTCAGCTATCAGCGGCAGCAGCGCGGCGGCCATTGGCCAGGCTGGCAGGGTTTACTCAGTGAGTCCGACCAGCGGCTCGAGTTATGCCTGGACTGCGCCCGGCGACGCATCCATCACTGCGGGAGCGGGCACGGCCTCGATTGAAGTCTCGTTTGGAAGCACCGGTGGGAATGTCACCGTTATCGAGACCACCGCTGCGGGTTGTGTGGGCGCCCCCGTCTCTCTGGCGGTAACCGTTGGTCCGAATCACGCCCCCCTCGCGCAGAACAAGACTCAGACCACAGCGCAGAACACAGCGTGCAGCTATTTCAAGGACAAGCTGCTCGCGGGCGCCACGGACTTGGACAATGATACTCTTAGTGTTAGCGCGGCTGGGCCAACCAGCGCGCAGGGCGGAACAGTCGTGATGCTGGCCGGGAACGTAACGTACACTCCTCCGGCAGGTTTTGCGGGCTTGGACAGCTACCCCTTCACCATAAGCGATGGGAATGGGGGAACGGCGACTGCGACCGTGAACGTGACCGTCACAGCAAACAGTGGCTCGTCGCCCAACGTAGTCGCCCCGCCGACGTATGACAACGCGAGTAGAACATTTCGAGTCACCTTTGCCGGTATCCCTGGCTATACTTACACCGTCGAGACGGCGAGCGATCCAACCGGGCCGTGGTCCTTCCTCAAGACAGCCACCGCTGGCGCCTATGGCCTCTTTGAAGTAACCGATACTCCGTCCTTGCCGGTTTCGGCTCGTTATTATCGGACTGTATATCCTTAACGGCTCTGCAGCCGAGGCTTGCGGGCTGAGCAACCCCGGCGACTAGTGAGTAGTCAGAGCCTTCCCACCTCTGACTGCCATATGAGAGCACTGGACCTGGCTCCGAATGAGCGCATCTTGCCACTACCACCGGGTTTTAGGTGCTCCCCCAGAGTTCGTCCC
>DAOPPX010000038.1:0-42850 GCA_035358715.1 Verrucomicrobiota bacterium
GAGGTACTACGGTATTGGGATGGGGAGCGGACGATGAGTGGAGGGTGGGGCGCGGGGGTAGGGAACTGGCGGAAGTGCCGTGCGGACAGGTGGTTACCTCGGTTCGGGGCGCGGGGGCGCGGATAGGTTCCCGGCGGGGCCTGGCTGGCTTGGGCTGGGGGAAGGCGTCCGGGCCCAGGAGTCCGGGCCGCAGCCCGCTTTCGAGGCGCCGGGAACCGTTGCCGCAGGCCCCGCAAGCCTTGGGAAGTTGCCAGAAATTGAGATGCGCCAACGAGCCAGCCGGGCTGCGACGTTGCATAGGGACCGCGAGTCAGTGAACCTGGCACAAAATGCGTTTCGGGTTGCTGCTTGAATGTTTTGCGCAGTCCATTATGCTAATGACCGAACACCTCGTAAGAGCTTCGGGATGAACGCGAAGTCTGTTCGTACTAAGAAAGTCACCGTTTTGCTTGCAGATGACCACGCCGTGGTCCGGCAGGGACTGCGGGCTCTGTTGGAGGCCGAGGAGGACATTGTGGTGGTGGGGGAGGCCGAGAACGGCCGTGAGGCAGTGCACCTGGCGCGGCAGAGCATGCCGGACGTTGTCCTTATGGACGTGGCCATGCCGGAAATGAACGGGTTTGAGGCGACCCGGCAGATCGTAAAGGAGCTTCCGGGGACCAAAGTGCTGGCGCTGAGCTCTTACGGGGATGATGACTATGTGACGCAGTTGATGGAAGCTGGAGGGATCGGCTACCTCGTGAAGCAGACAGCGGCGGCGGACCTCCTGCAGGCGATACGCCAGGTTCGGAAGGGCCAAGCGTTCTTCAGCCCGATGATCGCCCGGCGACGGCGCTCTCGCGCGGAGGGGATGTCCGGTAACGGGCAGCCGGGTGGGAGGATAGTCAGCTTGACCTCGCGGGAAGCGGAGGTGCTGCAACTGGTCGCCGAGGGCTTCGCCAACAAGCAAATTGCCGCCACGCTCTCCATCAGCATTAAGACCGTCGAGAAGCACCGCCAACAGGCGATGAACAAGCTCAATATACACGACACCGCCGGGCTTACCCGCTATGCTATTTCCAAAGGCTGGGTGGAATCGGGCGTTTCAGCGAGGGTTTGAGCCGAAATTGCATGACTAGATTCTGACCTGCGGCGGCAGCTTCACCATCGGCCAGATCAAAACTTCCGCGAGTTGGCGGAGTTCCTGACGGCAGGAGAAAGAGGAACACGTTCCGGTTAGGGGGAAGACTCCGGGAAGAGTGGCGAGCGCGGGATGGTAATGGCCACTCCGGGTTTTAGCCTATTGAAGTCCACTTTGGGGTTCGCTGCTCTGATGGCGCTCTCTGGCAATCCGTACATCAGAGCAATGGTGGCAGCACTATCCCCTGGGCCGAGGACATAAACCCTTCGGGGCTGGGGTGTCGGCGGCAACGGAGGCAGATCTGGCGGCACCAACTGGTCCTCCAGCGCCTTTTGCTGGTCGGCGGTCAAGCGATTGGTTTGAGCCGCCTGGAAGGCCGCAAGGTACGTGGCGTAGAGTGTGCGGGCGGTGTCCGAGTCGCCGCCAGCTTCCTCGAGTTTCTCCTGATAAAGAGGATCGTGCATCAGCCGATACTCTTCATAACGCTTGGAACCAAGCGCAACTTTGACGGCGTTCTCGCGTTGATCCTCCAGCGCTTTCCGTGCCGCGATGCTGCTCGGATCTCTGGCATCGGCCAACAACTGGATGCGCTGGTCCAAAGCATCCGTGGCTCGGAACACCGCGCGAAACTCGTCAGGAGAGGGATTAAAGAAGCGCAACTGACCAAACTGAGCGCGGAGGTCATTTGCATTCTGGGAATAGCGCAGCAGATACTCTTCGAGCTCCGGCGGACTGAGCAGATGGGCGAGGTCGTTGCGGGTTTGCTGGCGGAGTTTGGCCAGTTCGATCGGGTCGGGATTTTTGCCGGCAAGGCTTTGGGCTTCCAGGTAGGCCTCCAACCGCTCCTGCGACCGGGCGTTGACTTCCTGGATGCTCTTCTTGGTCTCGGCTGGCAAACTCCCCAGAACAGGGCCGTCCAGCGCCACACCGGGGCGAGAGGGGCGGGGGATGCTAACCAGATCACCCGCCTCCCAACTTCCGCCCAACAAGCTGGTCAGCAGGGTGCGCCGCTCGTCTTCCAGTTCCTGTGCTTTCTGGGCGGCGGCACGGAGGACATTCGTGTCCGGTTCGCTCCGCCACCATTGTTGTTCCGCCGTGACCAATTCTGTAGCCCGTTTGCGCGCATAAACCGCGTTTACGTCAGCAATGATAATATCGCGGACGGTCTGTTCGGGACAGCCGATGTCACGCAGGTTCGCAATATAGACGGCGTAGTCAGCCGATTCGATATCCCGCCAGGAGAAGAGTTGACGGCGCAGAATGACATTGGTGCGCGTCTGTGCGCTCGGGGTTTGCCCCGGGGCAACAGCGGCGGCAGCCGCCACCTTGGCCGCCTTCTCTCGGCTGACAACCAGCCACGCGGCAGCCAATAACATATTGACGCCGAGCGAAACCAACGCAATTACCCGCCAGCGCATACTCGTATTTATCCAGAAACCACGGCTACTGCAAATTGAAAAGCGCAGGGGAGGAAAAGTTTCGTTCCTGCGCGTTTGACCTTTGCCTGGGCAGGAGACTTCTGGTATCCGTTTGAGCGATTGTCCAATCACCAGTAAGAGAGCCTATGCCTGCGAGCGTCTCAGTCCCGGGTGCGAGTGGCCCAACGCGCGCCCAATGGCTGGTTCTGGCGGCGGCGTTTCTGGGCTGGATGTTCGACGGCGTGGAGATGGGGATATTCCCGCTGGTGGCGCGGCCGGCGCTCCAAAGCATGCTGCCTGCTTCCGCCGCTGGGCAGGACGCGTTAGTCGGATTGTGGATGGGGCGCATTACAGCCTTGTTCCTTGTGGGCGCGGCGGTCGGTGGACTGGGGTTTGGCTGGCTGGGTGACCGCCTGGGGCGGGTCAGGGCTATGACGCTGAGCATTCTGACCTATTCTGTCTTCACCGGCCTTTGCTTCTTCGCGCGCGCCCCGTGGGAGCTGGGTGTGTTGCGGTTCATTGCCGCTTTCGGAATGGGCGGGGAATGGTCGCTGGGCGTAGCGCTGGTCATGGAAGCGTGGCCGGCGCACAAGCGCGCGCTGCTGGCAGGCGTTATCGGCATGGCATCCAACGCGGGGTACCTGCTCATTGCTCTGGTGGGGCTTTGCTTTCATGTCACCCGGGAGTCGTGGCGCTGGATCATGATTGCCGGCGCAGCACCAGCGTTCCTTGCACTGGCTATCCAATTGTTCGTGCCCGAATCGGAGCGTTGGAAGGCGGCAGTGAAACAAGGGGCGGCGCGCCCGATCCGCGAAATCCTGTTCTCAGGACTTCTGGGCAAGACCATGCTCGGCATTTTCCTCGCCTCGGTGGCGTTGATCGGAACCTGGGGATCGGTCCAGTGGCTGCCGCTCTGGGCCGACCAAATGACCGGCGGGCAGAATCCGGCTGCCAAGGCCATGGCGCAGATTCTGGTCAGCGCGGGAGCGATTCTCGGTTCGCTGGCGGGCGCCCTGGTGGCAGGGCGCATCGGACGGCGGCCGGCATATTTCGCCTTGTGCCTGCTGTCGCTGTTGCTGTGCGGCTGGCTCTTCCGTGGAGTGAACCACTACGGCGCAGCGTTTCTGGTGATGGTCACACTGGTGGGCGCGGCCACAGCGGCCTTCTATGGTTGGCTGCCACTCTACCTTCCCGAGTTGTTCCCCACCCGCGTCCGCGCAACCGGCCAGGGCCTGTGCTACAACGCCGGACGTATCCTTGCCGCAGCGGGCGCGCTTACCCAGGGGCAATTGGTCGCCGCCTATGCCGGCAGTTACGCCCGGGCTGGTGCCACGATTACGCTCATCTACCTGCTCGGCCTGCTGCTCATTTGGCTGGGGCCAGAGACTAAGGACCGGCCGTTACCAGAGTAGGCTTCTGGCCCGGGCACATCTATGCTGGCGTGATGCCAGCTCTGCGGATCGTTCGCTTAAGCTTGGACAGCGGGCTGCCACCGGCTACTTTGCTGCGCATGAAACAGAAGGCTTATGCTCGTGCCGGTGTGGATATAGACTTGGGCAACCGGGTCAAGGCAGCCCTGCCGCGAATGCTCCAGGCCACGCACCGGCCCGGAGTGCTCGGCCGGGTCGGCGGCTTCGGCGGCCTGTTTGCGCTGGATGTGCGCAAGTATCGTCAGCCGGTGCTCGTTTCCAGCGTGGACGGCGTCGGCACCAAGCTCAAACTGGCGTTCGCGCTGGACCGCCATGACACGATCGGCCAGGACCTGGTCAACCATTGCGTCAACGACATAGCAGTGGTGGGAGCGGAGCCGCTCTTCTTCCTCGATTACCTGGGCACCGGAAGGCTGGAGGCGCGCGTGTTCCGGGATATCATTAAGGGCTTCGCCAAGGCCTGCGCCGAGAATCACTGCGCACTCATTGGCGGTGAGACCGCGCAAATGCCGGGGTTTTACGCACCGGGTGAGTACGATGTGAGCGGCACAATCGTCGGAGTGGTCGAGAAGTCCCGAATGCTTGACGGCAAGGCGGTTAGGCCGGGCGACGCCGTGGTCGGGCTGGCTTCCAGCGGTCTGCATACCAACGGTTACTCGCTGGCACGCAAGATTTTCTTTGAACGCCTGCGGTTCAAGCCCGAGACCTTCGTACCAGAGCTACGCAACACCATCGGTGACGAACTGCTCAAAGTGCATATCAGCTATGGCCCGATAATTCAGAAGCTGCTGAAGAAGCCCAACAAGCGTCATGGGATCAGGGGCATTGCCCATATCACCGGCGGTGGTTTCATGGACAACATCCCTCGTGTACTGCCCAAAGGCTGCGACGTCATCATTTCTAAAGGGACGTGGGATATGCTGCCCATTTTCAGACTTATCAAGGCTAGAGGTGGCGTGGCGGAAGCGGAATTGTACCAGGTGTTCAATATGGGCATTGGCATGATCCTCCTTGTGGCGGCAGACCAAGCCGACCAGGCTGTGGCAGCCATCCGCGCACAGAATCACCGCGCCTGGCTAATTGGCCAGGTGGTGAAGGGTAGGGGACTGGTGCAGGTAGTTTGACCTGCTATTTCTTCTTCGCCTCCGGTTGCACTTTCTGGGCCGGGGCATTGGTGTACTTCTCCAAGTCTTCGGGCTTAATGACCTCGATCTTGGCCCCCTTCTTGAGTTCCTCGGCCGACGGAACGCGGATAATGTCGCTGGTGAGCGGCTGCTGTGGCGGCGGCGGGGCGGGGCTTTCCGCGCCGAGCAACTCCATCTCGAAGATCAAAGTCGAGCCAGGCTCGATGTTAGGACCTGCGCCACGATCTTCGTAAGCGAGGCTTGCGGGCAGGTAAAGCTCCCACTTCGAGCCGGCTTTCATCATCTGCAATGCCTCGGTCCAACCTCGCACGACACGGTTGACCTGAAACTTGGCCGGCTGGCCGCCATGCTTGGCGGAGCTGTCGAACTCCTTGCCGTTAATAAGCGTGCCCCTGTAGTTGACACTAACGGTGTCATTGCTCCTGGGGATAGCACCAGTGCCTTCGGTGATGACCTTATACTGCATTTCCGCCGTCGTCCCGTTGGCCAGCGTCACGGTCTGGGTCTTGACGCCCGGCTTCTTCTTGTTCTCAGCCAGGAACGCCTCCCCTTCCTTCTTGTTCTTCTCGGCCTGTTGTTTTCGCATCTCTTCCTGCTTGGTGCGGGACTCCATTTGATAGGAGCGCCAGGCTTCTTGCGCCTGCTGATCCGTCAGCTTCAGTTCGCGGCCCGCCAACACATCCTTGATAGCATTCGCCAAAACATCCACGTCCAGGTCCACGCCGCCGCGCTTGACGCCATTGCCGATGTTCATGCCAATAGCGTAGCTCCATTGGTCCTTTTGCTCCGTGGGGGAGAGCTTTGGCGTATTTGTTGCCGTATTCGTCGAGGCGGGCGCCTCGGCAGCCGCCGCAGCCACTTGAGCCACCGCTAACCCACACCCAATTAACAAGGCTAGTTTGAGTCCTATCTTCATAGTCGTCAGATGAATGATTGTTTGTTCAGCGCAGCTTCCTTTACACCAATGGCGGCAAATGTCCAGCAGGAATATTCGCAAAATGCTCTCGCCTCGGGGCCGGTTCCTGTTTCAATCTCCGCCATGAAACTGCTGGTCATCGGTTCCGGTGGACGCGAACACGCGCTGGTTTGGAAACTAGCCCAGTCGCCCCACGTTACACAAATGTGGTGTGCCCCGGGTAATGCCGGCATCGCCGGAGAACGACTGGCGAAAAACGGGGAGCCGGTAGAGTGTGTCCCGTTGGGGGCCGAGGATGTGGCCGCTCTCCGCACCTTTGCGCAGCAACAGCACCCCGACCTCACGGTGGTAGGGCCCGACAACCCTCTTGCGCTGGGCATTGTTGACTTGTGGCAAGAGGACGGACACCGCATCTGGGGGCCAAACCAGCAGGCCGCCCGGTTTGAATCGTCAAAGGCCTTTTCGCAGCAGTTCATGGAGAAGCACGGCATCCCGACCGCTCGTGCCGGCGCGTTCACTGATGCGGCTGCCGCTTCCCGCTTTGCCGCCTCGCTTGGCGGGCGTTGCGCCGTCAAAGCAGACGGCCTTGCCCTCGGCAAGGGCGTGCTCATCTGCCGCGACATGGCTCAGGCCGATCAAGCCATAGAAGAGATGCTTGTTAGACGGGCCTTCGGCAGCGCAGGGACCCGCCTGGTCATCCAGGAACTCCTCGAAGGTATGGAGATTACCCTGCATGCACTCTGCGACGGCAAGACGGCAAGGCTATTCCCCGCCGCCCAGGACCACAAGCGCGCCCTGGATGGCGACCGCGGCCTTAACACCGGCGGCATGGGGGCCTACTCGCCCGTACCCTTCCTAACCGCGCCTGAACTGGCTGCCGTTGGCCGGAGCATCCTTGATCCCTGGCTGCGGGGTTGCGCGGCGGAGGGGATTGATTTCCACGGCATTCTCTATCCAGGGATCATGCTCACGCGAGACGGCTCCAAGGTGTTGGAGTTCAATGTCCGTTTCGGAGACCCCGAGACCCAACCCTACCTGACGCGGCTGAAGAACGATCTGGTGGAGTTGCTCTGTGCGAGCGCGGACGGCACTTTGGCAAAGATAGAATTGGATTGGAATCCGATGCCCTCCGTCTGCGTAGTGATGGCATCGGGCGGGTATCCGGGCAGCTACGAAAAAGGCAAGCCTATTAGCGGCCTCGGCACTGCTGCCCGCATGCCCAATGCCAAAGTCTTCCACGCCGGCACCGCCCAGGCAGGAGATCAAATTATTACCAGTGGCGGACGGGTGCTCGGGGTGACTGCCTGGGGGAAGGACCTAAGGAGCGCTCGCGACGCTGCCTACGCTGCTGTGGACGTCATCAGCTTCGATGGCGCGCATTTCCGCCGGGACATCGCTGCCAAGGCCCTGGTCTGAGCCGGTTCAGATCGCCTCGTTAGGAGCGACATCCAAGCAGCGTCCCGCGCAACGGTCAAACCCAACCGGCCGCCTTGGGTCCTACCCTTCCAGCCCAGGATGGCGCTTCAAGGCAACGCGCGCTGACTCGATGTTCCGGTGATAGGGAGACAGCCTATGCGCCTTTGCTTGCGCGCTGGGCTGGATCATCCTTGCTTCTCAGGACAGCGGAAATAGCATCCGGGCGTGAGTGAACTGCTGGAACATGTAGAACACGTTATCCGCACGCGCGCGCTTGTTCGTCCGGGGCAGCGGCTCCTGGTGGCGGTTTCGGGCGGTGTGGACTCCCTCGTTCTGTTGTATGTGCTCCATGACGTGGCGCCCAGGCATGGGTGGCGGCTAACGGTGGCGCATTTGAACCATCAACTTCGCGGCCGAAGCAGCGATGCTGACGAGCGATTGGTCCAGCAGGCGGCCGCCAGCTTGAAGCTGCCGGTGGTCGTAGAACGTGCAAAAGTCGGCCGGTGGCACTGCGCTCACAAGCTGTCGCTCGAAATGGCCGCACGGAAGATGAGGCACGATTTTCTTGCAGGCGCGGCAGCGCGCCTGCGCATCCCCACAATCGCGCTGGCGCACCACGCCGATGATCAGATCGAGCTTTTCTTCATGCGGCTTCTGCGTGGCAGCGGCGGGGAAGGCCTGGCTGGCATGAAGTGGCGAAACCCGTCACCGAGCAGGCCCAGGATCGAGTTGGTTCGACCGCTGCTTGACCAGCCGAAAAGGGTGTTGCGCCAGTTCGCGGCGAAACACGGCATTCGGTATCGCGAGGACGCGAGCAATGCGGTGCTGGATTTTCAACGGAATCGAATTCGGCATGAGCTGCTGCCCCTGCTCCGGCGGAGTTATCAGCGGGCGTTGGATCAGACAATCTTGCGGGTGATGGCAATCGCAGGAGAGGAGGCGGAGTTTGTGGATCAGGCGGCAAGAAAGTGGTTGGAGGGCAGAGGAGGCTGGAAACCCGAAATGCCCGGTCGGAAGGCAAAGGGACGCCACGTCTCCTCGCCGTCACTCATGTCATGGGAGGGAACCGCGCTGTCACGGTCGCGGTTTGAGGAACTGCCGGTGGCGATGCAGCGCCGCTGCGTGCAGTTGCAGTTGGCAGGACAGGGGGTCGCACCGGACTTTCAACTGATTGAGGAACTACGTTTGAGGGCAGAGAAGAATGTCGCAGTCGGTTTGACCGGAATGGACGGCGTGAATGGACACGGTGCTCAGCAACGAGGAGTTGGGCTGCCTGAGGGCGGTGATCGGGTGCGTTATGCGGTTCGTGACCGGTCGGGCGTAGTGCGGGTGCGGGTTGGGGCGGTGGAAACATTTGGGGCTGAGTCCACGCAGGTGGATCTCCAGGGCAGGGCAGGGGAGTTGGACTTCGGTGGGGTTAGGGTCTGGTGGCGTGTCGGTTCGAGCGGGAAGTACAAACGGGGCAACCTCACCGCAGGATGCGAGTGCTTCGATGCGGACCGGGTGGGTTCTCCGGTGGTAATGCGCCACTGGCGGCCCGGAGACCGGTTTCAGCCGATAGGCATGACGCAGTCCGTCAAACTGCAGGACTTCTTCACCAATCAGAAGGTGCCGAGAGATAAGCGACGCCGACTCGTCGTGGGCGCGAGTTCGGAAGGAGAGGTGTTCTGGGTCGAAGGGATGCGGATTGGGGAACGTTACAAGCTTACCAAAGGGACGATTCGCCGCTTGCAATGGCGCTGGAAGCGGTCTTAACTGGGCCGGTTGCGGCTTGCTGGCCGGTGTGCTAAAGTTGCAGCGGTCAGTCCTAAGATGTCTAACGACAGTAAATCCGGCGACAACGGCAAGAACCTGAACAAGGGCAAAGAGTTCAGGGTGCCGCCGCGTACAATGGTAGTCTGGATCGCCATCCTTGGCGGAATCACGCTGCTCATGCTATTCAAGGACCGCATGGAGTCGCCGGGCGAGATCCTGAGCCAGTACAAGTTCCAGCAGTTGGTGCAGTCGAACCAGATAGCCCGCGCGACCATCAATTACAGTCCACAAAACCCGGACCTGAGGGAGATTACCGGCAAGTATTGGAGGGCGGAGGGTGATGGCAAGGTTGAGGTGCCGTTCCGCGTGAAGGCGCGGCTGACCCCCAAGCTGGAGGAAATGCTCCTAAGCATGCAGCAGTTCGAGCCGCGCGAGCCAAACACCATGCTGTTCAGTTTTATGCTGAGCATTCTGCCGTTCCTTGTAATAGCGGCATTGATTTATTTCTTCTTTATCCGGCAGATCAAGATGGCTGGCAAAGGCGCGCTTAGCTTCGGTAAGAGCAAGGCCCGTTTGCTGGCCAAAGAACGCAACAAGACCACCTTTAAGGACGTTGCCGGTGTCGAGGAAGCCATCCAAGAGGTGTCCGAACTGGTCGAGTTTCTCAAAGACCCGAAGAAGTTTCAGCGTCTCGGGGGCCGAATCCCCAAAGGCGTATTGATGATCGGCCCGCCGGGCACAGGCAAAACGCTGCTGGCCAAGGCCATTGCGGGTGAGGCGGACGCCGCATTCTTCAGCATCAGTGGGTCGGACTTTGTGGAGATGTTCGTTGGCGTCGGCGCAAGCCGTGTGCGGGACATGTTTGAGCAGGCTCGCCGCAACACGCCCTGCCTGGTGTTCATTGACGAAATTGACGCGGTGGGGCGTAGTCGCGGGCACGGGCTCGGCGGTGGCAACGATGAGCGAGAGCAGACGTTGAATGCGCTGCTGGTTGAGATGGACGGTTTTGACACCCAGGAAGGCATTATTATCATCGCCGCGACCAACAGGCCAGATGTGCTCGACCCGGCCCTGTTGCGCCCGGGACGGTTTGATCGCCAAGTCACTGTCAACCTGCCGGATGTCCGCGGGCGCGAGGCCATTTTGAAGGTCCACGCCAAGAGCGTGAAGCTGTCGCCTGCCGTTGACCTATCAGTCATCGCGCGGGGCACGCCGGGCTACTCGGGCGCTGAGCTCGCCAATCTGCTGAACGAAGCCGCGTTGCTGGCGGCTAGCACCAACAAGAAGGCTGTCGGCATGGAAGAACTGGAGGAGGCTCGCGACAAGGTGCGCTGGGGCCGCGAGCGCCGCAGCCTGGCAATGACAGACGAGGAGAAGAAGTTTACGGCTTGGCACGAAGCCGGACACGCGCTGCTTAACGTGGTTCTGCAGCACACTCATCCGCTGCACAAAGTCACCATCATTCCGCGGGGTCAGGCGCTCGGGGCGACAATGTCGTTGCCTAAGACGGATGTTCTGAATCGGCGGCGGAAGGAAATGCTTGACATGATTGCCGTGATGATGGGCGGCCGCATCGCGGAGGAGATTGTCTCGGGCGACATCTCCAGCGGCGCTGCGGGAGACATTCAACAGGCAACAAGCATGGCCCGGGCCATGGTTACCCAATGGGGCATGAGCGACCGGCTGGGCATGGTTCAATACGGGGACGACGACGAATTTGTTTTCCTTGGGCGCGAGGTTTCGCGCGCCAAGGTGTATAGCGAGTTCACCGCGCAGGAGATTGACGGTGAAGTGAAGCGGATCATTGACACCGCTTACCAAACGGCCAAAGACATCCTGACAACTAACCTGGCGAAGCTGGAGCTTATTGCCAAGTCGCTGCTCGAGTACGAAACCCTGGACGGCCAACAAGTTGAGGAAATTGTGCGGACCGGGAAGTTCACCGCTCCACCGCCGGCGCCAGAGGTCGAGCTCCCGCGAGGCGCCCCGGCCGGCACCCCGCTGCCAGAGAATCCCGTCAAGCCCGCCCCTCCGAAACTGCCCGGACTGGGCACTCCGGCACCAGCGACCGCGTAACCCTCCGCGAGTTGCCAGCCTCCCGGCGGCGGTGGGAGCCAACAGAGGGGGCACTACCGGGTATCCTCCATTTCTCCGGGGACTTGAATTGTCTTGAGGCCCCAGGCCGGGAATTCCTCATTCGACATTGGCCAGGCGGCTTATTAGCCTATGGGCATGATTATAGCGCCATCAGTGTTAGGTGCGAACTTTGGCCGGCTCGCCCGCGAGGTCGAACGGGTGAATGCCTCAGGCGCCGACTGGGTGCACCTGGACATCATGGACGGTCATTTCGTGCCGAACATCTCTTTCGGCCCCGCGGTGGTGCAGACGCTTCGCCCG
Source organism: Verrucomicrobiota bacterium (assembly GCA_035358715.1). Classification (GTDB taxonomy): domain Bacteria; phylum Verrucomicrobiota; class Verrucomicrobiia; order Limisphaerales; family UBA8199; genus UBA8199. The sequence continues at coordinate 11,598 of DAOPPX010000038.1, forward strand.
CTCTCCAAGCTATTCTTCGACGCGCACCTGATGTGCTCGAAGCCTGAGATTCTGCTGGAACCGTTCGCCCGGGCGGGCGCAAACCAGATTGACATCCACGTCGAGCTGGGCGAAGCCGTGACCCCGCTGCTCTGGAAGATCAAGTCGCTTGGCCAGAAGGTTGGCCTCGTCGTCAATCCACCGACGTCTATATCTCTGGTGCAACCTTACTTGGAGCAAATTGACTTCCTGCTGATCATGACGGTGAATCCCGGCTTTGGCGGGCAGTCGTTCATCTATGAAACGTTGCCTAAGATTCAGCAGGCCCATGCCTGGCGCCGCGAGAAGAGCCTCGGCTTCAAGATCGGCGTAGACGGCGGTATTGACTTCAAGACCTCAGCCGAATGCGCTTGTGCCGGGGCGGATACCTTTATTAGCGGCAGCACTCTGTTTGGCCGGCCAAACCTCGGCGCGGCGGTGAGGAAGCTGCGCAAGGTCACCGAGGCTGCGGCGGCGGCAACCCGAAAAGCAGCGCCCTTGCGCGCGGAGCGCGCCCTGGAGGGACAAGTCCCCTAAGGGGAAAGCTGCACTGCAGTTTATGAGCATTAAGTTTGGAACCGACGGTTGGCGAGCGATTATCGCCGACGAATTCACCTTTGCCAATGTGGCGCGCGTGGCGCAAGCGAGCGCCGATTACTGGAGCACAAATCCTGTGCCTGGGACGGAGAAGAAGGTCGTAGTCGGCTACGATCGCCGCTTCCTGTCAGACGCCTTCGCTTCCCGCAGCGCCGAGGTCTTCGCCGGCAACGGGTTCCAGGTTATCTTGACGACCTGTCCAACACCCACGCCCTCTGTCTCTTATGCGGTCAAAGACCAGCACGCGATTGGCGGCGTGATGATCACCGCCAGTCACAACCCCCCGTCTTTCAACGGCTTCAAGCTCAAGTCGCAGTACGGCGGATCGGCGGACCCCGCCTCGTGCGCGGCGGTCGAATCCTTCCTGGACAAGACCCCCGTCAGAACCCAACCTCTGGCCGACGCGGTCAAATCGAGGCAGATTAAGGTCAAGGATATTCGGCCCGCTCACTACGCCGCCATCAAACGGCTGGTGGACTTCAAGCGGATCGCCGGGTCGGGCCTCCGCTTTGCGCATGACGCCCTGTTCGGCGTGGGCGCCGGGTGTTTCGAGGAATTGCTCGCCGGAACCACGTGTTGGGCCACGACGTTGAACTCCCAGCATGACGCCTTCTTTGGCGGCATTAATCCGGAACCCATTAAGCAGAACTATGCGCGCAGCGCGGCTTTTCTCAAGCAGCACCCGCACGACATCTGTCTCGTCACCGATGGTGATGCCGACCGCGTTGGCGGCATGGATGGCCGGGGCAATTATCTAACTACCCATCAGGTCATTTGCTTGCTGTTGCATCATTTGATCGTCAACCGTCAGGGCCGGGGACGGGTCGTCAAAGCGCTGAATACCACCTCGATGATGGACGCCATGTGCTCGGCATACGGGCTGAGTTTGATCGAGACGGGCGTCGGCTTCAAGTACATCGCGGCTGAAATGATCAAGGGCGGAGTGCTGCTCGGCGCCGAAGAGAGCGGCGGCATCGGTTTTCCTGGCCATATCCCTGAGCGCGACGGCATTGCCGCGGGACTGATGTTGCTGGAGCTGCTGGCAACCGAGCGGGTCTCGGTCAACAAGCTCCTGGCCAGGCTGGTAAAGCAGTTCGGGCCGCACGAGTATGGGCGCATTGATACGCACTTCCCGATCGAGAAGCGCGCGGCGCTCATGGACTTTCTGAAACAGAATCCGCCGGTCAGGCTGTTGCGCTCGCCGCTGGCCGATGTCAAAACCTACGACGGGGTGAAGTTCATCGCCCGGGACACCTCGTGGCTCATGCTGCGCGGCTCCGGCACCGAACCCATCCTGCGCATCTACGCTGAAGGCAACTCTACTGCCGCCGTGCAGAAGTTGCTTCGACTGGGCGTTCAGTTGATCCGGCAGGTCTAAACCGGGAAGGGCGTCGGGGGAATTCTACCACGGCCGGGGCTGCTCTCGGTCCGTTACGGTCCGGCGCTCCCAGTTTCGGATGGCGGTCGCAAGATCCGCCATTTCTTTGCTTGTGGCGCAGAGATGGGCTATATTTGCGGCTGCAAATGAGCAAAAAGGTCTTGCGCATAGCCGCCGTGATTCTGCTACTGGCCGCCGTCGCGTTATGGGGTGCCACAGGAGCGAACCACGGCTGGACCAAGACCTCTGTCCCAGTTCAGCGAACCGACGAGGTCACCGGCATTACGGTTGATGATTACCAGAAGCGATTTGTGCCGGGCATTGATTTCCTCGGGTTGGCCTTGTTGGGATCGGGAATCCTGCTGGGGGCATCGTTTCTTTTCCGTAACCGTTGATTCCAAGACTTAAACCAAGAATGAAAGCAACCACACAACACCTCAAGACCACACTGCGGAATCTCCTCGTCGTGCTCGCTTGTATGAACGGGGACGTGCTCGCCGCCCCACAAACCTTCGACTTCAAAGACCCGAAGGGGGTTAATAACGCCACCTTTAGGCTCGATGCGCCTTTGGAGGCCATCAGCGGAAATGCCACCGGCATTTCCGGCACGGTTGCCTTCGATCCGGCGGCTCCTGCCGCCACCAAGGGCAAGATCATCGTCGCTACCTCCTCCCTCCGCGTTGGCAATCCGATGCAGCAGGAGCACATGCTCGGTGACAAGTGGCTGGATGCGGCCAAGCATCCGGAGATTTCCTTCGATGCCAAGACGCTTGAGAACGTGAAGACACAAAGTGGCACCATCACCGCCGACGTGACAGGCATATTACGCCTCAAAGGCATCTCGAAGGAAATCACCGTCCCGGTGAAGCTGACTTACCTGAAAGACAAGCTCGGCCAGCGTGTTCCGAACCAGAAGGGCGATCTGCTGGTGATCCGAGCGAATTTCACCATTAAGCGCAGCGACTTCGGCATCATGCCGGGCCAAATGGAAGAGAAGGTTGCAGACACCATTGAGCTGACATTGAGCATTGCGGGCGCTGCGCCTCGCTGAAACGCCGGCTTCGTCTCCAGTCGTGGTGGCGGTCCTGAGGCTGGGGAAGGAGCGACCATCCAGTCGGCTGCTGCTCAGGGCAGGGCAGGGGAATGCTGAATTTCCTTTTCTTCAAGCCCGATGCTGGTATCCTGTTCTAACCTGAAGCCCGCTCTCTCGGCGAACCGAGACGGGTATTTGACCGCGAAAGGAGCAGTGTCTCCTTCCCGAACGGAATCTGTCGGGCCAGGTTTACTACTTTTGAAAGATGGACGCAGCGCATATTAGAAATTTCAGCATCATCGCCCATATTGATCATGGGAAGACGACGCTTTCGGACCGGCTGCTGCACCGGACGGGCACCATCACCACGCGCGAGATGGAGGACCAATTGCTCGATTCCATGGATTTGGAGAAGGAACGCGGCATCACCATCAAGGCGCACCCGGTGACCATGCTCTACCAGGCTAGGAACGGTGAGACCTACGAATTGAATCTGATTGATACGCCCGGCCACGTGGATTTCTCTTATGAGGTTTCGCGCAGCCTGAGCGCCTGCGAAGGGGCGTTGCTGATCGTGGATGCCGCCCAAGGGGTGGAAGCCCAGACGGTTGCCAACGTGCACTTGGCGATGAAGCAGAACCTCACCATCATCCCCATCATCAACAAGATTGACCTGCCGCACGCTGATGTCACGCAGGCGAAGCGGCAGTTGGAAGACATCCTGGCGATCGCCGGCGACTCGGCCATTTTGACCAGCGCCAAGGAGGGCATTGGGATAGAGGAAATTCTCGAAGCTATTGTCGAGCGGATTCCGGCGCCGAAGCCGACCGGTGCGCCCTCCGCTCAGGCGCTCGGCTTCGATTGCTACTTCGACACCTACCGAGGCGTGGTGACTCACGTGCGCGTGTTCAACGGCGAACTGAAGCCGGGGATGCAGGTCAAACTGCTCCATTCCGGCAAGAATGTGGAGGTCAAAGAAGTCGGCAGCTTCAATCCGAAGCCCTACGTGCGCGAACGGCTCGAGCTCGGTGAAACCGGCTACATGACAGCCAACATCAAGAGCCCCCTGGAGGTGAAAATGGGAGACACCATCACCGACGCGCGACACCCGTCGCCGGCGCTGCCGGGCTTCAAGGAAATTCATCCGATGGTGTTCAGCGGGATCTATCCGATTAACACCGGAGACTACGAGCACCTCAAGACCAACCTGGCCAAGCTGCAGTTGAACGACTCGGCTTTTGCGTACCAGCCCGAGACTTCGGTGGCCTTGGGTTTTGGCTTCCGCTGCGGGTTTCTCGGCCTCTTGCACCTGGAGATTGTCCAGGAGCGCCTGCGCCGGGAATACGGCATGGACATCATCGCGACCTACCCGAGCGTCATCTATCGGGTAACCCTCACCGACGGCACGGTGAAGCAGATTGACAATCCTGCCTACCTGCCGGAACCGACTTACGTAGAGAACATCGCGGAGCCGTTGGTCAAAACGTTCGTCATATGTCCGAATGAATACATTGGCGACATGATGGCGTTGATTACTGAAAAACGCGGGGCAGTGGACCACACGGAGACTTTGGATTCACGCCGCGTGATGCTCACCGCCATGATGCCGCTCAATGAGATCCTGATTGATTTTCATGACCGCATCAAGAGTATCACCCGCGGCTACGGCTCGATGGACTACGAACACGCTGGCTATCGGGAATCCGACATGGTCAAGCTTGATATGCTTGTGAACGGCGAGGCGGTGGACGCGTTCTCCTGCATCGTGCACCGTGAGAAAGCGGAGGGCAGGGGACGCGCCCTCGCCGCGAAGCTCAAGGAGGTCATCCCCCGCCAGCAGTACGCTGTCGCCATCCAAGCCGCCATCGGAGGCAAGGTCGTCGCCCGCGAGACCGTCGGCGCGTTGCGCAAGGATGTGACCGCCAAATGCTACGGCGGCGACATCACGCGCAAGCGCAAGCTCTTAGAAAAGCAAAAGGAAGGCAAGAAGCGTATGAAGTCCTTTGGTTCCGTGAACATCCCTCAGGAAGCCTTCATCCAGGTGCTCAAAGCATGAGAGCCTTCTCTTGATTTCACTCATGCAGCCAACCGAGTCCATTTGCCTCCGTAACTCACGCAATTCACCCTTCGCTACATGATTCTCCGATGGTTTCTATCGAAGACGGTTCGCCAGGCTACCGCCATGCGCAAGCACGTCGCGAAAATTCTGAACCACCAGCGCGACATTCTGTCGCCGCAAGCTGCGGAAGCGGTCCAGGCTGCCATGGTGAGTTGTCAGAAAGCCGTGGCCGAGAACGCCGACCAGGCGACTCTGGAGAAGCAAATGGAGGACCTCGAGAAGGCCGCCAATAAATGGCTCAAGCCCTATCCTAATGCCGCTTGGCGCGAGAATGTCGAAGTGCTGCTGGTCGCCCTCGCCGTCGCGATGGGTATCCGCACCTTTTTCCTGCAGCCGTTTAAGATTCCAACCGGGTCCATGCAGCCCACGCTTTTCGGCGTCACCTCGGTGCCTGACTTTAGTCGGGGCCGAGATCCGGCAATGGAAGCCGATATGGCTAACCTGGCCATCAGTACGGGTTGGCAGCGAATCCGTGAATGGTTCGCCGGCGTTTCGTATATTCACATTGTCGCAGAGAGAGACGGGCCTCTGCAATCTGTGGAGCGCCCGGTTCGCATCCTCATCTTCAACCTATGGCAGAAGGTCGTTGCGGGTGGGAAGACCTTTATGATCTGGTTTCCGCCAGATTACGGCACCGTGCCGCTGGAGGCTCGGGCGGGGTTGCAGAGCGGAAAGCCGTTCCGCAAGGGGGAGGACATTATCAAACTCCGGGCTGCCGCCGGAGATCATCTGTTCGTGGACCGGATGACCTACAACTTTCGCAAGCCGAAGCGCGGCGAAATCATTGTGTTCGAGACCAAAGGGATTGACAACCTGCCGCAGGACCAATTCTACATCAAGCGCATGGTGGCGATGGGCGGTGAGCAGGTTCAACTCGGCGATGATCGGCACCTGATTATCAACGGAAAGCGCCTGGACGCCTCCACGCCGCATTTTGAGAACGTTTATTCTTTCAACCCCGACCAATCTCCTCGCGACAGCCATTATTCCGGTCATGTGAATTCCCCACATCTCGCCCCATACTTTCAAGGTAAGCCTGATGGGGTTCTGGTTCCGCCCAATCACTACATGGTCATGGGAGATAACACGATGAACAGTCTGGACTCCCGTGCCTGGGGAGACTTCCCGGCAACCAACGTCATTGGCAAGTCATTCTTCGTTTACTGGCCTATCACCGATCGTTTCGGCTGGGGCAACCGGTAGCTCCGACGCTGTGGACAGGAACTAGGTTTTTGAATGTGGTGAAGAGAGGTCGCGTCTAATAGACGAGGGGCTAAGAGGGGTGTCTAACATGAGAATAAACAAAGTGCGCACAATGCTTATTATGTTTAATGCACACCGAGGGTGCTTTTCGCCCACAAGGAGCGTCTTTCCCGAAAGCATCGTTCCAGACTTGGCTTCCTACGGCGTCCAATCCCCTCCTGCGCTTTCCGGGCTTACACCCTGATCTCATAAATGGGCGGCTCGATACACGCGCAGATACTCAGCCACCGTGCGGCCCCAGGAGAAGTCAGCGGCCATTGCGCGGAGCCGGAACTGGTGCAGCAATTGGGGCTCTTGGAACAGCGCTAACGCCTTGCGCATGCCCTTCGCCAGTGCTGTGGAAGAGTAATCAATGAATTTGATGCCGTTCGCCCCTTCGACATCTTCTCGGGCGTCAATGACCGTGTCATCCAATCCGCCGGTGGCGCGGACAATGGGAATCGTTCCGTAGCGCAGGCCATACATCTGGTTGAGGCCGCAGGGTTCGAACCGGGACGGCATCAGGAAGAAATCACAGCCAGCTTCGATGCGATGCGACAGCCCCTCGTCGAACCCGATGCGTACAGAAACTTGCGACGGATAGCGGCGCGCAAGGTCTTGGTATGCTTTCTGGAAGTCTGGCGCCCCGCTGCCGATCGCGACGAACTGCAGGCCCGTGCGCAACATTTCTTCCAGTGCTCCCAAGAGAATCTCCACGCCCTTTTGTTCCGCCAGTCGGCCAATGTTGCCGAACAGAGGGACGGAGGCGTCAACGGGCAAGCCGAACTCCTTCTGGAGTTCGAGTTTGTTCGCCATCTTGCCGCTCAGGTCGTTCGCGGAGTAGGAATGCTTGAGATAAGGGTCACTTATTGGGCTCCATTCCTCGTAATCTACGCCATTCAGGATGCCCACGAGCGAGCTGTTGCGCTGGCGCAAGAGGCCGTCGAGGCCGCAGCCCATCTCCTCGGTCGTGATTTCACGGGCGTAGCGCGGGCTGACAGTGGTGATGACATCGGCATACACGATGCCCGCCTTGAGGCAGCTCAACTGGCCGTAGAATTCGACGCCCGCGGGCGTGAAGTAGCCCGGAGGGAGGTTGGTGAGCGCGTATTGGGCGGCCGGGAAGAGTCCCTGGTAGGCCAGGTTATGAATGGTGAGGCAAATCCCGGGCGTGGTCCCCTGCCCTCGCAGCTTTCTTTGGTGGTGAAGCAGCAGCGCGGCGGGACTCGCCTGCCAGTCGTGGAGATGCAGCAATTCCGGCTGCCAGGGCTGATGGAGTGCCAGGTGCGCGACGGCTTTGGAAAAGAAGACAAACCGCTCCGCGTTGTCCGGGTAATCGGCGCCGGCCTCCTGATACAGATCGGTGCGCTGGTAGAACGCCGGCTGGTCTATAAAATAGACGGTCAGGCCGGGAAGGGGCTCCAGACTCAAGGCCTGCGCGCAAATCGAGCGCGGGCCCAGCGGAAATTCCAGCGGCACGCCCATCGGTTTGATGCCCGGGAAACGTTCGCGGATGCCGGCGTAAAGTGGCGTGACGACGCCGACCTGGTGGCCTTTGTGTGCCAGCGCTTTGGCCAGCGCGCCGACCATATCCGCCAGGCCGCCGGTCTTCGAGTAGGGATGGACTTCGCTGCTTGCGAGCAAGACTCTCATGCCGGAATCCGCTCGATCTTGAGATAAGGCTGCAGGGCCGCAGGCACGGCCAGGCTTCCGTCGCTTCGTTGATAGGTTTCCACGAGCGCCACGAACAGCCGGGCAAGCGCCGTGCCGCTGCCGTTCAAAACATGCGGAAACCGGTTGTCGCCCGCCTCCGCCTTGAAGCGCAAATTCATCCGCCGCGCCTGGAAGTCCTCGCAATTAGACACGCTGGAAACCTCCAGGTAGCTCCCCTGCCCTGGCGCCCACACTTCCAGGTCGTAGGTCTTCGCGCTGGCGAAGCCCATATCGCCCGTGCAGAGCAACACCGCCCGGTAGTGCAGCCCCAGCGATTGCAGCACGCGCTCGGCGCAGGCAACCATCTTCTCGTGCTCGGCGTAGCCATTCTCGGGCTTGACGATGCTGATCAACTCCACCTTGTCGAACTGGTGCACGCGGATCATGCCTCGCGTGCCGACGCCGGCCGCCCCCGCCTCGCCGCGAAAGCACGGCGTGTAAGCGCAATAGCGGATCGGCAGGTTGCCTTCTTTAACAATCTCCTCACGGTGAATGTTGGCGACGGGCGTTTCGGCGGTGGGGATGAGGTACAGCTTGCCCAGGGTGCGCGCATCCAGGCCTTCCTGCACCGCGTAATACTGGTCGGCGAACTTCGGAAATTGCCCCACGCCCTCCAAGCATTGCGGCCCGACCATGAACGGAGGCGACACCTCGGTGTAGCCATGCTCGGTTGTGTGCAAATCCAGCATGAACTGGATGAGCGCCCGCTCCAGTTTCGCACCCCAATTGGTGTAGAGCAGGAATCCACTGCCCGAGAGATTGGCCGCGCGCTTGAAGTCCACCAGCCGCAAACTCTCGCATAGCTCGACGTGCGACTTCGGCTTGAAGTCAAACTTCGGTTGCTCACCGTGCAGCCGCACCACGGGATTGTCTGCCGCCGTCTGGCCGACCGGCACTGACTCATGCGGCAGGTTCGGCAACCGCAGCATCAACTGGTTGCGCGCCGCCTCCGCTTCGGCGGCCTCCTTGTCCAACTCCGCGATCCGGTCCCCAAGGTCCCCGGTTTCCTTCTTCCTGGCCTCGGCCTCGGCGAGTTTCTTCTGCCCCATCAGGGCGCCGATCTCCTTGGACACGCTCTTGCGCCGGGCCTTGAGCGCTTCGACTTCGCCCAGGAGTTTGCGCCGTTGCTCGTCGCACTTGAGCACCGAGTCAATGTGGGCCTCGTCCCCTGCCCCGCGCGCCGCCAGGCGCCGGCGCACGAAGTCCGGCCGTTCACGAATCAGTTTGATGTCAAGCATCGGCGCATTATAGGTGCTACTGGGTTCCCGGCAAGAATGAAGGGACTGAGGTGGGTCTTCACCCGACACTTTCTTCTCGCACCCCAAGCGACTTGCGGCAAAATCTCCTCCCATGAACGAGTCTTCTTCCGATTGCGGAATCAGCCGCCGCCATTTCCTTGCCGCCACGGGTTTGGCGCTCGCCGCGCCGACACTCCTCTCTTCCTGCGCCACGAAGCGCGGCAGGCGGCCGGCGCCCTCCGGGCGGATCACGATGGGCATCGTGGGCTGGGGCATGATGGGCCCCGGAAATACTGACGCCTTCCTGGGCTTCGACGATGTCCAGATCGTCGCCGCCTGCGACCTCGATAGGAACCATCTCCAGGGTGCGCTCAACAAGATTAACGGCCATTATAAGAACAAAGACTGCACGCCCTACCACGATTACCGCGAGATGATGGCGCGCAAGGACATTGACGCCGTCATGCTCGCCGTGCCGGATCATTGGCACGCCTTGGTCGCGGTCGAAGCCGCCAAGAACCAGAAGGACATCTACGGCGAGAAACCGCTGGCCCGCACCATTGCCGAACAGCAGGCCATCGTCAAAGCCGTCCAAAAGCACAAGCGCATCTGGCAGACCGGCTCGTGGCAGCGGTCGCAGGCCCCATTCCGCAAGGCGGCGGAGATCGTCCGTAACGGCCTCATCGGCAAAGTCACCCGCGTCGAGGTCGGTTTGCCGAGCCACCATCATGATTTCGCCGGGACCGCCCCTGCCCTGCTGGCGAAGTTCCCCGCCGCGCCCAAGGATCCCGAATACTTGTCCAAAGTCGTTCCGGGCAGCCCGGACTGGCAGATCGCGGTGACGCCGCCTCCGCCCGAGCTGGACTATGAAACGTGGCTCGGCCCCTCAAGGGAGGAGCCCTACATCAACGCCCGTGTCCACATGAACTGGCGTTGGAACTACAACATTGGCGGCGGCCAGTTGCTCGACTGGATCGGCCACCACGGCGACATCGCCCACTGGGGTCTCGATTTTGATAACGCCGGCCCCTCGGAGATCGAAGGCCAAGGCGAATTCCCGCCCAAAGACGCCATTTGGAACACCTGCACCAAGTACCGCATCACGCTCAAGTATCCCAATGACGTCACCATGATCATCGCCGGCGGCCATGCGGACATTCGCGGCGGCACCAAATGGATCGGCACCGACGGCTGGGTTTGGGTGGACCGCGGCGGGTATGACGCTTCGAATCTCGATTGGTTCGCCCAAATCCCGCCTGACCGCTACAAAGTGCGGCTCTACAAATCTGACAACCACCATCGCAACTTCATTGACTGCGTCAAATCGCGCCACCCCACCATCACCCCCGTCGAGACCGCGCATCATTCTGCCATTCCCGGCCATCTCGGTCTTATCTCCATGTTGGTGGGGCGCAAAATCAAGTGGGACCCGGTCAAGGAACGCATCCTGGACGACACCGAGGCCAGCAAACTCCTCACCCGCCCCTATCGCCAGCCCTGGAAGCCAGGCTGACATGGCCCCGCAGCCTCTGTCTGGTAGTTCACTGCCTGCCCAACTCCACAAGGGTGACGGAGTTCGGCTGGAGGGTTTGCTCCCAAGTAAAGTCTCTGCCGGTGATCTGGCCCGAGCGGGTAACGGTGAGCTCGGCCCGATTCTGGTCGTTCCAGGCGTTGGCGTGAGTCGCATCCACAACCGACTCCTGCCAGCGACCAGTGTTCAGAGCTCCCGGAAGTGACTCCAGCCGGAGTTGGACTGGGCGGCGCAGCGCGTAGCGGTCACGGAAGTTTACCAGCACTATTGCGAGGCGCGCTTGCTGGGCGTCCCAGGCGGCTACCGCGGAGACATCGTCATCGGTGCCCGTCACCGGAAGCCAGTCGCCTCGCAGGCCATTGAATATCCTCGCCACGTTGTAGGCGGCTTTGGGCAGGTTCTCTTTCATCAGCAGGCTGTAGTCGCCGCGGAAGTTCATGTCGTTCTGCTTGACGTAAAAGAAGCAGGGGCGGTCAATGCGCGCGGGCAGAAAGGCGCGGGTGATGGAATTAGCACACCAGGCGGCGCCCAGCTCGTGGTCCTGCGGGCGGTCCGCCCACCAAGCTTCGTTCCACTCGGTAATCATGAAGGAGGTAACGGTGCGCTTCAGCTCGGGCAAGTCGGAAAGGTAGCGGCGAAAAGCATCGGCTTCCTTGACGATGGTCTCAGGCGGCTGGAAGTACTCATGCCAGCTCACGAAGTCAAGCGGCAGCTTTTCCTGCCGGCACCAGAGCATGAGGCCCCGGGCAAAGCCTTTGCCGTGCTGGCAATGGCCGTATTCGGAATTCTCGAACGGGCCGCTGGCCAGGGCCGGGCCGCCGATCCTGGCCTGCGGATCGGCGCGGCGCACACCGCGGGCTGTGGAGCGATAGAGTTTGCAGTAGGCCTCGAAACGCCGGACGACTTCCGGGTTCTTCTCTTCCTTGCCGAGCGCGGCGGTGTAGAGCTGTTTGAAGGCATCGCGGCCCGTGTCCGCGGGGCCGGGCTTAAGCCAGCCCGTGTTCACTTCGTTCCAGACCTCCCAGAAAGGAATACGTTTGCCGCGCTGCAGGCTGCGCCGGGCGGCCTGGAAGCAAAGCTCTTCCCAGGCGGCATAATCCCTGGGCGCGCTCTGGCGTTCGTGGTTGGGAACGGCATCGAGAACCTGCGGCATATAGGAGACGGCGATGATGGGGTCGGCGCCGATCCTGGTGATGAAATCCACGCGCCGGTCGAAGTCCGTCCAGTCATAAACCAGGTTGGTCCCCTGCCCTGCTTTCAGGACGCCCGTGAAGACATTGTCCATGCGAAACCATTTGAAGCCGCCCTCCTTAAGCTTGCGCGCTGTGGCCTCCTCGTAATCAGACATGCCGCCGCCCTGGCTCAAGCCGACAATGCCGTTGGGGACTTTGCCTGCCGGGCGGCTCGCGTCAACGGTCAGAACCAACGGTTCTTTGGCGCGCCTGGAATCAATAATGACCCAGTTAGCCTGGTCGAACTTGTCCCCGCCCTGCACGTGAGCATAGACCTGGATCGCCACCCGCGCTTTGGCGCCGGGCACCGCCGACTCGCTCAAGACCGCGAGGGCGGGATGATCATTGTCGTAGCGGGCTTGAAGGACATCGTTGACATAGACCTCGCCGCCATCGCCGCAGTTGATCTGCAGGCCGACGACTTTGCCGGCGGCGGGTTCATTGTTGATGGTGGCAGGAATTTCCAGCTCGGCCGCCAGCCAGCGGTACTTCTGGTCGTCGGGGCAGGCGTCGCCGAGCTTGATGGCCGCACCCTCGGAGAAGTTCTTAGGCGGCTGCGCCTGGCGCTGGTCCCCGGGCGAAAGGACGCGCCACTGGGCCGGGGCGGCAAGAGCGGCGCTCAGAAGAATGGCTGTGCAGAACAAGCGAATCATATGTCGCGACAGTTCACGCCGGAAGCAGAGCATAATCCGCTCGGTGACGCGAACCTTTTGTGGGTGCGCTGACGACTGGCTTAATGAAGTCGTGATAACCGCCGGCGTCGTCCCCACGCGCTACCTGCAGCCGGTGTGGAAAGAGAAGGTATTTCCGGCGGAGAAAGCCGATCATCCGTTGGTCTGTGTGAGTTGGGAGGATGCGCAGGCGTATTGCCGGTGGGCGGGATTGCGGTTGCACAGCGAGTTGGAGTGAGAGAAAGGGGCGCGGCGGGTGGACGGGCGGAAGTATCCGTGGGGTGATGAATGGGAACAGCCCCCTGCCCGCGCAGCGGGCGAAAAAACCTGGCTCATCCTGCAATTCCGGACCCCGTCCACTCGCTCGCTGTATCCCCCAGTAAACCCCCAGTAAACCCCCTCTATACCCCTTGTATACCCCCTGTATTGACATAGGAGGGGTATACAAGGGGTATACAAGGGGTTTACTGGGGGTATAGAGGGGGATATAGCACAACAAAGGCTTTGACGCGGCCAAGAGGGCGATTGTAGGCGCGAGCTTTAACTTCCCAGACGCCTCGAAATCAGGGCTCGCGGGGACGCTCGCCCTCCCGGCCACGCGACGGGATCAGGGCTCGCACGGAGGCTCGCCGTTCCCTAGATCGCGGTGTGCACAGTTGGCAGAATTTCAGCGCTCAGTCCAGGCACAGCGGCTGGATGCAACTGGTCGAGAGGTCTCCCTCCCGCCCGATGACTACTTTGGCCTCGGGGGCCGCTTCGAGGTCCGGGAGCGAGTAGAGGGGCGTGAGCAAATGAATGGTCAGGTTGGCCGAGCCGCGCAGGCCGCGCGCCACCCGTCTGGCTGCCACATACCGGCCGGCAATCAGCACGTCCACGCCCGCCAGCAAGGCGTCGGCCCCGGGCAGCGCCACGACCTCGGGCCAGGAGTAGGCCGTGAAGAGGAGCACCGAGAGGTTGGTTTCAGCCCGGACGCAGGGCCATCGAGCAGCCCTGCGTCGAGATGCCCGCGCGCCGGGCGTTTGGCCTTTTGCGCGGGACCCGGGCTATGGGGGCCGGGCTCTGCAATTTGCGCTTGGGAAGGCTATTTCCCGCTCGCCTTGCTGCTGGCGGCGTCGCGGAGTTGTTTGGCGCGCTTGGCCAACTCGGCGCTGGCGGTTGCCTGGGACGCCTTGTCCAGGGGCCCGAGCAAGCGTGCGGCCAGTCTGGCCGCATCTTTGTCCTTCAGCAGTTTGTCCGACAAATCCACCACAGCCGTGCTGGCCTCTTCCTTTAGGCCGGCTTCGTCCAGGTACGGCAGTGCCAAATCCACGGCCTCGACCGAGGCGATGGCGCCCAGGGCAGCCAGCAGGAGCTTCTTCTCATCATCCTTTTGGGCCAGGGCCGCCGCCTCGCGGCACATGGCCAGGCGCTTGTCCACCGGCAGGTCGGCCTGCCCGGCCAGCCGCAGGTAGCCGCGCAGGCAGATCATCTTGTCGGTCGGGTTGCCGGCGGTCCTGGCCAGCTCGAGCAGGTCGGGCGCGGCGTCGGCGGTGCTCCAGCCGCCGAGGACGCGAATGGCCGCGCTGTGGACTTCGGTGTTCGGGTCGTGGACGGCGCCGCGCACGGCTTTGAGGGCACTGGCCCCTCCGACTGCGCCGAGCACCCGGAGCAACGCGCATTTCTGGGCGGGCGGAACTTGCGCCAGGCGGGCGTCCAACTGGCTGACGCAGGCGCCCGGGTCTGGAGCCTTCAGGGTAATCGCGCTGACGGCCTGCTCGGTTGCCTCCACCTCCGCCGGGCTCGATGCGCGGCCAAGCAGGTCGAGCACCCGCGGCAGGTCGGAAGGCCCGGCCAATTCGCCGAGCTTCCTGGCCGCGGCGGGTCGCAGCTCCGGGTCCGAGCCGCCGGCGGCGGCGAACAGCGCGGGGATGGCCGAGGTCATCCGGCGGCGCGCAATGAGATCCAAGGCGGTGCCGCGGCGGTCAGCAGGGCCTTCGGTCAGCAGCCTGATGATGGTGTCGTCCGCCTCTTTGCCGGGGAGACTGGCGAGGCCTTCCTGGGCCGCCGCCGCGATGTCTTGGTCCCCGTCCCCCATCAGCTCTACGAACACGGGGAGAGCGGAGACGTGGCCAAATTCCGAGGCGGCGCGAATGGCCGCGACACGAACCGGCTTCTCACCGCCTCGCGCGGCGGCAAGGAGAGCGGGCAAGGCCCCGGCATCGGCCCGCCGGGAGAGAGTCTGGATCAGGAGGATTTGACGGTCGGCGGCGAGGCCCGGCAAGGCGTCCGCGAGGGCTTGGGTGACTTCAGGCCCGGGCATTTCGCCGGCGGTGGAGACCGCGACGGCGAAGAGCGGGAAATCACTGGCCCGCATTGACTCCTGCAGCAGCGGCAAGCCCTCTTTCTGCCGCGTGAGGAGAGCGCCCCGCAGCGCAGCCGCGCGGACCTGCTGGGCGGTTTGTGTGGCGCGCAGGCGGTCGTAGATGGCTAGTGCCCGCTTCCTGCTGCCGTGAGCGGCTTGCGCCTCGGCGCAACGCAACAGGCCCTCGCAAGACCCGAGCTGGCTGCCGGCCGAGGCGTTGGGCAGGGCATCCAAAAGCGCCCTGGCGGCGCGCGCATTGCCGATGCTGCCCAACGATTTGGCGGCCGCCTGGGCCACTTCTTCGTCAGGAGCGCGCAGCAAGCTGGCCAGGAGTTTGACGGCTTTGGTGTCGCGGCGGACGCCGATGCTCCCGATCACGCCGATCAGCAGCCGCCCTTGGAGTTTGCCGGCGGCGTCGCGCAGGGCCTTGTCCACCGATGAATCAGGGATTGGCTCCAGGCCGTAGCGGGCCATGTGAGAGAGCTTCTCGTCGGGCAGCAGCGCGGCCAGCGGGGCGACAGCGTCCCTGGTTCCGAGCCGGCCCAACTCGCGGCAGGCATCCGCTTTCTCCTTCTGAGAGGCGTCTGACTTCAGGACGGCGACCAGTTTCTTGACCTGTTCCCGGGTCTGGGGCGGGACGGCTTTTGCGAGCGCAGTGGTGGTGCAGGCCAGCAGAAGTGTAACGAGCAGGATGGGGCGAATAGAGGGCATAGGATGATTCAGTTGAAATGCTGAGTGAAGGTTAGATAATCCAGGGTTCACGCATCGCGCGGGAGCGGAGGCGGTTGGCTTCGGGGTCGTTGATGAACTCCTCTTTCACGGGGTCGTATTTCATGTCGCGCTTGAGCCACATGCAGATGTTGGCGGCGTGGACGGTGGACATGGAACGGTGCATGACTTCCGGGTTGGCGACCGTGGGACGCCGGGACTTGATGCAGTCAAACAGGTTCCGGACATGGCTCATGGGGCGCCCCGTGCGCGCCATGTAGTCTTTGACGAGCTTCGAGAAGTCGGCCATCAGCGCGGGGGAGGAGACCTCCGGTTTCGGATAGCCGTCAGCTACGGCGACCCAGCCGTCTGTGCCCTCGTAGCGCACGCCGCACGAGCCATGCCACCACTGATCACCCCGGGACAGAACCATCTTCACGCCGTTGGCGAACGTGGCGACCATGCCGTCTCCGGTGGGGTTGTTGACGTAGCCGTAGTGGACAGGAGACGTATTGGCGAGACCGAGAGCCACCTGGCACTGACCGAAGGTGTGCGCGCCCCACTCGCCAATGCAGCTCGTATGGAAATCGTAGTGCCCACGCCAACCGCCGCGGGTGTAGGCGGCATTGTAAGGCCGCCAGGGGCACGGCCCCAGCCACTGGTCCCAGTCCACCTCATCCTTCGGCGGCTCGGGTTCGGCAGGCAGCCAATCGAATTTCATCTCGGCGGCATCCCACGGCGCGATATGCGCCCGAACCGTATGCACCCGCCCCAGCCGGCCGGTGCGGAGCAGCTCGTTGGCGAAGGTGAAGTTGTCTTCGCTGAGCCGCTGGAGGCCGGTCTGATAGATGCGCCCGTACCGCCGCGCCGTCGCCACGACCGCCTGCCCCTCGGCGATGGTCATCGAGGACGGCTTCTCGGAATAGACATCCTTGCCCGCGCGCATGGCCATGACGGAGGCGACCGCATGCCACCGGTCGCCCGTGGCGATGAGCAGCGCGTCAATGTCCGCGCGCGTTTCCAGAAAGTCGCGCATGTCGCGGTACATGGCGCAATCCTTGTTGCCATACTTGCCGTCCACCAGCTTCTTAATGGCCTCGCGTTGAGACTTCTTGGCGTCGCAGATGGCGACGAAGCGCACGTCCTTTTCCGGCAGCATCCAGTTTAAAACGCCGGTGCCCCGGCCGCCCACACCCATTCCGCCCAGGACGATCCGCTCGCTGGGCGCGACGGTGCCGTTGAGGCCCAAAGCCGATCCGGGAATAATCCAAGGCGCCGCCGCCGCACCGCCGGCCAGCATGGCGCGTCTAAGGAACTGCCTGCGCGTGAAGGATCTCGGTCCGGGAAAGAGGGGCGAGGACTGTACTCTGCGAACTCCGGGAACGGCATTGTGTTGACACATTAGGCGAGCCTAGCCAGAACATTTTACGATCGCAAGCCTGGAGCGTCACCTGATTCGCACGGGGCATCGAGTTCGCCACTTTGGCGGTGTGAGATCCGCGGAAACGCCTGCGTTTGCGTGCAAGTGCAGGCCGCGGCACGACCTCCACAACCGATTGTCGAGCTTGATGCACCCTCTTCGGGCCCCGGAGTTCCGGAAAAAGGGGTTGAGGTGGCAGCCATCTTCACTTAATGAATATCCAGACAACGCAACACACCATCATGAACTTGACACGCCGCAACTTCCTCAAGACAGCCGCTATGGGCGCCGCTGCATTCAGCTTTGACGCTCGTTCCTGGAGCCGGGCCGCCGGCGCCAACAGCGATATCCGTGTCGCTGTGATAGGCCTCCGAAGCCAGGGCGTCGGCCACATCAAGACGCTGAGCAGGATGAACGGAGTGCGCCTGGTGGCTCTCTGCGACGTGGACCGCCAGGTGCTCGAAGCCAAAGCCAAGGAACTCGGTGGCGGCGTTCAGACCTTCGCTGACATCCGCAAACTGCTCGACAGCAAGGACGTGGATGCCGTGTCCATCGCAATGCCGAACCACTGGCACGCGCTGGCGACCGTCTGGGCGTGCCAGGCGGGCAAGGACGTGTACGTCGAGAAGCCGGCCAGCCATAACCTCTTCGAGGGACGCAAGATGGTCGAAGCGGCCCGCAAGTACAAGCGGATCGTCCAATGCGGCACCCAGTGCCGTTCCTCGGTCGGACTCCAGGAAGCGGTGAAATACGTCCGCGATGGCCATCTGGGCAGGATTCTGCTGGCCCGCGGCTTCTGCTACAAGGCGCGCAAGAGCATCGGCACCGTGGACGGACCACAGCCCGTGCCCGATTACATTGACTACGATCTCTGGTGCGGACCGGCCCGGAACGAACCCCCGCGGCGCAATGGCAGTTTCGGCCCGGTGCACTATGACTGGCACTGGTTTTGGGACTACGGCAACGGCGATTATGGCAACCAGGGGCCCCACCAGGTGGATATTGCCCGCTGGTTTCTGGGAGAGAACGCCATCGCGCCGTTCTCGCAAGCCATCGGCGGACGGTTGGGCTACCAGGACTCAGCCGAGACGCCCAACACCCTCATCGTCTATCACGGATACAAGACTCCGCTGCTCTTCGAGGTGCGGGGCCTGCCGCGTGACAAAGCGTCGCAGAGTGAAGGGTGGAAAATGGACAGCTATAAGGGCGTGGGAGTCGGCAACGTCATCGAGTGCGAGAATGGCTATGTGGTCGTCCCCAGCTACACCGAGGCGATCATCTATGACAAGGACGGCAAGGAAGTCACGCGCTTCGATGGCAAGAAGAAGGGCAAAGCGGACACGGTGAGCACCCCGCTGGGGCTGTCAGCCGAATCCGGCGGGCATCATGGCAACTGGATTGCCGCCGTCCGGAGCCGGGATCCCAAAGCACTGCGCGCGGAAATTCTGGAGGGCCATCTGTCGGCCGGCCTTGTCCACACGGGGAACATCTCTTACCGGCTTGGCGCCCGGAAGGCGCCCGGAGAGATTCGGGAATCCCTCGCAGACCACAAGGGCATGGCTGAGGCCTTCGATCGGATGGCGGGGCACCTGGAGGTCAACGGGGTGGATATCACCACCGACAAGGTGCAGCTTGGCGTGCCGCTCAGGTTCAATCCTCGAAAGGAGCGATTCGTGGACAACGCACAAGCCAACGAGATGTCATCTCGTGACTACCGCTCGCCGTTTGTCGTGCCGGCCAAGGTCTGAGCCCGGCGCGCGCAGCCGCCCGCGCGGCGCGTCAGACCTTTGACGGGTCGGGGTGGAGCCAGGGGGCGCGGTACGGGCGCTGGAGCAGGCGGTTGGCTTCGTCGTCGCCGATGACGCGGCCAGCGGCGGCATCCCAGGCGAGGCTGCGGCCCAGCTTCATGGAGATATTGGCCAGGATGCAGGCGCTCGATGAGATGTAGCCCTGCTCGATGTCGGCCACGGGCTTGCCCCGACTGGCGATGGCCGCCAGGAAATCCCTCATGTGGCCGCGAATGGCAGGTGCCACCTTCTTCTCCAGCTCCTTCTCTTCGCGGTCCTCGGGATACTTGTCGTACTCCAAGGACTCCGGCGTGACTTCCCGGCGGATGGGCTGGCCGTTGGTGGGGGTGAAGGTATAGCTGTTGATGCTGGCCTTGAGATTGCCCTTGTCCCCCCACAGGGTAATCCCCCACGGGTACTCGGGGTCAACTGATTGGCCCCAGCGGCGGTGCTGCCAAACCACCTGAAGGTGGCCGAAGTCGAAGATGGCGGTCTGGGTGTCGGCGATGTTGGCCTTTCGCCCCTGGCGCATGATGATGCCACCAGAGGAACTGATGGTCTTGGGAGAGCCAAGATCGAGCAGCCAGCGGGCGGCGTCGAGCATGTGGATGCAGAGGTCGCCGATGGTCCCGTTGCCGTATTCCATGAAGGAGCGCCAGCCGCGGGGATGTTTCATGCGGTTGTAGGGCAACATCGGGGCGGGGCCGGTCCACATTTCCCAGTCGAGGTAATCGGGCGGGTCGCTGTCCTCCGGGTCCGGGCCGGCGCCACCCCCGTAGTAGCTGTAGATCTCCACCAGGCCAACCTTGCCGAGCTTGCCTTCGCGCAGGATCGTGTCGCGGGCTTCGATGAGGTGCGGAGTGCTGCGGCGCTGGATGCCGACCTGGACAACGCGCTGGTGCTTGCGGGCGGCGGCCAGCATGGCCTGTCCCTCGATCACATCCACGCTGATCGGCTTCTGCACATAGACGTCCGCGCCAGCCTCAACTGCGGCGATCATCGGCAGGGCGTGCCAGTGGTCGGGTGTGCCCACGAGAACAATGTCCAGGTCCTTCTCGCGAAGCATCTCCCGGTAGTCGTGGTAGGTGCGAGGCTTCTTCTTCGAGGATTGGCGTGAGGCGACAATCTCCGCCGCGCCGGCCAGCATCCGCTTGTCCACGTCGCAGAGCGAGACGACCTCGACCGGGGCAACCTGAATCAGGCGCAGCAAGTCACTCTTGCCATACCAGCCGCAGCCGATGAGCCCAACACGCTTCTTCGGGACTGCAGGCTCGGCGCCATAGCTGACGAGGACCGACCACGCCAACCCTGCCGCGCTGAGTTGAAGGAACTGCCGACGGTTCATACCGCCTCTTTTAAGGTCGAGAGTCGCCAAACGCAAGCCTTGCTACTCGTTCTGTGCAGGAATAACGCGATGGACGCGAAGCAAGCGCCAGTTTGAACATACCGAAACAGACAACTCGACTCAGGAACGCTTTGATTCCCTTATTACCAGCCCAGGCCGCCGACAACAGTCATCCTCTACCGGCTGGGAGAGGCGTGCGGCTCACGGGCTATCCCTGGACCAGCACGGCCTTGTTGGTCTTGAGGTATTTCTCCACGGCCTTCTTGTTGGAAAGCGACATGGGCGTGCGCTTGGCGTCGCGCTTGATAAGCTTGTAATGGACGAGGTGTTTGCCGACAAGGTCAACGTGGAGATCCGAATCCTCCATGCGCCAGATTTGGCCGGTGGCCAGCGCCGCGGCAGGGATTCGACTCTTCTGATGCATAAGTTTCAAGGACCTATGATGCCAGAACTGGCCAAGTAGGGCAAGGCAAATTGACGCCGTGCAAATCTGATTGAATAATCGCCTGCGAGCCGCCAAGCTAACCTCATGCAATCTGTGTTTACAGGTCCGGTCTTTGTGGTGCGGGATAATATAGACACCGACCAGATCATCCCGGCGCAGTACTTGAATCTCGTGCCGACGATACCCGAGGAGTACGACAAGCTGGGCGCGTACGCGTTCGCCGGCCTGCCGGAATCGGCTTACCCGGGGCGCTATGTGAAGGAAGGCCAGCTCGACAGCGAGTACCCGATCGTGGTGGCCGGGCGCAACTTCGGCTGCGGCAGTTCGAGGGAGCATGCGCCGATCGCGTTGGGCTCCGCGGGGTGCAAGGTCGTATTGGCGGAGAGCTTCGCGCGCATCTTCTTTCGCAATTCGGTGGCCACGGGCGAGCTTTATCCCTGCGAGTCGGTCGAACGGCTCTGCGACGCCCTCAAGACCGGCGAGGTCGTGACCGTGGACCTGGACGCCGGCACGGTGACAATCAAGAGCACAGGCAAGGTCTATAAGTTCAAGCCCCTGGGCGATGTGCGGCCAGTGGTGGACGCCGGCGGATTGTTTAATTACGCGCGCAAGACGGGAATGATGCCCGCTGATTCCCCCGCGAGTGCCGCCGTCCGGTCGTAGGTAAGAGAGCCTTCTATGCCGTTTCGCTGAGGCATCGGTCGGAATCTTGATAGTGGCGCTATGGCTATCGCGGACTTGCGACGTGAATACAACCTGACCGGCCTGCGGCGACGCGACCTGGATGCGGACCCGATTGCCCAGTTCAAGAAGTGGTTCGACCAGGCGGCGGGGGTCCGCGCCAGCGGGCGGCTGAGGAAGTTCTGCATCAAGCTCTATAAGAAGTTCCTCCTTTCCACCGGCGCCGAACCGCTCGACTTGACCGCGATGACGCTGGCGACGGTGGACCAACAAGGCCGGCCTTCGGCACGGGTGGTGTTGCTCAAAGGCGTGGACGAGCGCGGCTTTGTCTTCTTCACCAATTACGAAAGCCGCAAGGGACAGGAACTGGCCGGCAACCCGCAGGCGGCACTCGTGTTTTATTGGTCGGACCAGGAGCGGCAGGTGTGCATCGCGGGGGAAGTCGCCAAACTGCCGCCGGCGGAGTCTGATGCCTATTTCAAGACGCGTCCGCGGGGCAGCCAGGAGGCGGCTTGGGCATCGCCGCAAAGCACGGTAATCCGGGACCGGGCGGTCTTGGAAGGGAGCTGGCGCGATGTCGAAACCCAACACGCCGGGAAGGAGGTGCCGCGACCGCCCTTCTGGGGCGGCTACCGGCTCTCGCCCGCGCGGATGGAGTTCTGGCAAGGCCGGCCAAACCGCCTCCACGACCGGTTTCGCTATACCAGGCAGCCAGACAACACCTGGCTGATCGAGCGCCTGTCGCCTTGAGGTTTTCCGCCGAGTTCCGCGCCGTGGCTGTGGCCGCGCTCAACGGCGCCTGTTGCGGTTTAGCCGCGACGCATCCTGCTATCCTGCCGCGGCGTCCTCTTGCTGCTCGCTGATCACCGGCGCGATCGCCTGCAGTTTGTCGCCTTCGGAAAGGTCAATGAGCTTTACACCTTGCGTGTTGCGGCCGGCCTCCCGAATGTCCTTCACGAACGTGCGCACCATCTGCCCGCCACTTGTGATCAGCATGATCTCGTCGGCGTCCCGCACCGTCAACGCGCCCACGACCGCCCCGGTCCTTTCGTTCGCTTTCATGGTGATGATGCCCTTGCCGCCGCGGGACTGCAGGCGATAGACCGGCTCCACTCTCCCGTCAGGGAGCACGGTGTCGAACGGCGTTCGTTTGCCAATACCGTTCTCGCCGGCAACCAGCAAAGTCGCATCGGGCACCACGACTGCGAGACCAACCACGGCGTCGTTCTTCTCCAGCTTGATCCCCCGCACCCCCGCCGCCGGACGGCCCATCGGCCGGACATCCTCTTCCGCAAAGCGGATGCTCATGCCTTCGCGCGTGATCAGCACCACCTGGTCCTGTCCGGCCGTCAGCTTTACCTCGATCAAGGTGTCGCCCGGCTCAACCCCAATCGCGATAATCCCACCCTGGCGGACATTGGCGAAGTCTTCGAGGGGTGTCTTCTTGACGGTGCCCCGCTGGGTTGCGAAGAACAGGAAGCCCGGTTGCTGCCAGGTCGTGTCTTCCTTGCTCGGCCCGGTCTTGGCCTCGATGCGGATCAGGGCGGCGATGGTCTCGCCCTGCCTCACCTCCAGCAGGTTGGCAATGCTTCGGCCTTTGGCCGCCCGCCCCATGTCGGGGATCTCGTGAACGCGCTCGACATACACGCGCCCGGTATTCGTGAAGAACATCAGGTGATCGTGGGTGCCGGCGGTAAACAGGTGCTCGATAAAGTCATGGTCCTCTTCGGTGGCCCCTTCGCGCGTAGCCATGCCGATGACTCCTTTCCCGCCTCGCCGCTGAGAACGATAGGAATTGATGTTCGTTCGCTTGATCAGCCCGGCATGCGTGAGAGTAATGATGACGCCCTCGTTCGCAATGAGGTCTTCAATGGCAATTTCCCCCTCATCCGGCACGAGGTCTGTGAGCCTTGGCGAGCCGTACTTGTCCTTAATCGCCCGCAATTCGGCCTTGATGATGGCAAGCACCCTTTCCTCTTTGGCAAGGATGTCCAGCAGGTCCTTGATCCGCGCGATCAGCTCGCGATATTCCGCACGGACCTTGTCGATTTCCAGCCCTGTCAACTGGTAGAGGCGCAACTCCAGGATCGCGTTTGCCTGAGCCTCGCTGAACGAATAGCGCCCGCTAACCAGCCGCGCCTCGGAGCGAATGAGAATGCCGATCTTCTCCACCTGGGCGCGGGTAAAGTCAAACGCGAGGAGCTTGATCCTGGCCTCCTCGCGGGTGGCCGAGTGCCGAATGATACGGATGAACTCGTCCAGGTTGGAGAGGGCTATCAAGTAGCCTTCCAGCAACTCGGCTCGATCCTCCGCCTTGCGCAGCTCGAACTTCGTCCGGCGAATCACCACCTCCCGCCGGTGTTCGATGTAGCAACTGATCAGGTCCTTCAACCCCAGGGTCTTGGGCCGGCCATGGTCAATCGCCAGTGCGTTGACCGCAAAGCTCGTTTCCAGAGAGGTGTGCTGGTAAAGATTGTTGATGACCACCTTTGCGACCGCGTCCCGCTTGATCTCGATCACGACCCGGGTGTTTTCATCTGACTCGTCGCGCACGCCGGTGATGTCAGTGATGACCTTTTCGTTCACCAGCTCAGCAATGCGCTCGACCAGCACTGCCCGGTTCACGTTGTAGGGAATCTCGGTGATGATGATCTGTTCGCGGCCGCCCTTCAGCTCTTCCAGCCCGACCTTGCCCCGGACCTTCACACTGCCGCGGCCGGTCTGGAAATACTCCTTGATGCCCTCCAGCCCGCACACCATGCAACCGGTTGGGAAATCCGGTCCCTTGACATACTGCATCAACTCTTTCAGCGTGATGTCCGGTTTGTCAATCTGGGCGCAAACGCCGTCAACAATCTCCCCCAGGTTGTGTGGCGCCATGTTGGTCGCCATGCCCACGGCGATGCCCGTGCCGCCGTTGACCAACAGGTTGGGGAACGCAGCGGGAAAGACTGTCGGTTCAGTGCGCGTCTCGTCATAATTGGGCACAAAGTCCACGGTGTCTTTGTCCATGTCGTCCATCAGCACTGCTCCCAGCGGTGCCAGTCGCGCCTCCGTGTAGCGCATGGCCGCGGGCGGATCCCCTTCCACCGAGCCGAAGTTCCCCTGCCCTTCCACCAACCGCTCGCGCATCGCCCAAGGCTGCGCCATGTGCACGAGCGTCGGGTAGATTGCCAGGTCTCCGTGCGGATGATAGTTGCCCATCGTCTCGCCTACGATCTTCGCGCACTTCAGGTGCTTGCGGTTGGGCATGACCCCCAGATCGTGCATCGCGTAGAGGATGCGCCGTTGCGACGGCTTCAAACCGTCGCGCACGTCCGGCAGCGCACGGGAAATGATTACCGACATCGAGTAGTCGAGAAACGAGTTCTTAATCTCGTCGGCGACGTTGATCTTGGTCAGCTTCTCGTTGGCGGCGTAGGCCGGCGAACTGCTCGGCGGCAAATCATTGGGACTGTTGTCGTCAGGCATGGCAGGAATCAGAACAAAGTGACAGCGGGTGGAGGTGTTGGAAGGCTGCGATCACAGGGCGCTACGTCAGATGTCCAGGTTGCGCACGTTCAACGCATTGTCCTCGATGAACTGGCGGCGCGGCTCGACTTCTTCGCCCATCAGTTTCGTGAACATCTCTTCGGCTTCAACCGCATCGGTCAGGTCAATCCGTAGCAGCTTGCGCCGGACCGGGTTCATCGTCGTCTCAAAAAGCTCCTTGGGGTTCATTTCACCCAAGCCCTTGAATCGCTTGATGGACAGGCCCCGCCGTCCGACCTCCTTAACACTGGAGAGGATCTCGGGAATAGAGAACAACGGTTTCACCTGTTCCTTGTCCCCCTCCCCTTCAATGACTTCAAACAACGGCTTATCCTGCGCCGAGTAGTGTTCCACACTAAGGCCTTTCTTGCCCAGCTTTGTCAGCAGTTCCGCCAAGGCCTTGCTCTCGTGCAGTTCAACGTGCCGCGCGCGCCGCGTGTGGCCATTCTTAGACTTCTCCAGCAGATTGGTGTCAGATTCTTCCTCGCCGAACAGGCGCAAATCGGGGTTCTGAGAGCCGAATGCTTCTAAGTCCTCCTCGGTGTGAAAGTACTGAACGGTCTCGTCATTGCCGTCGCGGACTTTTACCAGGTGCCGCGGGAGTTCGTGGGTCTTCGGGTGTCGCTGCTCGACGTAAGTGGCAAAATCCCCGCCATGACGGCGCAACGCATTTGCATACTTATCGAGGGATTCGAGCAGCTCCAGGATTTCGGCAAGCTGCTTCTCGGTTAGCTCATTGCCGCCGGATAGATTGCGCAAGCGGACCTCGTCGGTCCCCAGTTCAATCAAAATCTTGTTCAGCCGCGCGTCGTCATCCACGTATTCCACCCGCTTCTTCCGGGCGATTTGATACAGAGGCGGCTGGGCGATATAAACAAACCCGCCCCGGATCAGTTCCGGCATCTGACGATAGAAAAAAGTCAGCAGAAGCGTGCGGATATGCGAACCGTCCACGTCCGCGTCGGTCATAATGATGATCTTATGGTACCTCAACCCCTCCAAATTGAAGGCCCCTTCTCCCTCGCCGTCGCCGATGCCCGTGCCCACCGCAGTGATCAAGGTGCGGATTTCGTTGTTCTGCAGCACCTTGTCCAGGCGCGCTTTCTCGACGTTGATGATCTTGCCGCGAATCGGCAGGATAGCCTGGAACTTGCGGTCGCGCCCCTGCTTCGCCGAGCCCCCGGCGGAATCGCCCTCGACGATATACAGTTCCGTGTTCGCGGGGTCCCGGTCCGAGCAATCAGCCAGCTTGCCAGGCAAGCCGCCGCCGGTCAGTGCCCCCTTGCGCACGGTCTCGCGCGCCTTGCGCGCAGCCTCGCGAGCCCGCGCGGCCAGCAACCCCTTCTCAATCACCTTCTTCGCTACTGACGGGTTGGCGTCGAAGTGTGTCATCAAACCGTCATAAACGATGGACGAGACCACGCCATCAATCTCCGTGTTCACGAGCTTGACCTTGGTCTGCGACTCGAAACGCGGGTTGGGCAGCTTCACACTCAGCACGCAAACCAGCCCTTCGCGCACATCGTCACCCGAGATGGCTGGGTCCTTCTCTTTCAACAGGTTGTTCTGTTTCGCGTGTTGGTTAATCGCGCGCGTCAACGCCGAGCGGAACCCGGTTAGGTGCGTGCCGCCGTCGGGGTTGGCAATCGAGTTGGCGAAGCACAGGATCTGGTCGTTGTAGCTGTCGGTGTATTGCATGACGCAATCCACGAAGACCTCATCCTTCTGTCGGCTGATTACGATCGGCCTGGGATGGAGCACCTGTTTGGTCCGGCCGAGCTGCTTGACGAATTGCTCGATGCCATCCTTGTAAAGGAAAGACTCGGTCTTTTCGTCCCGCTCATCCGCCAGGACGATCTCAACCCCCGGGTTCAAGAATGCCAGCTCCCGCAAGCGGTTCGCCAGCATGTCGAACTTGAACTCCGTTGTAATCGTGAAGATGGTCGGGTCGGGCTTGAACGTGATCAGCGTCCCGGTATTCTTGGACTTGCCAACAACGGTCAACTTCTGCGTGGTGACGCCCCGCGCGAACTCCATCGAATAGACCTTCCCGTCGCGCGAAACTTCCACCTTAAACCAATCGGACAGCGCATTGACGCATTTGGCGCCAACACCGTGCAAGCCACCGGAGTACTTGTAAGCCCCCTGCCCGAACTTGCCCCCTGCATGCAGATTCGTCAGCACCAGTTCGACAGCCGGCATCTTCCACTTCGGATGCATGTCCACGGGTATGCCGCGCCCGTTGTCGCGGATGGACACCGAGCCATCCACATGAACCGTAACTTCGATCTTGCTGCAGTAACCAGCGAGGTGCTCATCAATCGAATTATCCAGCACCTCGAAAACGCTGTGGTGCAAGCCGCGCTCGTCCGGATCGCCGATGTACATCCCCGGACGTTTGCGCACCGCCTCCAGCCCCTCCAGTTTGTCAATTTTCGACGCATCGTACTTCTCCGGTGCGACTGGGGCTTTGGGCATTTTCTCTATCACATCAACCGTGCTTTGTTCAGACATAAAGACAGTTCCAACCGGGCACTTCGGCCACCGGTTTCAGGTGCGAACATTCTAGGAAAAAGAGCCTTCAAGCACAAATGCAAATTCAGGCTCTTTCTGCTCGCCAAACACCATTAGTGGTGGGTTGGGCAGACGCCAAACCGATATATTGGGGCTTTGCCGAAGGTGCTTGGAGAAGCGACTTGACCCCCGCAACTCAGGCTCTCCAATGGCGCTATGACTTGATATCTCGCGCCTGAAATGCGGCGGCTCCGATGAGGAATGTGGTGAGGTTAACGGCCAGCAGCACGCAGACGGATTGCCCGATCTGCGACCAGGGCAGAGGTTGCGAAAAGACGTGCCGCCAGGCGTGGAAATGGTACGTCAGCAGGTAATCGTGATACCGCTCGAAGAAGGGGATGCCCTCCAGCACCAGGTTCACAAAAAGCAGCGACAGCGCCAGGATTGTTGCTGCAGCCGGCTTCATGTTGAAGCAAGAAAACATGAAAGCAATTCCCAGCACTACACTTGAGTTGAGTGTCATCAACAGGTGCGAACAGAAATACAGCTTAAGCCCCTCCCCCGCGCTCAGCACGTTGAACACAGCCCCCGGCACAAAGACAAACATGCCTTTCCACGGAAACCATACGCGCGCAAACAACAGCGCTGTGCCCCCCAGCACGAGCACCAACATTGCGGAGAAGATGACGCCAGCCGCCCATTTAACCGCCAACAGGCGGAACCGGGAAATCGGACGTGACAGAATCATCCGCAGGGTCCCGTCCTCCACTTCCTTGGCCACCAGGTCGCCCCCCACCAACGCCGCATACAAAGGCATCAGCAACAGAATTTGCGGAATCAGCATGATCAACGCGACGGTCAGCGCCGACACGTATTCCAGCGCCAGGTAGCCGTTGCCCTCCAGCATTCGCTCCATGTCTGCTTGCCACCGCGTGAAACGGAAGACCAATAGCATGGCGTTCTGCGCGAGCACAAACGCGCCAAAGCCAATATACGTGCGCTTCTTGCCGAAGAGCTTCCAGAGTTCGTTGCGAAGATGACGCCAGCGCAGGTTCATTTCGCCTCCCTTTGCCCATTCATCAGCGACAAGTAGAAATCCTCCAGCGCCTCTTCCACCGGCGCAATCTCATAGACGGGAATCCCGCGCTCCACTAACAGGCGCACGATCTGGTCGGTCCCCACACCCGCGCTCAAAGAAATGAGGTGGCCATCGCGCTCCTGCGTGATCAACTGTGCCTGCCGCAATTCCTTCACTGCCAGCGGAAAATCTCCCGCCTTTAGTCGTGTCCAGGCCTTACGTTGCTTCGTGGACGCCAGTGAGCCTTCAAACACCTTCCGCCCCTGGTTCAACACGGCAATTCGCGTGCAGAGCTGTTCTACCTCGTTCAGGAA
Source organism: Verrucomicrobiota bacterium (assembly GCA_035358715.1). GTDB lineage: Bacteria > Verrucomicrobiota > Verrucomicrobiia > Limisphaerales > UBA8199 > UBA8199. The sequence continues at coordinate 40,534 of DAOPPX010000038.1, forward strand.
ATGGGACGAAAGCAGGATCGTCAGCCCCAGGTCTCGATGCAGCCGCAGGATCGTCTGGCGCATTTCGTGAATGCCTTCCGGGTCCAGGCCATCGCTTGGCTCGTCGAGGATCAGCAACTCGGGTTGAGGCAACAGCGCCTGGGCCAGCGCCAGCCGCGCTCTCATGCCGTGGGAATAGGTTCTCACCTTCGAGTCTTCCCGTCCCTTAAGCCCGACCCACTCGATCACCTCCTGAATCCGCTGGCGCGGCGTAGGGGCGGTGTAAGAGCTCAGGATCTCCAGGTTACGGCCTCCGCTAAGGTAATCGTAGAAGGCCGGGCCTTCAAAAATTGCCCCCACCCTCTGCAATGCCACCCGGCGGTGCGCGGTGACATCGTGTCCGCAAATACGCACCTCGCCGCTGGTGGGCCAGACCTGCCCGAGCATCATGCCGATGGCCGTGCTTTTACCCGCACCGTTGTGCCCGAGCAGACCATAAATCTCCCCCGCCGGCACATCGAGTGTCAAGTCGTCCACTGCCAGGCGTGGCCCGAACTTCTTGCTGAGGTGCTTGAGCTGAATCACAGGCTTGGCCCCCACAGATCACAGCCGCCACGAAATGCCAACCGACCGGCCCGCGGGCATGTTGGCCGCTCGCACGCTCCGAACAGTCTAAGCGGGCAGGATGCCCGCGCGCTGACCTCCCTGGGGGTAAAGATGATTAGGCGTTGCGGCAACATACTCCTCGGACTTTAGGCCTCTGGATCACGGGTTCTTCCGAATAGTCCCCTCGAACAGGAGCAGGTTCTTGATGTGGCCATCCGCGTAGAGCCAATTCTGGGCTTTGGCCTCTCCGCGGGCTCTGTGGAACGTCTCCTTGTCGTACAGCAACGGCATCTGGTGCGGATCGAACTTCAGGCCAAAGGCAACCAACTGCTCGGCATCCCTGCCGTTGACCAGGCTGTTCCACGCAAAGCTCGATCCGGTCTGCTCGAAGAACGTTGCGCCTGCCCCGGGAATGAGTTTCGCCTGGCCCACAGGCCATTTATCAGAAGGGCATTTAAACACATTCACATTCCCGGCATAATTCGACAACACCTGGTCTGGGCCTGGCAACTCGTTGGTGACCGTGGTCATAGACTTATCCCGCATGACCGGCAGCCGATTGTTGTTGTCACCCACATACAATTGCAGCGCCAGGCCGATCTGGCGCAGGTTGCTCAGGCACACCGTGGCGCGCCCCGACTCCTTCGCCCGGCTCAACGCCGGCAGCAACAGAGCGGCCAGGATGGAGATAATGGAAATCACCACCAGCAGTTCAATCAGTGTGAACGCGCTTTCCAGCGCGGTCCTTTGCGTTCGAGACTCCAGACTTCCCACGCTGCTTACCTTCTGCGGAATGCCCGGCCGCTTTCCATTACCCGTTGCAGCTCTTCCAACACCGGCGCCAGCTCTGCCTTGGTTTGCGCCGAGCTCTGGCTGTAGAACGCCTTGAGCCCGATCGTTCTCACCCTTGCTTCGAGCTCCTGGCTAAGCACCGGCGCCGAGTTCGTCCCGCCCCGCCTGCCGCCGCCCGCTCCATCTCCCGCCCCGTCGCGCGCCTCCCTAAGCCGCCTTAGCGCGTCATCAATTGCCCTGCGGCGCTTCTCCTCGGGCAATTGCTCGAACGACGTCAACATCTGCTTGAATCCCGTCGGCATTGTCGCCTCGATGAAATCTGCCTTTTCCTGTTCCGTCATCCGGTCGAACCAGCTCCACGCCTGCCGCTCCAGCCGCGCCTTGCGCCGTTCCTCGAATGACAACGCGTTCAGCTTGTTCGCCAGCTCTCGAATCGCTTTTTCCCGCGCCTCCCCCTGCAACTTGCTGATATCCACCGACTCGGCATAAGCCTGCACCTTTTCTGCCGTCAGCTTGGCGTTCCTGGCAATCTGATATCCACCCAGCGCAATCAGCCAGATCGCGCCAATCGCCGTCCCGCACCAGAACAATGGCCGCCAACGTTGACTCAACATCTCCGTAGCCTAGCACCGAGAGCACCATCCGCCACGAAAAACTGGACATCGCAGCGCAGAGCGCGCATCTCAATTTCTGGCAACCTCCCAAGGCTTGGGGGGGCTGCGGCAACGGTTCCCGGCACCTCGAAAGCGGACTGCGGCCCGGACTCCCGGGCCCGAACGCATTCCCCCAGCCCGCCCCAGCCATGCCCCGCCGGGAACCTGTTCGCGCCCCTGCGCCCCGAACTGGGGTAACCGCCTGTCCGCACGGCACTTCCGCCCATTCTCTACCCCCGCGCCCCACCCTCCGCTCATCGTCCGCCCCCCGTCCCAATACCGTAGTA
>DAOPPX010000039.1:0-42598 GCA_035358715.1 Verrucomicrobiota bacterium
ACTCGAACAAGATGCGCGGCGTGCGCCAGCGCGGCCTGCCGCCCGAACTGGTGTTCCACCGCCCTGGCGTCTCCCCGCCCCCGCCGCTCAAGCTGCCCTCCAAACGCTGGCGCGACCTTATCCTCCGGGTTTGGCGCGCGGCCCCATTCCGCACTCCGCACTCCTCATTCCGCACTGCGTTGGCCCCATGCGGGTCATCGCCATCATTGATGACGCGCGGGTGGTTGAGAAAGTTCTCCGGCACCTCGGCGCCTGGCATGACCCGCCGCCCAGACCGCCCCCGTCAGCGGTGCCGGGGCCCTACACCTACGAACCCTGTGACGACGTGGACCCGACCCCTGACTACGAAAACGTCCTGACCGACTGAAAAATGCCGCATCATCCAGCCGGCTCGGGGCGGGGTGCGCCCGTGCGCCGGGTGGTCCCGGCTCGATCCCCGCCCCGCCACACGCTGCGCCCCCAAACCCTGCCGGCCACACCCCAAGAGTGGGCGAAAATTCCCGCGAACAAAAGGTGTTGACACCGCAGCCGGCTCTCGCTAGGCTCGCCACATGCTTGGTGAGCCCAAGAACCAATTCTCCCTCCCCCGCGCAGCGCTGAGTACGCGCGGCGCGCAAAAGCAAATTCCTGTCAGCGTCAGTCCCAAACATGCCAAACTCGCGCCGGTTCGCGGATTTTTGTCTCAATTATGTAACCAGAAGCAGCACAACCATTTTGCACAGCACCTGGCTACGGTTCAGTTGCGAAACCCCCAGGGGGTGCCCGCAACTGAGGCGCGCTGACATCGCGCCCCTTCAGTTCCAGCGCCAGGGCTGCGCACAAAGGAAAAGCCATCATGAACATACTCCTATCTAGGATCGCAGCACCTGCAGCCGCCGCCATCGCTCTCCTCCTCTCAGCACCCGCAGCCCTCTTGGCCGATCAAGACGGGGATTTCACCTATACGACTGACGGCTCCACCGTCACTATCACCGTCTACACTGGCCCCGGCGGCGACGTCACCATCCCCAGCGCCATCGCCGGACTGCCGGTCACCACCATCGGCCAAAATGCGTTCTACGAGTGCAGGACGATCACCGCCCTCACGATCCCCAACAGCGTCATCAACATCAGGCAGGGGGCGTTCGCTGATTGCACCAGCCTCACCAACGTCATCATCCCTAACAGCGTCACCAGCCTCGGAGCGTACGCGTTCTGGGGATGCTACAGCGTAGCCAACGTCACGATCGGCAACGGCGTCACTACTATCGACGACAACGTGTTCGCCTTCTGCACTAACCTCGCCAGCATCACAATCCCCAGCAGCGTCACCACTATCGGACCCTGGACGTTCGACTCATGCACCAGCCTGGCCAGCGTCACGATCCCCAACAGCGTCGCCAGCATCGGCGAGGCTGCATTCTCTCACTGCACTAGCCTGACTAGCGCAGCTATTCCCAACAGCGTCACCAAGATCGGGGGCTCGGCATTCTTCGAGTGCACGAGCCTGGTAAGCGTCACGATTCCCAACAGCATCACTGCCATCGACGACGACACATTCCTCGGCTGCTCCAGCCTGACCAGTGCAGCGATTCCCAACGGTGTCACCAGGATCGGCTTCGGCGCCTTCGGTTACTGCACCAGCCTCACCAACATCATGATCCCCAGCAGTGTTACCTTAATCCAGGATTACGCATTCGCCTACTGCACAAGCCTTACAGCAGCCTATTTCCAAGGTAACGCTCCGAGCGTCGGTTCGGACGTATTTTACGACGCCAACAATGTGACCATATATTACCTCGCCGGAACCACAGGCTGGGGCCCCACTTTTGCCGGTCGCACGACCACGCCCTTCGTTTTGCCGTACACTTACACAATCAACAACGCCACAATCACCATCACCGGATACACCGGTCCAGGCGGCGAAGTGATCATTCCTAACATGCTCATCACCCTGCCTGTCGCAGCCATCGGTGACTACGCGTTCGCCTACTGCACCAACCTTACCAGCGTCACGATCCCCTCCAGCGTCACCAGCATCGGAGCTGAAGCGTTCGGCGTGTGCTTGGGCCTGACCAGCGTCATCATCCCCAACAGCGTCACCAACATTGGAGATTCGGCGTTCGCCTACTGCCCCAGCCTTACCACCTTCACGATCCCCAACAGCGTCACCAGCATCGGAGCCCAAGCTTTCTATTCTTGCGATAGCCTCACCAACATCACCATCCCCAACAGCGTCACCAACATTGGAAATTCGGCGTTCGCCGACTGCACCAGCCTCACCACCTTCACGATCCCCAACAGCGTGACGAGTATCAAAGGCGCTACGTTCTACGCATGCAGGGCCCTGGCCACCGTAGACATCCCCGACAGCGTCACTAGCATTGGAGGGAGTGCTTTCAACCAGTGCGAGAGCTTGACGCACATCGCCATCCCCAACAGCGTCACCAATATGGGAGACTACTTGTTCTATGAATGTACCAGCCTAGCCAGCGTGACGCTCAGTACGAACATCGCCACCATCCCATTTAAAGCGTTCTCCGGCTGCATCAGCCTCGCCGGTGTCACGATCCCCGCCAGCGTCACCATCATCGAACCGGAAGCATTTAGGGTCTGCCGGAGCCTCACCAACATCACGATCCCCAACTCCGTCACGCACATCGGGGATCGCGCCTTCGAGGCCTGCTCTGCCCTAGCCAGTGCTACAATCGGCAACAGCGTCCTAAGCATCCCGAACTACGCGTTCTACGGCTGCAGCAGCCTGACCAACTTCACGATCGGCAACGGCGTCACCAGCATCGGTGGATTCGCGTTGTACGGCTGCAGTAGCCTGGCGAGTATCACCATCCCGACCAGCACCACCAACATCTTGGACTGCGCGTTCAGCGAGTGCACTAGTCTGACCAGCGCCACTCTCCCCAGCTGCCTCAACAGCATCCCGCCCTGGCTGTTCCGCGGGTGCACCAGCCTGACGACCGTCAGCATCCCCAGCACCGTTACGAGCATCGGGGACCGAGCGTTCCACCATTGCAGCAGCTTGGCGAGCCTCACCATCCCCAACGGCGTCACCAGCATTGGGGATTATGCGTTCCGCGACTGCACCAGCCTGACCAGGACCAGCATCCCTGATAGCGTCACCACCATCGGGGAGTGCCTGTTCACTAGCTGCACCAACTTGACCAACGCCATCATCGGGAGTGGTATCACCAACTTTTCGGACTGGACGTTCAATGTCTGCGAGAAACTGGTTGCGGTGTACTTTAGAGGCAATTGCCCAACTGCCGGTTCGCACGTGTTTGGTTTCGCCGACAACGTGACGGTCTATTACCTTCCAGCGACCACAGGCTGGGGCCCCACGTTCGCCGGTCGGCCGACTGCGCCCTGGTACCCAATAGCCCTCACAAACTTGCTCCAGACCTACGACGGCACACCAAAGCCGGTTTCTCTCACCACCATGCCCCCAGGGTTAGCCGCCAACGTTACTTACGACGGATCGGGAGATCCCCCGGTCAACGCCGGCAGTTACACAGTCATCGGCACTATCAACGACCCCTATTACACGGGCGCCGCCACCAACACGCTCGTCATCGTGAAAGCCCCAGCTACCTTGACCCTGGGGAACCTCGTGCAGACCTACGACGGGACACCGAAGACTGTCTCCATCACAACCGCCCCACCAGGACTTCCAGCGGCCGTAACCTACAGCGGCTCCGCTGCCCCGCCGACCAGCGCTGGCAGTTACACCGTCATCGCCACCGTCACCGATCCGAACTTCCAGGGCGCCGCCACCAACACGCTAGTGATAATTCCCCCCTCCCCATTCACCTGGGTGACCAACAACGGCACAATCACCATCACCGGATCCACCTGCCCCGCAGGCCAGCTGGACATCCCCAGCACCATCACAGACCTACCCGTCACCGCCATAGGCTCCTTTGCGTTCAACGGCTGCACGAACATAACCGCCGTCACGATTCCCGACAGCGTCATCACCATCGGCCAGTCGGCCTTTTCAAGCTGCACCAACCTCACCAGCGCCTCCATAGGCACCAACGTGGCCAGCATCGGCCCGTCGGCATTTTACTACTGCACCAGCCTCACCAACATCGCCCTCCCCAACAGCGTCACCAACATCGGCCTCATGGCGTTTCTCTACTGTCCCAAACTCGCCGCAATAGCAGTGGGGCCGCTCAACTCCTCTTACTCCAGTCTCGACGGGGTCTTGTTCAATAAGAGCATGACCACTCTCATCCAGTGTCCCGGAGGCAAGACCGGAAGCTACTCTGTCCCGGCAAGCGTCGTCACGATCGGGAACCGCGCCTTCGGGGGCACCCGCCTGACCACCATCACGGTGCCCAACAGCACCACGACCATCTCCGAGGGAGCGTTCATTTCGTCCCCTAGCCTAACGACTGTCACGATCGGAAACAGCGTCACGAGCATAGGAAGTTATGCGTTCGAAACGTCCACCAAGGTCACCGGTGTATATTTCTCGGGCAACTGCCCAACCGTTGGCTCCTCCGTCTTCAACGGCGCAAACAGCGCAACCGTCTATTACCTCCCAGGAACCACGGGCTGGGGTCCAACGTTTGCCGGTCGTCCGACTGCGCCGTGGCACCTGTCAGCCACAGTAACGCTGAGCAACTTGTTGCAGATCTACGACGGCACGGCTAAGGCTGTTTCCGTCACAACCACGCCCCCGGGGCTGGCAGTCATCGTGACCTACAATGGTTTGCCCGATGCGCCTACTAACGTTGGCAGCTACACCGTCATCGGCACGGTTAGTGATCTGAACTACCAAGGTGGCGCGACCGATACGCTGGTTATCATGCCCCCGGGTGGCTGTATCTCGGCGCCCTCGGGCATGATCGCATGGTGGCCGGGCGACGACAATGCCAACGATCTCGCCGGCACCAACAACGGCACCCTAGGTGGGGGCGCACTCTTCGCCACAGGTGAGGTGGAGAACGCCTTCAGCTTTGACGGCGTTAACGACATTGTGAACCTCCACGGGCCGAACCTAAACGGCAACGCCTCTTACACCCTGATGTTTTGGGCCAAACCATTTTCGTATGTCCAGGACTCCGCGCTGGTATGCTTTGGGGCCAACGGCTTAGCCTCCGGCACGATTTGCGTTTCCATGTGGAGCGGTGGCACCAAGGTGACGGTGAACCACTACGGCAACGACCACATCTTCGGGCAAAGCTGGCTCCCAAACCAGTGGCAGCATGTGGCGGTCGTGTATGACAGCAGCACGGGCGTGGAGAGCCTCTACTTCAACGGGAGTTTCTCCGAGTCCTGGAATCCTGCTCCGCTGACCCTGAACTCGAGCCGGCTGATGACGTTTGGCAGATGGGTGTGGGGCGGGCAGTACTATAGCGGTCTGCTCGATGAGGTGCAGTTTTTCAATCGCACCCTGAGCTCTTCGGAGGTCCAGGCCGTCTACCTGGCGGGCGGCGCGGGGCTGTGCCGGCCTGCCGTTCCTCCGCGCCTCGCCACCCCGGTGCGGCTCGGAGACGGCTCGGTTCAGTTGGCTTTCGCCAATAGCAGCGGTGCGAGCTTCAGCGTGCTCGGCACCACTAACGTAGCGCTGCACCCGAGCAATTGGACGGTGCTGGGCGTGGCCATGGAGGTCTCGCCCGGCCAATTCCAGTTCACCGACACGCAGGCGACGAACAACCCGCGGCAGTTCTATCGGGTACGGTCGCCGTAGGCAGGGTGAGGGGGTGGGGGAAGCTGAGAGCGGAAATCCGGTCCAGTGGGCGCTGGGTCAGGCCCATCTTCGACACTTGCAAAAGGGAGCATTGCTGATAATCCATGACTTACGAAGGCGGCAAGCGGCTGTGCCAACACACTTCCGTCGCGACCCACTGTCGTGTCAAAGCTCTCGAATCGTCGGCGGCACGGCCACGCCGGCGGCGCGAATGGCTTTGTGCGCGTCGCCCGTGAACTGACTGCGCAGGAGGTAGTGGCGTCCCCGGAAGACGGTTTCGACTTCCTAAAGGGGTCAGTTAATGAGATTGTCATATTCCCAGCAGGGGTTGGGGGGCAGACGCGGCAGGCCGGCCTTGGCCACGCCGTTGCAGCAGCCACGCCAGATGTCCGCGCGTGCCCATGTTTAACCGCTCCGCGATCCAGGCTAACGGCATCGTCGTCTTCGAGCGCAATTCCCAAGCCAACTCCACCTTCCCCGGCTCCCCTTTCCGACGTGCCCGAAGGTCGGCCTCCCTCCACTTCCTCCGTTTCAGCCCCGCTGCCACCAGTCGCTCGGCTCGCACCGCCTCCGCCTCTTGCACCGCTTCTCCAAAATGGCTCGGCCCAGGCCGCGTCTCCACCTGCGCCAAAAGCTCCTGCCTAAACTCCTCCCCGCCCAGGCACCAGCCGCGTTCCACCCGCTTGAACTCGCCCCGCATTTCTTCCCCGCGCCGCCGCTCCATCCGCTCGCTAAACACCCGCCGCCCCGCCGGGCTGTCCTTCGGGATGCCCCACTCCCCGAACAGCCGGTCCACTCGCAGCCAGGGCGGACGCCCCGCCGGCGCCGCCAAATACTGCGGATAACTGCTCCACGCATAATCCGTCAGCGGCTGGCTGGGCTTGAGCACCTTGGCCCGCGCCGGATTCAGATGCACATAGTCACATACCGTCTTAAGATACCCATTGCCGCTCCCCTCCACGACCACTGACCTTTTGCGGGGAGACAAGTGCCATGGCTGGCGTGTGAGGTTCAAGTCTGCCGCTCAGCGGCTGGGGATGACCTTCACGCCAAAGTTGCTGCGGAGGAAGGCCTGCATCTGGCTGGCGTTCTTACGCGTGGTATCCATGTAGCCGGCCGCGATGCCGGTGGTGAAAGCGGCGGCGGCGGAGGTGCCGGTGACGTAGTAGGGCTGGTTGTTGAAGTGGATGATGCTGGTGCCCGGGGCGCCCAGGGAGACAAAGCTGCCGCGGTTGGCGTAGCTGGCGATCTGGCCTTGCTCGACGGCAGTTACGGCCATGACCTCGGGGTAGGCGGCGGGGTAGAACGGCGTGGTGACGGGAGAGTTGCCCGCCGCGCCAATGAAGACGATGCCCTTGGTGTTGGCGTCCTGAATGACGCTGTGCAGGAACGGGCTGTCGGCTTCGCTGCCGAGGCTGAGGTTGATGGGGTTGGCGCCGGCGTTGACGGCCTGGGCGATGCCGTTGGCGACGTCGAAGGTGCTGGTGGAGATATTCGGGCCATAGACATCCACCGGCAGAATCTGGGCGGCGGAGCTGCCCTTGGTCATGGCGGCAAGGCTGCGCAGGATGGTCTCCGCCATCGAGGTGCCGTGGGAGGGGGCGTTGGGGTCCAGTTGCGCCTCGCCGGCCACGGAGAGGGTCTTGAGCAGAAACGCGTCCAGGTCATTCCCGAGCGGCTGGACGGCGGTATCCACCAGGCCGACGATCACCCGGCCGTCGCTGGGGGGCGGTTTGAGCCGCAACTGCGGCGGCAGGAGGTTCGAAGACCGCGTCCCGGCCGGCACGGGCGGACGGTCAATGGAGTAGTTGTTGTCCACGGAAACGACATCCGGGTTGGAGGCAAGCCGCTGGCGGGCGGCATCGGCGGCGGCCTGATCCTCGAACTGGAGGCGATAGGCATTGAGGCCGTCAATGCGGCCAATGACTTTGGCGCCCAGCAGCTTGGCCAGCTCGTCAATCTTCGCGCCGGGCTTGAGGCGGACGATCAGTTCATTGGGGAGGAGCTTGCCCTTGCCGCCCGGCTCGGCGGGGTTGGCGGGCTGAATGGCCTGAGTCGCATTCTGCATGGCGGTGCGGAAGACGAAGAGCCTGGAAGCGGCGTTGGTCTGGGGGACCAGGGCGAAGTTCAAGTCGCGGAGCAGCAGGCGCAGCGCTTCTCCCGGTGGCAGGCGATCGAACTTGGCGGAAACGACGCAGGTGGCGTCGGGTTCCAGGAGGATATGCCAGCCCGTGGCGGCGGCGACTTGCTCAAGGAGCGGAAGGAGCTTGCCGGACTTGATGTCGGCACTGACCCGGTTGCGGTTGGTGTCCCAGTTGAGGGTGTCGGCGCCCCAGGCAGGAGCGGCCAGGAGCAGAAGCAGGGCCGCACCAAGCCTGCACAAGCTAACCGCTCCGGTCCTGAACCGACGGTGGACAGGGTTCGTCATGCTCGTCAAATCAGACTGGTTGGCAGAATCGCGCATTCAATGTTCCATGTTTGGCACGCAATATACACTCGATTCGCAGTTCGCGCGCGACTAACGCAGCGAGGCTGGGAAGGCCCGGATCGGCAGTTCGCCCGCCCCGGTTCTGCGCTGGTCCTGCTGCAAGGACCCGGTTCGAGCTACCGTCCCGGCCGGGGTCAAGGGTTCACGCCGGACTCGGCGGCCTGGTCCTTCTCGGCCTTGTCGGCGGCTTTGAGGCGGCGTATTTCGTCGGCCCGCAGCTCTTTCTCCGTCTCCCGCACCCCGGGCATCTTGTTCTTCTCAGCCGTCGCCGCCAGCGCCGCTATCTCCGGCGTCGGCAATACCGTCGGACGTATCAACACCAGCAACTCCTTGCGCGTCTCCCCCGAGTGCGAACTCCGAAACAAATATCCCAGCAACGGCAGGTCCTTCAAATACGGAACCCCCGAGGCGTTCTTGTTCTTCTGCGTCTCAACCAGCCCTCCCACGATGATCGTGTCGTGGTCCCTCACCGACACCTTCGTCGAGGCTATCTTCGAGCTCGTGATCGGAACATCCCCAACGTTCTGGATCGTCACGTTGCCCTGAAAGCTGTCTATCTGCTGGTTGATCTCCATCACCACCAGCCCGTCCGGGTTGATCAATGGCGTCACTTCCAGCGTCACCCCAATCTGCAACTGGTTGATCGAGGAATAGCCCCCGTAGGCCCCGCCCCCATAGTAGCTGGACGTCGGGTAGGGCCGCGACTCGCCCACAAACAAACTCGCCGGCTCGTTGTGCGAGGTCTGTATCCGCGGCCGCTGTAATATCCGCGCACGGCTGTCCGACGCCAGCGCCGTCACTGTCATGTCCAGGTCCTGGTTCCACGACATCAGATAGCTGAACCCCTGCGCAATCAGGCTGTTGGTGCCTCCGCCCGTCACAAAGTTGTCGGGCTGCAGGATGTTGTTGTTGTTGATCGCCCCCACCCCCGTCCACTTGCCCGCGTTCTGCGGATGCTGCAGATAGCTGAAGCCCAAATCCCGGCTGTCGCTCAGCGTCACCTCCACGATCGCCGCCTCGATCAGCACCTGCGCCAGCACCACGTCCAGCTTGCCCACGATCTCCTTGATCACCTTCATGTCTTCCTTGGTGGCGTAGATCAGCAGCGAGTTGGTCCGCTCGTCCGAGATGATCTTGGTCTGCCCCAATACCTGAATATCCCCCTCCTCCGACGCCCGGTTGATGATGTTCTGCAGCCGCTGGGTAAAGGAACTGCCCCCCGCCCCCGGCGTCGGCGTCCCGGCACGCCCAGGCGGAGTCGCCATCCCAGACATCGTCTGCTGCCCAGGGTATCCCCCCATGCCCATGCTGCTGCCCGGCCGGTTGATGCCTGAGGTCCGGCTCGTGCGGCTCGTGCCGGTGCCTCCTGTGCCTCCTCCCCCCACCGTCGCACCCGAGCCTCCTGTGCTCAAGCTGCTCAGCGCGCTGGCTATATCACTGGCCTGCGCATACTTGATCGGAATCACTTCCGACACATACTCCGACGGCACCGCCACATCTATCTTCTCGATCAGCTCCAGCATCCGCTTCAGGTTCTCCGTGTAGTCTCTCAACACCAGTATCTGGCTGCTGTCTATCGGCAATATCGCGTTCGGAATCTTCCCAAAGGGCGTCAGCACCGCCACCATCTCGCTGGGCCGCGCATACTTCAACTGCACGATGTGCGTCACATACTGCCCCAGCTCCGGCAAACGCGCCGCGCTGTTCGTGTCGAATCGCGCCCCCGAGCTGATCCCCTGCGCCTCCGGCAGGGCTTTGACGAACTTGTCCCCCACGTTGACCATCACTATGCCGTTGAGCGCCAGCACCGCCTCCAGGGCCTGCACGCCCTCGCGCATCGTCAAATGCCCACGCGTGCTCAGCGTGATGGTCGGCGCAGGAAGCGTCGCCGGACGCAACACCGTCCGCTGAACCATGTCGCTGTAAATGTCCAGAACCTGCGTCAGGTCCGCCGCTCGAAAGTCAATCATCCCCTCGGGCAACGGCTCCTCCAGCGGCGCCCGCACCGCACCGCCCGCCGCCCCGCCCGCCGCCTTGGCCGGCGCAACCGACGCCCCAGCCGGCCCTGCCACGGGGGTAAACGGCTTGCTGGGAACACCCGGAGGACTGTCCCCTGTAGCTGGAAGCGCCGGGGGAGAGCTCGGCGGCTCCGTCGTGGGAGCGGCAGCCTTTGCGGGATTGGTGGTTTCGGGCAGGTTGGCAGGCGGCGCCGCCGGCGATTCCGCGGCGTTGACGGGGTGAGCGGACGAGTCGGTTGGTGGTGGAGTGTTCCCGGCGTCGGCGGGGGTTGCGGGTGTGGCTTCCTCTGCGAGGGGCGCATTGGCGGCGCCCACGATTGCCGGGGCTGCGCCTTCGGGCAGACCGGCTACCAAAACGGTGTTTGTGGTTGTGATGGCTGTTGCGTTGTTAGTGCTGCTCGCAGCCGGGCGGCCATCCTCGCCGCGGAAAACGCCGCTGCCGGCCAGGCCGTTGGCGCCGCCGCGCGCCACGCAATTGGTGAACGCGCAGTTTACCAGCGCAGCCCCGCCATAATTGTAGAGGCACCCGCCAACAGCCTCACCCCCGTCGCCGCCATCGCCGGCGGTGTAACGGCCCGGGCCGCCGTCACCGCCGTTGCCGCCAACGGCGGAGTCGTTGGAGAACGCGCAGTTGGCCAGCAAGCCGTCGCCGAGGAGGCAAACCGCGCCGCCATAGCTGTTGCCGCCGTCGGCGCCATCCACGCCGTAGCCGCCGCCCGCCTGGCCGGCCGCGGCACTGCTTCCGCCTTGGGCGGTGTTGCCGGAGAAAGTGCAGTTGGAGATCACCACGATGCCGGCGCTGTAAATGGCCGCGCCCGATCCCTCAGCCCCGGCGCCGCCGGTGCCCGGGTAACCGTGGAAGGCCCCTGTTCCGTTGGTGCCGCCGTAGCCGCCCTGGCCGCCGACCGCGGCGTTCTCGGAGAAAACGCAATTAGCCAGCGCAAGGCTGCCCGTGCTGTAAATGGCGCCGCCAAAAGCCAGGGCGCCGTCGCCTCCGCGGCCGCCGTTGCCGCCCTGGTAGCGGCCGCTGCCGCCATTGCCGCCGTTACCGCCGTTGCCCCCCTCGGCGCGGTTGTTGGCAAACTGGCAACTGTCGGCTGTCAGGCTGCCGAGATTGAGAATCGCCCCGCCCACAGCCGGCAGGCCGGAATACGCGCTCCGGCCCCGCTTCCCATAATTCGGATCATTGTCGCCGCTCGCGCCGTTCGCACCGGCGGCACCGATGGCATTGTTGCCCGCGACAACGCAATTGCTCAGCACTACCGTTCCGCCTGCCATGGTGTAAATGGCGCCGCCGCTGTCGCTGCTCCCTCCCTGCAACGTCAGGTTATTGAGCGTCAGCGTCGAACCGGGCTGCACGACGAACAGCCGCGACAGGTTGTTGCCGTCTATGGTCACCACATTGGAGACGGCGGTGAGGGTGACATTTGGCGCCGACACCACCAGCGCATTGGTGAGAACCAGGTTGGTGCACGTGGTCAGGAGAACCGTGCCGCCTGATACCACGGCGTCCAGGACCTCGTCGTTCTGGGCGCAGCTATTGGTGATGCTGACATTGACGATGAAAGACTGGGTGGTGCTCAGCGAAGTATTCAACTGCGTGGCGATCATCTCGACCGTATGACGGCCGGACTGCTGCCAGGCGGGGAGCCAATCGAACCTGCCCTGGAAGACCCCGTTTGTTGACGTGGCGTTTGTGATCGTTGCCACCATTCCCACCGTGGTGATCGTCGCGTTGGTGGGCGCGCCGGAACCGAGGCTGAACCGAACTTGCGCGGTGGAGTTGTCCGTGTTCGTGGCAAAGGCGGAAAACGAAAGATGTGTATCAGCCAGGATATTCGTGCTGGAAAACGGCAGCCCAAGCTCGGGCGCGGTGGGAGAAGGCGGCGCAGGGGCGTTGGTCACGTTCACGACGAAGTTGGTGCTCGTGCTGTAAAGCGTGGCGAGGCTTGCCGCAGTGACGGTGAAGGTGACTAGCTGCGCCTGGCCGGGCGTCCAGGTGAAGAGGCCGCGATCGGGCGTGATGGCGGCATTGGTCGAATCGGTGTTGGGCCGGTTGGAGGCCAGGGTGAAATTGAGCTGGCTGGAGGGAATGTTTGAGTCCGTGACCGAAACCTGGATTGCCATCGGTGTGTTGACGGCAACAGTTCTATTGTCAATGTGGTTGATCCTGAACGTTTGACCACTCGCGCGCATCGGCGCCCAAATCAACAGCACGCCGAGCAGGACCAGGAACGGGGCGGGCATTACCCCGGGGCGCTTTGCCGCCACGCAAAGCCGTTCACGCCCCGGCATTGGCTGTATCCAGTTTTTCATAGGCTAATTGGCTTCTTCGCCGGTCAGTGGCTGCCGGGCTTCTCGGCCTTGTCGGCGGCTTTGAGGCGGCGGATTTCGTCGGCCCGCAGCTCTTTCTCCGTCTCCCGCACCCCGGGCATCTTGTTCTTCTCAGCCGTCGCCGCCAGCGCCGCTATCTCCGGCGTCGGCAATACCGTCGGACGTATCAACACCAGCAACTCCTTGCGCGTCTCCCCCGAGTGCGAACTCCGAAACAAATATCCCAGCAACGGCAGGTCCTTCAAATACGGAACCCCCGAGGCGTTCTTGTTCTTCTGCGTCTCAACCAGCCCTCCCACGATGATCGTGTCGTGGTCCCTCACCGACACCTTCGTCGAGGCTATCTTCGAGCTCGTGATCGGAACATCCCCAACGTTCTGGATCGTCACGTTGCCCTGAAAGCTGTCTATCTGCTGGTTGATCTCCATCACCACCAGCCCGTCCGGGTTGATCAATGGCGTCACTTCCAGCGTCACCCCAATCTGCAACTGGTTGATCGAGGAATAGCCCCCGTAGGCCCCGCCCCCATAGTAGCTGGACGTCGGGTAGGGCCGCGACTCGCCCACAAACAAACTCGCCGGCTCGTTGTGCGAGGTCTGTATCCGCGGCCGCTGTAATATCCGCGCACGGCTGTCCGACGCCAGCGCCGTCACTGTCATGTCCAGGTCCTGGTTCCACGACATCAGATAGCTGAACCCCTGCGCAATCAGGCTGTTGGTGCCTCCGCCCGTCACAAAGTTGTCGGGCTGCAGGATGTTGTTGTTGTTGATCGCCCCCACCCCCGTCCACTTGCCCGCGTTCTGCGGATGCTGCAGATAGCTGAAGCCCAAATCCCGGCTGTCGCTCAGCGTCACCTCCACGATCGCCGCCTCGATCAGCACCTGCGCCAGCACCACGTCCAGCTTGCCCACGATCTCCTTGATCACCTTCATGTCTTCCTTGGTGGCGTAGATCAGCAGCGAGTTGGTCCGCTCGTCCGAGATGATCTTGGTCTGCCCCAATACCTGAATATCCCCCTCCTCCGACGCCCGGTTGATGATGTTCTGCAGCCGCTGGGTAAAGGAACTGCCCCCCGCCCCCGGCGTCGGCGTCCCGGCACGCCCAGGCGGAGTCGCCATCCCAGACATCGTCTGCTGCCCAGGGTATCCCCCCATGCCCATGCTGCTGCCCGGCCGGTTGATGCCTGAGGTCCGGCTCGTGCGGCTCGTGCCGGTGCCTCCTGTGCCTCCTCCCCCCACCGTCGCACCCGAGCCTCCTGTGCTCAAGCTGCTCAGCGCGCTGGCTATATCACTGGCCTGCGCATACTTGATCGGAATCACTTCCGACACATACTCCGACGGCACCGCCACATCTATCTTCTCGATCAGCTCCAGCATCCGCTTCAGGTTCTCCGTGTAGTCTCTCAACACCAGTATCTGGCTGCTGTCTATCGGCAATATCGCGTTCGGAATCTTCCCAAAGGGCGTCAGCACCGCCACCATCTCGCTGGGCCGCGCATACTTCAACTGCACGATGTGCGTCACATACTGCCCCAGCTCCGGCAAACGCGCCGCGCTGTTCGTGTCGAATCGCGCCCCCGAGCTGATCCCCTGCGCCTCCGGCAGGGCTTTGACGAACTTGTCCCCCACGTTGACCATCACTATGCCGTTGAGCGCCAGCACCGCCTCCAGGGCCTGCACGCCCTCGCGCATCGTCAAATGCCCACGCGTGCTCAGCGTGATGGTCGGCGCAGGAAGCGTCGCCGGACGCAACACCGTCCGCTGAACCATGTCGCTGTAAATGTCCAGAACCTGCGTCAGGTCCGCCGCTCGAAAGTCAATCATCCCCTCGGGCAACGGCTCCTCCAGCGGCGCCCGCACCGCACCGCCCGCCGCCTTGGCCGGCACTGGCACTGGAGTAATAATCCCCGTTGGGGCCGCGGCAGACCCTGCAGCGTCATCCGGCCGGGCCGTGGCGCGCGGAGAAGGTGTCCTGGGCAATGTAAGCGGGCTGGCCGGCGCATCCGGACCCGGCGCAGCCGGGCTCGGAGCCGGTGCGGCGGGGGCGCCGGCAACTCCGGGAGGCGGCGCGTTTGTAGTGGTAGCATTAACGGTGCGCAGGGGCTGCGGGAGCCTCTTGACGCTGTTCGTGTCCCGGCTGATCCGAGTGGCAGCCTTGGGCGGAAGCGCGGGCTCGCTGGGTTCTGCAGGGGGCTGGACCACGTTGGGAGGAGTTCCAATCCCGGGCGCATTGGTGACATTCTGCGTGGCGGCGCGCAACGCTTCCCGGAGCCTTTGCTCGGTATCAGGGGTCAAGTTGGCAGCGGCGGCAGCGCGGGGCGCAACGTCCCCGGCGGGTGGGGCAATATCAGTGGTCTGGGCCCACAAAGACAGGCCGATCAGGAGCAGAGCAAGGAATGCGGCTTTCACGGCTTTTGGACAGGTGGGGGTGCGGTCTTGCCCGCGACCCCGGGCGGTTTGGCGTCAGACGCTGGCTTCTTGGGCGGATTCTTCTGATAGCTGGCCACCAGTTTAACAGTGCCGCTGAGTTGTTGCCGCGGCGGGTCCGGTTTCAACGACAAATCCCGAACCCGAATCAGCGAGTTGCCGGCGCCAAGGTTGTACAGGAAGTCCACCAGTTGCGGCTCCTGGGATTGCACCGTGATCAACTGGGTCAGCTCCAGGAAGAACTGGTTGGTCTGCGTGGAGGTCCGGCCAAGGCTCTGGATGCCCACGCCGCTCTGGGCCTGCTGATCCTGGATGACACGGACAAACTGGTTTTGCTGGTCCTCGACCGGCACATCCAGACCCTCCTTGGCGAAGTTGTTGATATCGGCCTGGTACTTCTGAGCCTGGTCAATTTCGGCCTGCCAGCGTTCGAGTTTCTTCAGCGCCTCGGCCCGCCGCCGCCGGGCGTCGCCCAGATCGGAGAAGTGCGGCACGACGAACCACGCGTTGAGCACCACAAACAGAACCGCGCCCACACCCACCACCAGGCGCTTCTCAAAAGGACGCAAGTTGAGGCGGTCCAGGTAGCTCGTCATAGCGCCTCCGCCCGTTTGAGCTCCAGCACGCAGTGCCAGCTCACGATTTCGCCCCGCCGATCCCAGGTGATCGGGGGTGCGTTGGGGTTGAACAAGAGCTGGCCGTTGGGCGCCACCTTGCGGATGTCGTCGTGAAAGGAATTGAGCAGCTTCGTTTGGTCCGCCGGCGCGCTGCCGCTCAGCGTCAGCTTTCTCCCTTCGCTGAAGTTGTAGCCTTCAAGGGTGACGCCGTCGGGCAGCAACTCGGCGACCGCCTTCCAGCAATCCAGCGCGGCGAACTTCAGATCCTGCCGGTCTTTCAAGACCTGGTACTTTGCCTTGAGCTGCAGGGCGTTGGTGAAGATCGGCCCGCGCTCGGCCGCTCGCTGCTCGACGGCACTCGTGCGAAACAGCTCAATCTGGAGCCGGGCGAAATAGATCAGCACGCCCACCAGGTAAAGACCCACGACCGCCCCCAGCAGGCGCATCCAAAGGCGATCCACAAACTGCTGTTGGTAGCGGGTTGAAAACTCAGCGGGCAGCAGATTTGCCTGCGGCCCGGCCCGGGTCGCCCGCGCGGCCGTTAAGGCGGCCAGCCCCGCCACCGCGACCGGCGCAACGATCTCGACGGGCAGCTCCAGGCCCGCGCGCAACGGCGGCTCCCATTCGGCGGCAGTCTCGCCATCAGCCACCAGGTGCCAGGATGGGGGCGCGGTCAGCCAGCCTTCCAACTCGCCCGACCAGGCCATCTGCAGCAACTGTTCCTTCAGGCTCTCCGGGCGGTCAGCCGGCGGCAGCGTGATCAACCCGAGGTTCTGCAGCACCCCGCCATACCACCAGGCTACCAGCGCCGCATTCCTGCCTCCGGGCGCTTCCGGATAAATCCACGCGCCGTCGCCCGTGATTGCCGTCGCCTGCAACTGGTCCAGCAACGGGAGTTCGAGCCGGTCAGCCAGGTAGCCCTGACCCTCGAGCTGGCCGAGGAACTCTTCCACCTCGTTCCGCGAGACAATCATCACGATCACCGTCTGCAAGTCGCCCTCGGCGTGCGGCAGAACCTGAATGCTCCAGACCACCTGCGCGACGGGGAACGGCGACAGCCTCTCCAGTTGCAGCTCCACCATGGAGAGCGTCTCGTCTAAATCGCTGACCGGCAATTGCACCACGCGCAGGAAAACCCGTTCCGGCGGCAGCCAGGCAACATTGAGCTTGGGCTGGAACAACGACCGCCAATCCTTGGCGATGGGTTTGGTCGGCAACGGCTCGCCGGCCAGCGCGGTTTGCTCGCGGCTCAGCACGAAATTCCGGCCCTTGGCGTCGAATTGCCAAAGCTGCCGCGCCTGCGCGCCGACGTGCAGCACGTTGCACGAATGAACGGCCCTCTTCGCCGGCGCTTTCCTGGCGGGCTTGCTCGCGGCTTTTGGCGCGGCCTGCGATTGCCCAGCCTGACCGGCTTTTGCGGCCCGCCTGATCTTCAACTGCCGGAGGACCAGCATGACGGCCAGGCAGAGACACAAAACGATGATGCCCACGACCGGGTAAAAGGCTTGGCTGGTCTGAAGGCTGCGAATCTGCTCGGCAATTCCAGCCAGCGCGCCCGCCGCCGGGGCGGCGTTGGTGCCCGCGCCGGTCCGCGCGGCGGCTGAAAGAACGTTGGTGCCCGCACCGGGCAGCGGGGCCGCCGTTGGAGCCTTGGCCTTGCCGAGGCTTGGCCCGGGAGCAGCGGGAGGATTGGTCCTGCCGATGGCCCGCGGCGCGGAGACGGCGAGATTCGTCCTGGCGCCGGGCTGCCGCAACGACGCCGCATTGGTCGCCGCCCCCTTGCGGGGCGCAACCGCGTTGGTGCCCGCCGCCTTGCCGGCGTTGTCCGACGCCGGACCGCAGCCGGTCAGCGTAAAGGCCAGCAGACCGATGCCGAGCAGGAGTCGCCCGGCCAGGCGGGAGGTAATGGAGCGATGAGGTGCTGGACTGTTGCCGCACTCCTTTGCGCCATTGCTCCAGCGCACCGCTCCTGTTCGCTTGGTCTTCACTTCTTCACCCACACTCCCGCCTTGGTATCCTCGACCAGCGCATCCAGGTGCTCCTCGATCTGGGTGACGCGCAACACCTCCTCGATCGTCGTCTGCGCGTTCCGGACCTTGTTCCAGCCGTCGGTGCGGAGCGTGCGCATGCCGAAATCAATGGCCCGCTGCGCGATCGTGGACGCCGGCGCCCGGTTCAGAATCAGCGGGCGCAGCGACTCGTTCAGGATCAGCAGCTCATAGATGCCCATGCGCCCCTGGTAGCCGAGCTGCCGGCACTCCTCGCAACCGACCCCGTGCCAGAACTTCGCCGTCTCGATCTCGTTCTCCGGGAAGCCGATCCGGCGCAAGTAATCCTTCTCGACCTTCTGCTCCTGCTTGCAGTGCGGGCAGATCGTGCGCACCAGGCGCTGGGCCATGACCGATTCCACCGAGGAGGCGACCAGGAACGGCTCGATCCCCATGTCAATCAGACGCGTGAACGCGCTCGGCGCGTCGTTGGTGTGCAGCGTGCTGAACACCAGGTGCCCCGTCAGCGCGGCCCGAATCGCGATCTCCGCCGTCTCCAGGTCGCGAATCTCGCCCACCATGATCACGTTCGGGTCCTGGCGCAGGATATGGCGCAGGCCCATCGCGAAGGTCAGCCCGATCTCCGGCCGCACCGCGATCTGGTTGATGCCCTTGAGCTCGTATTCCACCGGCTCCTCGATGGTGATGATGCGCTTGTGCACCGAGTTGATCGTGCTCAGAAACGCGTAGAGCGACGTGGACTTGCCCGAGCCAGTCGGGCCGGTGACGAGGAAAATGCCGTGCGGCTTGACGATGATCTCGCGGATGGCCTTCTCCTCCAGCGGCGAGAAACCCAGCTTGTCCAGGCTCAGGAAAATCTTGCCGCGCGTCAGCAACCGCAGCGACACGCTCTCGCCATAAACCGTCGGCACGGTCGAGACGCGAATGTCAATTTCCTCGCCCTTGATGCGCACGTTGATGCGGCCGTCCTGGGGCAGGCGCTTCTCGGAGATGTTCATGCCGGACATCACCTTGATGCGCGAGATCAGCGCCGCCTGGTAACGCTTGAGCTGCGGCGGCATCGGCGTCTGGTGCAGGATGCCGTCAATGCGATAGCGGATGCGCAGCTCATCTTCGGCGGGCTCGAAGTGAATGTCCGTCGAGCGGTCCTTGTAAGCCTCCCAGATCACCTGGTTGACGAACTTGATGACGCTGGCCTCCTGGTCGCTCTCGGTGATCTCCTTGTCCTCGCCCACCAGCAGCTCCAGCGGCTCGTCCTCCGCCATTTCGTCCAGCGTCTCGGCCCCGACGCCGTAGTACTTCTTGAGCGCCTTCTCGATTTCGACCTTGGGCGCGAGCGCAAACTGCACCGGGCCGCGCGCGTCGAAGCGCACCGTGCTGAGCATCGCCGCGTCGAACGGGTTGCTCACCACCACCTGCAGCGAGCCCTCGCTGACCTGCGTCGGCAGCACCGTGTACTGGAAGGCGACCTTGGTGGAAATGCGGCTCCGCGCCTCGGCGGGGATGGTCACCTTGGGCAGGTCAAGGTAAGGCCACTGCAGCTTTTCGGCCAACTGCTGAAGGAAGACGTCCTCCGCCAGCCCCCGTTCCCGGCAAATGAAAGCCAGCAGCGTCTCCTGCGAGCCGCTGGCTACTGCCACTTTCCAGGCCTTGTTCCATTCGTCGAACTGCTCGGGAGTGGCCAGGCCCATCTGGGCTAAGAACTGCTTGAGCGATAAAAAAGCCATCTATCACCACGCCAACTTTGCCGTCTTCACTGTTCTGATACACGCCAGATTATGGAAAGTTTCGAGCGGGGTCAAAGTATTTAGGCGCCCGTCCCTCCCCCCAAAAGGGCTCTCTCCCCGCCCTCGCCGGGTCCACTCCGCGGCCCGGCGGGTCGAAACGCGCACCCAGCCTGGGTAATGTCAGACATCCTGCCCCGTTGGAAACAACGTGAGTCCAATTCCCCCCTCACCACACCCCATTCCCTGGCCGTGGCTCCTCCGTCGTACCTCCGTTCCTCCTCCGTTCCACCTCCCACCCGCCTGTCGGAGGTGGAACGGAGGAGGGACGGAGGTACGACGGAGGTAGCAGCTTGCCACTGCGGTCATGGCAGCTAGAATGTTCATTGTGTGCGATAGTCGTTTGAGCATGAAATCCATTGCGCCCGACTCGAACTCCCGGCAGAGCCGCCGCGGCTGTGCGCTGCTGCTGTGCCTGCTTTTTCTGGCGGCGCCGCCGCTTCTGGCCGAGAGCCATTATCTCCCCGCCGGCCGCCCCGACGGCGTGGCGCTGCTGCCGCCGCCTCCCGCGCCCGGCTCGGCGGAGGAAGCGGCGGACCTGCTCGCCGCGCGCGCGGTCTTCAACGGGCGGACGGAGGCGGAGAAAGACCACGCCTTCAAGACAGCCAGCCTGTCAATCTTCCTCTATGCGCCGGCGATCGGGCCTTGCTTTGAGCCCGGCAAGTTCCCGAAGACCGAGCTGCTGTTCCAGAAGGTCAGAAAGGACATTTCCGAGCCCCTGGACCGAACAAAGAAGTACTGGAAACGGCTGCGGCCATACGAACTGGACCCGCAACTGAACCTGGGCCGGCCGGAGACGAGCTACGGTTATCCGAGCGGGCATTCCACCCGCGGCACGGTCCAGGCGCTGCTGCTGGCCGAGCTGTTCCCGCAGCGGCGGGAGGGGATTCTGGCCATCGGCCGCCAGATCGGCTGGGACCGCGTGCTGATCGGCAAGCATTTCCCGGCGGACATCCACGCCGCGCGCGTGCTGGGGCAGGCGATCGCGCGCGAGTTGCTGGCCAGCCCGGCGTTCCAGCGCGACTTGGCCGAAGCCAAGGCCGAGGTGCGGGCCTGCGCCGAGACCAGCCAGAACGGCCCGAATCCGGGCTTGCGTTCCGACGCCGCTCAATTACCTTCCACAGTCCCCGCTCTGGAAAGCGAGCGGAAATGACTTAGACTAGACCAGTATGGCATCAGCAAATGATCTTCGCCGCGGCATGGCGATTAACTACAACGGCGATATCTGCGTGGTGATGGACACCCAGCACCGGACGCCCGGCAACCTCCGCGCCTTCGTCCAGGCCAGTCTTCGCAGCCTTCGCAGCGGCCGATCCTCCGACGTGCGCTTCAGCTCGACCGAGAAGATAGACGTCGTGCCGATGATGACCCGCAAGATGGATTTCAGCTACAAGGACGGCCAGGATTTCGTCTTCTCCGATCCCGAGACCTACGAGACGGTCATGCTCCCGCCGGACCTGGTCGGGGAGGCCAAGAACTACCTGGTCGAAAACGCCCAAGTCACCGTGACGTTCGTCGAGGAAAAGGCGGTGGCGATCGAACTGCCGTCCAGCGTGGTGTTGACGGTGTCCGATGCGCCGGAAGGCATTCGGGGTGATTCGGCCAATAATGTCCAGAAACCCATCACGATGGAGACCGGCATCACCATCCAGGCCCCCCTCTTCATCAAGACCGGCGAGAAGATCAAGGTGGACACCCGCACCGGCAAGTACATGGAGCGGGCATAGGCCAAACAGCCTACTAAGTTCCAGAATCTAAACCAACCGACCCGCCCCCCGGCGGGTCTCAGTGTTTCGGGGAGGAGCCCCCCATCAGTCCGCCCGGTCAGGCGACGCGGCGAAACCGAATTTGCGGGCCAATGCCAGCGAGGTGCTCAGCGGCTTGACGCCCGCCGTGCAGGTGGCGTCCGACAGCGAAGCCGCCGCGATGCAGACGCCCGTCAGCAGGCACCGCTGCAGGTCCCAGCCTTCGTGCAAGCCATACAACACCCCGGCGCAGAACGCATCGCCCGCGCCCGCCGTCCCGGCGATGTAGTTGCGGGGCAGTTTCAGCGAGGGCTGCCAGAAATCATCCCCTTTGCGAGTGCGGGCGAAGGCCCCTTCGGGGAAATGCACCACCACCAACTCGCGCACGCCCTGCTGGAGCAGCGCGCCGGCCGCGTGCCGCAGCGCCACCGTGTCCAGGCGCCCGCCCGGCGGCCGGATCTTGAAGCCGGTCGTCTTGCCCGCCTCGATCTCGTTGAGGATGCAGTAATCCACATGCTTGAGGGCCGGATTGACGATGCGGGCGAAGCGGTCGCTGTCCTCGCTCACCACATCCACGCTGGTCCGCACCCCCGCCGCCTGCGCCCGGGCCAGCAAACGCGCCGCCTGGGTGCCGAACCTGGCATCCGGCTCGTCCAACGCGTCGAGCAGCAGCAAGTACCCCAGGTGAAATATGCGCGCGTTGAGCTTCTTGAAGTCCAGGTCGCCGCCGCACCAAAGCGCGTTGGCGCCGCGGGCATGGAAGAACGTCCGCCGCCCGTGGCCCTGCTCGGTCATCACGTCCGTGTAGGAGGTTGGGGCTTCGGGGGTGGTGCCGAGGTGCCGGACATCAATCTTATAGCGGCGGCAGGTCTGGAGGATCTCCTTGCCCAGGGCGTCCCGCCCGACGAGGCCGGCGGCAAACAGCGGAAAAGGCGTGCCGGACCGCGCGAGATCCACCAGGACATTGAAGGGCGCTCCGCCCGTGCCCTGGGATTGGCTGCGAATGTTCGCGAGCTGCTCCGGCTGCGGATAAACATCAACCATCTTGACCTGGTCAATGATCCAGTTGCCCCCGGCGAGCAGCCCGGAGCGAATGTTAGCACTCTCTTTCTTCATGACGGTAAAGGCGTAGTCTAGGCGCTAGTGAACGAAAAGCGGCGGGCCGCTGGCAAGCCATTTCTTCCGGCCCGAGCGGCGGCGCGGGCGCGCCAGGCTCGCTGGTTTCGATCTCGATGCGCCTCCAGCCGCGGGCTGGGCGCATCCCAAACACGGTTCGAACAGGCGAGGCGGGCAGGATGCCCGCGCGCCTACCTGTTCACCATTCCAGGCGCAGCCGTAGCCACCCCCAACCCGTGTACAAGATTCGCTGATTCAGATTGACCGCAGGGGGGAATCCTCGCAACTTGCAGCGCGGTCGTTAACGCGGGTCGGGCGCGCGGCGGTTGGGTGGCTGTTGCCTGCCAGGTCCATTACAACATGAAACAGAAGGGTCTCCCTCCGGCCCCGGCTGCCCGGGCAAGGGGGAAAGCCAGGTTGAATATCATGCGCAGATTATTCCTTCCCGTTCTGGTCACCGCCGGGCTGCTCGACGCCGGTTTGCTGCCAAAATCAGCCTCGGCCCAGGTCTCCATCAACTCGCTGGCCGGCGGCCCGTATCACCAGGACTTCGACACGCTGGCTGAGTCGGGCACAACCAACCCCTGGCAGGACAACGCGACGCTGCCCGGTTGGTACGCCGCCACCAACACCAGCGGCGGCAAGGTGCTCACCTACCGCCCCAGCACCGGCACGGGTACCGCTGGCGCGCTTTACAGCCTCGGTGCCAACGGGATCAACCCCGCCTCCGAACGCGCACTTGGTTCGCTTGCCTCAGCAACGAGCGGCACGCTGGCTTATGGCGTCCGCTTCGCCAATGACACGGGCGCGGACATCACCAGCATCACGATCACCTGCACCGGCGAGCAGTGGCGCAATAACAACAACTCAAGCGTGCAAACACTCGCCTTTTCCTATCGGGTCAGCGCCATGCCCATCACCAGTCCCGACCCGGCAAATACCGGTGCCTGGACCCCGTTCACGGCCCTGGATTTCAACACGCCGACCACAGGCGGAACAACCGGGCCACTGGATGGAAACGCCGCTGCCAACCGGACGGTCTTCTCCGGGGTGCTTCTGACCGGCGCGGCGGTGCCTCCCGGGTCGGAGATATTCCTGCGCTGGCGGGATGTTGACGATTCCGGCTACGACCACTGCGTGGCGATTGATGACCTGACCGTGGCCTTCAGCGGCGGAACGATCTCGACCAACGCGCCCACCTATGCCTTGGTGACCCCACCGGCGCAAACCAACAAGGCCGGAGCAACCGTCCTCCTGACCGCCGCGAGTGACGGCGCGCCCTCCATTTCGCTGGCCTACCAGTGGCGCAAGGACGGCGCGCCCTTGAGCGACACCGGCAACATTTCCGGCAGCGCCACGCCGACTCTTACCCTGACCAACGTCCTGGCCGCCAATGCGGGCGGCTACGATGTCATCGTGGCCAACTCGGCGGGCGCGGCCACCAGCGCTGTCGCAACGGTGACGGTGCTAGATCCGGCCATTCAGTCGCAGTCGGCCGATCGGTCGTGCCTGGGGGGCGAGAGCGCCACGCTCACCGTCACCGCCCGGGGCACGCCGACGCTCGCTTACCAGTGGCTCTTCGGCAGCACGCCCATTGCGGGGGCGACCCGCAGCGCCCTGTCTCTCTCGAATCTTCAAGCCGCCGACCAGGGCATTTACACCTGCCGGGTGACCAACGGCCTCGGCGGCAGCGTCGCCAGCGCCCCCATCACGCTCACCGTGACCGTGCTTCCCAGTGTCACGCTGGCTCTATGGGACTTCAACGACACGAATGCTCCCGTGGCCTCGCCGCCGCCCTCGATCGGCGCCGGTGCCGCGTCGCTGGTCGGCGGCGTGTCGGCCACTCTGGCCGCAGGCGCGTCTTCGGATCACAACCCGACCGGGACCAACCTGGCCTGGAACACCACGAGCTACCCGGCCCAGGGCAGCGGCAATAAGACCGCCGGGGTGCAATTCAACGTGAGCACGCTCGGCTACCAGAATATCTACCTTGCCTGGAGCCAGCGCCACAGCAACACCGGCAGCAAGCACACCCGCCTCCAGTACAGCGCCGACGGTGTGACCTTCGAAGACCTCGATTTCAACACCATGGCCAATGGCGAGACCTTCGTGTCCCTCGCGCGCGAGTTGGCCGCCCTCCCGGCCGCCAACAACAATCCCGACTTCGCCTTCCGCATCGTCACCGAGTTCGAGAGTCCGGCCAACCCGAATTACGCCGGCACCGCGGGCAGCTACAGCCCGGCCGGCACCATCCGGTTCGACCTGGTGCGCGTCTATGGCGATCACTATGACCCGGGGGCGGTTGCTCCCGCTACTATCAGCAGTCTCCTGGGCACGACGCTCACCTACGGCGGTGGCGGCGGCGCGCAGTTTGTTCTTCTGGAGGCGTCGGACGCGACCGCCGCCATGGACAGTTGGGCCCGGGTGCAGACCAACACCGCTACTCCGGGAACATTCACCATCCCGGCGGTGGGCATGTCGGCCCCGAAGTACTATCGCGTCAAGAGCGAGTAGGCTGGTGGTTGTTTCGCATTGACACCCGCGGGGCTTTTCTGTCAGCCTGTGGTTGCCTGGTTGGAATGCCCTTGATGAGGGGTGAAGCCCGGCCGGGCGATTGCAGGTCGCTCAATAATGAAAGTTGAATTGATATGAAAAGAACCGCAGTAGTGATGGCCGGACTCTGTCTGCTCGGCACCTTGTTAGTGATGGCCGGACTCTGTCTGCTCGGCACCTTGTTATTCACCTCGAGTTGCGCGCCGCCGCCCTCAGCCGAACCCGTCAAGATTGGCGCGCTGTTCTCGGTGACCGGGCCGGCGTCCTTCCTTGGCGCGCCGGAGGAGAAGACCGTGCAGATGCTCGTTGAGCAGATCAATGCGGCGGGCGGCATCAATGGCCAGAAGCTGCAGTTGGTGGTTAAAGACACCGCCGGCAGCCCCGAGAAGGCGGTGTCGTTTGCCAAGCAGTTGATCGAGGAAGAGAAGGTGCTGGCGATCATCGGCCCGTCCACGAGCGGCGAGACGATGGCGATCAAGGACCTGTGCCAGGAGAACAAGATGCTGCTGGTTTCGTGCGCCGCCGCGGAGACCATCGTCAACCCCGTGGCGAAGTATGTGTTCAAAGTGCCCCAGAAGGACAGCCAGGCGGTGACCTGGATTTACCGCACGATGAAGGAGAAGGGCATTTCCAACATTGCCATCGTGAGCAGCACCGACGGCTACGGCGCGGCGGGCAAGAAGCAGCTCGAAGACCTGGCCCCGGCAGAAGGCATCACCATCCTGGCCAACGAGGTGTATGACAAGCAGGCGACGGACCTGACGGACGTGCTGACCAAGATCAAGGGCAATTCGAGCGTCCAGGCGGTGGTCAACTGGTCAATCGTTCCGGCCCAGTCCATCGTGGCCAAGAACATGAAGCAGCTTGGTTTGAATGTGCCGCTGTTCCAGAGCCACGGGTTTGGCAACCTGAAGTACGTCCAGCAGGCTGGTGTGGCCGCCGAGGGCATCCTGTTCCCCGCCAGCCGGTTGCTGATTGTGGAAGACTTGCCGGACGGCCACCCCCAAAAGGAGGTGCTGGCAACCTACAAGAAGGATTACGAGAGCCGCTACAAGGAAGAGGTTAGCACCTTCGGCGGGCACTCGTATGACGCGCTGATGGTGGTGGTGGAGGCGCTCAAGAAGGCGGGCGAAGCGGACCGGGAGAAGGTGCGGGACGCGCTTGAGACCCTGACGGGCTTCGTCGGCACCGCCGGCGTGTTCAATTTCTCGGCCACGGATCACACCGGCCTCGATTTGACCGCCTT
Source organism: Verrucomicrobiota bacterium (assembly GCA_035358715.1). Taxonomy (GTDB): domain Bacteria; phylum Verrucomicrobiota; class Verrucomicrobiia; order Limisphaerales; family UBA8199; genus UBA8199. The sequence goes on from DAOPPX010000039.1 coordinate 26,029, forward strand.
CGAGATGCTGACGGTCAAGGACGGCAAGTTTGTGATGTATAAGAAATAGCGCCGATCATGCCGACAGGTTGTGACGGCCCCCCGCCCCGGCGGATCTGCCGACCGGGGCTTTTCCTTTAACGCACGGCGTGTGGAAAACGGAAGTTTAGCGCTGCAGTACCTGCTGTCGGGCATCACCAAGGGCAGCATCTATGCCGTGGTGGCGATCGGGTTTAACCTGATCTACAGCGCGACGGGGATCATCAATTTCGCGCAAGGCGAGTTTCTGATGCTGGGGGGGATGGTGGCGGTCACGCTGGCAGTTTACGTGCCGCTGCCGGTGGCGGTGACGGGCGCGGTGGCGATCGTCGCGCTGGTTGGGTGCCTGCTGGAGTTGACGTTCTTCCGGCGGCTGCGGCGCCACTCTGTCCTGCACCTGGTGATCATCACGATGGGCTTGGCCATCGTCATCCAGGAGGCCGCGCTGCATATCTGGGACGAGAAGGTGCGCTCGCTGCCCTATTTTACCGGCAACGAAGTGTCGTCCATCCGATTCCTGGGCGCGGCGATTTCCCCGCAGGTGTTGTGGGTGCTGGGCACGGTGGGGCTTGTGGTGCTGGGCTTGCATTTCTTTCTGCGCCACACCCTCCAGGGCCGGGCGATGCGGGCCTGCTCGTCGAATCCCGAGGCGGCGATGCTGGCCGGCATTAACATACCGAACATGCGCACGCTCTCCTTTGGGCTGAGCGCCGCGCTGGGCGCGCTGGCCGGCTGCGTGATTTCGCCGATGACCATGACCCATTACGAGATGGGCGCGCCGCTGGCGATCAAGGGCTTTGCCGCCGCCATCCTCGGCGGTCTGGGCAATCCCATGGCGGCGGTCGCCGGCGGGTTGCTGGTGGGGCTGCTGGAGGCGGCCAGCGTGAGCCGCCTGCCGGCGGTGTATAACGATGTCGCCGCGTTCGCCATCCTGCTGCTTGTGATCTTCGTGCGGCCGCAGGGGTTGTTTGGCGCCCCGGCCGCGGACAGCGTCCGTGAACATTAGAACGTCAACCGGTAAAATGCGTCACACGGTTCCAGAGCCAGGCAGCGCCGGCCGCCTCCGCAACGCGGCGGGGCCTCCGCCCGCGTAACCCCCGGACTGCCATGCCTCGCTCGCGCCAGAAGCTTTTCCTCGCCCTGTTTCCGCTGGTGGTGGTGGCCGCGCAGCTTGTCATGCGGGCGACGGCAACAGAGTATTGCCTGACGCAGCTCACGATGGCGGTTTATTACGCCATCGTGGTCATGGGCCTCTGCCTGCTGATGGGCTATGCGGGGCAGGTATCGCTGGGCCACGGCGCCTTTTTCGCCATCGGCGGCTATACCTCGGCGGTGCTGACCACGCATGATTTCTCCGTCGTCAAGGGCACCGCGTGGGGGGGCGCGCTGGAGGGGGCGCACCTGCTCGTCACGAAGCAGGATTTGTATGGCCATACGGCGCTGTCCGTCTCGCCGTGGGCGGCCTTCGCGGCGGCGATGCTCATTACGTTTGTGATAGCCTTGCTGATCGGTTACCCGGCGCTAAGGCTGCGGGGGCACTACCTGGCGATGGCAACGCTCGGCTTTGCTTTGATCGTCAGCAAGATGCTGCTGGGCAGCGCCGTGACCGGTTCAGCCGACGGCATTCACGGCGTGCCGGAGTGGAAGCTGCTGCCGGGGCTGAGCGTCACCGGCAAGAGCGCCCTGCGCGTCCAGAACTATTACATCGCCTGCGGGCTTGCGCTGCTGTTGCTGCTGGTGTTGCGCAACCTGCTCGAGTCCCGCGTCGGGCGGGCGCTGCTGGCGATTCACGACCGCGAGACCGCCGCCAATGCGATGGGCATCAACACCGCCGCCTACAAGCTCAAGGTCTTCGTGCTGAGCGCCCTGCTGGCGGCGATGGCCGGCGTGTTCTTCACCCACTATACCGGCGGCATTGCGCCCTCCGAAGCCGGCGCGTTGAAATCAGTCCGCTACGTGGCGCTGGCGGCCGCGGGCGGCATGGCCAATCTCTGGGGCGTGACGGTGGTGAGCATCGCTTTGAATTACTTCTCCCTGCGCGGCTGGTTCGGGACCTACGACAACGCCGTGTTCGGGGCGATTCTGATCCTGATCATCTCCCTGGCGCCGGAGGGCCCTCTGAAACCTCTGGGCCTGTGGCTCAGGCGCTTGGCGGGCAACCGTGACACCGAAAGGAGGCCCCAGCATGGCGCTCCTTGAAGTTTCGGGCGTCCGGCGCGCCTTCGGCGGGCTGGTGGCGGTGGACGGGGTTTCGCTCGCCGTCAACGCGGGCCAGATCAAGGGCGTGATCGGCCCCAACGGCGCGGGGAAGACCACCCTGTTCAACATCATCTCCGGCCTGCTCAAACCTGACGCCGGGCAAATCACGTTCAAGGGCCGGGTGATCAGCGGGTTGAAGCCTTACCAGATTGCGTGTGCCGGGGTGTCCCGCACGTTCCAGAACCCCAGCCTGTTCCTGCAGATGAACGTGCTGGAGAACGTGATGGTGGGGCGCCACAGCCGCGCGCGCTGGGGTTTCTTTGGCTGCGGTTTGCGCTGGCCGGGCCAACCCCGGGAAGAGCGTGCCATTGGCGAGGCGGCGCTGGCCCAGCTCGATTACGTGGGGCTGGCGGATTTGGCGGACCGGCCGGCGGGGGCGCTGCCGTTTGGGCAGCGCCGGATGGTCGAGCTGGCGCGTGCGCTGGCGACCGAGCCGGAAATGTTGCTGCTGGATGAGCCGGCCAGCGGATTGAACACGCGCGAGAAGGAAGACCTGGGCGTGTTGATCCGCAAGATTCGGGACCGTGGGATAACCATACTGCTGGTCGAGCACGACATGGCGGTGGTGATGGGGCTCTCGGACGACATCACGGTGCTGCACAATGGACGGCCGATTGCCCAGGGCGCTCCGCAGGCCGTGCAGAACGACCCCAGGGTGGTCAGTGTGTACCTCGGCGAAGACTTTCAAGGCGACGGCGAAGGCTGGGAGGCGCTCCCGGGCCGCCCGGCCGGCCCAACCCCGACATGTTGCTCCAGGTAAGAAATCTGAGCTGCGGCTATGGCAGCCTCGAAGTGGTCCACGGCGCCAGCCTGCACGTGTGCGCGGGCGAGATCGTCGGCTTGCTCGGGGCTAATGGCGCCGGCAAGTCCTCCTTGCTTAAGGCGATCATCGGCCTGCTGCCGCCCTGGGCCGGCGAGGTGGTCATTAATCACCGCGTCACGACCGGCCAACCCGCCTGGCAGAGCGTCAGCAACTCGACGGTGCTGGTGCCTGAGGGCAAGATGATCTTCGCCGACATGACCGTCCGCGAGAACCTGCTCATCGGCGGCTACCACAATCCCGACCGCGTCCTGCAAATGGATACGGTGCTGGCCGGTTTCCCGCGCCTGCGCGAACGGCTGCAGCAGGTGGCGGGCACCCTTTCGGGCGGGGAGCAGCAAATGCTGGCGCTGGGGCGCGCCCTGATGGCTCGCCCGCGGCTGTTGCTGCTGGATGAACCCTCCATGGGCCTGGCGCCGCTCATGGTCAAAGAGGTCTTTGCCTCGATTCTCAGGATGAAAGACCTTGGCCTGACGGTGCTGCTGATCGAGCAGAACGCCATTGCCACGCTCCAGATCGCCGACCGCGCCTACGTCATGGAAACCGGCGAAATCGTCCTCGAAGGCCCCGCCGCCGACCTGGCGCACAACCCCGAGGTCAAACGGGCCTACCTCGGCAAAGGCTGAAATGTCCGCTGCAGTTGTCTTCTACCATGAGCACGTTTGATCGCCGCTACGAACAGATTCCCCGCCTCGAGCTGGAGCAGATGCAGCTTGAGCGCCTCCAGGCGCTGCTTGCCCGGCTGCGCCGCAACGTCCGCCGCTACCGCGAGAAGCTGGGGGATTTCCGCCTTCAATCCCTGGCCGAACTGCACCGGCTGCCCTTCACCACGCAGGAAGACATGGTGGAGAGTTTTCCCTACGGCATGTTCGCCTTTCCGCTGCGCGAGGTGATCCGCCTGCACACGACCCTTGGCCCGAACGGCAAACCGCTGGTGATTGGCCACACCCGCAACGACCTCGCGCACTGGAGCCGGCTGGTCGCCCGGCAGCTCGCGGCGAGCGGCGTCACCGCCAACGATGTCATACTTATTTCCCTGGGCGGGCTGACGCAGTCCGGCGCGGTGGGCTACGTGCGGGGGGCCGAACTCATCGAGGCGTCGGTCATCGCCGAAGACCCGCTGCACATTGATTACCAGTTGGCGATGCTCCAGAACTACCGCCCCACCATTCTCATCACCACCCCCACCAACGCCCTCGATCTGACACGCGCCACCGAGGAGCGCCGCATTGACCCCCAATCCCTCCACCTGCGCACCGTTCTGCTGTCCCGCCCCGTAGACAAGGAAACCCGCGAGCAAATCGCCTCCGGCCTTTTTGCCGCGGTGCGCTGCAACTTTGGCCTGGGCGAAATCCTCAATCCGGGCCTCTGCGTCGAATGTGAGGTGGGGATGTTCCACATCCACGAGGACCAATTCCTGGCCGAGGTGTGCGACGGCGAGCTGGTCATCACCACCCTGGCGCGCGAGGCCATGCCCCTGCTCCGCTACCGCACTCGCGTCGCCGCCGAGCTCTGCCGCGATAAATGCGCCTGCGGCCGCACGGGTGTGCTGCTCCAGGCCGGACCCCGGCTCGACCACCGCTTCCGGGTGCGGGAGGTCTCCTTTTATGAAAGCCAGGTCGCCGAAGTGCTCGCCCAAACCCGTGCGGCCGGCCTCCGTTACCACCTCACCCCCTCCGAACGGCAACTGCAGGTCGCGCTCGAAATCTCCGAGGATTACTTTGCCAGCGCCATGTGGCCGGCCGACGATCCCAAACGCGGCATCGAGGCCGAGCTCCTGGCCCGCCTGGGTATTCCAGCCGAGGTCCTTTACATTGAACCGCGACCCGCGTCTGATCCGCCCGTTGCGCCGCCGCCCCGCTAAGCGCCGTTCGCTGAAGACTCCTCCACATCCCAGGCGCCGGTGCGTCCGCGCGCGCAATTTGTCCGCTGCGCGGCCACGCTTGACGCGACGCAGTGCTTGCCGCCAACCTTCGACGGCTTTTGCTTTATGAAACTGAGTCACACCCAGTCGCTGGCCGGCATTTTGGAGCCGGTGTTTGCCATGCGCACCGAGGAGGACCTCGGCATCGGCGATACCGAGGGCGTCCGCCAGATGATTGACTGGTGCCATCGCCACCACCTGAACATTCTTCAAACGCTGCCTATCAACGAGGTCAGTGATGATAACAGCCCTTATAACGCGCTCAGCTCGCTGGCGCTCGAGCCGTCCACCATCGCCCTGTCTCCGAGCCACATCCCGGACCTGACGCCGGAGACGTTCAAGCGGCTGGCGCCGCCGGATCAGGTGGCCGAGCTGCGCGACGGGCCGGTCAATTACCCCGGGGTCAAGGCGCTCAAGCGCAAGCTGCTCGAAGCCGCCTTCGCGCACTTCACCGCGCATCACCTCGATCCGCAGGACGAGCGCGGCTCCCGGTTCCAGTCGTTTGAACAGGAGAACAGCGACTGGCTGAACGACTACGCCCTGTTCCGCGCGCTGATGGAGGAAAACGGCAACCTGCCCACCTGGGACCGCTGGGCGACGAAACATCGTTCGCCGTCCGCCGCGCGCAACTGGCTGCTGTCGCTGCCCGAAAAGCGCCGCGCCTTGCTCGCGCGGAAGCAGCTCTTCTTCAAGTACGTGCAATGGCTCGCGTTCACCCAGTGGCAATCGCTCAAGGCCTACGGCGGGGAGCGGCAGGTCTATCTGATGGGCGACATTCCGTTCGGCGTGGGCCGCTACAGCGCGGATGTCTGGGCCAACCCGGACATCTTTGACCTGGACTGGAGCGGCGGCGCCCCGCCGGAGAAGGTGTTCAAGGTGGACGCCTTCACCGAGAAGTGGGGCCAGAACTGGGGCATCCCAAACTATCGCTGGAATGAGCTGCGCCGGCGCAACTTCGACTGGTGGCGCACCCGCGTCGGCAACATCCAGAAGGTCTTCCACCTCTACCGCATTGACCACGTGCTGGGCTTTTTCCGCATCTACTCGTTCCCGTGGACGCCGGACCGGAATCCGGAGTTTCTGCCGCTGACCGAGGCCGAGGCCGCCGCCCGGACCGGCGGGCGCCTGCCCGGGTTCAAGCAATTCCCCGACGACACCCCCGAGCACAAGGCGGCCAACCAGGCGCAGGGCGAGGAGCTGCTTCGCGTTGTCCTCGAAGGTTCCGGCGAGACCACCGTCGTCGCCGAGGACCTGGGCGTCGTGCCCGAATACGTGCCGCCCACCCTGCTCAAGCTCGGCATTCCCGGCTTCCGCATCCCCATGCTCTTCCGCGAGCGCGACGGCGCCTATTCGGATCCGAAGCAGTATCCGCGCCTCTCGCTTGCTCAGCCCACCACGCACGATCATCCGCCGCTGGCCGCCGCCTGGGCCGAGTGCTGGCAAGCCATTGACGCCGGCAAGAACGTGGAAGCCAACCGCCGCGAGCTGCGCCAGACGATGGAGTTCGCCGGCCTGCGGGGCGTCCAGCCGCCGCGCGAGTTTACCGATCAACTGCACGAAGCGTTCACCCGCACCGTCCTGCAATCGCCCTCCTGGCTGGCGGTGTTCCAGATTACGGATGTGTTCGGCATGACGGCCCGGTTCAACACCCCCGGCTCGGTTGCCCCCACCAACTGGACTCACCGCCTCCCGTACACCGTCCGGGAGCTGGACGAAGACCCGCTGCTGCTGGAACAGGCGGAGATGTTCTCCCGCCTCGCCCAGGAGAGCGGACGGCGAATCTAAACCTACGCCGGCTTAAACAGCGTCAGCAGCATCGAGAACTGCTTCGTCGCCTTCACGGCGTGCGGCAGGTTGGGCGGCATGTGGAGGAAGTCCCCGGCCTTGAGGTTGTGCGGCTTTCCCCCCAACGAGAATTCACACTCGCCCGACAAGACCTGCACCAGCGCGTGCTGCGTCGAGGTGTGCTCGGTCAGTTCCTGCCCTTCGGCGAACCCGAACAGCACGACCCGCGCCGCAGCCGTCCGCAGCACCGTGCGGCTGACAATGCCGTTGGGCGCGAACTGTGTCTCCTGCGCCAGCGAAATGACTTTCCCGCTTCCGGCGTCCAGCAATGGTTGCTCACTCATGCAGTCAACTTACACCACGCCGGGGAGTCAGTCTTTACTTAAATCCGCTTTCCATCCGCGCGGCTGCTGAGTTTACTGTGCCTGATGACTCTGCGCCTGCCACTGCGAATCCATCGCTCAGGCCTGGCGGTGCTGCTCGGCTCCTGCGCTTCGGCGGCACTGGCCCTCGCCGCGCCCGAACGCCCCATCCCACCAGCCTTCGGCCCGCACATCAATCTGGCGTCCAAAGACTTCGCCGGGGCCAGGAGCTTCAGAAGCAAAGACCGCATCGTCGGCACCTACTACTTCTACTGTTACGACGCCCCCACCCGGGAGCACATCGTCAACCCGGAGGATGGCAGCGACGGGCTGACGGACCATCCGCCCACGCTGGAGGACTTCTCCTACAAGTCGGTCCGGTGGCACAAACAACAGCTACGCGACATGACCGCAGCCGGAATAGACGTGCTGCTGGCGGTGTTCTGGGGTGCGCCTTCCGAGCGCGATCCCAAGGCGACGCTCTATTGGAGCTACGCCGGCCTGGGACCGCTTGTGCAGGCGCGCGAGGAACTGCTGCGCGACGGCCAACGCCCGCCGCGCCTCGGGTTGTTCTACGACACCAGCACGCTCCAGTACAATCAATGGGGGATTCACATTGACCTGACCACCGACTACGGCCAGCGCTGGTTCTATGCGACCGTGCGCGACTACTTCTCCGCCATCCCGCCGCGGCACTGGGCGATGATTGACGGCCAGCCGATCGTGCTGCTGTATGCGGCGGCCTTCGCCAAGAAGCACGACCAGGGCTTCATAGATTACACGCGCCAGCAGTTTAAGAAGGAATTCGGGGGGCGGGAACCTTACCTGGTGCCACAGGATTCCTGGCAGGTTAGAGGAGACAATGTCTGCGCCTGGGGCGGCGCGCTCGGACTGCGCAACCCCGGCATCGGCGAGCTCGGGCCCGGCTACAACGACACCGCGGTTTACGGGCGCAAGCCGCTCATCGCCAAGCGCGACGGCGGCAGGTTCTACGAGGCGAACTGGCTGAAGTTCCTGCGCCGTCCCTCGAACTTCGTCATGCTCGAGACCTGGAACGAGTTCCACGAGGGCACCGACATTTGCGAGTCGAAGGAATATGGAAGGCAATACATCGAGCTGACGCGCAAATACGCCGACCTTTTCAAGCAGGGCTGGACGCCGCCCAAGCCCAAGGGACCATTCAGCGGGGCCAAGGCGGTCTCAGCCGCGCCGGGCGGATCGAGTGAGAACAGCGGGCTGCGCCTGGTGCCGTGGGAGGACGGCGCAACGTCCGCGCGGAACCAGAACGGCCAGTTGGCCTGGATCGCCCAACCGCTCCCCGGCAGCAGCGCCTACCTCTACTTCCAGGCGGACGACTCCTTCAAGTGGAGCCGCTCCATGAACGCGACGGTCCGCGTGGAATACCTGGATGCCGCGCCGGGACTGCTGGGCGTCGAGTTCGACGGCGAGGATGTGACAGCCCCGCAGTGGGGCGCCTATAGCGGCACGAAGAAGCTTGCGCTAAAGGGAGACCGGCAATGGAAAACGGCGGCGTTCAAGCTGCGCCGCGCCCGCTTCACCGGCGCGCAAAATGGCGGGGCCGACTTCCGATTGGTGGCCGAGGCGCCTGAATTCGCGGTCCGGAAGGTCACCCTGAGACGCGACTAAAGGCCGGGCGCAGTTGATCACCACCACCAGGTAGCGGCGGGCATCCCTGCCTGCCGCAGAGGGCGGCATTTTGCAGCCCGGCGCAATGATCGAATCTGACCGCCCCAACGTCAGAGGCCATTCCGCCCGGCAGGCTGCCTGCCGCTGCACCGCGCATTTCAATTCTCACTGGCCAGTGAGGACCCTGATACGGCTTCCGGGACGCCCTATCCGATTCAAGTGGGGCCAAAAGACCTGGCTATTACGCGCATCCGATGGGAAATTACCATCAATGAAAGTTCTGCACGCCGACAAGGGCAAGCGGATCGTCCTGCCCAGTCCCCCCTGCTCGTCGTGCTCTCCTCACTTTGTGACTGAGCATTACCCACATCTTGCTTGGTCCTCCCTTAAACGGACTCATGTATGCGGGCCAGCGTCTGCGCCCCAGCCCAACCCGTCAGGGTTGACGACGGTGGTCCATGGGAAGCGGCACGGAGAGCCCCGAACCGTCCTGCCATAAGCCGCGCTTCACTCGCGCACTGGCAGATGTGGGTGATGACAAGACCTTGTGAGGAGAGGGCAGGGAGATGGGCTCGTCCGAATTCCCGCCTGGCCTCATTACGAAATGGCATAAGTTGCTCTGGAGATGGAATTTACAACGGCGGCTGCCCCTGAAGTGCCGAAGACCCTTGTGACCCTAATCGGGAGTAATTCTCCCTTGCCTCGCGTCGTGTACAAGGGGTGCACACCGGATGCACCACTGGAGCACAAGGGAATGGAGCGTGTGCATCTGTTGAGCATCCGGTGTGCACCCCTTGTACACGGCGTTAGGATTGGGCTATGGAGGCTCAGTGAGCCGTTTACAGAGGAGTCCGCAGGATAGAATACAGTGAAACCGCCCCGAAAAGGCGCAAGAATCTCAAGAGCTATGCTTTTATGCGCCGCTTGCGTCTCTTCGCGGCTATTCTCCTTTCCCGGTCTGTAGCTTATGCTGCGGCTATTTCATCCAGTATGTGGATATCTACAGAAAAGGCTGACGCGCTTTCGGGCTTCTATCGCATAAAGAGGGCGACGGGCTTGTCGAAGCTCATGTCCTCCAGAACGGCTTTGCCGGGCTGGTGAGCTTTCCGGAAAGCTACTACCAGAGGCTTGCCGTCCCGTTCCAGGCGCACCCCTACCGCCGCGCGGCTTTCCAGCCGCCGGGCGTTCCAGGGGGTGGCCTTGCCCGCGCGGCAGGAAACGATAACGGTCAGCACCTGGATGTCCTGGCGCGGGTCTTGTGTGCCGGCTTCGAGGTGCCACTGGTTGGGGAAGTCGCGTTCGGGCTTCGGCTCATAGCCGTCCCATTGACGGAAGCTCAGCGGCACTGGGGAGAGGTATTGCACGGTTGCGCCGGCCTTTGGCTGTTCGACGGTCGCGCGCCCGGCTGCCGCATCCAGCGTAAACGGCCCCGGTGCATGCAGCATGAATTGGAACGTCGCCTCGTTTGTGGCTGACAGATCATCGCAAATCACGATCAGGTTGGGCTTGACGAAGGCCACGCTGCGCCGATACCGCTCCAGTCGCCCCCCATACGCCTCCGCCGCACTGCCGACGACGTAATCCAGCGCGGGGGACAGCTCGAAATCCAGGATGCGGCCGGTTGAGGCCGGGCTGCGGGTGTGCTGGCCCTGGCCGTCCACCAGGACCGCATTGTGGGCTTTGGTGCTGTGGCACCATTGATAATGAAACTTGCTGCCGAAGTAATCGCGATAGACGCAGGTGGTCAGCAGCGCCTCGCCGTAAGCGTTGAGCTGGAAGCTGTTCTGCGGGTTATGCCCGTGGCTTTGGCTCCCGAACGGGCTGGATTTGAACAGCAGATGCACATCGTCGGCGCTGTTGGTGAGCGTGGTGTGAAGGCTGGCGACGCCGATGCCGCGAAACACTTTGGACGGGGGCAGATCCGTGGGCGGCCGGGCCGGCGGCGCGGCGGGCAGGTTCGCCTGGTAGAGGAACCCGAAGATGCCGGGCGCCGGAGTCATCCGCCATCGCTCCGCCCACCAGCGCCAGTAACCGGCGTGGGACGCCTCGGTCTTCCCGGCGCGCTGGAAGTACTCCATGAAGCCGCCCACGGCGGAGGCGGGCGGCTGATAGGCGAGGTCGCCGAAGCCGGCGTTGGGCGATCCCGGCGGCGCGACGTAGAGCGGGAAATCACCCACCTGGGCAAAGAACGGCTTTTTGAGCCCGTCAATGCGCAGCGCGGACTGGGCGGCTTGCAGCCACCAGACGATCTTGCTCATGTAACCGGCCCAGTAGGCCGCCCCTTCGTGCCAGCCGCCGTCGTCATCGCACCAGACCGGGTAGGCGGCGTAGAATTTGTTGACTGCGTAATCCAGCCAGGTTTCGGCCTCCGGGATTTCGCCCAGGAACGCAATGGCGCACTCGCCGAGCTTGTGGAAGGTGCGGTTGCCGTGGCTGGAAAAGGGGCGATTCAAGTGCCCGACGCCCCGGCCGACCTCGCCGCTCTCCCAGGCGTCGAGCGCGCGGCGGCGCATCGCCTTGCGGACCTGGTCCCGGTCTTCCGGCGTCAGCGCGTCGCAGGCCCAGTCATACGCGCGCGGCAAGCGGAACAGCAGCGGCTTGGCGGCCTCGCAGTTGAGCCGGAAGTTCGTCGGCCCGTCCGGGTCCCAGCCCGCCAGGTGCACAATGCGGCGGCGGGCGGCGGCGCCGAACGGCTGCTCGCCGGTCACCAGGTAAACAAAGGCCAGCGTTTCCGCCTCCTGGCAGGCGCGCTCGGTTTGCACCCGGTTGGGCCACCAATACGCGCGCGTCGCGTCGTCCCGGCTCGATCCGCGGACGGTCGGTTCGGGCGTCGGCTGAGCGGTGAGCAACCGCTCCGCAGCCGCGCGCAGTTTGGCAAACTCGGCCGTCGCGCCGTGGCCGGGCTTGGCCGCGGCCCGCAACCGCGGCAGGTCCTCCGGCCGCAACAGCAGGCGGGGATGGCCCGCCGGCACACGCTCGCGTTGCTGGGCGCGAGTCGGCATGGGGAACTCGACCGCATTGGAGGTCACGACGAAGGCGCGCGTGCGGCTCCAATTGGAAACTTGCCCCGCCTTTGCCGTGAACCGGTAGCGCCAGAAATACTGGCCCGGCGCGAGCGGCGTGTGGTGCGTGTAGGTGTTGAACGGGACATGGTCCGCCCTTGCCGCGTTGGCGAACCTGGCGTCCGGGCTCCATTCCACGGCGTAGGTCTGAGCGCCCGGTTCGTGAAGCCAGGTCAGGGAGGGCGGGTTGAAATAGACCGCAGCGCCGTCGGCAGGCCGGTAGCCGATCTCGTTCGGTTTGGCTGCGCGGTTGCTGACCAGCGGACCTGTTCCCTGCGGCGCCGGCGCACCCAGGGCCCGCGGAGGCACAGCGGAGGCAAAGGCCAGCGCCAGGAGGATGCCGGCGGCCATCAACGAGCGTAGCAGGGGATATGGTGATTGACCGCGGCAACCTGGCTGCGCACCCACTTGGAGAAATCCGCGTCCGCGCTCTCGTAATCTATCGGGCACACGAAATCAAGGTAGCCGGCGTCAACCCACGCCTTCACGTCCTGCCCCACAACCCTGCGGGCACTTTCCCAGTTGCCGAACACCGCCGCTGACACTTTGATACCGGGCCTGATTCGCCCGGCTTGGAGGGTTGCGCGCGGAAGAAGGCCTGGCGCTCGGCCGCGCTCTTGAGCGACGCGGCCTGGGGCTTGGCCAGTCGCACGGTTGGGGCTCCCTCCCAATTCAGCCGGAGCGCGCCGTCGCTCTCACGCGCGCGCAGCCTGACCTCTCGCAGCACGGAACCGTCCTCGCGCAGCAGCGTCGCCCGCCATCCGTCCCCGGGAAGGTGCACGAATAGCGGCTCTGACGCCGGGCCGTCCTTGTGGATTTCGATGGCCTCCCGCGTCGCCCGGATGCGCAGGACCATGTGCTGAAAGCGAATTTGGTCCACCGCCAGCTCCGGCCAGTCTTTGGGCAGCCGGGGATTGAGTTTGAAACCGTCGGCGCGCGGGGCAAAACCGAGGAAGCCGTTGAGCATGATCTGGGGGACCATCGCGCTCTCGAAGAACTCCTGGTCGAGCCCCAGGCCGCCCGCGGTGCCGCCGCCTTGCAGCGATCCTTCCCGCGAGCCGCTGTAATACTTGCGGTAGCCGCCCGCCGCCTGCACTTCCTGGAACCACGGCACAATCTCGCGCAAACGCTGCCACGCGTTGTCCGGGCCGAGGACCTTCAGCCGCGCCATGAGATCGTGATACGAGAACCCGAGCACCGCGCCGCCGTCCTGCACCTGGCCGCCCCAGGGGATGCTTTCCGGGCTGTTCCAGGCCCAGAAATACCAATCCACGTTGCGCCGCGTGGTGGCCCGCGGCCCGAAACGCCAGTGGTAAATGTCTTTGCCCTGCGAGGTGTCCCCCGCCACCGCGCGGTCGCCGTTTATCCAGCTCAGAATGGCGGCCGCGTGTTCGGGCGTGGCAAAGTCGTAATAGACCGCTTCCAGGCTCAGGAACGTAAGGCCGTAGTCGTGCGTCTTTCCGTCGGCGTCCATGCACGCGTTGAACCGCTGCGTCTCGTGGTTCCAAAACAAGCGGTTGCCTTCGGCTTTTACCTCCTCGGCATGGCGTTCAAGCATGGCCGGCTCGAAACTCAGCACGCCGCCGGGCATCTGCCACTCCGGGTGCTCCCGGACTTCCCTCTCGATCGTCGCCATTGCCCGGACCGCGTCGTAGTATTGGATCGTGGCATAGGCATCCAGCCCGCCAAAGGGCAGCAGATCCCAATAGTTGTTGCCAATTCCCTGCCCGGTGAGAATGGTTTTCGCGCCATCCGCCCCCAGCACCAGCCCGCTCCGGCCGTCGTGGCCGACCCAGTCCGTATAGACAACCTTGCGCTCGAGCGCGTGATGCTCCGTCATGACATACCGCAGGGCGCTGCGCATGCGGTTGATCTGCGCGCGCAGAAAACTCAGGTCGCGCGTCCACCAGAAATACTTCGCGCACCCGCGGACGAAGTTCTGGCTGTTAATATTGTGCCGCGTGTCATACTGCGAGAAAAACGCCTGAAGAGTGATATTGCCGGGCGCGGTGTTGCCCAGGCTGATGCGCAGTTGGGCGACTTCCCCGGTCCACTGCGGGTGGCGATACATCGGAATCATGCTGTAGCTTATGGAGTCGCCCTTCACCGGCTCGAAATACAGGCGCCGGGAGGCATTGAAGTTCGTCCGCGACGGAGTGGTCCATTCGACAAACGGCTGCGCCGCCCCCAGGCCGCTCGCCTGCCAGCGAAGCTGGAGGAAGGGCACCTCGAAAGTGTGGCACTTCCACGCCGGCGCCGTCACCACTGCGGCGGCATTGGTGACCTCGATGCGCCATCCGTACTCGTTGACGCCCCCGTCGCGCGCTCCGGCCAGCGTCCAGCCGTCGGGCTTGTTCAGGTCGTTCGGCCGCCAGCCCGGGCCGATAGTGTTCTTGAACGAGAAATGCCAGCCGCACCCGCGCCGGCCCTGGTTCCAGAACGGAAACGGCCAGCCAAGCTGATGGGCAATGCTGGCGTGCTGGTGCGTCGCCACGTAGCCCTCGGGGTCCATGATCCGGCCGCTTAAGGTCGAGGCCCACGCCGCGCGCATGGCATCGGCCTGTTTGTCGGTGGCGACCGCCGGCCACAGCGAGGCATCGGTGAGCCACTCGTCCCAAAGCGTGGCCTTGGGTCCGGCGCCGGGGTAATGGAGCCAGAACAGATCCCGCACCGCCGCCATCTCCTTTTCGTGGCCGGGCACCTGGAAGCGTGGAAAGTCATCCGGCGGCGCCGGCCAAGCCGCAAGGCTCGATCCCAACCAGACTATGCAAGTTTGAACAATCAGATGTATGCGATGGCTCATGACGTGTGGAGGGCTTAATTACCCGAAACATGGACGCCGCGCACGGCAAAACTGCAAGACGCGCGTCCTTCTTGCTGTAATCCCAGTTGCCAAGAACGCCGCGCTTAGTACATTGTCCGCAACCGTGTGTATTCGGGCGCACCCTGTTTGGTGCGCCTTTTTTTGGATCAAGCACCGACGAGGAAGTCACATGGGCCGATCCTACTTGCCTTACCGGCTTTGGGATTGAGGTGCAGCCGCTGCGCGCTATCGCCGGTCGCGCGCACCCGGCGGCTGGTCACTTTTGCGCGTAGTACACGACCGCGGGAGGAACATTGAGCACCACCGGGCAAGTGCGGAGGAGGCGGAACCGCGAGCGGATGCGTTTGCGGTCTATCAAAGAGTATTGGAACTGGATGTACATTCCTCCCGGGCGCAGCGCGCCGCAGATGGTATCAATGAGCGCCTGGACCTGCTCGCCGGGGAGGTTTCCCAAAGGAATGCCCGAGAGCACAAAGTCCACGTGGTCCATTCCCCGGCGGCCCATTTCCGAGAGGAGGTGCTCGGCTGAGTCAGAGACTACTTTCACCTGGCCGTTGATGCCCGCCCGGTCCAGATTCTCCCGGGTTTTGCGGGCCAGCACGGGGTTGATTTCACAGGCCAGGATTCGCGCTTTGGGACAGCGAGCGGCCAACCGCAGGGTGAGGGCCCCGTTGCCGGCGCCCAACTCGATGATCCGCCCGGAGTAGGTTTCCGGCACCGGGGTAATCATCTTGCTGATGAGAAACCTCTGCGAGGGCACAATGGCGCCCGTCTGCCTGAATTTGAGCAGGGCAGCGCACATGAAGTGCACGTAACTTGCCACCGCGTTGCTCATACTAATTCGATTCAGATTCAGTCCTTGTTGGGCCAGCTCATGGCTTTGATTGCGCCCGCTGGGCCACCAACTATGGAAGCGTAGCACGCCGCCCGGGAAGGTTCCAGCCATAATTTGGGATACGGTGTGGCGCCGGCGCTAAGGCTGCCAGGCGAACCGCTGGCGGTTGGTGTCGCTCACCGCCCAGAGGTTCAGAGGCCAAACCGTCGTCCCATACCTTTTGTAGCGCATGCTGGCATCCGCAAATGCGAAGTTGGCGCCTCCGGAATAGACGCTGCTGCGGGTTGCCGAATGACAGGACTGCTCGACCGAGTCCAGGTCATTGCCGTCGTCCTCGTAGAGGTCCATGAAGTAGTTCGAATAGGCGTTCTTCTTCTCGCCGAAGACGATGGTCTCCGAGGGATACAGGACCGCGGCCTCTTGCATTGATCTGGTATCATACCGCCCGGGGCCGAAGTAGTCGTTCCACCCGTTGATGAGGTAGCTGCGGCTGGCCCGATCAGCCAATGGCGAGGCGGTCAGGTCTGTCTGCGGCGGGCCGCGGAGCCGGTCGGTCGGGCAAACCAGCGTGTTGGTCTTTCGGTAGTGTTCCAGCAGCAACGCCGGCCAGCGGCACGCATTGGCGCGCATCGGGTACAGGCCGTTGTTGTCGTCGGCGTACAACCTGAGCGCGAAGCCCATTTGTTTGAGGTTGTTGGAGCACTTGGCGCGATAGGCCGCTTCTTTGGCCCGGGACAACGCCGGCAAGAGCAGGCTGGCCAAAATCGCGATAATCGCAATCACTACCAGCAGCTCGATCAGCGTGAACGCCGCCCCGCCAGCCCGGCGGACTCCAGACGGCACGACTGCCAACTGGCTCCGTTGGGTGCTCGATCCTGGGCTGTAGAGAATTCCAGTCATACTCCTGCTGCAATTCAGTCTGCAAGCTTACACTGGCACCCCTCCTGTTGTCCACAACAAAATGCCAGTTTTGCGCGGCCCGATTTGACTCAAAAAGATTGTTACCCGGGCGAGGAGAAAATGGTCGAGTAAGC
>DAOPPX010000040.1:0-42034 GCA_035358715.1 Verrucomicrobiota bacterium
CGGTCTCTCCCAACACAACCGCCTGGCCTTGCGGCTGGGTCGTAATGGCGGGAGGCGTTTCGGAGGCCGGGGTGGTGGCGCTGACCTCGGCGGAGGCGGGAGAAGCGCCCAGGAAATTCGTAGCCCGCACGACGTAGTAGTAGGTAGTGGCAGGGATCAGCACGGTATTGGTGTAGCTCGTGGCGTTGAGCGGCAGAACGGCAAGGTTGGTGTACGGCCCGCCCGCCGTCGTGCTACGGGCGACAATATACGCGCTCTCGTTGGTTGCATTGTCAGTCCATTCCAGGCTGATCTGGCTTTCGCTGAGCGCCGTGGCGCTCAAGCCGCTCGGGGCGGCAGGCACGGAGGCGGGCGGCACAAAGACCAGCTTGATGCCATCCACCGCGGCCACCGCGCCGGATTCGGCTATGCCATCGGTGACGCGGATGTAGCCGGTGGTGCCGGCGGCAAAGTTGAACGTGCCCAGCAGGCTCCAGGTCCCCGAGTTGGTTTGCTGATTGGCATAGACGGTGGTGGACCCACCGCTATGGGCGATGATGTGCGGCACGCTGGCCGAGGCCGCCGCAAGATAAGGATGCCATTGGTACACCTTGTAGTCGCCCGGCACGACGACGTTCGGCGTGAATTGCACATAGGCGCTGCCGCTGCCCTGGGTCTTGGTCAAGTAGTTCGTGCCAAAGGAGTTGGTATCGGTGCCGCTGCCGTTGCCGTAGAAGCTGCCGTTGTAGAAGGTCCGGGTCGAGGTCCAACTCCCCACGGCTGTGGCGTTCGGCTCATCAATCACAATATTATTCACGATCCCGGCAAACGTGCCGATCGTGCTGGCCTTGATGTTGGCCCACTGAGCTGCCCCATGCAGGTCGGCACGCCAGAAGCTGGCTCCTTTGTAGCCGCCGACGGTTTGCGGCGTGGGATCGGCGTTCAGATAATCCACAAATTCCATGACATACTCCGGGCGGATCTCTGACACGCCGCTGTTGGGCGGGTTGGGACCATAGACATGGTTGACGGGGGCCAGCGGCTTAATCGCGTTGGTCCAGTAGATGGTCTGGCCATTGATGACCGACGACTGGCCGACGAGCGACTTCTGCCAGTTATACCAGTTGACGTCGGTCCAGTTGACGGCACCGCTGGGGCGGCTCTTTACACCAGTCCAGTTAAACGGGTAGATCTGCGGCATGACGGCGTCAGACCAGTAGCCGAATTCCTTGTACGGGAAGGAAGAGTGATAGTTAATGATCGGAAACGGCGCGTGCGCAAGGAACTTGGTGGGCCAGTTGGACCGGACCGCTGAGCAGAGCTGCCAGGCCAACGCCGGACCGTTGGTCCCAATCCATGTCTGGCCGCTCTCCCACTCCGACTCGGCGTCCCAGACGAAACCGTCGGCGCCCTGGTTGAAAACATAGTCCGAAATGGCGATTTCGCCGGGAACATTCTGGCCCGAGGACCGGTTGTAGCCAAAGATGAGGATTCCATTGGCGTGGGCAATGTTGACCAGGTGGCTGTTGAATTGCGGAAAGCTGTAGCTGCCATTGAACAGGTAATCGCTGCTGGCGGCTTTGACTATGATGTAACGGACACCCACGCTCTTGTAGAAAAGCATCAGGCTGTTCTCGTTGGTCACACTCATGACATTGCCGCCCAGGTGGTTGGTTGCCCGGCTCATGTAGTATATCCAATCACCTTTGCCCAGATTCCACGGGTCAATTCCCCCATCGCGGATTTGGCCCGCAGCGGGCAGAGGGAGAAGTCCGAAGGTCAACAGCGCAAGAGCTGAAAACAGAGAAAGGCACGATGTGCAACGCATTCCTAAACTTCCCACACTTATGCAATGGCGTCAACGCGCCATTCCGGCCCTTGCGTTGTGGCAGGACACGGCCAGCTTCGACCCAAACCGCACTCCTGCAATCGGGATTATTCGCCGGGGCTATGGCGTCATCCGCATCCGGTAGAAGCGCTGTGTCAGGTTGGTCTCTGGATCGAAGACTTGGAAGGTCGTGTTTGTGGCAGTCAGATTAGTGAACTCCGCCCAGTCCGCCAGATTGCTGCTTGCCTCGGCAGAGTAATGGCCCGGGGCGCCGCTGATCTGCAACCGGATCTGGCCGCCGGGCATCAGGCTGATCGAGTCAATCCGGAGCGGGAGCGGTTGAGTGACGGTGAGGATGGCGTCCGCGCTGGTTGCCGTCCCGACAGTATTGGTCACCACCACCGAGTAGGTGCCGGCATCCGCCGGGCTTATCCCAGTGAGTGTCAGGGTCGCGCTCTGCGCCCCTGAAATACTGCCGCCATCGCTCAGATCCACCCCATTCCTCTTCCACCGATAAGAAACCGGCGTCTGGCCAGCGGCGCTAACCGTGAAGTTCACCGTGCTCCCAACCACATTCGTCCGGCTCACCGGCTGAAGGCTAATGACCGGCGCCACCAGCAATACCGCCTGGGCGCTCACCGTTGGCCCTGCCCCGTTGGCCACCACTACCGTATAACTGCCCGCATCGGCCCCCTGCGCGTTGGTCACCGTCCACGAGGAGGTGGTCGCCCCCGCTATGTTCTCCCCGTTCAACCGCCACTGGTAGCTCAGCACCGTGTTGCCCGCACTCACACTGAATGTCGCACTGCCGCCCGTCGTCACCGTCTGCCCAACCGGCTGCGTCACGATGATCGGCGCGTCCAGATACTCCACCAGCACGTCGTCTATCCACCCGTCGCCCACTGTGCTGCCACCCGCCACCGACCCAATCAGCATCGAATCCAACGCCCCATCCGTCACCCCCGTCATCGTCCGGCTCAGTATGCCGTCCACATAAAAGTTGAGCGTCGTCCCGTCCGCCAGACGCTCAATCACAAACTTGTGCCATCCCGTCGAACGACTCGGCGCCCCCGCCCCGTTCAGGTTAAACCACCCCACACTCGAACCGTAGGACACCCGACCCTGATACTTCGTCCCGTCCCAGACCTCGCCCGACAGCGTCACGCCGCTGTACTTGCCGGCGGCCAAGAGCTGCTGCAGCACGCCCTCGGCGTAGCCCGCCCCCGTGTGCGCCCGCACCTCGGCATACACCCGCGTCTGCCCCTCGTCGTAGATCCACCACGTCGCCCGCATCCGCCCAGCCACTTCCACCCCAAAGTTGTGATACATCTTGTCCAGCGAATGGTTCACCAGCGCGCTGCACCCACCTCCGGGCGTATGGTTCTGCGCGTTGGAACCGTCCAGGCCGTTCGTGCCAGCCGTTGCCGTCCACCCGCTCAGGTCGCACGTCTCAAAGTCGTCCTGGAACACAATCGCCCCCGTCAGCGTCAAAGCCGCCTCCAGGCTGGTCACGCTCCCCCAGGGGTTGCTCACCACCGCCGTATAGAGCCCCAGATCCGCTGACTGAATGTTGCTCCGCGTATAACTGCTGGCGGTCGCCCCGGCCAGCGAACTGCCGTTCCGATACCATTGGTAATAGAGCGGCGCGGAGCCGGTTGCCGTCACGCTGAAGGTGGCGCTGCCCCCCTGCGTGCGCGTCAGGCTCTGCGGCTGCCCCGTGATCAAGGGCGGGAACCCCACCTCCGAAACCGTCAACACCGCATTCGCGCTGGTGACGGCCCCCGCCGCATTGGTGACCACGACCGAGTAGCTGCCCGCATCGGTTAGTTGGGCGTTGGCCAACGTGTAGCTGCTGGCGGTGGCGCCCGAAATCGCACCCCCGTTCTTGCGCCACTGATAGCTCAGCGGCGCTGTGCCCGTCGCCGTCACCGAGAAGGTCGCAGTCTCGCCGAGCGAGACGGCCTGGTTCTGCGGCTGCGCGGCAATGCCAGGCGGCACGTTGACGGTCAGCATGGCGTCGGAGCTGATCGCACTGCCCGCTATGTTCGCGACGACCACGGAGTAGGCGCCGGCATCCGCCGGTTGCACCCCGGAGCGAGCATAGCTGCTGCCGGTGGCTCCTGCCAGGTTCGCGCCATTCAAGCGCCATTGATAGGTGAGCGGCGACGTGCCTGTCGCGCTCACGGTAAAGGTGGCGGTGGCGCCCTGATTCACGGCTTGGCCCTGGGGCTGGGTGGTAATAGACGGTGGCACATTGACCGTCAGCACGGCCGCTGCGCTGGCGACACTGCCGGCCACGTTCGCCACCAGCACGGTGTAGCTTCCGGCGTCGCCGGCCAGCACGCCCGTGCGCGTGTAAACGCTGCTGGTGGCACCGGCGATATTGGCGCCATTCAACCGCCATTGGTAGCTCAGCGGCGCGGTGCCGGCCGCAACGACCGTGAATGCGGCATCACCGCCCTGATTTACCGCCAGGCTCTGGGGCTGGGCGCTGATCGTCGGCGGCACGTTCACCGTCAACACCGCATTCGCGCTGGTGACCGATCCTGCGGGGTTGCTCACCACCACCGAGTAGCTGCCGGCGTCGGGCACCTGGGCATTGGGCAGCGTGTAAAGGCTGGCGGTGGCGGCCGAGATCGCGCTCCCATCCTTGCGCCACTGATAGCTCAGCGGCGCGGTGCCCGTGGCCGTCACCGAGAACGTCGCCGTCGCGCCGGCAGAGATGGTCTGGTTCTGCGGCTGGGCGGCAATGCCGGGCGGCACGTTGACAGTCAGCATGGCATTTGAACTGATGGTGCTTCCCACTGCGTTCTCGATAAGCACGGAGTAGGCCCCGGCATGAGCGGGCAGCGCCGCGCCGCGGGTATAGCTGGTGCCCGTTGCGCCGGCCAGGTTGGTGCCGTTGAACCGCCATTGGTAACTGAGCGGCGCAGTGCCGACGGCGTTGACGGTAAAGGTGGCGCTGCTGCCCTGAGCAACAGCCAAATCCTCCGGCTGGGCGGTGATGACGGGCGCCGAGCTCATTGTGAGCATGGCATTGGAACTGGTCGCACTCCCAGCCATGTTCGCGACGACCACGGAGTAGGCGCCGACATCCACCGGTTGCACCCCGGCGCGAGTATAACTGCTGCCGGTGGCTCCCGCCAGGTTCGCGCCATTGAAGCGCCACTGGTAGCTCAGCGGCGGCGCGCCCGTCGCGACAACGGTGAACGTCGCGGTGCCGCCCTCGTTGACGGTCTGGTCCTGAGGTTGCGTGGTAATCGAGGGGGCCAGGTTGACCGTGAGCACGGCCACCGCGCTGGTGACGCTGCCCCCCACGTTCACCACCAGCACCGTATAGCTTCCGGCATCGCTGGCTTGCGCGTTGGCACAGGTGTAGGCGCTGCTGTTGGCCCCGGTGATATTGGCGTTGTTCAACTGCCACTGGTAGCTCAGCGGCGCCGTCCCGCTGGCGGTGACGGTGAACGTGGCGGTGCCACCCTGGTTCACCGTTTGGCCCTGGGGCTGGAGGCTGATCGCCGGCGGCACGTTCACCGTCAACACCGCGTTCCCGCTGGTGACGGACCCGCCGGCATTGGCCACCACCACCGAGTAGCTGCCCGCGTCGCCCGGCTGGGCGTTGCTGCGGGTGTAACTGCTGGCTGTTGCGCCGCTAATACTCGTTCCGTTGAGGCGCCACTGGTAGCTGAGCGGCGCGGTGCCGGTGGCGCTGACCGTGAACGTGGCGGCGGCGCCGGCAGTCACCACCTGGTTCTGCGGCTGCGCGGTGATCGCCGGCGCGACGACGGGCGGCGCATAGACCAGCTTGATGGCGTCGGCCATGACGTTCAAATCACCCGTGAACCCATCGGTGATTTGAATGTAGCCAGCCGTGCCGACGGCGAAGTTCCAGGTGCCGAGCAGATTGAACTGCCCGCCGTTGACAGCCTGGTTGACGGACACGGTTTGCGTGCCGCCATTGTAATGGATGACGTGGGGAGCGTCGGTGGCACGGTTGCTTCCCGCAGGGTGCCACTCATACACCTGGTAATTGCCCGCCTTGACGATTGTCGGGACGAAATTGACATAACCTCCCTTGGTGCTGAGGTAGGTCTTGTAATAGTAATCGGTGTCGTACTTGTCGCTCGAAGAGGTGCCGGTGAGCCACGAGCCGCTCACGGTGACGGCTGCATCGCCATTATCAATGATGATGTCGGTGACCGTGCCGGAAGGGTTGGTCACGAAGCTGAAATCGCCCGACGTGCCCTGCAGGCTGGAAGCGTTCCTGGATTTTACCCGGTAATGGTAGGTGGTCGAGGCACTAAGCCCGCTGAGCGCCAGGCTGTGGTTAACCCCGCAGAAGCCGCCCGAAACCGAGCTGCCATAGGCGGTGGTGGTCCCGTATTCCACAATGCTGTCAGAGTTCTGGTCCGTGGCCCAGGAAATCGTCGCTCCCGTGTCGGAAATACCCGATGCGCCCACGGCGGAGATTGCCGGGGCGGTGGTGTAGGCGCCCCCGATGCTGTTGGCGCCAATGGCATTCCAGATGTCGGTGGTGTGCAGCGCGGCGCGCCAGTAGCTGATGCCCCGGTAGCCCCCGACCGTGACGGGGCTCGAATCGCCCTTGAGGGCGTTGGCGAACTGCGTGATCTGGGTGCCGGTGGTGTTCCAGCCTTGCGCAATCGGCGCCAGCGGCTTGATGGAGCTGCGCCAGATGCCGGTCAGGGAATTCTGCCAACTGCTCCATTCGTCATCCATCCAGGTGAGCATGTAGGTGGGCGTCACTCCCAGCTCGACCCAGTAGCACTGCGGCATGACGGCGTCGCAGTAGTAGCCGAATTCCTTGTAGGGAAAGGACCGGTGGACGCTTATGATCGGCATGGGCGCGTGGGCCAGGAACTTGTTGGGCCAGCTTGCGCGGATGCTCGAGCAAAGGTTCATGGCCACCGTGCCGTTGTTGGCCACACTTTCCCACTCGATCTCCGCGTCAATCACAAATCCATCCGCCCCCAGATTGAACACATAATCCGCCACGCCCTTTTCCCCCGCAATGTCGGTGCCGTAGGAACGGGTATAGCCGAATATCTTGAGCCCGGCGTTGTGGGCGGCGTTGACGGTAGAGCTGGTGAACTGGACGCTGCCGTAGGGCGCATACAAACTGCCGCCCTCGCCAGCCTTGATGATCACATACGACACGCCCTTGCCCTTCTCATAGTTCATCAGGCCGGCCGTGCCGCCGTGCTGCGACGCCGCGTCGCTCAGGATGTATATCCAGTCCCCCTTGCCGAGATTCCACGGGTCAATGTTCCCGTCGCGAATCTGGGCTCCGGCGCGCGGAGCAGTGAGACACAAAGCCAGCAGGGCGGCCGCTGACAACGAAAGCGACGATGTGGTCCAACGCATATCAAAGGTCATGTTAGGTTCGCACCGAACAGGGTCAAGCCAGCAGAATCGCGCGGCCAAAGCCGGCGCCCAATCCGCACCCCGGCAACCAACGCCAGGCCAGCCGGCGCTGCTCGTAACCGGCTCCGGTCAAGGGATCAGCCGAACCCGGTAGAATCGCTGAGGTTCGCTGGCGTCCGGGTCGAGGAACTGGAAGCTGCTGTTCGTCGTGGTGAAGTTGGTCATTTCCGCCCAATCCACCAGGTTGCTGCTTGCCTCGACGGCGTAATGGCCGGGCGCGCCGCTGACCTGCAACTCGGCCTGGACACCAGGCAACAGGCTGATCAAGTCAATCCGGGGCGGTGTCAACTCGACGACAGTCAGCGCCGCATCGGCGCTGGTCACTGTGCCGGCAATGTTCGACACCTCGACCGAGTAGCTGCCCGCATCACCAGGCTGCGCGCTGGCCACCGTGTAACTGGAATCAGTCGCGCCAGGGATAGGCGTGCTGTTGAACCGCCACTGGTAGCAGAGTTGCCCGGGCCCGCAGGCTGCCACGCCGAAGGCGGCATCGCCGCCGGCGGTCACGCTCATATCGGCCGGCTGGGCGGTGATCATCGGCATGCCCGGCACAACCAGCAGCACAACGCAATTAGTCGCATTGCCCGCACTATCGGAGGCCGTTAGCGTCACCGCGTTAGTGGTGCCCAGGCCAAGTGCCGTGCCGGGAAGCGGCGATTGGGTGACCGTCACGGAGCTGCAATTGTCAACCGCGAGGAGGTAGTTGGTGGAAGTGAGGTCGGGCAAAACCGCCTGGCAATTGGCAGTCGGGGCCACAGTAGCATCGGAAGCCCAAGCCAGCAGCACCGGCGGCGCGAGGTCGGCCACGGTGACCCTCGCCACGCAGGACGAGGCGTTGCTGGAGGAGTCACGCGCAGTGAAGGTGACGCTTGTCAGGCCCAACCCCAGCACAGTGCCAGCCGGAGGGTCCTGGCTCACTGTCACGGCCCCGGAAGCATCAGCCACGGCCACTTGGGCGGCCAGGTCCGGCAGCATAGCCTGGCAATTGCCCCCCACGGCGAGCGTGAGGTTCGAGGCGCAGGCGGTAATGGCGGGCGCGATGGTATCCACAACGGCCAGGATTGCGGGCCCGCTGGTGATTGCGCCGCCCGCATTGGTGACGACGACCGAATAACTGCCCGCCTGGGCGAACAGGACATTAGTCAGGGTCAGGTTGGTGCTGATGGCGCCCGCGATGGCGCCGGTGCCAAAGCGCCATTGATAACCCAGGGGCGGCGCGCCGGAAGCCGATACCGTGAAGGTGACATTGCTGGACAGCTCGGCCGTTTGGCTCTGCGGCGCGGAAACAATCAGCGGCGGATTAGCCGGGGCGTTGAAGATCATCACCACCGGCAAGTGGTCGCTGGCGGTAATGTCGTCCTCCGCGAGCAGCGGCGGAGGCGGGCTGGGCAGCAGATCGGTGCGGAACACCTGGCTGCTGGCGATATTCGAGAACAGGACCCCGCACGGCAGGATGTAGTCGAAGCGCCTGGTAAGAGTCGTCTGGATGGAAATCGTGCGGTCATCACCAGTATAAGGGTTGACCGGCGTTGTCAGTTCCAGGCCCGTCGCGGCATTGGCCAGGCGCTGAATGGGCTGCAGGCTGCCATCGGGCGGGCGGTTGATGTCCTCGTTCAAATCACCAGTCAGCACGTAGGGATGGGCGGCATTGGTCGTGAGATACGCAGTGTATAAGAAGTTGGAGACAGCGCCCGCCTCGGCCGCGCGTCGTTTCAGGCTCGTGTTGTCCCCCATCGCCTTGAGGTGGCTGTTAAACACATGGACCGGCTGGGCAAATCCGGGCACCGCGAGCTGCACTTCAAACAAATCGCGGGTGTACTTGTAACCGGGGGCGCCATACGGCGTCAGGTCCGACGCGTGCAGCCAACTGCGGTAGCGGGAAATGGGGTAGCGGCTGGCGATCGAGGTGGTGATGAACGAGTCGCCATTGGTGCTCGTCGCAAGATAATACCCCGGCAGGAACGCCTTGACGAAGTTCGTCATCTCGTAGGAGTAGCGCTGGGGAATCTCGTTGAAGGTGACCACGTCCGGCTGCAAGTACATCATCTGCCGCCCGATGGCCCGCACCTGAGCCGATTTAGTGCTCCAGTTCGAGGCCCCGTTGCCTTTGCAGTTGTACTGGACCACGGAAAAGGCGCGCGCCTGCGCGGCACAGGCGCACACCAGACAGATGCAAACAAGGCGACTCGACATTAGACCAATAAGCCACGCCGTAGGAGACCCGCAGCCAATACCGGCCAACGCCAAGCCGAACGGGTCGTCTCCGGCCCGGAATGGCTACGGCATCAAACGCACTCGATAAAAGCGCTGCGTGAGGCCGGTCTCCGGATCCACAAACTGGAAGCTCGTGCCGGTGGTGGTGTAATTGGTCAACTCTGTCCAGATCACCGTTTCCCTCAGGTCGGCAGTTGCCTCGACGGCGTAATGACCGGGCGCGCCGCTGACCTGCAACTGGACCTGGCCGCCGGCCAACAGGCCGATCAAGTCAATCCGAGGTGCTGTCAACTCGCTGACGGTAAGCACCGCATCGGCGCTCGTGACTGTGCCGGCAACGTTGGACACCTCCACCGAGTAGCTGCCCGCATCACCCGGCTGGGCGTTAGCCACCGTGTAACTGGAATCGGTCGCGCCAGGGATAGGCGTGCCATTCTTGCGCCACTGGTAGCTCGGGGCCGGGGTGCCCGTCGCCACCACGCTGAACACCGCGTCGCTCCCCTCGTTGACGTTCTGGTCCTGCGGCTGCGCCGTAATGACCGGAGCCACGTTCACCGTCAGCATCGCGTCGGCGCTGGTCACCGTGCCGGCAACATTGGACACCTCCACCGAGTAGCTGCCCTCATCACCCGGCTGGGCGTTGGCCACCGTGTAACTGGAATCGGTCGCGCCAGGGATAGGCGTGCCGTCCTTGCGCCACTGATAGCTCGGGGCCGGTGTGCCCGTCGCCACCACGCTGAACACCGCGTCGCTCCCCTCGTTGACGTTCTGGTCCTGCGGCTGCGCCGTAATGACCGGAGCCACGTTCACCGTCAGCGCCGCATCCGCGCTCGTGACTGTCCCGGCAACGTTGGACACCTCGACCGAGTAGCTGCCCTCATCACCCGGCTGAGCGTTGGCCACCGTGTAACCGGAATCGGTCGCGCCAGGGATAGGCGTGCCATTCTTGCGCCACTGGTAGCTCGGGGCCGGGGTGCCCGTCGCCACCACGCTGAACACCGCGTCGCTCCCCTCGTTGACGTTCTGGTCCTGCGGCTGCGCCGTAATGACCGGAGCCACGTTCACCGTCAGCGCCGCATCCGCGCTCGTGACTGTCCCGGCAACGTTGGACACCTCGACCGAGTAGCTGCCCTCATCACCCGGCTGAGCGTTGGCCACCGTGTAACTGGAATCGGTCGCGCCAGGGATAGGCGTGCCGTCCTTGCGCCACTGATAGCTCGGGGCCGGTGTGCCCGTCGCCACCACGCTGAACACCGCGTCGCTCCCCTCGTTGACGTTCTGGTCCTGCGGCTGCGCCGTAATGACCGGAGCCACGTTCACCGTCAGCGCCGCATCCGCGCTCGTGACTGTCCCGGCAACGTTGGACACCTCGACCGAGTAGCTGCCCTCATCACCCGGCTGAGCGTTGGCCACCGTGTAACTGGAATCGGTCGCGCCAGGGATAGGCGTGCCGTCCTTGCGCCACTGATAGCTCGGGGCCGGTGTGCCCGTCGCCACCACGCTGAACACCGCGTCGCTCCCCTCGTTGACGTTCTGGTCCTGCGGCTGCGCCGTAATGACCGGAGCCACGTTCACCGTCAGCGCCGCATCCGCGCTCGTGACTGTCCCGGCAACGTTGGACACCTCGACCGAGTAGCTGCCCTCATCACCCGGCTGAGCGTTGGCCACCGTGTAACCGGAATCGGTCGCGCCAGGGATAGGCGTGCCATTCTTGCGCCACTGATAGCTCGGGGCCGGTGTGCCCGTCGCCACCACGCTGAACACCGCGTCGCTCCCCTCGTTGACGTTCTGGTCCTGCGGCTGCGCCGTAATGACCGGAGCCACGTTCACCGTCAGCGCCGCATCCGCGCTCGTGACTGTCCCGGCAACGTTGGACACCTCGACCGAGTAGCTGCCCTCATCACCCGGCTGAGCGTTGGCCACCGTGTAACTGGAATCGGTCGCGCCAGGGATAGGCGTGCCGTCCTTGCGCCACTGATAGCTCGGGGCCGGTGTGCCCGTCGCCACCACGCTGAACACCGCGTCGCTCCCCTCGTTGACGTTCTGGTCCTGCGGCTGCGCCGTAATGACCGGAGCCACGTTCACCGTCAGCATCGCGTCGGCGCTGGTCACCGTGCCGGCAACATTGGACACCTCGACCGAGTAGCTGCCCGCATCACCCGGCTGGGCGTTGGCCACCGTGTAGCTGGAATCGGTTGCGCCGCCGATCGGCGTGCCGTTCTTGCGCCACTGATAGCTCGGGGCCGGCGTGCCCGTCGCCACCACGCTGAACACCGCGTCGTTCCCCTGGTTGACGTTCTGGTCCTGCGGCTGCGCCGTAATGACCGGCGCCACGTTGACCGTCAGCACCGCATCCACGCTGGTGACTGAACCGGCAAGGTTAGTCACAACGACCGAATAGCTGCCCGCGTCGGCAGGCTGCACATTGTTGCGGGTATAGCTGCTGGCGGTTGCGCCGGGAATATCCATGCTGTTGAAGCGCCACTGATAGCTCGGGGCCGGCGTGCCGGTGGCGCTGACCGTGAAGGTGGCATCGCCGCCTTGATTTACATTCTGGTCCTGCGGCTGAGCCGTAATGGTCGGCGCAACATTGACCGGGCCGCCGATGACGGTCAGGACGGCGCTGGAGCTGGTAATACTGCCAACGGCGTTGTTAACCACCACCGAGTAGGAGCCCTCATCACCGGATTGCAGGTTGCTGCGCGTGTAAGCGCTGGCGGTGGCCCCCGCGATGTCTGCCCCGTTGAACCGCCACTGATAACTGAGCGGGGCCGTGCCCGCGGCTAGCGCGGAGAAGGTGGCCGTCGCCCCCGCATCAACGGTTTGACTCTGCGGCTGGGCAATGATGACCGGCGGCGAATCCTGGTTGGCGGAATAGACCCAGCGCACGGCGTCCGCGAACACACGCTGCCCGCTCACCGTGGTGTTGTTGGACAGGCGCACGTAACCGCTGGTGCCAGCGGCAAACGGCATGGCCGATGCAATCAACTGCCAGCTTCCGGTCCCGGTTGTCTGGTTGACGTTGACGTTAAGACTCCCCCCGTCGTAGGACACCAGGAAGGGCGCCGCGGTTGATGCGCTGCTCGCCGAAGGATACCAGACGTAAACATCGTACCGGCCGGCGGTGGCAATGGTCGGCCTGAACGTCGCCGTCGCGGTAGCTGTGCCGGTCACCGTGGTGGCACGTCGGTAGCCTGAGCCGTAATCGCTTGACGCGGTTCGTTGACTCCACGAACCGGTGAAGGTGGCCCCCCCGGTATCGCTGTCATCCACGATCAAATTCGGCACGCTGGAAACGAAGTTGCCGGTAATGCTCGTGTTAGTGAAGACCGTGACGGTGAGGGGATTAGCGGTGCCGCTGGCCCCGCCCGACCACCCGCTGAAGTTCCAGCCCAGGACCGGCGCGGCGATCAGCGAAACCGCCGTGTTGGGCTCGTAGCCGGCCTGGTCCGGATACTTGTAAACCGCGCCGCCGCCCGCGGCGGTGGCGGTGAGGGTGATGTTCGTAACCCGGACAAACCGCACCGCGTCGGCCATGACCACTATGTTTGTCGCCGTGTAACCTGTGTCGTTGGATACCTGCACGTAACCGCTGGTCCCCTGGGCAAACGGGAGCGCCGTGCCAAGGGACACCCAAGTCCCACCGTTGACTTGCTGGTTGACGGGGACATTAACGCTGCCGCCGTCATACACCACCGACCACGGCGCGTTGGTCGCGCGGTTGAGGCCCGCTGGATACCAGATAAACACATCATAGTAACCCGCGGCGCATATGTAGGGACGGTAGATGACATTGGACTGCCCGCCCGCCGCCGTGCTGGCAAACCGATAATCGTCACCGTACTTGTCGGCGGAAGCCGTGCCGGCCTGCCACTCCCCAACGAAAGTCACCGCCGCATTCGTGTTGTCGAGGATGATGTCCAGGCAGTCGTTGCCGCCGAAACTGGCCGTGATCGTCATATTGGCGGTCATGGTAACCAACAGCGGATTGTTGGTGCCGGTGGCGTCGCCAGACCAGCCAAGGAACTCGGAGCCGACGTCAGCCGTGGCGGTGAGGGTCACGACGTCGTTCGGCGCGTAGCTGGCCTGGTCGGGACTCTTGCTGACCGTGCCCCCGGGGGTGGCGCTGGCCGTGAGCGAGAAGTGCACGGTCAACACCGCGTCGGCGCTGGTCGTGCTGCCAATGATATTGGCGATGACCACCGAGTAGGACCCCGCATCGCCCGTCTGCGCGTTGGCCACGGTGTAGGCCGTGCCAGTGGCCCCGGCGATCGGTGTCCCGTTGAACCGCCACTGGTAGCTCATGGGCGCCTTGTTGGTCGCCGTGACGGTGAACGTCGCGCTCTGCCCCGCAATAACCGTCTGGCTCTGCGGCTGGGCGGTGATCACTGGCAGAGGGATGTCCGTGTCCACTATGAGTGTGGCGTTGGCGCTGAGCTCGCTGCCGTAGAGGTTGGTGACCAGCACCGAGTAATCGCCGGCGTCGCCGGCCTGCAGATTGGCCCGAGTGTAGCTGCTGGCGGTCGCCCCGCCAATGTCCGCCCCGTTGAATCGCCACTGGTAAGACAGCGGCGCGCTGCCCGTCGCCACCACGTTAAATGAAGCCGTCCCGCCCAACAGCACCGTCTGGCCCTGCGGCTGAGTGACGATGACGGGCGGGTCCGGGGGAACGACGACCGTCAGGACGGCATTGGCGCTCGTGGCCGTGCCGGCCAGATTGGTGACCACCACAGAATAGCTGCCCGCATCACCCGGCTGGACATTGGAGCGGGTATAGCTGCTGGCGGTCGCGCCGCCGATCGGCGTGCCGTTGAACCGCCACTGGTAACTGAAAGGCGTGGTGCCGGAAGCCGCCACGGTGAAGGTGGCGTTCAGTCCCTGGGTAACAGTCTGGCTGAGCGGCTGGGTGGTGATCGTGGGCGGCACCAGGACCGTCAGGACGGCATTGGCGCTCGTGGCCGTGCCGGCCAGATTGGTGACCACCACAGAATAGCTGCCCGCATCGGCCGGCTGAACATTCGAGCGGGTATAGCTGCTGGCGGTCGCGCCGGCAATATTGGCGCCATCCAGCCGCCATTGGTAGGAAAGCGGTGTGCTGCCGCTGGCGCTGACCGTGAACGTGGCGTTGGCCCCCTGGTTGACACTTTGGCTCAGCGGCTGAGAGGTAATCGAGGGCGGAACGTTCCCTCCCAGGACCAGGTTCACTTCATACATGTTGCCAGTCACCTGGCCAACGGCCACGGTGACGCTCCCGGAGGCGCTCGGATGGCCAGCCAGGCTGGCGGTGACGTTGTAGGTCCCGACCGGCAAATCAATGAACGCGTAGAAACCGGTCCCATCGTTCGTCTGCACCCGGCTGACAGGGCCGGTGAGGCTTACCGTGGCGCCGTCCGCCCAGGCGCCCGTGCCGTAAATCGTGACCGTGCCCATTATGTGGGCTTTGGTGGGAGAGGTCTTCCAAGGCATCTCCGGAACGTCGTCCCAGGTAGGAGTGATGGTCGTCACCAGCGAATTGGTGAAGCCGGCCCAGCTGCCGCTCACGTAGGGCACGGCGTAGGAGTAACCGCAGAACCCATCGGCGTAGTTGCCGGAAGGCGATGGGTCGCGGATCATCTGTAACTCATAAATGGCATTGGCCAGCGAGTTCATATAGATGCCAGGCCCGATGACCATGAGGCGCGTTCCATGCCGATCTTTCTCCCAGTTCATCCACCGGGTAAAGTCTGCTGGATAGCTGCCAGCCCAGTCGTAGTAAGTCATCGGCACAGCCATGTCCAGGATGCCTTCCTGTATCCAGCTATCCCAGTCCGAGTACACGTCGTAGTAGGGACGCGTGGCCTGAAAAGCCGCCCGCGTCGAGGCAGTCGGTGAAGGATTCCAGGTGACGCCGGCGCAGGACTGCTTGACCGACGGTTTGCTCTTCTGGATGCGGGCGTACATCTGCCGGACAAAAGCGGTGCATTGGTCGCGGCGCCATTGCTTGAACTGCTCGCTGCTGGAAGCGGGATCTCCGCTCAGGCCGTAGCGCGCATTATACCGGGCCACGCTGGTGGGATTGAAGCCTTCCGTGTTGGCCTCGAACCGAATGTAATCGTAATGGATGCCGTCAATGTGGCCGTCGGTGCCGTCCGGCCCGGCGGTGGTCTGGAAATTCACAAGGTCCATGTGCGTGTTGACCAGGTACTCGAGGCACTTGGGGTGGCCGGGGTCAAAAGCACCGTCGGAGTTTTCCGCGCCGGTGGTTGAACTCAGGCGCGTGGGCCAGTAATTGTCGAAGGTAGTCAGGCTGCCGGTAGGGGTGTTGGTGTGTTGCTGATATACCAGGCCTTTGGCGGTCTTGAAGGCCACCGACCAACAGTGCACTTCGATGCGCTTCTTGCCGCCCGTGGTGTCGTGGGCCGCTTTGATCAAGGCCGCCAGCGCGTCGAAATTAGCCGGCGAGAGACCGGACATGTAGGGCTCGCCCACGCCGGAGGGATAGCAGACGTCCGCCCGCTTTCGCACCTGGATGAAGACGGCGTTGCAGTTAACATCCCGGATCTGTCCCCGGGCGGTTGTGCCGGGAACACCGAGCAACGCGTCCACCTGGCTCTGGTCTCGAAACCCACTGTGGAACGCATCAAGCCAGAACGCCCGATACTCCGCCGCGTTGCTCGGCCCGGCCGGCATGAAGACAAGGAGCGCAAGCAGCAGGGCTGCGCCGAACCAGGCCCGAGACGGGGCGTGCGGTGTGAAGTTATTCGCCTTGTGTGTTTGCATTAGGAACAGGTGTTGGGAGCCCGGTGAGGTGTTTGACATACGTTGTTATGCATTCAGGCCGCGGCTTGTCCTCAGACGCCTCCCCGGATCAGAGCCCAATACAGAGGGCCCGGAGATAACACTTTCGGAGCGCATCCGGAAGTAAGGGCAACTACGCGGCATATACTGATGTTACTTACCCTCTCAGATTCTCCACTCAAAATCAAGAGCAAAATGAACTAAAACGCGCAACGGGCTCAGTTTCTGGAAGCGTCCCAAAGCTGGGAAGCATTCGGCAACGGTTCCCGGCGACTCGAAAGCGGGCTCCGACGTGGACTCTTGGTCATGGACGCCCTCCCCAGCCCATGCCAGCCAGGCCCCGTCGGGAACCAACCTGCGCCCTTCCGCCCCGCACAGGGGCAACCGCCTGCCCGCACGGCACTTCCGCACCTTCTCGGCACTCGCGCCCCACCCTCTCGCCATGGTCCTGCCCCCGTCCCAATGCCGTAGTACCTCTAACCCCGGGTTAGAGGTACTACGGCATTGGGACGGGGAGGCCGCGGCGTGTCTGCCAGCCCATGGCGGGCCGTGGCAGCGTCTTGGAACCGCTGTCGGGAGGTGTCAATGCCACAGCGCAGTTGCTCAACGGCTTCTCTGGCGCCTTTACAGAGCCACAGGGTAGGTCGCACATGGCTTAATAGAAATTCTATTAAGCCGGGTGGGAGCCAGGGGCTACGGGGGCGGTCCAAGGCGCGGTTCGCTCCTGTCAGGCAATCATCGCCGTACTCTGTTAGTGGTATTCCTGCAGCGTCTTGACGCTGTAACCGGTCTTTTTTATCGCGGCGATGCCCAGTGCGGCGGCTTCGGCTCCGCTCAGCGTGGTCATGATCGGTGTGCCGGTGTAAACGGCCATGGTCCGGATTCTCACCCCGTCCGCGTGCGGGGCCGCCCCGGACGTTGTGTTGATCACGATCTGGATTTCCCTGTTCTTGAGGAGGTCAACCGCATTGGGGCGGCCCTCGGCGAGCTTGAAGATGCGCCGGACCTTGAGCCCGGCGCTTTCCAGCACAGTGGCGGTCCCGCCCGTGGCGACCAGTTCGAAGCCCAAATCGGCAAACCGCCGGCCCAACTCCGCTGCCTTGCCCTTATCCGCATCGCTGACACTTATAAAGACCCGCCCGCTTTCCGGCAGCGGCACGCCGGCGGCCATTTGGGATTTGGCGTAGGCGATGCCCAGGTCATCGTCCAGGCCCATGACTTCGCCCGTGGAGCGCATCTCGGGCGAAAGCAGAATGTCCTGGCCGTAAAACCGGTTGAAGGGGAAGACCGATTCCTTGACGGCCCAATGCTCCGGCCAGACTTCGCCGCTGAACTGGAGTTGCCGGAGGGTCTTGCCGGCCATCACCCGGGCCGCCAGCTTGGCCAGCGGCACCCCGATCGCTTTGCTGACAAACGGCACGGTGCGCGAGGCGCGCGGGTTGACCTCCAGCACATACACCGTCTCGCCTTTCACGGCATATTGCACGTTCATCAGGCCGACCACCTTCAACTCCCGGGCCATGGCGTGGGTGTATTCACGGATGGTGTTGATGATCCGCTGCGGAAGCGTGTGCGGCGGCAGGACCATCGCCGCATCGCCGGAATGCACGCCCGCGAATTCGATGTGCTCGAGCATGCCGCCGATGACGATGCTGCCCTGGTTCGGATAGACAAAATGCCCGATGTCGGCGATGCAATCCACGTCCACCTCGGTGGCGTCTTCCAGGAACTGGTCCACCAGCACCGGGCGTTCGGGCGACGCCTCCACCGCGAACCGCATGTAGCGCTGCAGTTCGGCGTTGGAATACACGATCTGCATGGCCCGCCCGCCGAGCACGAAGCTGGGGCGGACCAGGAGCGGGTAGCCGAGGCTCTTCGCCACCGCGAGCGCTTCGGCCTCGCTGGTGGCGATGCCATTGGGCGGCTGGGGAATGTTGAGCTTGCGCAGCATCGCTGCAAACAGCTTGCGGTCTTCGGCGATTTCGATGCTCTGCGGCGAGGTGCCGATGATGTTGACCCCGTTCTTCTGCAGGCCCAGCGCGAGGTTGAGCGGCGTCTGGCCGCCGAACTGGGCAATGGCGCCCCAGCACTTCTCGCGCTCGTAAATGTGCAGCACGTCTTCCAGCGTCAGGGGCTCGAAGTAGAGCTTGTCGCTGGTGTCGTAGTCGGTGGAGACCGTTTCCGGGTTCGAGTTGACCATGAGGGTCTGGAAGCCGTCCTCTTTGAGGGCAAAGGCCGCATGCACGCAGCAATAGTCAAACTCGATGCCCTGGCCGATGCGGTTCGGTCCGCCGCCCAGGATCATGACCTTCTTGCGGTCGCTGGGCTTCACCTCGTCGTCGCCGCGGTCGTAGGTCGAGTAGTAGTATGGCGTGTAAGCCTCGAACTCCGCGGCGCAGGTATCCACGAGGCGGTAGCTGGGAACCAGGCCGAGCTTCTGGCGCTCGGCGCGGACAGCGTCCTCCGTCTGGCCGGTCAGATGGGCGATCTGCCGGTCGGAGAATCCAAGCGACTTGGCCTGGGCCAGTTGTTCTGCGGTCATGGTCAATTCAGAATGGCCGAAGTAAGCCGGGATGAGGCCGCCTTGTCGAGCGCCGACTTGCCGGCTGACTGCCGCCGGGGCTGGTGCTAGAGGACGCCCGCATCCCGCACCATGTTGAAGTAATTGGCGTAGAAAGTGACGATGCGGTAGGCGACCAGCAGCACAATGCCGAAGTAACTGGCGCGCGGCACCCAGCGCGCCACCGCGTGGAGTTTGCGCGTGCCTTCCTCCTGAAAATAAGCGCGCAGCCGCCGCAGGGTGTCGTCGAGTTGTCCGCTGATCTCACCGGCGGCGTACTGGGTGGCAAAGAGGTCAGGAAAGCTGCCCGAAGCGCTGACAGCCTCGGCCGGCGTCTGGCCGGCGTTGACCTGCGGCCGCCAGCCTCGCACTACCCGGCGCAGCGCCGGCGAGCCGCTGGCCGCCGCCGCCAGTTCCCACGCTTCAATAATCGTCACCCCGGCGCTGAGCAGGGCTTCGAGCGCAGCCGCCAGCCGGGCCAGCGCCAGGTAACGTCGCCCCTGCCCCAGAACCGGAATGGGATGGAGCAGCATCTCGAAACACGCCCGCCAGCTCTCCCCATGCCGGCTTTGGGCCGCGAGAATCACCAGCGCGACCACTATGTAGAGCGGCACCAGCACGCCCAGCGTCTGGCACAGGTAGGCGGCCCAGTTGCCCGAGATGAACAACTGCGCGAACGGGAAGATGAACACCGCAAAGTGGAGCAGGAAGGCCGGATAGACCAAGTCGCCGATCATCTGGCGGGCGAGGCGGGCGCGGTCGGCATAGTAGTCAGCCAGCAGCCGGAAGACGGCCTCCAGCCGCCCGCTCTGTTCGCCGGCCTGCAGGAGGGCAAGATCGAATGTCGGCAGCCACTGACCGCATTGGCTCAGGGCCTCGGTGAGAGTGCTGCCGGCGGCAATCTGGTCCAGCACCCGCCCGATCGGCGCGCGATAGGATTGGGCCGGGGGGCTGCGTTTGATCTGCTCCAGCGCCCGGATAAGTCCAAGGCCGGCGCCGGAGAGCTGGCCGAGCTGATGGTAGAAATCAGCGCGTCGCGACAACTGTCCGGGCGTAATGATGAGCTCCGTCATTCGAGCGCGGTGCTGGCCGAGCAGCACAGCCTCGGCCTAATCTGCCCTGAACGGCCTTGCCAGCGCAAGCTTCGGGCGGCGAAGCTCCACTCTGCAAATCGAGGCTGGACGGTCGGGAAGAGCTGCGCGCGGAAAGACCGGCGAAGAATACTGCACCCCGGAAGCACGGGCGCGGGCGCGCCATCCCTCCGAACGCGGAACCCGGCGTCGCTCAGACGCCGACGCGTTCGAAGCTCTCCTTGAGATCGCGTTTGCTTTTCAGGCCGACCATCTGGGCGGCCACCTGGCCCTGGTGGAACAGCAGCAGCGTGGGGATGGCGCGGACGCCGTATTCGGCCGCCAGCTCCTGCTCGTGGTCAATGTTCACCTTGCCGATCTTCGCGCGGCCACTGTACTCCTCGGCCAACTCGTCCAAAATGGGCCCGATCATCTTGCACGGGCCGCACCATTCCGCCCAGAAATCCACCAGCACAGGCGTCGAGGCTTTCAGTACTTCGGCGGCAAAGTTCGCTTTGGTCAAATTCACGATGTTGGGAGCTGCCATAGTCAAATACGTAATGATCAGGACTGAGGTTGTTTGCGCTGCAAAATCCGAATGGGCCGGGAGCGCCCGGCTGAAACTCAATGAGCCAAATGTCCGCCTACGACGTCCAAATCCACTCGAACATGTTGTTCAGAGTGGTGAGGAGCGCGAGCACGCCTATGACCGCCGCCGCTATCACGAGGATGGTGTCCAGCTTGCCGAGGCCGGGCTGGGCGGCGACCGGTGCCGGCGCCATGCGCGGCGCGGCTGTCGTTGTGCGCGCCGGGGCCGCCGGGGCAGCCGGGGCAGCCGCGGCACGCGGCAAGCCGACCGGGCGGGCGGCTGGCGCCGCAGCCGGCGCTGCCGCAGCGGGCCCGCCGGCGGGTCCACCCGGGGGCAGCGTCGGCAGTTTGATCGTCGGCGCGGCTGAGGGCTTGGGGGGCAAATTGATGCGGACCGTCTCCTTCTTAGGTTGGACCTTTCCGGTTTCCTTCTTCGGAGGCATCGCACCGGTTGGAACGTTAGGAATATTCTCAGCCATAAAATTGATGTGCCACCACACTAGGTTCGCCCCTTCCGGATGTCAAACCCATATTCCCGCCGACACCCGGGCCGCGCGGCGTCGCTCGCCGTACCCGCTCCGCAGTCCCGCTGCCGCGGCAGGGCGCGTCACTTCTCGCGCTCTGCCTTCCCCCGCAAACTAAGCGCCCTGGGCGCGCACTTCGCCCGCGCCGCTTCGGTCGCCGCTCCAGCGCGGGGCGCGCTCTTCGCGCGGCCGCGCGAGGTTCACCGTCAGGACGCGGCCCTGGAATTCTTTCTTGTGGAACTGCTCGACGGCTTTGCTCGCCTCCTCCGGTGTCGCGTATTCAATGAAGGCGAAGCCGCGCGATTTGCCGGTCACCTTGTCCACCATCAAGTTTGCTGAAGTCACCACGCCTGCCTGGGAAAAATATTCCTCCAGGTCCGGCTGCATGGTCTGGTAAGCCAAGTTGCCCACGAAGAGCCTCTTCTCATTCATAAACTTGCTGTTGCCCGACAAAACCAAGCGGGGAGGACTGCTCCGGCAGGAT
This sequence comes from Verrucomicrobiota bacterium, assembly GCA_035358715.1. GTDB lineage: Bacteria > Verrucomicrobiota > Verrucomicrobiia > Limisphaerales > UBA8199 > UBA8199. The sequence goes on from DAOPPX010000040.1 coordinate 21,467, forward strand.
CACTGAATGTCATCTCGGTTACTAGTCTCACAGACAATCTGTCTTCTGACACCAACACGCTTGTGCGTTGAACGGACAGGCGATTTCTACCAAACCGGCCCGCCCGGTCAACACCAGATTCGCGTCCCGCCCTTGAGCGACAGCGCGTATGCATGAAGATAGGGTACGGACAAGGGATAGAACCTTGCCCCGCCCTCCGAACCGGACGTGCGGGTCTCCCGCATCCGGCTCTCCAGTCAGTGGGGGCTCTGTCGAGGAGGAGCCACTCTGAGTACGCTCCCCAAGGGTGCCTGCCGGACTTTCGGTTCCGGTCCAGTCAATTGCGCTGGGCCAGATCCACCGTTGGTTAGCCTTTGCGGGCACTCCCGCTGGTTTGTCGTCCGTCATTCCGTCGTTCATCCTTCCACTTTCCTGCGTCCCTTGGCTCCACGGCCGTTACCCGCTTCTTCGCTACTACGGACGCTCTGACTCCCGCTGGGCGGCTCTTCGGGCCTCTGGGGCCATGAACACCGTTGCATCCCAGCGGGTCTCCCTGATTGCGGTCACAGGGGCTGCCAGCCATTCCGTCTCCAACCATCAGCGCGACGACCGGGGACCGCCCGGCTGTCCGGCGATTCGGCTTGCCGCCTATCGCCCGCTCTACAGGCTTCGCCTTTCGCTCGCAGGCTCGCCCGTCCTCGCCGCCCAAATCGAGTTCACGGCGGACTGCCCTACGGCAGCCCTGTGTTACGGACTGGTCGTTCTGGTTCCGTTGCTCTCCACCTTGCCTCTCGGCGACGCAGTTACGGTTCGATACCTCACGACTCTTCGCCGCAAGGAAACGGACTCTCACCGTTCTATCCCTGTGCCCCCTCGGGCGCACGAGCGCCCGCCCGCAGGGCGGATTCAATGTGCTGACCGCGGCTGAGACGCCGGTGGTGGGGGCGGGGTCATCCTGATCGGGCAGGAGGGTTGTTTGGGGAAGACGGCGGCGAGGGAATGCGCGCTCACCAGCGCCTCTTCCTCACGACGGCTTCAACTTCAAGGCGGCCGCGCAGACCGTTTCGGCCAGCACGCGCTCCACTGGTTCCTGGCATAAGGTGACGGTGATGGAGCTTTCCGGCCGATGGGAAGCCAGGTGTTTCTTCAGCCACGGTCCCAGGCTCACGCCCACGCCGGAGTAGCGTCCTGAGAACACAAGCGCGTCAAGGCCGCTCAGTGCCGCGAGGCCCGCGCCACAGGCCTGCAGCAGCCGATACTGGATGATCTTCCTTGCCAGTTCACACTCGGGCCGGTGCGAGGCGAAGATTTCCGGCAGGGTAGTCATTCGGCCCACCAGTCCCAGCCAGCCGCTTTGTTGGGTGAGCACGGCGTTGATTTGTTCCGGTCCCCAGCCCATTTTCTGCGCGAGCATGAGCACAATGCTGGGGTCAAGTTCGCCGCTGGTCGTCTGGCCCGGCAGGCCTTCGAGCGGGGTCGCGCCGCTGGTGACCATGAGCGGCTTGTGTCCGAGCACCGCCGCGAGCTCCGGGCGGGGTTCCAGGCAGATGGAGATCACTCTGGCCGGTGAATGGACCCCCATTGCATGGCGCTGACGGGCGATGTGATTGCAGGCGGCGGCGTGGAGAATGCCGTGGTAGCCGAAGCGGCGGACGCCGACGGTCTGGGTGAGGTTTGCGTCCACCGCGTACAGGTGCTCCCGCTCCGGCAGGTCCACAAAGAAGCCGGTTTCAAAGACCAGCACAATGGGCACGCCCCGGAAGGCGGCTTGGGCCGCGTGGATGAGCGCCACCAGCGCCGGAATGTGCAATGGCGCAAACGGCACCCGTTTCTCCAGCTTCCGCAGAACTCCGGGCGAGACCAGCGCCGGTTTCTTGAAGTCCGCCCCCCCAGAAATGCCGCGCAGCGCGATGACATCAGGTCGGGCGGGTGCGTTGTGCGCGCGCCCCGCTTCGGCGAGCGACCGGGTCAGTTCTGTCAGGGCCAGGCGGCTGCCGTCGGCATCGCGATAATCGTCATACTGACCGGCACAGATCGGCTGCTGCCAGCCGTTGGCGAAATAGCAGAAAGACAACCGCTGCCGGCTGGGCAACAGGACAAGGACGTTCATGCGCAGACTCCTTTCGCAGGGTGGCGCCCGGGGGAGGGCTTCCGGGTCCTGGCTGGACTGGATTTACTTTCCGTGGGTATTGGCGCCGCGTGGTCGGTTAGCCGCAGGAAGGTCCGGCGCGCGATGGCGAGTTCCTCGTTGGTCAGCACGACCAACAGGCGCACCGGGCTGTCGTGGGTGGCGATGTCACTGGGATACGCAGTGAGGCCGGCGTTCCTGGCCTGGTCCAGCTTGAGGCCGAACGCCTCCATGCCGGCACACATCGCCCAGCGAACCTGCGGGACGGTTTCTCCAATGGTATCGGTAAAAATCACGGCGTCAGCGCGGCCCACCACGGCGAGGTAGGCGCCCAGGTATTTGCGAAGGCGCCAGGTATAGACCTGCTCGGTCTGGTGCAGCCGCGGGTTGGCGTCCTGGGTCTGGGTCCGCTGGGCGAACACGTCGCGGATATCGGCGGTGAAGCCGGACATGCCCAGGACACCGGATTGGTTGTTGAGCAGGGCGCTCACCTGCCGGCTATCGCCGTGGGCGTGCGCGAGCAATTGCATCGCCAAGGCGGGGTCGAGGTCGCCGCAGCGGGTATTCATCATGAGCCCCTGCAACGGCGAGTAACCCATGGTGTTGTCCACTGACCGGCCCTTTACAATGGCGCACAGGCTGGCGCCACCGCTGCCGAGGTGGCAACTGACGGCGTTGAACGCCGTGATGGGCTTCTTGAGAAAGGCCGCCGCTTCCTCCATCACGAACTGGTGGCTCGTGCCGTGGAAGCCGTACTTGCGGACGCCAAGTTCCCGGCCAAGCTGGCGGGGCAAAGCATAGGTGTAGGCGTGCTCGGGAATGGTCCCGTGGAACGCCGTGTCGAACACCGCCACTTGCGGCAGGTCCGGATACTGCTCGCGGCACGCGTACATCAGCGCCATCGCCGGTGGATTGTGCAATGGCGCCAGGTCACGAATCTCTTCGAGCCTGGCCATCACCCCGGCATTGACCACGGTGGGGTCTCTGAAATAAGTGCCGCCGTGGACCAGGCGATGGCCCACCGCGTCGGGCTGGAGCCCGGCGTTCTCCCGGAGCAGCGTCATCACTTCCGCGAAGGCCGCGGCGTGGTTGGCCATCGGCACCTGCTTGGTGAACTTCTGCTGGCCGACCTTGTAGAGGATGACCGACGGTTTGGTAGTGGGCGGGCCGACCCGCTGGGCTTCGCCCCCCGCCAATTCGACCGCGGCCGGCATGGCCAAGAGCCGGTACTTGAGCGACGAGCTGCCGCAATTGAAGACCAGGATGTTCATGGAGAGAAAGGTTGCGAACGCCGGTGGCGTGGGGCCGCCAGGAACCGCAGCCCCGGCCAGGCCGCCCGGTGGCGGCGCGGCCAGCGCTTAGATCTCGTCTGAGGTCCAGCCGGAGACCGGGATGCCAACCAAGCCATGCACCATCGCGGTCGTCCCATAGACCGCCTCGGTGATCTTCGCCGTTTCGACGAATTCCCCCGCCGCGTGGGCCTGTTCCTCCCGCCCCGGCCCGTAGCAGATGGCCGGCACCTCGAAGCCCTGCACCAGCACACTGCCGGCGGTGCCCATCCCCAGCCGGCCGAGTTGGAACTTGCCGGGCCGCACTTCACAGCCCGAGGCCGCGAGTGACTGCCGGGCGCGGTTCATCAGGGGATGGAAGGGATCAATCGCCCACGCATGAGCAAGGTGTTGCACCGTCGTGGTGCAGCCATTATGCAGCCGCTTGGTTACCTTGCGCACCGCCACATCCACGGCCACCGCGCCGCTTGTCTGCGCCACCAGCATCGCGTCGTGCCTGAACTGGTTCATCACATTCCCGGCATCTTCGCCCAATCCAAGCCGGCGGGTCACCGGAATGGTCGCCCGGCGGCAGCCGCCGGCGCTCTCGAAGCGCGGCCTGGCAATGAACACCTGTTCCCGCGGCAGCGAACTGCCGTGCTCGCCCCCGCTGAAGTCGGCATATATTGCCTTGGCCGCATCTTCCACATGGAATGGATTCGGACCGTTCACGGTGACGTCCAATTCCATCCAGCCATCGTGTCCGTAGTAAAGGCCCAGCGCCGTCGGCTCGCCGAGGATCGCAAAGGTCGGCTTTATGCCCAGGGCGGGCAGGGTGCGCGCCATGAGCGCGCGGACACCAGTGCTGCAGCCGTTCTCTTCCGCCACCGTGGCGGCGACCACGACATTCCCGCGCAACGGCAGGAGACTGCGCCGCAGGAGCGCGCCCGTGAAGACTTGCGCCGCCAGACCGCCTTTGCAGTCCGCCGCACCCGTGCCACAGAGCAGGCCGTTTTCAATGCGGGCCGGATTGCTGCCCGATGCCTTAACCGTGTCGAGGTGGCAATTCAACAACACCGTCGGCTCCGCCTCGCGCCCCATCAACACGCCCACGACGTTGCCCGCTTCATCGCGGAGAACCTTGTCGTAGCCGATTTCGCGCATCTTGGCCTCGACCAGTTCCGCCACTCTCGCTTCGTCATCGGTCACACTGGGGGTGCGGACCAGCGCCTCGGCAAACGCGAGGACATCACGTCGCAGACCTTCGTTCTTGTTCTTAAGAATTGTGTACATATTCAAAGCCTTTCAGTATCAGATATTCACTTGACTGTTCCAATGCCGTCGTCTTCGGCGGCACTAACCTCCTTTGCATTTGCCGCGCCAACGCGTCGGATTGCTCAAAACCTCGAAAATCGGCCAGAATCGGGGCGGGCCGGCATTCCGCGCCGGGTTTTTCAATGCAAAATGACCTTGCACTCCTTCAAAATGAAGGACCGGTGCATAGCTCAGGCGCCTCCATTTACCGGGAGCCCAGCGGAACTCGGGTTCCAGGACTCCGCAGAATTGCCGCTGCGGAGAGGGGCCTGATGCCTGGCGCGGACACCTCGACATTCACCATCCCATTTGTGTATGTTCCAATGCAAAGAGAGAATGTTGGGAATAAGAGCGACAGATTGCTAGGTTCCTCCAACTTGAAATTGCAGGGCTGCAAGATGCAGCCAGGCCTCAATGAAAGCCGCTGATCTCGAACTCAAAGAACTGGTGGATTTTGCCGAGGGCCGCCTGAGCTTGAAAGAGCGCCGGTTAGTCCTGCACAACATCCATGCCTTCGCCCAAATCCGCAAAGACCTCTTCGAAATGGTCGGGCAGACCCACGCCCGACGCATCCTGACGCGCTTTGGCTATTACTGGGGCCAGGCGGACGCCGCTGCCATGCGGCGCGTGTTCGAGTGGGACAGCCTCGTGGAGCTCATCAAGGCCGGCCCGCGCTTACACACCTTGCAGGGGGTGAACCGCACCATTATCCGCAAGCTGGAGGTGGATGAGCAGGGCGGACATTTTTTGATGGACCTGGTTTGGCACGATTCAGGCGAGGCGGAGGAGCACGTTCTCGAACTGGGCAAGGCGACCTATCCGGTTTGCTGGATGCTGGTTGGCTACATCAGTGGCTATTGCTCGGCCTGTCTGGGCCGGAACGTGTATTTTATTGAGACCCATTGTGAGGCCAAGGGGGACTGCATTTGCGTGGCCGTGGGGAAGGATGAGGCGTCGTGGGGCAAGGAGTTGACGCCCTACTTGCCGTTTTTCCAGATGGATGAGATCTGGGGCAAGGTGCAGAAGCTGTCGCAGGAATTGCGGCGCAAGACGCGCGAACTGGCGGCGCAGCGCAAGTCGCTGGGCTGGGGGAAGAACGCCCCCAGGTCGCCATTCATCGAGGTGCGGAGCGAGGCGTTCCGGCGCGTGCTGGAGCTGGCCGGGCGCGTGGCGCAGTTCGACACGTCGGTGTTGGTCTGCGGGGAGACGGGCACCGGCAAAGAAGTTCTGGCGCGCTACATTCACCGGCAGTCGCCGCGGGCGGAGCAGCCGTTCGTGGGAGTGAACTGCACGGCATTGCCGGAAACGTTGCTGGAAAGCGAGTTGTTCGGGCACAAGGCCGGTTCATTTACCGGCGCCACGCGGGACCGGGCCGGCTTGTTTGAGCAAGCAGAAAAGGGGACGATCTTCCTGGATGAGATCGGGGATGTTTCCCCGGCCCTGCAGATGAAGCTGCTGCGGGTCTTGCAGGAGCGGGAAATCCTGCGGATTGGCGAAAGCCGGGCACGCAAGATTGATGTGCGCGTGATCGCCGCCACGAACCGGGATTTGCCGCGGCTCATTCGCGAGGGGAGGTTTCGCGAGGATCTCTACTACCGACTGCGGGTGGTCGAGGTCAACATCCCTCCGCTGCGCCAGCGGCGCGAAGACCTCTTGCCGCTGGCCCGGCATTTCGTGCACGCGCTGGCCGCCCGGCTGAAGCTGCCGCAGTTGCGGCTGGACGCGACCTGCGCGGATCACCTCCTGCGTTACGACTGGCCAGGCAACGTCCGGGAGCTGGAGAACGCGATCGAGCACGCCGCCGTGCTCTGTGTGAACAACCTGATCCTGCCAGAAAACCTCCCCAGCCACATTGTCCACGCCGGCGCGGCTCCGCAAGCGGTAACGGCCGATCCGTCACGCTCGCTGGCTGAGGTGGAACATGCCTACATCCAGGCTGTGCTAAAATCCCTCAACGGCAACCAGACCCAGGCTGCCAGAGTCCTGGGGATTAGCCCCAGCACGCTCTGGCGAAAGCTGAAGCAGTCCAAATCTGGTTGACCGGCGAACGAATTAACCGCCCGCCGGGCCGAGGCCACGGTGGCCGGGGGTGGGTTATCGGGCGGTAAGCGCGCGGGGTATCGTTGGCGGGTCATTGCCCGGAAGGAACGCGCGCGCCCCCTCGACGGGCCCGGACTTTGCCCCTACCCTGCAACTTTCACACTCCGATGGAAACGGCCACAGTGCGCCGCGTGAGGGCACGCGGCGTTAGGACAAAGATCGGGGCCCGGTTGAACCTTTCGCGATGCTGGGGGTTTCACGCCTCTGGCACCTCTTCGAGGGGCAAGGTGCCCGCGCTCCTCCGGCAGCCTCACACATACGCGCTGCCTTGAGCATTTAGCCGCAGGATTGACTTTTGAGCCAAACCGGTTGTTACTGGCGAGCACATGTATTCCACAGTGCCGTTCAAGGGATTGGTTGAATTCAGCCCGGGCTTCTCGCCGCGTTCGCAGATCAGCCATGTGGTGTTTGATTTCGATGGCACGCTGTCCTGGCTGCGCCACGGGTGGCCCGAGCTGATGTGTGAAGTTTTCCAGCGCTACCTGCCAACGACCTCGGGCGAAACCGGGGAGAGCATCCACGACCTGCTGCTGGAGGATATTCTCGGGCTCAACGGCAAGCCTTCGATTCACCAGATGCGGCTGGGAGCGCAGCGGCTGCGCGAGCGTGGCGCCCGGTCGCCGGAGCCGGAGGAATTGCTGCGCCAATACCAGGAACTGCTCGCCGCCATGATCCGGGAGCGGACGGGGGCGATTCTGAGCGGCCAGGCGCGGCGCGAAGACTTCGTCGTGCACGGCGCGCGGGCGTTGCTGGAGGCGCTCAGCCGGCGCGGGCTCACACTGGCCATCCTGAGCGGCACCATCGAGCACCAAGTCAAGCAGGAGGCGGAACTGCTTGACCTGACCCGGTATTTCGGCCGCCACATTTACGGCGGCACGGCTGACGCGGTCCAGTCTTCCAAGCGCGCGGTCATTGGCCGCCTGTTGCGCGAGGAAAAAATCACGGGCGAACACCTGTTGTCCTTCGGCGACGGACCGGTCGAGATGGCGGTGACGAAGGAGGTGGCCGGCCTGGCGGTGGGCGTGGCAAGCGACGAGGAGCAGAATGGCTCGGGAGTGCTGCAGCCGCAGAAACGCAAGGTGCTCTCCGCGGCGGGAGCCGACGTGCTGGTTCCCGATTACCGCGACGGCGCGGCCCTGATCGAGTGTATCCTGGCGCAATGAAGACATTCCCTGAACCCCTGGACCTGACAAAAGTCAAGGTGCGCCCGCTGGCTGAGCGGCAAAGCTTGAGCGCGCTGGAGCAAATCTTGGTTGATCCCGGCCAGCCCCCGCCCGCCTGCGACCCCGCGGCGCTTGCAACGGCCCGCGAGTGCGCGCAGCGCGTCGCGGCGGCTCGCCGGCGCCAGGCCAGCGTTGTCCTTATGTATGGCGCGCACCTGATCAAGAACGGGGCCATGGCCATCGTCAACCGCCTGATGGCGGGCGGCTGGGTCACCCACCTGGCCACCAACGGGGCGGGAACGATCCATGACTGGGAGCTGTCATTCCTCGGGCGCACAGAGGAAAGCGTGCGGCAGAACGTGGCGGCGGGCTCCTTCGGCACATGGGACGAAACGGGCCGCTGCCAGCACCTGGCGCTGCTGGCCGGCGCGCTGCACGGCGAAGGCTACGGCCGCAGCCTGGGACGCTTGATCTGCGAGGACGGCGTAACCCTGCCCGCCGCCGGGTCGCTGGAGCAATCGCTGCGCGACCACCCGGCCGATCCGCTGGCGCCCGCCCGGGCAGAGCTGCTCCAGGCGATGCTGGCCCACCGGCTGCCGGCGGGGCGAATCGCAGTGCCACACCGGTGGAAGGAGACTTCGATCCTGGCGGAGGCATTCCGCCGGGACCTGCCGCTGACGGTGCACCCCGGCATCGGCTACGACATCATCGCGACGCATCCCATGTTCAGCGGGGCGGCGATTGGCCGGGCGGCGGCGGCGGATTTCCGGTTGTTCGGCCGCACCGTCGAGGGCCTGGATGGCGGCGTGGTGCTGTCCGTGGGCTCCGCGATTATGGCGCCGCAGGTGTTCGAGAAGAGCCTCAGTTGCGTCAACAATCTGCGCCTGCAGGCGGGCCGCCCGGTTGTGCATGGGCACGAGTTCTACGTCGTGGACATACAGGACGGCGGGAAGTGGGACTGGTCCAAAGGCGAACCTCCCAAAACCAACCCGGCGTACTACCTGCGCTTCTGCAAGAGCTTCTCCCGCATGGGCGGCAGGATGAGCTACGTCCAGTGCGACAACGTCGCGTTCCTGCATAACCTGCTCCAGTTCCTGCCGGCGCAGGGCCAATGAACTCCGCGCGCTTCAATGCCATCGTCGGGCGCTACGCCGTGCTTCGCCTCGCGGTCCTGGGCGACTTCTGCCTCGACCGTTACCTGGAGATTGACCCGGCGCGGCAGGAGACTTCGCTGGAAACCGGCCTGCCGGTCCACAACGTCGTGAACGTGCGCGCCCAGGCGGGCGCCGCGGGCACAATCGTGAACAACTTGTCGGCGCTGGGCGTGGGGGCCATCTTCCCGATTGGGTTCGCGGGCGAGGACGGCGAGGGGTTCGAGCTGCAGCAGGCCCTGGAAAGGCGCCCGGGCGTCCAGTTGGAGACCTTCGTTCGGACAGTGCAGCGACGGACCTTTACATACTGCAAGCCGCTGGTCGTCGCGCCCAGCCAGGCGCCGGTCGAGTTGAACCGGCTCGACCTCAAGAATTGGACGCCAACCCCGGCGCTGCTCCGGGGACTGCTGGCGAGCCGCCTGAAAGGTATCGCCGGCGAAATCAACGCGCTGATCATCCTGGACCAGGCGCCCGTGCCGGAGACGGGCGTGGTCACCCCCCGCGTGCTTGAGACCGTCAAGGATCTCGCGCAGCAGCGGCCGGACCTGGTGATCCTCGCCGACAGCCGGCGCGGGTTGCGCGGCTTCCCGCCTGTCACCTTCAAGATGAACGCGGCGGAACTCGCGGCCCTCATAGGGACCACGGGCGAATTGAGCCTGGAACAGATCAAGCAAGCCGCCGCCGACCTGGCGCGCCAGAACGGGCGGCGCGTGTTTGTGACGCTGGCGGAGCGCGGCATCGTCGGCGCCGCGCCTGGCGGCGAGGTGGAGCATGTCTCCGCCCTGCCTCGCCGCGGACCGATTGACATTGTCGGCGCCGGCGACGCGGTGACGGCAAATCTGGCGGCGGCGCTGGCGGCGGGCGCCGACCTGCGCGAGGCGCTCGAAATGGCCAATGCGGCCGCCTCGGTTGTGATCCACCAACTCGGCACCACGGGCACGGCGGACGTTCCGGACATCCGCGAGCGGCTGGCGCTGTCGTAAGCCCCGGCCCGCACTCCTCGTGCCTCCGCCGGAATGCCGACAGGCCGCCGGCATGCAGCCGGCACTGGTTCCGCGGGGGTGAAGCCCGCGCGCCAGCAGAGCGAACAGGAGGGACGCCGTCCTGTGTTTTCAGGTTGCGATGCAACCGGCAAAGGCAGATAGTACCGGCGTGGCAAATTCAGAGTGCGTTATGCCTGTCTTTCCCAAGCGCACGCGCAGTCGAAGGCGAGTCGGCGCATTTACCCTGATCGAGCTGTTGGTGGTCATCGCCGTCATCGCCATTCTGGCGGCCCTGCTGCTGCCGGCCTTGGCTTCCGCCAAAGAAAAAGGCAAACGCGCCGCCTGCAAGAGCAACCTCCGCCAAACCATTCTTACGGTCCACATGTACGGGATGGACTTCCAGGACTCCGTGCCCGACGGCCGCGACAACCAGAACCCGCCCCAATGGCACGCCATTCGCATCAACAGCGTGACCTACACAAACATGATCCGCTACACGGGCAACTTTAAGATCATGGACTGCCCGAACTTCACCTACGGCAGCTTCAAACGCTACGTGAACATCTATGGCTACCTGATCGGTTACGCGTATCTCGGCCATGCCCTGGCTGGGCCCACGGCCAATTACTGGCCGCGGACCTCGCCCGATTACTGGCGTTCGCCCCTGAAGACCACCGAGTCCGGCACCAACTTCATCGTCGCCGATGCCAATGTCTGGGGAATTTCTTCGGTCTCGGCGCCGCATGGCAAGACGGGGCCAATGAATCGCACCAGCCCTGCCTCCCCCAACATCCCGGCCACTTTCATCAACAACGCTGCTTCAACCGATACCCCGCGAAGCATTGGCGGGGCCGGCGGCAACGTCGGCCTGCTCGACGGTTCGGTCGCCTGGAAGAGCATGCGGCAGATGCACAAACGCTACGCGTCCTCCTACTCCGGTTATTCCGGATACTGGTGAGCAGCCCGGCCTGGAACCCCTGCCCCGCCGCACGGATTCTGAGGCTGCGAGGGAGCTTCCTGATGCCACCACAGGGCTGTTTTCTGCAGGAACCTCGCGTGTTCTCTCGTAAAGGCGCGTTCGGTTGTAGCAGGAACAAGCCGCGTTAATCCCTCCGTGCCAGGAGTTCCCGGCCTGGCAAGAAGCTGCCATTACCGCAGCGGCAGGCTGCTACCACCGTAGTACCATCGAATGTCGCGTAATTAAGCCCCTTGATATCAGCGGTGAACTGCGCGGCGTATCTTGGCTTTGCAGGCGCTCCGGGGGCGGGTCATTAAGGGGTAGCGTTTGTGCCGGCGCTTTTTGACGCGGGGCTCGGAGCGGCCCGGACGATTGGGCACGGGAGCGCGAGCTAGGGTTTGGAGCAGGTCGTTGGTCAACTGCAGGGCTTGGCGGCGGCGGTTGGCCCGGGCAATGACCTGAGCGAAGTGGTGAATGGCTTGCACGGAGGCTTTGAAGCTGATGCGCGCCAAGTCTTGATCATAGATGGCGGCGGTCTCGGCCATCAGCCCCCGAATGAGATTGTAGCCGATGAGGTGCAGGAGGATCTCGCGTGCCAGCATCGCCGGGCGGAGGCAACTGAGGGTGTCCATCTGCAGGGTGGTCTTGATGTGGCGGAAGAACAATTCCACGGACCAGCGCCTCAAGTATAACTGCGCCAGTTCGGCGGCCGGATAGGCCACCGGGTCCAGCAATGTCGTGACCAGGATGATCTGCCGGGGACGAAAACCCGCAACGCAGACCGGGTAGCGGATCAGGCGCACGGGGATCTCTTGCGGCAGAGCATTCCAGATCGTGCGGGTGGCGGTCTTGCGTTTGCGCTGGGGCTTTTCCCAGGTGACCAACCGGTCGTATTGGGCTAGGCGCTGGCCTTTGCGGGAGTCGCGCGCCCGCTTTTCATTGAGTCGCAGGACGCTGTCGATGCCTCGGCTGGCCAGCCGGGCGAGGGTGACGTAATCGCAGAAGAGGCGGTCGGCCAGGAAAATGTCCCCCGGTTTGAGGTGTTGCCACAGGGCGCGGAAGAGTTGGAGTTCGCGGCGGTGCTGATTGCCGGTCTGGAAGGCCAGCAAGGCACCGCTGGCCAGAGAGAAGAGGCCCACCAGCCTGATCAGCGGGAAACCACAGCTCTCCTGTTGACGGGAGGACTGGGGGAAGGCGCGCTGGTTTTGCGGGGTGTCGGGCGCCGAGAGGGTGGTGCCGTCCGCGACGATGACGTCCCGGTCGTGGAAACGCCAGAAGGAGCGCACGCGCTGTTCGGCTTGCTGGAAGGTGGCCCGGAGGATGTTCCCGAGCCTGGCTATGGGCAGGCGGAGGCGGGCCTGGCAGTAGGGACTGGTGTCGGGGCTGATCCCGTGGCGGCCCAAGGAGGCCCACCAGGCGACGACCTTGAGCACGGCATCGGCACAGGGGCTACCCGGGGCGAGCACCTGCCACAGGAAGGTCCAGAAGGTGACGCGCAGGCTGAAGATCCGCCGGCGGCTGTTGGGGCCCTCCTGGGTGGGGGAGAGCCAATGGGCGGGGAAAGCGTCCTGAAAGAGTGCGGCCAGCTCGTTGGGGCTGGAGGGCAGTTGAGCTTTGGCCGCGGCCAGCGGCTGCCGGGGGGAATGGAACTTGCCGAAGAGATCGGTGGTGGTAAATATATATCTGTAATACTACAGATATATGCCCTTGACAGGCAAGCCCTTTTCGGGCACACTCCGGCAAAAACCGCCATGCCCGCCCCAGCCCCCTCACCCCCAATCCGCCGCTTGGCCGACCTGGGTCTCCACCCGCCGGCTTCTCAACGCCTCCAGGCCCAACTGGCGCAAAGCCCCTGGATTTGCCAAGGCTCGCTGGTTTGCCGCCCCTTGCTCCGCCGCGTGGGCCGACGCCAAGTCCGCAAGGGACCTTATTATCTGTGGACGTGCAAGCTGAAGGGCAAAACGCTCTGCGTCGCCCTCTCCCGATCGCAATATCACCTCCTGGCCCAAGCCATTCGTAACAACCGCCGCACCCAAAAACTCTTGGAGCGTATCCAGGCGATGACCCTCAAAACCATCTTGCGCAAAGTGCCCGGTGTCAGGAAACGCAACTAACTGCACTCACGTATCTTATCTCCTAACTACGCGACATTCGGGGGTATCTACGGAGGTAGCAGCTTGCCACTACGGTATTGGCAGCTTCTTGCCAGGCCGGGAACTCCTGTTGACTCCCGCCACGAAGTGCGGACACTGGCGGAGTTATGACGGCCCTCTGCCCTCCAGCAGTCGAGTTGCGCGGACTGACCAAGCGCTTCGGCAACTTGCTGGCCAACGCGGGCGTGAATCTGCGGGTGGAGCCCGGCACGATTCACGGCGTGATCGGCGAGAACGGCGCGGGCAAATCCACGGCAATGAAACTCCTCTACGGCATGTTGCGCCCCGACGCCGGCGAGATTCTCACAGCCGGCATCCGGCGCGTGTGGGCGTCGCCCGCGGAAGCTATTGCCGCAGGCATCGGCATGGTGCACCAGCACTTCATGCTCGCCGGGCCTTACTCGGTCCTGGACAACATCCTGCTCGGGGCCGAACCGCTCCGGTGGGGAATGATAGACCGCGCCGGCGCGCGTGCGCACCTCCAGACCCTCGCCCGCCAATACGGCCTGCCGGTGGACTGGGACCGCCCCGTCGAGGAGTTGGACGTCGGCGTGCAACAGCGCGTCGAAATCCTCAAGCTGCTCTATCGCGAGGCGAATATTCTCATCCTGGACGAGCCGACGGCGGTGCTGACCCCGCACGAAACGAATGCTCTCTTCGGCAATCTCAAGAAGCTTCGCGCGGAGGGCAAAACCGTGCTGCTGGTCACGCACAAGCTCAAGGATGTCATGTCCTTCACCGACCGCGTGACAGTGTTTCGCGCAGGCAGGGTGACCGGCGAAGTGGAGACAGGCCGTACCAACCCGCAGGAGCTGGCGAACCTCATGGTGGGGCGGAAGGTGGTCCTGAATATCGAGGTCCCGCCCGCGCGCCCAAGCGCTGAACTGGCACTGGAAGTCGCGGACCTGAACCTGGCGGGGCCGGCGGGCAGCCGCCATCGTCTCTCGCAGGTGAGCTTCTCGGTGCGGCGCGGTGAAATCGTGGGCGTCGCCGGCGTCGAAGGCAACGGCCAGTCCGAACTTTTGCAGGCCATACTGCACCCGCGCGACTTCCGCGGCCGGATGACGGGAACAGTCCGCCTCTGCGGCGAAGACCTGACGGCCTGTGACGCGTTGCGAATCCGCGAGGCTGGAGTCGCCGTCATTCCCGAAGACCGTCAGCGGGAAGGCCTGCTGCTGGGGCGGCCTGTCGGCGAGAATTTTCTCCTTGGCCTTCAGCGGAGCCCCGCCTTCAACCGGTTGGGGTTCCTCCGTTTGAACCATCTGGCTCGGGCGGCCCGGCAAGCAATGGCGGAATATGACGTTCGCCCGCCGGACTTGACCCTGACCGCCGGCAAACTCTCGGGAGGCAACCAGCAAAAGCTCATCGCGGCGCGCGAATTCCAGCGGCAGCCGCGGGTGCTGATCGCGGCCCAGCCCACGCGCGGCGTGGACGTTGGCGCGATTGAGTCCATTCACACACGCATTGTGCGCGCCCGCGACGAAGGCGCCGGCGTCTTGCTCGTCTCCTCCGAGCTGGATGAAATCCTGACCTTGTCCGACCGCATCCTCGTGATGTTCGAAGGTCGCATGGTGGGTGAATTCCGCCGTGGCGAAGTCACCGAGCGCGAGTTGGGCCTCAAGATGGGAGGAGCGTGAATTGGAGGGATAGTGGAGCCGATTGGGGGCCGAATGCCTGCCCGCCTGAATGCCATCAGGACCACAAGGTAAGTTTGGCAGCCGCTGCGTGAAGTGAGAATTGCCGTCGCCAGGCTTGGCCGCTGAAACCTGGCGCGTTCGAAGTCACTTGGGAATTCCGCTGACTTGCTGTCAGCCCCCGTGCCCGAGACTCCCGTCCAACACGAGTCTCGCAACTCACAGGTGGTAGTGCCCCGCCGCCTCCGGCTGGTAGAGCACTTCCTCGACTCGCAGCCGCACCAAGCCGGCCGGCACCTCCCACGCGAATTCATCGCCCACGCGATGGCCCAACATCGCGGTCCCTATCGGCGCCACCACCGAAATCCGGTCGTGCTCGATGCTCGCGTTCCCGGGAAAGACCACCGTGAACACCATCTCCTCCCCGGTATCCAGATCTCGCAGCCGTGCCTTGGAATTCATCGTGATCACATCGGCTGGCACCTCCGCCGGCGCAACCACCCTCGCCTGCTTCAGTTCGCTATCCAGCCCCCGCAGGTCGTCGCGCGAGTTCTTTATGCCCTCGACCAGCGGGCGCAGCCGCTGCATGTCCGCCTCCGTTATGTAGATCACACGCCTGTTCGTCTTCGTTTTCATTTCTCGGTCTTTCGTTGTTTATTGCCTCTGGCGCAAAACGTCGCCCTTCCTCAGGTTGACAGCCAGTAGGCCATTTCGTTCACCTGCTCGGGCGCGCCCAAGACCAGCAGTTGATCGCCGGAATGCAGCGTCTCCGACCGCCCGGGGCTTACTACCAACTGCTCTTCGCGCTTGATCCCCACGACCTGCACCCCGAACAGCGATTTGAGCGGGAGTTTTCCCAGCGGCTTGCCGACATGCCGCGACACCGCCGGCACTGCCAGGTGCCGAAGGCTCAAATCAGCCAGTTCCGGCTCCACGCTCCTGGCCTGGGTCCCTTCTCCCTCCTCACTGAGCCAGCGTTCCGCCCGGCGCAAGTCCTCATCCCGGCCCAACAACAGCACTTTGTCGTTCGGATACAACGCCGTGCCCGCCTCGGGATTTGGAATCACCACCCCCTGCCGCTCGATGCTCGCAATGGTGCACGAAAACAACGCCCGCAGCGGCAGCTCCGCAATGGTCCGCGCCACCGCCCGCGTGTTCTCTCCGATCACGCACTCGGCCAGGTTGAGATTCCACTCTCCGTTCCCCTTCGGCCAGCCTGCCACCCGCCCGCTCGCTCCGGCGAACGGCGAATCCACCAACTGCGTCCGCAGCTCAATCTCAAACCGGCTATGCAGCCGGATCAGCTTCCTCCAAAACACCGCCCCCACCAGCATGAACGCCCCCGCCAGACCCGCCACCTCCCACTTCGGCAGCGTCCCGTACGGAAACAGCGCCGCCAGCCAAACCAAAATCGCCACCACCGCCGCCCCCTTCATCAACCGCTCAAAGAAGAACCGCGCCACCGCCGGCTTCGACCGCCCCGCCGACGCCGCCTCCGCGCTGATCATCGCCACCGCTTCCACGTTCCGCCACAGCGCCACCAGCGGCCCAAGCAGCAGCAGCCCAAAGCCGAACCAGAAGACCACCGGCAAACCACCCCGCACGGGCCAGTCCGCCCCCAGCCATTTTCCCGCCAGTCCATACAGCGGCCTGGCAAAAATCACCAGGCCCGACACAAACAGCACCAGGAACATCATCTGGAACAAACGCGGCGCGGCCAGCTTCCACAGCAGGCTCGACTGCCGGCGGTGCTGCAGCCGCTCGATCCACTCATGGTAGAAACCAATCCACTGCGCCAGGAACTCCGGTTGCTTCCGCTCGATATGCTCGCTCAACGCCGCCGACTTCCGGATCAACACCGGCGTGGTCAGCGAGGTCAACACGCAGACCCCAATCGCCAGCCCGTAGAACGACGCCGGCACCAATCCTCCCTGCACGCCGGTCAGCGCGATGATCAGCGAAAACTCCCCGATCGGCGTCAGGCACAACCCGGCCCGTGCGGCCTCTCCCATGGGCTGCCCCACCAGCAACAGCGCCGCCGTCGCCGCCATCGCCCGCCACACCACCGCAATCAGGAACACCCCCAGCACCAACGGCCAAACCTCCGCCAGCACCTTCAGATCGAATAATATGCCCATGGCCACAAAAAACACCGGCGCAAAGACCTCGCACAGGCCCCCCAGCACCCGCCCCACCTGCTCACTGCGCCCCGTGCTCGAAACGATGGTTCCCAGCAGGAATGCCCCCAGTGCCGCCGAGAATCCCGCCCGGGCCGACAACCACGCCATCGCCAGCAGCAACCCTACCGTCACCAGCGAACGGACTTCCGAGGGAACACCCCGGCCCAGCCGATTCAGCAGCGCCGGCACCAGCAGCAACGCCCCAATCGCCATCGTCACAATCACCGCCTTGAGCTGGATGATCGTCCCAAACACCACCATCGCGCTGGTCTGTCCCGCTTGGACGATTGACGCCAGCACCGTCAGCGTCACCACCGCCACCAGGTCGTCCAGGGCCGTCACCGTCAACGCCGTCTGCCCGAACCGGCTGTGGATGGCGTTGGCTTCCCGCAGGCTCTTGCCCAGCACAGCCGTGCTCGACACCATCAACATGCCCGCCAGCACCAGGCTGTGGACACCCGGCCAACCCAACGCCGCCCCCAGCACCCGGCACCCCAACAGCACCAGCACCGCGATCAACGCCGTTGCGAGGATCAACGGCACCCCCACCCGCTTCAGCCGCTGCAGCCGCACCCCCTGCCCGATGCTGAAAATCAAGAACACCAGGCCGATTTGCGCCAGCGATTGGATCCGGCCCTGGTCCGACACCAGCCCGTAAGACCCCGCAACCGGACCGATCAGGATCCCGGCGGTGATGTAACCGATCACCACCGGCACGCCGATCCGCTGGCAAACCCACGCCGCCCCCGCGGCGATTATCATCACCAGTCCCAGATCTTGAATAAAATCGAACCCTGTCATGCGAGTCTGTCCGTTCCGGACACCCCCTGCTTAGCCCGCCAGTCCGCCCAGTCCGCCGCGCACGCTCAGCACCGGACACGGCGCGTGCCTCAGGATGCCGTCCGTCACACTCCACAAGCGATGCCGCTGCGTCCAACTCCGATCCCGCGCCGGCAGCAGGATGGCGTCCACCTTCGACTGCCGGGCCTCCATCAAGATCGCGTGTTGCAGCGGAATCCCCGTCCACACCGTCCCCTCAAATTCCACCGGCCAGCACAGCTCCGCTCCCGCCCACTCCGCCAGCCGCTGCTTGGCCGCCTCCTGCGCTTCGCCTGGCGGCGACCCGTTCCCCGGCACCGCGTGCAAGAGGTGCAGCTTCGCCCCGGTCTCCATCGCGATGGCCGCCCCATACGCCAGCCCCCCTCGCACCGCATCGGTCAGATCCACCGGCAACAGTATCCGCTTCCACGAACGCGGCGGAAACTCCTTCACGTTCTGCATGAACTCGTGAACCTTATCTTTGGCAATCACCAGCACCGGGCAGGGCGCTTCCCGCGCCACCCGCTCCGTCGTCGTCCGCAGCAGCACCCCCCGCAAACCCTTGCCCACATGCGCGCTCATTACGATCAGGTCCGCGTCCAGCGCCTCTGCCTGCGAAATAATCTCCTCCGCCGCCTGGCCCACCCGCACCGTGCTGGTGATCGCCACCCGCCGCGGCAGCGTCCGCTCCACCCACTCCTGGAGCTGCAATCTCGCCGCGCTCGCCCGCATCTCGCTTTCCAGGATTGTCTCCTCCACATCGGCCGCCCCCAGCGCCGGCGTCCCCGCCGGCTCGATCACATGCAGAATGTGCAGCGCCGCCCCGCTGCGCTCCGCCAGTGGCATCAGCCGGTGCAGCAGCGCCGCCGCCACCCCCGAAAAATCGCAGGGCACCAATATCGTGCCCGGACACAGGCTCGGCGGCAGCGCCACCGGCGCTGCCGCCTCCGCCTTCACCGGCGGGATTTCCCGCCCGGGCCTTAGTTTCAACATGCTCAACGCATTCATGCTCGTTCTTCCTCGCCTCACTCCGCACTCTCACCGCGAGGCGCCCGCGGGCTCTCCGCCCGCGACTCAGCCAATCAACCGTCGTCCCTTCCGTTCCACCGCTCGGCTACCTTCTAGCTCTCAGCGTGCCACCCGCCGCCCAGACCCTGAAAACCGCGCTTTTTCGCCATTTTCCGACTCCCCGAGAAAAACAAATACCCCCCGCCCGGAACGTTTTGTTCCGCCTCCGGCTCGGAATGCACCGCTCCCATCCTCCTGGCCCGAAACCGCCGTCGCCACGCCGGCCAAGCGCACCCCCCGTTACGCCACCGATGGCGCCGCTGTGTGGAACCCCGCTTCGACAGTCCCGAATGACGGGCTCTTCCCGAGTCCTCTCAGCGTCTCCGCGATCCTTCGTTCATTCCCCCAGTCGCTCCACAGCACCCCCTCCAACTCCATTACCACCGACGCTTCCGGGGCTTTCTCCAACAACCCGGACGAAAAGTTCACCACCGGCAGTTCTTCGTAAAGCGCCTCCAGAACCGCCTGCTCCCTCCCCGTGCCAATATGCAGGGCAAATTCCTCGAACTTCTGCATCATCCCTGGAAAGCACTCCCCCCCCCAGAACCACAGCGCCCGGCATTGCGCCACCATGACCATCGTGTTCCAAACCCCGCCGTTCCGCAGCAGACGCTCGGCCTCCCATGCCTCAGGCCTCTCCCGAAAGCCCTTCACTTCCCAAATCGGCGCCCCCCGCTGAATACGCTTGGTATGGTTCGACCAGCGGCAGTGCGACGCATCCAGTGGGGCAGAAGCGGCCCAATCGCTAAAGATCGGATTGCGCTTGTCGGTGCCCAGAACCGGCTGAAAAGAGCACTGGAATTGGGGCGGGCTTCCCCCGTTTCACATTCTGTGGATGTGATCATTTTCCCAAGGGGAGCCTGCCCTTTTCCCTTGGGCGCAAGCAGCAAAAAACGGGAATCTCAGTTGCGACCAACCTCAGGTCGAAATTGACTTTTTACTGAGGTCTGATGTTTCTTCGCGATTACCTGCCCCATTCATGCGGCGCCTCCAGCCTCCCAGCCCAGCCCATCGCCCTATCCCCCTCTATACCCCCAGTATACCCACTGTATACCCCCTCTATTCCAATACAGGGGGTATAGAGGGGGTATACAGTGGGTATACTGGGGGTATAGAGGGGGATACGGCGGGGATAGGTGGGCAGCAATGGAAGTTAACTGCCGGGGTGCCACATTTGCAGCCGGCAGGATGGGGTCGAAAACTGACGCTTGATCCGAGTATTTCGCACCCCGCACGAAATGCCAACCGGCCGGTGCGCGGGCATCCTGCCCGCTTTCACGGTCCGAACGGCCAAAGCTGGCAGGATGCCCGCGCGCCGGCTGCGCAGGGGTGAAAGGTCCGGATTTGGGAGCTTCGCAAGGCCACGGGTTGGGACTGCGCCCTGCCGGGCATTGACTGCGCTTTGGTTCGGTTGGAGCTGAGGAACATTTGAGAACGTTCCGCGCTTGATACGCGCGCGGAATCGGCCATAATCGGGCTCAAGGTGAAGAATGTGATTCACCACGGGCAGCTCGGTCTGGGGGCGCGCCGCGCCGGAGCGCGACGCCGGTCCGCTGTACCCTCCAAACCAAGTCCACCATCCAATCAAGTTACTCCTATGAAAAACCTCCATGCAGTTAGCCCGACTTTCGCTACCGGCGGGCGGTTTAGGTTTTTTGGGGGTAGGCAGG
>DAOPPX010000041.1:0-41820 GCA_035358715.1 Verrucomicrobiota bacterium
AGGTTTTATGTCATCCAGGGACGTGAGTCCAGCAGAAAATGTCCAAACTCCAGACCCCTCGTATTTATAATACGAGAGGTATACGAGGGGTATACGAGGGGTTTAGGACGGGTTTAGGGCGGACTACTTGGTGTCCACGGCCCGGTTGGTGAGCGTTGATGCTGGCTGTGCGCCTGACAGCTTGGAGGAGCGCGGCCACCGGAACCTTTGCTGCGGGCGGCACTTTCAGCAACCTAACCTGGTTGGTGTCAGCCCGCGGTAACGGGGATGAGGGGCATGGTGCCGTTGCCGAAGATGACTATGATCACGTTTTGCGCGCCGAAAGTCTATACGAAGGATGCTCCGCTGCTGAACTCGGGCTTGCTGGGCCCGGTGCGGCGCTGCTTCGCGCGGCGAGTGGGACTCTGAGGAGTGCTTGCCGCCCGGAGGCCGAGTTCTGCTTCAACGGGCAGACGGGCCACGAAATGCCGCTCTGGCAAACGGGGTTCACCGCGGCTTCACACCAGCCCGGACTTGGGCCTCAGGCCGCGTATTTCACGTACTTGATGTCGCGGATGTCCAGGGTCCCGGCCTTATCCTCGTAGAACGGCTTGCCCTTGCGGACGCCCACAATGCCGTAGCCGGTGGCTGTGGCCAGGAAGCAACGGTAGTCGCCCCGGACGCGAGGTTCAAGATGCAGCACCTTTTCGACAGCGTCATAGCGCGCGCCGCTCAGGCCAAAGAGCAGCGCATAAGAGGACATCGCGCGGGCATACCAGTGGCCGCATTCGTATTCATTGAAGGGATTGCGCACGCGGCCATCGTAGCGGTCGCGGCAGACCCGCACCACTTCAAGGCCCTCGCGTACCAGGCCCATCCGCATCAGGTGCGACGCCACCTGGTATTCAATGCCGGTCCAAACCTCGTTGGAATAGACGAATGGCAGGGACAGCTCTCCGCCCTTGGGCCAGGTGCAGAGCACCAGGCCGCCTTCGGCTCCGCAAGCGTAGGTTGGCCGCTGGGGATTGGCGAAATCCGACAGGTCATGCTTGAGATTGTAGCGGTGGACCGCTTGCAAGTGGCTGGCCACTTTCGGCGCCGCGAGCACTTGCCCGACACCGCACACCAGCGCCAGCCACGAGCCCAACACTCCGTCGGAAAGGCACCCGGTGCCGTATTGGTATTTCGGCCCTTCCTTCTCAAAGATGGCTCGTGCCTCGGGCGAGTAGCCCGCCATCATGCTTTTGTTCTCCAACGGGTTGCCGGCTTTCAAGCCCGTCCAGTCAATGCGCTGGATAAAATACTCGCCGTCGAACAGCTCGGACTCGGCCTTGCGGATGCCGGCAGCCAACAGCTCGGCGTGGAGCGGCACCTCGTCGCCCAGCGCATTGCCCATGAGCACCGCCGCCTGGAGTGCTCCCAAGTAGAAGCTGGTGCACATGCCGTCGGGTCCCCAAAACTCGATGTCGTAGGTGTTGTGGTGCGGCTCTTCGACTATCCCTTTGTGCCCGGGGTCCCAGGTCTCGATGCAGAACTGGAGGCTGCGCTTGACCTTGGGCCACAATCTCCGCAGCCACTCGGTGTCGCCGCTGATCCGCCAGTCGCGGAACACCTTCATGATCCCGCCGAGCTGTCCGTCGGCGGCGGCGTGAAAATCATGCTCCAGGGGCCGAATCGGCAGCGCGCTGCGGAACTGCTGATGCCCGGCCTCGTTTTGCGACGGGCCGAATTCGGTCTCGCGCAGCGTCCGCTCCAGGCTCGGGAACAGGTGCGGGATGGCCTGCGCGTAATTCCAGACATGCGTGCACGAGCCGTGGCAACAGCCCGAATTGTCATGGCACCCTTCCCAGCCCCAAAGCCGTCCGTCCGTCTGGCGCATCACGGTCGGTGACTTGAGGATCGTGAGATTTGCGGCTACGGCCTCGATGATCTCGGGCGGCAGGGTGGAGTCATAGAAGCAATCGGCGAACCGGCTCGCCTTCTGCCGCAGCTCGGTGTAATGATCGCGCCAATAGAAGGAGACGCCGTTGACGTCGGTGAAGCGTCCGCCATACCACGGGCGGTAATGCTCCCGTTGGGCAGCCTCGGGCTTCAACCCGGCTGGGTCTTTGCCGATGCGCAGGTTGGTCTGTCCTACAAACCAGGCCAGCCGCACCGCGATAGTCTTCGATGCGCCGGCGGCAAGCTGGAAGGGCACGAACAATGTGGCCCCCGGGCTGGGATCGCCCTCGGTCACCGGGGCGCGCTCGTAGCACGTCCCTTCGGCGACGTCTTTCCAGGCCAGCGTCAACGCATCCCACCAGCCGCCACGGAACCAGGCATGGTTTACCTTCGTGCCCGGCTCGGACACCGTGGCCGAGAGTGCGGCTTCGTCCCACGGGTTGTCCTTTGACCCGCCGCCCCAGAGGATGAACCCGCCCGCAATAGGCCGCACCGCCTGTGGGTTGCCGCCCGTCGCCATGAAGTTCTTTGCATTGAAGGAGAATACGGCGTCCAGAGGGTTGCGGCTGCGGTTGGTGAACCTGTATTCCAACGCGGCCACCGGCAGGCTGGAATTGTCCGCGTCGCCGGGCTCGAACGGGCTCCAACCGGTGAGTTCAACGCTCAACGGAAGCTGGGGGTCGGTGAGCGCCACGACGCCGAATGGGAAACGGGTCTTGAAGGTGGCGTTGGCAAAGCGCGGCAGGCCGTAGGTGGTGCCGCCCAGGCCGTTGCCGGCCCCCTGTGGGCCGTAGAGCTTGCGCCCGGGCACCGGGCCTTCCAGCACACGGGCCACCCGATGCTTGCCCTTGACCGAAATGGCCGCGAAGACACACGGCGAGTTAAACATGTCCGGCCGGTTGCGCAGCGAGACATGCGAGAGCGTCCCCGTGCCCTCAAGGCAAATCATGCCCGCCCCGATGCCTCCCAGCGGGAACGCCACCTGGCTCAAGTGTTCGCCGGAATACATCCCGTTGTAAGCGCGTCCGGCTCGCCGCCTGGCTGCGCGCGCAATCCGCCCTCCGGACTGAGATTGCGCCGCCTGGGCCGCCGACCCGGCGCCCAAACCGCCTACCGCGCCAACCGTCGCGGCTGACAATTGGAGAAACTTGCGGCGGGGCATCGAGGAGTCGTTGTGAGAATCGGCAGTCATAATCGTTCTTTCAATTATTCAGTGCGCTCAACCGCTTCTTTATGTGGCAAAGCCTCATGCAGTTCAAGCAGGCTTTGGCCGGAACCTGGGTCTGGCCTGTGACTGTCCGGCGACGCAGGGTGGATTCAAGAATCCACGAAACCGTTGCCGCCGGCGTCAGTCGGCGCATTCTTTCACCGGGAAAAGGATCGGCGCCAACTGACGCTGGCGGCTGCACCTTCTTGAATCCGCCCTGCGGCGTCGGGCGGGCTTGGCTTGTGGCTTGCTCTCTGCGCCGGTGTGGGTTACAGATGCGGGCCTGATGTTTATGCTTACGACCTGTGGACGCGGCGGTCTTGATGCCGGCGCGCCCGCCTGCGGGCCCTCGGAGCCCGCGGTGCGGGCTGTGTAATCCTGCCCTTTCCGCATCCTGCCGCCTTAGTCTCTCCATGAAGTCCTCAACTGACATTTACCAGAGCACCGTCCCACGTTCTACCGTCGAAGTCCTCCTGCCTGATGGCCGGATTCTCTGTGGTCCCCGCAACCAGCCCGTCGGGGCTTTCCTCAAATGCCTGGCGGAGTGGAATTCCAACGATCCCATTGTGGGGGCGGTGGTCAACGGCGAGTTGCGGGAGTTGACCTTCCCCATCGAGCTGGATTCCCGGGTCAACCTGGTCCGAATGTCCGATCCCGACGGCTCGGGTATCTACCGCCGCTCGATCACCTTCCTGCTCGAAGCCGCCTTCGCTGATGTCTTTCCCGCGGCGGACATCTCTATTGACCACTCCCTGTCTTCGGGCGGTTTCTACTGCAAGGTCATCAACCGTTCGCCGCTTTCCAGGGAGGAACTGGCCGCGGTCGAAGCGCGCATGAAAGAGCTGGTCAAGGCCGATCTCCCCTTCGAGCGCAAGGTGGTGCCTTTGCGAGAGGCTGTTGACTACTTCCAATCCAAAGGCCAGGACGAGAAGGTGCAACTGCTCAAGTTCCGGCGGAAGGACACCCTGGTGCTCTACACGTTGCTCGACCGGTGCGATTACCATCATGGTTTCATGGTGCCCTCGACCGGTTACCTGCGCTGGCTGGCTCTGGCCCCGATGGGAGACGGCTTCGCGCTGCGTTTTCCCCGCCGCAACGCGCCCAATGAACTGCGCCCTTTGCCGGATTCGAAGAAGCTCCTCGCCACCTTTCTGGAATACAACAACTGGCTGGTGCGGCTGGGCATCGAGAACGTCGGCTCGCTCAATGCCGCCATCGAGAACAAGCGGGCGAGCGAGCTGATTCTTGTCTCCGAAGCTCTCCATGAACATCGCATCGCCGAGATCGCCAGGCTCGTCATGGCGCGGGCCAAGGAAGCCCGCATCGTTCTAGTTGCCGGGCCGTCGTCCTCCGGCAAGACCACCTTCTCCAAGCGCCTCGCCGTCCAACTGCTTGCCCAGGGCATTTCCCCGTTCCCGCTCGAACTGGACAACTACTTCCTGGACCGCGAGAAGACGCCCAAAGACGAGAAAGGCGCCTACGAGTTTGAAGCCCTCGGCGCGCTGGACATCGCCCGGCTCCTGTCCGACCTCCAGCAATTGGTGGCCGGCCAGGAAGTGCAGTTGCCCAAGTTCAACTTCCCGCTGGGGCGCAGCCAACCCGGCGACACCGTCAAGCTCGAGAAAGGTCAACTGGTAATCCTGGAAGGCATCCACGGCCTCAACCCGCGCTTGCTGCCCGGTCTTTCTCCGCGCCAGACCACCCGCATTTACGTCTCCTGCCTCACCCAGTTGAACCTGGACCGCCACAACCGCATCTCGACCACCGATACCCGCCTGCTGCGCCGCATCATTCGCGACGCCCGCGACCGCGGCTACAGCGCCCAGCAGACCATCAGCCACTGGGAATCCGTCGGGCGCGGCGAGAAGAAGCACATCTTTCCCTATCAGGAGAATGCGGACGTGATGTTCAACTCGGCGCTGGTGTATGAGCTCTCCGCCATCCGGATGCTGGCCGAGCCGCTGCTGCGCCAAGTCGTCTTTGGCACGCCCGAATACATCGAGGCCAAGCGCCTGCTCTCGTTCCTCCAGTGGTTTCTGCCCATCGGCCAGGACCTCATCCCTGACAACTCCCTTCTGCGCGAGTTTATCGGCGGCTCGATTCTGAAGAGTTTCACGCTATGGCAAAACGGCAAACTTGATACCACCGGCCCCGGCGGCTTAGGCTGAGCGCGGGCATTCCTAGGCGTTTGCCGTCGTTGATAATCTATGAGAAAGACTCTTTGTCTCTTAATCGCTCCGTTGCTCCTGGCTCTCCCGGCGGCAGCCTGGAATGGCGTGGGGCACCGAACGGTGGCCGAGTTGGCGTGGCGAGAAATGGATGCGGCGGAGCGCCGGTCCGCCTCAGACCTGTTGCGGCAGCATCCTCACTACCAGCAGGTGCTTGTCGCCGAGGTTCCCGCCGGAGTGGACACCAACGAATGGGCGTTTTTGACGGCGGCGGTGTGGCTGGACCTGGCGCGCCCGGCCAAGCCGGGAGAACCGGCCAAGCCGCGTTTAATCACCCAGTACGATATATATCCGCACGCGATTGGCTATCCCTTCATCCGGAAGGATGATCGGAAGCGCGTCTCGCTGGACCAGTTTGTGATTGCCAAACCCAATGCGGAAATGGTCCTGTCGAGCGCCCTGTCCACTCTACGAAGACGGAAGGCCAGCGCGCACGATCGCGCGGTGAGCCTTGGTGTGGTGCTGCATCTGTACGGCGATTTGCACCAGCCGCTCCATACCGCCAATCTGGTCACCAAAGCCAAGCCCAAGGGGCATGGTCTTGGGAGTTCGTTCCTCGTCCTGGACCAGAACCGGAATCAGACCAGCCTGCATACGTTCTGGGATGCGCTGCCCGGTTCAGACCTCTCGTATGCGTCGGTGATGGCGCTGGCGGACGAATTGGCTGCCGCGCCGCAACTCCAGCGGGCCAGGCTGAGAGAATACTCGCAACACCGGACGATTCACTCCTGGGTCCAGGAGAGTCACCGGGCCGCCGTGGATTTTGCCTGTGCGGAGGATCGCGTTCGGTTTGCGGATGCGGCTGCCGTCAAGTCCGGCAAGATTGCTGTGTCCGACATCCCGGCGCTGACGCCCGAGTACGTGCGCGAGGCTCAAATCATAATGCGCCGCCGCCTGGCGCTGGCGGGCTGGCGTCTTGCCAGGACCCTAAAGTCCGTGTGGTGACAGATTGGCGGCAGGGCCAACGCTGCGGGGCTGTCGAAGAATCGCGCCTTTGCTCTCGGTTCTGCCCGGCTCACTGATCAGGGTAACATGCCTCTTGAGGCAACCGGAGCTCTTTATGTTGCCATGTAGAATTCCAGCCAACGAGTCGAACGAATTCAGCGAACTCCACCGCTGGGCGCTGAGAGGATTCGTGTTGCGTATTGCGCGTTGCGGGGGGCGCACGTTACTCTGGACCCGTGAAGCTGCTGTTCATCGCGGATATCGTGGGGCAACCGGGCCGGCGCGCGGTTAAGGAGTTGCTGCCCCAATTGCGGCAGCAGCACGGGGTCCAGTTGGTGGTGGCCAACGGCGAAAACGCCGCTGGCGGTTCGGGTATCACGGTGAAAACCGCGGAGGAATTATTCGCGGCGGGGGTGGACATCATTACCTGCGGGGACCATCTCTGGGACCAGAAGGAAGTCATGGAACTGCTGGAGGCCGAACGCCGATTCGTGCGGCCACTCAACTACCCGCCCGGCACGCCCGGACAGGGCAGCACGATCTTCGAGGCGCCGGGCCTGGCGCCGGTGGCAATCCTCAACCTTCAGGGTCGCACCTTCATGCCGCCACTGGAGAACCCGTTCCACGCCGCGCTGGCCGAGGTCGAGCGCCTCCGGCGCACCACCAGGCTTATCTTCGTGGACTTCCATGCCGAAGCGACGTCGGAGAAGATCGCGCTGGCGCGGCTGCTCGACGGGCAGGTGAGCGCCGTTATTGGCACGCATACGCACGTGCAGACCGCCGACGAGCAGGTTTTCCCCGGTGGCACAGCATTTTTGGCTGACGGCGGTTTTACGGGGCCGCATGAGAGCGTGCTGGGCCGCGAGATTGAGCCGATCATCAGGCGGTTCATGACAAGCATGCCGCAGAAGTTCGAGGTGGCCAAGGAGCGCATCCTGTTGCAGGGCGCTGTGGTCGAGATTGAGGAGCAGACAGGCCGCGCAACAGCTATTCAGCGCGTATCCCAACCATTATGAGGCAGAACCGGAGCGCCGAGTTGCACTCGGCTTAAAAGGCCCGCCAACCCACCCGTGCCGAAGATGAGCCAGCCGCTGGGAAATAAGCCGCCGGCTAAGCCGACTGCAAGTCGGCGCTCCGCTCGCGTGGCCCTGGAACGCTAGCGATGCCCAAGCCCGTTAAGTCACAATGGGACTTCGGCGAGCTGTTTCCGCCTGAACAGATTCGCAAGGTGCTGTCCGTCAGCGAACTGACGTGGCAGATCAAGCGTTTGCTGGAACAGCAGGTAGGGGAGGTCTGGGTGACGGGCGAGGTCACGAACCTGCGATTGCAGAGTTCGGGGCATATCTACTTCACGCTCAAGGACGCGGGCGCGCAGTTGACGTGTGTGCTGTTTCGGGGCGAGACACAGGCGGATCGTGCGCTGCTGCAGGATGGCCGGAAAGTCAACCTGCGGGGCGAGGTAACGGTCTATGAGCCACGGGGGCAATACCAGTTGCGCGTGACGAAGGTCGAGTTGCAGGGCATCGGAGCGCTGCAAGCAGCCTTCGAGAAACTGAAGCAACGACTCAAAGCCGAGGGCCTATTCGCGCCGGAACGGAAACGCCCGCTGCCGCGCTATCCACAGCGCATTGGCCTGGTCACCTCGCCCACCGGCGCCGCCATTCGCGATGTGCTGCACGTCATCGAACGCCGCAATCCGGCGCTGGAAATCGTTCTCGCGCCGTGCCGCGTGCAGGGGGAAGGCGCAGCGGTGGAAATCGCCGCGGCCGTTCGCCTGCTGAATGAGTTTAATGCCGCTCAATTGGCATTTGGTGATCGGGGATTGGCGATAGATTTGATACTGGTCACCCGCGGTGGCGGCAGCCTGGAGGACTTGTGGGCCTTCAACGAGGAGGTGGTCGCGCGGGCGATCTTCGAGTCGGCTTTGCCGGTCGTTTCGGCGATTGGGCATGAAATTGACTTCACCATTAGCGATTTTGTTGCCGACGTGCGGGCTGCCACGCCCAGCGCGGCGGCGGAGATCATTACTGAGGGCGTCTTTGCGAGCGGCCAGTTCCTGTCTGAAGCCCCCGGGCGTCTCCGCCAATCGGCGCTGCAGCAGATGGAGGACAAGCGCTATGTGCTGACCGAAATCACGGAGCGCCTGGCGCGGGTTCATCCGCGCCGCCGGTTGAACGATTGGGGGCAGCGTCTCGATGAGGCGCAAACGAGCCTGTTGCGTTGTGTGAGACAGGGGGCGCGGCAGCAGCGGCAAACATGGCACAACCTGGCGGAGCGATTGGTGCGGGTCCGACCGGCGGCGCTCTTGAAGCAGAAGCGGGAAGTGCTCCAGCAGGCGGAGCAGCGCCTGCGCGAGCGAGCGCGCCAGCGCTTGGAAGATCGGCGAGGTCAATTGGACACGCTCGAGGTCCGTCTGCGGTTGCTTGGGCCGGAGCAAGTGCTGGCCCGCGGCTACTCCATCACCACTGACGCGGCGAGCGGCCAGGTTTTGCGCGCGGCGGCCGAGGTCAAAGCCGGCCAGCGCTTGAAGACCCGGCTGAAAACGGGCGAGGTGTTCAGCAAGGTTGAGAAGTGATCAGGGACACAGCACGCGGAAGAACTGCCGCGGTGCTTCGGCCTGATTTGTGAATGACACGCTCGTCCCGGGCGAGGAGGCGGTGCCCACCGTTACCCAGTTGGTCTGCTCGATGTTGGTTATCGCCTGGACGATGTAGGTCAGGTTGCTGAGGCCCTGCCAACGAATGACCTGGGCCGACTCCATCGCCAGGGCCGGTGCCGGAACTACCAGATGAAGCAGCGCGTTCGAGCTGATCGCCGTTCCGGCCGAATTGCTCACCACCACGGAGTAACTGCCAATGTCGGCCGGTTGGACGTTGCTGCGCGTATAGGCGCTGGCGGTCGCTCCGGGAAGCACCGAGGCGTTGAAGCGCCACTGGTAACTGAGCGGGGCGGTGCCGGCAGCGAGCACACTGAATGTTGCGGCCGCGCCCTGATTGACCATTTGGCTTGCGGGTTGAGAGCTGATGACGGGAGGCGTGGCCGTCGGGATGGCCGTGCCGGACACGGTTACCATGTCGAAGCGAATGGTGCCGCCGGTGCTGTAGGTGCCAGCGGCGCCTACGTAATTCGTGTTGCCTGCTCCGGTGGCGGTGCTTTCGAACTCCGCCACGATCTGAAAGGCAAAACTGGGATTGTCGTTCACACCGCCGACACTCGCCAGGCTGTTGGTCGTGGATTTCCAACTGGTCCCAGCCACGGAGACCGCTGTCGGGAAGTCAATAAAGTCCGTGCCGTTGGTGGTGTAACGCAGCCGGACATACTTGCTGCCGGTGCTGCTTTCCCGCTGGCCCCACGAAACACTGACATTCTGTCTGCCGGCAGTGCTGACTGCGAATTTCACCCCCGCGGTCTTGTTGCTGACGGTTGCAGCCGGGTAATACGACGTGTTCCAGCCGCTGTTGTCGGTGGTATTTGTATCAGTTGGACCGCCGGCGGCAAATTCACCGCTGGCGGGCGCCTTTGTGCCCCCGACATAGGTGGCGGTGCCGCTGCCAGTCGAGGGCGCCAATGTGCCGGTGGTTGTCAAACCGTCAGGCGTCAGGCTGTTAAAGTCCCACTGGGCAATAACACTGCCCTGCGCGACCGCAACCGTCAGGATGGCATCCACGCTGACAGCCGAACCTGCCAGGTTGGTGATCACAACAGAATAGCTGCCGGCATCGCCGGTCTGGACATTGGGTCGCGTATAACTGGTCCCGGTTGCTCCGGCGAGGGGGGTGCCGTTGAAACGCCACTGGTACGAGAGGGGCGCCGCCCCGGTCGCGGTGACGGTGAAGGTGGCATCCTGGCCGGGGGCAACAGTCTGGCTTTGGGGTTGGGCGGTGACGATGGGCGGCGCATTAACGGTCAAAACGGCATTGGAGCTGGTCGTGGCGCCGAGAAGGTTGGTGATCACGACCGAGTAGCTGCCCGCGTCTTGGCTCTGGACGTTAGTCAGCAGGCAACTGCTCTTGGTGGCGCCGGCAAGGTTGGCGCCATTGAACCGCCATTGGTAAGCAAGCGGAGCGGTTCCTGAACTCGTGACGCTGAACGCGACAGTCGCGCCGGCATTCACACTTTGGCTCTGCGGGTGGGTGACGATGACCGGGGCGGTGCCGACAGTCAAGGTGGCCGGGGAGCTGGTGACGCTGCCTGCGAAGTTGGTGATGACCACGGAGTAAGTGCCTGCATTGCCGGACTGCAAATTCGTAAGCGTCAGCGTGCTGGCGGTCGCGCCGGCCAGGTTGGAGGTTCCAAATCGCCACTGGTAGTGGAGTGTTGGCGCGCCGCTGGCAACCACGCTGAAAGCAGCGTTGCCGCCCGGTTCGACAGTCTGGCTTTCGGGCTGGGCGGTGATTGCGGGCGCGTCGGAATAAGAGTTGGTGATCGTGTAGGCAATCGTGAAGTCCTTGATCACCGCCATGTGCTGCATGCCGCTGACGTGCGAGTCGCCATAGCTCACGGGCGCCACGTCGCTCAAAGGAGTGTAGACGGCTGAGTCAAACACCAGCCCATTGGCAAAGACGCGCGAGGTGAGAACCACAGGGGCCAGATTGGTGGCGAAGGAGAAGCTGGGCAAGAGGTAATCGTACGGCTTGTTGCGCGGTTCGTTGGTATCCATATCCCCGCCCGACTGGGCATCGGTAGGAATGGGGTCATCGCTGAGAAAGGTCTTGAAGGTATTAACGGCAGCCTCCGACCGCGTGTCAGTGTTGAAATCGCCCGCGACGACCACCCATGCGTTCGCCGGGAAATTGGCTGCAACGTTGTTCTTGACGGCGATGGCCTCGTTGTTGCGGTCGCTGGCGCTGCCACTGTTGTATAGATGCACGCTGACCACATATAGATCATTGGAGCCCGGCACGTCCAACTGCGCCCAGGCGAAACCGCGGTCGTTGACCTCGGGGTCATCCCATGACCCGGCGGCCACGATGGGGAAACGGCTGATGATGCCGTTGGGAATGCTGTAGCCCGACTCACGGTAATAGACGAAGTTGGTGTCGAAAGTCGCATCCAGCATTTGGCGGAAGTCAGCCGCGCCATTGTTGGCGTAGTTAAATTCCTGAATGGCCACGATGTCCGGCTTGAGCCCCTTGAGGATGTTAAGGCCGGCGGTCTGGTAAGTCATGCCGCCTGAAGTCAGGTTGGCGGCCATGATGCGCAGAGTCAGATTGGTTTGACTAACGACAGGTGTTTGGGCGGAAAGGGAACCAGCAAGCGCCAGCAAGCAGAACGCCAGGCATTTGCCAACACGAACAACAATCTTCATAAGAGACGACGGAGCACTAGTCTTAGTATACCTACAGGTTCCGCGCTAAAACGCAAGCCACGAAACTCAATATCTGGTGGCCTACTGCTGGAATCTAATGGTTGGGCAGGGAAGCGGTCCTCGCATGCCCGTCACCGCCTCACCCGATCTCCCGTCTTCCCGGATTCGCTCCCCGAGCACAAAACTCAACACTGGACGAGGGGGCGGGCTTGTCCTAATCTCCCAATATGCCGAGTGCTCCGAGAAATGCGGCCCAAAGCAGCCCGGGAAAGGCTGCGAGTTTACCGTTTGAAGAGGCTTTGAAGAAGCTGGAGACTGTGGTCGCCGCGATGGAGTCGGAGGATTTGCCGCTGGAGACCTTGCTGGTTAAGTACGAGGAGGGCACGCGCCTGGCCCGGACGTGCCAGGAGAAACTGGCGGAAGCCGAGGTTAAGATCCGGCAGTTGGAGAGGACCGCGGCAGGTGAGATGAAGATCAAACCGCTGGCGTCGCCGGAGGACTCGACCGAATAGAGCAAAGCCGCATCCGAGTATGCGAGCATTGACTCTGTCACGCTGATGTTTCGTCGCCCCAACACCCAGACATGAGCCGATATCTTGAGATGGTGGACAGCCCGGCGCACGTCAAGAAGCTGACGCTGGAACAGTTGACACAACTGGCCGAGGAAGTGCGGCATGAACTGATCACCGTTCTGGCCAAACACGGAGGGCATCTCGGTCCCAACCTTGGCGTGGTCGAGTTGACGCTGGCGCTGCACTACGTGTTCAACACGCCCAAGGACAAGTTTGTCTGGGACGTGAGCCACCAGATTTATGTCCATAAACTGCTTACCGGCCGCAAGAGCCGTTTTGACACGATTCGCAGCACAGGCGGGCTGAGCGGTTTCGCCTTGCGTGCTGAAAGCGAACACGACTGCTACGGCGCGGCGCATGCCGGCACAGCTTTGTCCGCCGCTCTGGGCATTTGCGCCGCCCGGGATCAGCGCGGCAGCGATGAAAACGTCGTGGCGATTTTTGGCGATGCCGCTCTGACCAATGGCATTTCGTTCGAGGCGATGAACAACATCGCCCACACGACCAAGCGGTTCGTCGGTATCCTGAACGACAATGAATGGGGCATAGCCAAGAACGTCGGCGCCATCTCCACCTACCTGAACCGGCTGATCACCCATCCCTCCTATAACAAGCTCGCCCGGGATTTCGAGCGGTTCGTCCGGCGGTTGCCCAAGGGCGAAATCGCCTTGAAGCTTGCGCACAAGGCGGAGGAGGGCTTCAAGGGCGCCATAGGTGATGTGGGCCTCCAACCCAGCCAGAGCGAGATTGAGATGGATGGCCGCGGTGGTTACGGCAGCAGCCTGATCTTCGAGGAGATGGGGTTGCGATATCTGGGGCCGATTGACGGCCACAACTTGCCCCTGCTGATCAGCACGCTGGAGTTTGCCAAGACGTGTGATCGGCCGCTCGTCATCCATGTTCTGACCCAGAAGGGCAAAGGTTACGCGGCCGCGCTCAAGAACCCCGAGAAGTTCCATGGCCTGGGCCCTTACGATGTTGCGACGGGAGCCACTGCGCCCGCCCTGCCCGGCGTGCCCCCAAATTGGCAGGACGTCTTCGGTCAGGCCCTGGTACGGTTGTGCCAAAAGGATAATTCCATTGTCGGCATCACCGCAGCCATGCCAAGTGGCACCGGCTTGAAGTATTTGGAGAAAGCCATGCCGAATCGCTACTACGATGTGGGCATTGCCGAGGAGCACGCCGTCCTGTTCGCCTGCGGCATGGCCAGCATGGGCTTCCACCCGGTCTGCGCGATCTACTCGACCTTCCTCCAGCGCGCTTACGACTGCATCCTCCACGATGCGGCGCTGCAGGACTTGCCGGTGATGTTCTGCATGGACCGCGCGGGGCTTTCGGCGCAGGACGGTCCGACGCATCACGGGCTGTTCGACATCGCCTTCGTTCGGCCGGTGCCCAACTGCATCGCCATGGCGCCCAAGGACGAGGATGAACTGGTGGACATGATGTTCACAGCCTCCCATGAGCCGCACCCGACGTTCATCCGCTACCCCCGTGGGCCTGCCGAGGGCGTCCGGATCAAGGACCAACCCCGGCTGATCGAGATCGGCAAGGCCGAGGTCATTCGCAATTTCGACAACACCGGCGGACACAGGGTGGCCCTGTTCCCCTTGGGCAACATGATGGCGCTCGGACGGCAGGTCGCGACCCAGTTAGCCGCCGAAGGGTATGACGTTGCGCTTGTCAACCCCCGCTTCATTAAGCCTTTGGACGCGGCGGTGACGGAGTTTTTTGGCGGCGCAGCCGACGTGTTGGTCACGATGGAAGATGGTGTTTTGCAGGGTGGCTACGGCAGCGCCATCCTGGAGTTGTTGAGCGACAGGCGGATAACCACGCCGGTCGTCCAGATCGGGTGGCCCGACCAGTTCATCGAGCATGCCTCGACGCCCGAGGAACTGCGAACCAAGTACGGCCTGACGGTGGAGAACACGGTTGCCAGGGTGCGGGCTGAGTTCGCCCGGGCGACGGTCAACGTCCAGACAGCCGTCGCCCAACTCCGGTAGCGGCACTCTCGCAGCGGCCGGAGGCGAGCAGCCTCCGCATTCTGCTCTTGAATTTCCCCCGCCGCACAGTGGATTCTACCGGCACAGCGAAGAAACATAGCTAACAACCATGCCTTACAAAGACGTTGTCCCGCCAGCCGGCGGCAAGATTTCCATCCAGGACGGCAGACTGAACGTGCCGTCCACCCCCATCCTGCCCTTCATTCGTGGCGACGGCACCGGGCCTGACATCTGGACTGCCAGCCAGCGCGTGTTCGACGCGGCGGTTGAGAAGGCCTACGGCGGCAAGCGTCGGGTTGCATGGTTCGAGGTGTATGCCGGCGAAACAGCCAAGAATAAGTTCGACACTTGGCTGCCGGACGACACGATCGCCGCGTTCAAGGAATACGTGGTTGGCATCAAAGGCCCGCTCACGACGCCCATCGGCGGTGGCATCCGCTCCCTCAACGTCGCGCTGCGGCAGATGCTGGACCTTTATGTGTGCTTGCGCCCGGTGCAGTATTTCCGGGGTGTGCCTTCGCCCGTGAAACACCCGGAGAAGGTGGACATGATCATCTTCCGCGAGAACACGGAAGACATCTATGCCGGCATTGATTACCAGGCTGGCAGTCCCGAGGCAAAGAAGCTCCTGGAGTTCATCCAACGGGAGTTGCCGGACGCCTTCAAGAAGATTCGCTTCGGCAAGGAGGGCGTGGACCAGATCGGCGTCGGCGTCAAGCCGGTGAGCCAACCGGGCACCGAGCGCCTCGTGCGCGCCGCGCTCGAATACGCCGTGCGGCACAAGCGCAAGAGTCTCACCATCGTCCACAAGGGCAACATCATGAAGTTCACCGAGGGCGCGTTCCGCGACTGGGCGTATGAACTGGCCAGGCGCGAGTTCGGTGCGGTGGAGCTTGACAGCGGCCCATGGTGCAAGACGCCAGAGGGCATCGTCATTAAAGATGCCATTGCCGACATTACCCTGCAGCAAGTGCTGACCCGCCCGGAAGACTTCGACGTCATCGCCACGCTGAACCTCAACGGCGACTACCTGAGCGACGCGCTCGCGGCCCAGGTTGGCGGGATTGGCATTGCGCCCGGGGGCAACATAAACTACGTCACCGGGCACGCTATCTTCGAGGCGACGCATGGCACCGCGCCCAAGTACGCCAATCAGGACAAAGTCAACCCGGGCAGCGTCGTCCTCAGCGGCGAAATGATGTTCCGTTACCTCGGCTGGGATGAAGCCGCCGACCTGATCATCAAGGGCCTCAACGGCGCCATCAGCTCCAAGCGCGTTACCTATGACTTTGCCCGCCTGATGGACGGGGCTGTCGAGATCAAGTGCTCCCAGTTTGGGGACAACATCATCGAGCACATGCGCTAAAAGGTTTCGTCCGGATGGGCGGACAGCCACGCCGTCAGCCCGGGCAGGCGAAAAGAAAGCAGCACCTGTGCCCTTGTGCAGTTCAGTGAGGTGTCCGGTGCGCGCGGGGCACCCGAGTAATCCTTTAAGGATGAAGCTTCAATCCGAGGCTGCAGGCGCGGCCAGCGCGCCGCCAGGAGTTGGCCGATCTGCCACCGGGACAGCCTCTCGCTGCCGGCGACGTGGTAAAGCCCGGTGGCATTCCGGGCTGCCAATTCCCAAATCGCGCGGGCCGTTACCTCGGCGCAGATTGGAGACCGGAACTCGTCGGTGAACAGGCTGAGGGTTTGACCCGCTTGCCAGGCACGGCGTAAATGCTCGTTGAACCCGCGGTCGCCGGTGGGCGAGCTGCCGCCGTTGAGCGAGGTGCGGATAATGGTGTGCCTGGGGTTGGCCCGCACCACCTGCTCCGCCGTGACCTTCGTTTCCGCATAGACGTTCAGCGGGTTGACGCCGGCGCTCTCATCGTAGTTGCCTCGCCGCCCATCAAAGACCAGGTCGGTGGACAGGAAGACCAGAGGAATCTCCACAGCCAGCTCGGCCAGCAACGCTGTGACCTCGACGTTGAGTCTTCGTGCCAACGTCGGGTTTGCCTCGCACTCGGTGCTCTTGCTGAGCGCGGCACAGTGGATGACGAGTTGCGGCTGTTGACGGCGAAACTCGATCCGCACGGCAGAAACATTGGTTAGGTCCAGCCGGTCGCGAGTGAGCGCGACGACCTTCGCCTCGGACGCATAGCAACGCGCAGTTCGGACCAGGTAACTTCCGATCAGCCCGCCTGCGCCAGTGATCCAGACCGTTCTCAATTCAGTGGTCGCTCCGTCAGGCCCGAGCAGGCGTCTATGCGGCGGTCGCGCAGGAACGGCCAATGCGTGCGCGTGTCATCCATCTTGTTCAGGTCGAGCGGCACAAAGAGGTTTTCTTCCCGGGCGGGGCTGCCCTTGCCGAGCACCTCCCCCAACGGACCGGCCACAAAGCCTTGGCCCCAGAGCTGGATTCCGTCCCGGGCCTGCCTGCTGCAATCCGACACTAACAGCTCGATTACTTATTGAACTCCCTGGGTTGCTCAAAGCCTTGCCGCTAAGCCAGCTTTCGAGCCGTGCTGCGGGAAGTGCGCTTGATTCGTTTGGTGCTGCCGGTGGCAGCCTGGCTGCCGGCCGATGGCACCGTCTGACTAAACAACTCGCGGATATACTTCCCCAGGGTCTCGTTGGTCGGCCCGTAACCCGAGTGATAGATGTAATGCTCCAGGTCGTAGAGCAGCTCATCGCCGGTGGCATACCGCTTATCCCGCTCGCGGGCCAGCGCGCGGTGCAGTATCTCGTTCAACCGGTCATCAATCCTTGGATCCAGCGATCGGAAGTCGGGGATGGGTAGCCCGATCATTCGTTGGCGGGATTCCTCCGCCGTGGCGCCCTTAAAGATGTTCTTGCCCAGCAGCAGGTGTGCCAGCACCACGCCGGCAGAAAACAGGTCTGACCGCTGGTCGGTGATCTGGAAATCCGCCTGCTCGGGACTCATGTAGTCGGCTTTGCCCGCCACCACTTCGCCTTCGTTGTCCACCAGAAACCCCCGGGCCTTGGCGATCCCGAAATCTGTCAGCTTCACGTCGCCTTCGAAGGCAATCATGATGTTCTTGAAGCTTACGTCGCGGTGGACGAGGCCGAGCGGCTTGCCGTCCTTGTCGGCCTTGGCGTGGGCGTAAGCCAGCCCGCGGGCGACGCGGCTGACGATGAAAACCGCCAGTTCCTTCGGCAGGATGCGCTTCTTGTCGTCCAACTGCTGGGCGAACTGCTCGAGGTTCACCCCCCGGATCAGCTCCATGGCGATGAAATACACCCCGTTTGATTCTCCCAGGTGATAGGTCTGGGCGATATTGGTATGGATCAGGTCTGCCACCAGCTTGGCCTCACCGATGAAGTTCTCGATGAACTGCTTCTGGTTGGCATAGTTCTGGCGAATTACCTTGATGGCGATTCGCTTGACGAATTCTCGCGCGCCGAGTTGCTCGGCTTCATACACAATTCCCATGCCACCCTCATAGATCTTGCGCACGATCTCGTACCGGAACTCATTCTGTATGGTGAAAAGGGCCACGCGCGGATGTTGGTTGAAAGGTAATTGCTGTCAAGCCCCGGGTTTGAGTTGATTGGTAGAGCGCGGGCGGACTCGGCGCTTGCCATAGGAGGGGGCCAAGGTAGAGTGCGGGCTTATTGCACCAACCGAAGCAACCAAGTTCCAGACAGGCGGTTGTCCATTTCTCACCGCCGGTTCAAGCATTCTGGCTCGTATGAGACACCTCGCGCCTTCGATTCTGAGCCTGGCTCTTCTCGAGGCGTTTGCCACGCTGACCGGTGCGGCAGCAGCGCAATTCGACCAGGCACGATGGATCGCCCCGCCGGCCGCTACGGCCACCAATTCCGCCTGCCCGATATTCCGGAAGGAGTTCGTGGTGGACCGGCAGCCGCGGCGCGCCCGGTTGCGAGTTGTGGGGCTGGGCGACTTTGACGCACGCGTCAACGGGCGGCGCGTGGCGGACACGGGGATGAATCAGCCTTGGTCCCAATACGAGAAGACTTTGTACTGCCGCGAGTTCGACATCACCGCCCTGCTGGCCAAAGGGACCAACTGCGTGGGCGTTATGCTCGGCAATTCGTTCTGGAATAATCCCAGCCCGCCCCCGAATCGCTACAACAAGCACGGTCCGCAGCGAACGGCCAGCGAGCCGTTCCTCCTGCGAGCCGAGATTCGCTTCGAGCCCAAACGCGGCACGCCTGGCACTATCGGCACCGACGAGAGCTGGCGCACAGCAGATGGCCCGATAGTGTTCTCTCACATCTTTGCGGGCGAAGACTTCGACGCGCGCTTTCAGAAAACCGGGTGGGATTCCAGGGGCTTTGATGACCGCGCGTGGCAACCGGCCCGGCTGGCGGCGGCTCCGTCCGGCAAACTGGAGCCAACCACCGGCCCGGGCGTCAAGACCTTCGCTCCCGAGGCGGCTGTCTCGGTGAAGCAACCGGCGCCAGGCGTGTTCCTGTACAGTTTTCCACGAAACACGGCAGCGCAACTGCGGGTGGAAGTGGCCGGCGGCAAGGCCGGCGACCGCGTCCGGTTCCGCTGCGGGGAACACAAGAATGCTGAGGACCGCCTGTTCGGCGGGTACGTCGTCGGGAGTGACTTCGTTACGGATGGCGAGCCCTGCGCGCATCAATGGGTGTTTTTTTATCTGGGTATGCAGTTCGTCGAGGTGACTGGCGCAGTCCCGGGAGGCGAAGCCAACCCCGGCAACCTACCGGTTATACGCCGGATGGAACTGGTGCCGGTGCGGGCCGGGCTGCCGGAGACCGGGGACTTCCGCTGTTCGAGCGATCTCTACAATCGTACGCACGAGCTGATTGACTCGGCCATGCGCGCCAACATGAGCTGGGTGCTGACCGATTGTCCGCACCGCGAGAAGCTGGGCTGGCTCGAATGCGCCTACTTGTTGGAGCCCAGCTTCCTCTATCGCTACGGTGGCCGCGAATGGTTCAGCAAAATCGCCCGCGACATCCGCGACGCTCAGGAACCGAGCGGGCGGGTCCTGACTGTGGCGCCCAGCTACCCGGCGGGACGCTTTCCCGGGGCGTTCAACTGGACGGTGGAATGGGGCGCGGCGGCGGTCCTGACGCCCTGGCAGCACTACCAGTGGTTCGGGGACCGACAAGTGCTCAAGGACAACTACGACATGATGCGCCGCTTCACTGACTTCGTCGGGCAGGAGGCAAAGGACGGTCTAGCTCCCGCTGGGCTGGGGGATTGGTATGATTACGGTCACGGCCATCCGCCGGGGCCGTCGCGATTCACCCCGACAGATCTTTCTGCCACGGCCACCTGGGGGCTGTGCGCCGATGCTGTTGCACGCGCCGCTGACGCGCTGGGCAAAGGCCGTGACGCAAAGGCCTACCGCAAGCTGCATGCGCAAATCGGAGCAGATTTCCGGCGGCGCTTCCAGGACCCGGCGACGCGTAAGCTTCGCCACCACGGCAGCCCGCAATGTGCCAACGCCATGGCCCTGTGCGCCGGGTTAGTCCCGCCCGAAGATCGCGCGCTGCTCATCGAGGACATCATCGCGGACTTGGAGCAGCGCGGTTGGCAGCAGACCCCCGGCGACGTTGGCCACCTCTATCTCATTCGCGCGCTGGCCGAGGCCGGACGTTCGGATGCCCTGCACCGCGTCTATTCGCGCACCGGCCTGGGCAGCTACGGCGGCATTCTGGCCAAAGGGCTGACCTCCCTGCCGGAGACCTGGGATGCTATGATGGACGGCTCACAATCCCTGAACCACTGCATGTTGGGCCACGTGATGGAATGGTATTACGGCTATGTCGGCGGCATCCGACAGCCCACCAACAGCATCGGCTGGCGCCAAATCCTTATTGCGCCAAACCCCGGCTCCCTGACCAGCGCGGAAGCCGCAGTGGATACAC
The DNA here is from genome assembly GCA_035358715.1 of Verrucomicrobiota bacterium. Classification (GTDB taxonomy): domain Bacteria; phylum Verrucomicrobiota; class Verrucomicrobiia; order Limisphaerales; family UBA8199; genus UBA8199. The sequence continues at coordinate 20,055 of DAOPPX010000041.1, forward strand.
CCCGTGGCCGTGTCGTCAGCCAATGGCGCCAGGACGGCGCCACCTTCCGACTCGAGGTCGAAGTCCCCAAGGGTGTGAAAGCAACGGCCATCCTCCCTTCCGGGGCTCGCCAGAAGCTGCGCGGCGGGCAGCAGACCCTTCAGGAACCCTTGTCCAGCGCGGCACACTGAACATTTTGTCCTACGCCCTGCCTCGGAGCGGTTAGGCAAGAGCGGCCTGCGCCGCAACATGGCGGCGCAGCACTCGGATCAGACCATCAAGCTGTGCGCCGCTGTGCTCACTGGAGACGACAAAGCGGAAGTAACCGTTCGGCGGGCCGCCGGGGTACTTTATGAACGGCGGGAAAATGCCGGCCGCGAAAAGCGCGCGGCTGAGGTGGGCGGCTTCGCCTGGACGCCGGGGCAGCAGGGGAATAATCGGTCCGGGCATTTCGGGTAGCGGCAAGCCGGCTTGGCGTAACGCTGTTTTCACGTGGGCCGCGTTTGCATGAAGTCTTTGCCTCAATTTCCGGTTGGCTTTTAGAATGCGCACGCCTGCCAGCGCCGCATTAGCCAGCGGCAAGGGCAGGGGAGTGCTGCCGATGAACATCCGGCTCTTATCCAGAATCCGTTGGCGGAATGCTTCGGTGCAGAGAATCGCGCCGCCATAGGCGCCCAACGCTTTGCTCAGGGTGACCGTCTGGACAATGCCGCGACGGCTCACGCCCGCATGTTCGACTGCCCCTTTGCCGGTGCGGCCGAGCACTCCAGCTCCGTGCGCGTCGTCCACCAACAGCCACGCGTCTTTGGGGATAATCTCCAGGTACTCGGCCAGGGGAGCCGCCGACCCGTCGCCGGAAAACATCCCATCAGTGAGCACGAGCAGCTTCGACGCTGGCCCACAACGGCGGACCACTTGGGCCAGCGCTGCAGCATCGCGGGACTTGAAGCAGAGCACGGGGCAATCCAGCAACCGCGCCGCATCGAGGAGCGAAGTGTGCGCCCGGTCATCAATCAGCGCGTGCGAGAAGTTTCCCGCCAAGGCCTGCGCAACAATCAGGTTGGTCGAGTAGCCGCTGGGGACCACCAGCGCGCGCTCTGCCGCAAAAAAGCCCGCCAGTTCGGCTTCCAGTTCGCGGTAAAGCACGTGGTTTCCTGTGGTCAGACGCGAGGCGGCGACGTTCAATCCGTATTTCTTCACGCCGGCCTGCAGGGCCGCAATGACCCGCGGATGGCTGGCGAGGCGGAAGTAGTCGCAGCCGGAATAATAGGAGAGTTTGCGCTGGCGATAGCGCACGAAAGTGCGGTCAACTTGCTGAAGCGGCTCAGGCTCGGTCATCGCGGTAACCTATAAGCCAGCCGTGCCGGAAGAGCACGGAGAAAATAAATGCGCCTACGGTTTGGGCGCCACAGCCTGGGGCATGATCTGCACCACATCCCGCGGCTGCAGGGGAATGTCTTCTCCGCGCAGCAACCGTTTTGGCTCGATCTGGGTCGCGATGCCATTGTGCACGATGATGATTTGGCCAGGGTCGGCGGCCCCGCAATAATCCGCCATCACCAGGGCTCTAGCCAGGGTGAGTCCCTCGGTCCAGGGCACGACGCGGTTTCGCACCTCGCCGTTGATCGTAACACTTGGGCCCTGAGCCAGAGCCTGATTCTGCTGCATTCTCGCCATCGCTTCCTGCTGGCCGGCTATGAAGGCGTTACGCGCCTTGGCTTCGGCCCTGGTGCGGCTAACACAGCCTCCAACCGGGACAACGAGGAGCAACAGGGCGCACAAACGGGGCAGGAGCAACCATTCAAACCGTTCGAGCCGCCCGGCATTGATGATTCTCTGCACCTTCACTCTTCCCCCGGTCGCTTCAGAATCTTTCCAAACTCGCTCTCTGCCGGCTCAATTTCAATTCGCGTCGGTGCCTTCGTGCCGTGCCCGTGTGCGTGTGCGCCATGTTTTGCCTCCGATTTTGAGGGCTTAGGCATCAGGGGAAAGGCGGGCGGGCGCGACGGCGGGGGCATGGCGCCGCCCGCTTCGCTGTCAGCCGGTTCAGGGCTTTTCCCCGGTATGTGCCAATTCTTGCGGCTATCCAGCCATGCCCGGTATCGCTGCAACGTCCACATTCCATGCTCCGCCCCCGTCTCCAACGACGAACTGATCTTAAAGAAATCACGGTTGCGGATGAAGTTCTTGACCGCATGCGTCGGTACGAGAATCTCGCACTCCGGCACGCGGATGTTGAACTCGGAGCGAAACTGCAGCCGTTGAGAAATGACCGCCAGCATGCAATCCGCCAATTGCGCCGCCACGCTGCTTTGTATTTCGGCCGGGAAGGCCGAAACCACCCGTTGAAGCGCCTCCGCGCAGGTCGAGGAATGGACCGTAGCCATGACCAGGTGTCCGGTTTCCGCGGCGGCCAGTGTCAGTCGCATCGTTTCCGGGTCGCGCATCTCGCCCACCATCAACACGTCGGGATCCTCGCGCAGCGAATCTATGAGCGCCTGTTCGAAGCTTGGCGTATCGCGGCCGACTTCCCGCTGCCGGATATAGGCGCGCCGCGGGCGGAAGGTGAACTCGATGGGGCTTTCGATGGTCAGGATGTGACGCGTCTCCGTCATGTTGATCTGCTCAATCAGCGCCGCCAGGGTCGAGGACTTGCCGGAGCCGGTTGCGCCGCTGACCAGGATTAGCCCGTGGTGGCCGGCGACCAGCTTCTTGAAATCGGGATGAAGGTTGAGCTTCTCAATGGTGGCGATGAAGGAGGAGAGCAGCCGGATGGCGAAGCCAATGCCGCGCGAAGTCATGAGAATGTTCAACCGGCAGCGGGAGCCGCGGTAGTTCCGCGAGCAATCGTAAGACCGCTGCTCGAGAAACCGCGGCCACTCTTCCTCGCCGATCACGCCGCGCGCCCATTCCATCAGCAGGTTTGCCGGCAGCGGGTCTCCGGTGGTGCGCAGCTCGCCGCGAACCCGTATCGCGGCCGGCAGCCCCGCTTCCAAGTGCAAGTCACTGGCCCCGTTGCTCGCCGCCAGACTGACTAGTGATTCGAGGTCCATATTCCAAGTCTATCTTCCAGGGCCGGGCAAGGCAAAGGATTCCTTGATAACTCAACGGCGGCATGCTTGTGCGCATGATTTGGCCACGAGCCGGAACCTCGGGGAGAGCAATTTCGGACAGCATCATTGGTTAACCGAAACATCCGCCACGCCGCGTCCCCGCGCGCGCCAATGGGTGTCAGTTCTCCAGAGGGCTCCCTCTCAGGCCGTTTGCCCCTTTCGCTCCTGCACGCCTTGCTTCCAATCCGTAACCACCGCCCGCATTTGCTCCGCCGCATTGAGCTTGGGCTTTACGTGCTTGAGGTTGTACCAGGGCAGCATCCCCAGCAAATCGGGTGTTACCAGAATCTGCCCGTCGCAGTCCGGGCCTGAGCCAATTCCAATAGTGGGAATGGCAATCTGCCGCGTGAGTTCTTTCGCCACGTGCGGGGTGACCAGTTCGAGCACGACAGCAAAAGCCCCCGCATCGGCCAGGGCATGCGCGTCCGCCAGCAATTGCTGGTGCTCGGGTTCATTCTTGCCCTTGACGCGGTACCCGCCTTCCTCCAGGACGTGCTGAGGCAGCATTCCCAGATGACCCAGGAAAGGAATGCCGGAGGCTATGATCGCCCGGATCTGCTCCAGGATTTCGCGGCCGCCCTCGGCCTTGACTGCTTCCGCGCCTGCTGCGATCAGACGCTTCGCATTGGTCAGCGCGTCCGCGACGGTGTCGTAACTGCGATAGGGCATATCTGCTGCGAGCAACGCGCGCGGTTCGCTCCGGGCCGCTGCCCGGACGTGGTGCTCCATTTCGGCCATTGTGACATGCGTGGTGTCTGGGTAGCCCAGCACCACCATTCCCAGCGAGTCGCCCACCAAAACCAAGGGAATGCCTGCCTGGTCCAGCAGACGCGTCATCGGGAAATCGTAGGCTGTCAGCGCGGCGATTTTCTCGCCCCGCGCTTTCATCGCACGGATGGCATCAGCAGTGATCTTGGTTCCTGTCATGCATCAACCATCGCGGCGGAACCGTGACTGGACAAGCGGAAATTGGACGTGGGGGAGGACGTCAAGATGGCGGCGTTTCCCGCTATCCGGAGACATCACAACTTTGGGGGCAGTTGCTTTTGCGGAGACATGAGATGTTTCCTTGCCGTCGCCGGCTACTTGCCAAAGCTCGCCAGCAATTCTGCTGGGGCGACCGTGGCGGTGCCGGTCTTTCCGACGACGATGCCGGCAGCGTGATTGGAGATGATCGCCGCTTCCAGTGGCGAAGCGCCCGCCGCGATTGTCAGGGTGAAGGTGGCGATGACCGTGTCGCCCGCCCCGGACACGTCAAACACCTCCCGGGCAAGCGTGGGGATGTGAAACGGCTTCTGCCCGTGTTGGCAGAGCAGCATCCCGAGTTCTCCCAGGGTGATTAAAAGCACAGCCGGACGGAGTGTGCGTAACAGGTGTTCAGCGGCTCGCAACAAGTTGTTGTCTTTGAGCGGACTACTGTGGCGCGTTTCATCCGATAGGCCGGCCAGTTCAAAGGCTTCCTTGCGGTTCGGTGTGATGAGCGAAAGGCCGGACAAATCAAGCTGATGCACGGGTTTGGGGTCCACGCTCAGCCAGACGCCGTGAGCGCGGCAAATCCGCTTGAGGTCATCCAGCAACGGTTGCGTTACCACGCCTTTGCCGTAATCGCCAACGATGACGGCCGCAGTGCGGGGGATCATCGCCTCGACTGCCCTGACCAACCGCGCGCTGAGCGCGGACCTCAATCCGTCGCGCGATTCGCGATCAATCCGCACCACCTGCTGCTTGTGGGCCACGACGCGCGTCTTAACGCTTGTGGCGCGCGTCGCGTCGGCGATTAACCCGCGGCAGCCGATGTGATGCTCCCCCAGCAGGCGCTTGAGCTGCGCGCCCGCCGTATCGCGGCCGATGGCGCCGAGCAACTCGGCCGGCGCATGAAGGGCTGTCAGATTCCGGGCGACGTTGGCCGCGCCGCCGGGCATGAAGCTCTCGCTCTCGAAATCCAGCACCGGTACCGGCGCTTCCGGTGATATGCGCCCCACGCTGCCCTGCACAAAATGGTCGAGCATAGCGTCGCCGACAACCAATATGTGGTTCTGCCGGGCCCGGGCCAGAATCTGGCGCGCGCGGGCAACGGAAAGCCAGGTTTTGTTCATGTCCGGGCCCATTAAGCCGGAGCGGTGCCGGTTTGTCGAGCAATGAAGGGCGAGGGCCGCAGCTCAGTCTCTGGCAGCGTTCCAAAGCTCGGGCATCCTGGCCCGGTGGAGACGACGTGAGTTCACCCCCCTCACCATACCCGCTCCTTCGGTGGTTCCTCCGTAGTACCTCCGTTCTACCTCCGTTCCTCCTCCGTCTCTGGAACGGAGGTAGAACGGAGGTAGAACGGAGGTGCCACGGAGGAGGGACGGTGGGAACAGCCTGCAACTGCAGTAATGGCGCCTATTGGCCAAGCGGCGGGGCATGCGGCGACGGTTGACGGCGCCTCCAAACGGGGCGGCGCCCCGGTCTGCTGGTCATGGGTGCCTTCCCCAGCCCGCGCCAGCCAAGCCCCTTCGGGAACCCATCCGCGCTCTTGCGCCCCGCACCGGAGCAACCGCCTCTCCGCATGGCACTTGCGCACCTTCTATGCGCTCGAGCTCCACCCTCTCGCCATCGTCCGCTCCCCGCCCCGTCCCGGGTGCCTTTGCCTCGGAAAAGGCCGACCAAAGCCTGAGAAGCGCCCAAGGGCGAGTTTAGACTTTGGGCTTTGAACTTCAGACGCTAAGATTGAGTGTGTTTCGTCCCTGCATAGATCTTCATGAAGGCAAAGTGAAGCAGATCGTAGGCGGTACGCTTGGCACCGAGCCCGGACGCTTGCAGACCAATTTCGTTTCGGATCGGCCGGCGGCGTGGTATGCCGAGCTTTACAAGCGTGATGGATTGAAGGGCGGACATGTGATCATGCTCGGCCCGGGCAATGAAACCGAAGCGCGCGCGGCCCTGCGGGCATACCCAGGAGGCCTGCAAATCGGCGGCGGGATCAACCTCGACAACGCCCGAGCCTGGCTGGACGCCGGCGCGTCGCATGTGATCGTCACCTCCTGGGTGTTTGGCAACGGACAGGTGGATTGGGAACGCCTCGCGCAACTGGCCACGGCGGTCGGCAAGCCACGCCTGGTTCTGGATCTGAGCTGCCGCCGGCGCGGTGAAGATTACTTCGTGGTGACCGACCGCTGGCAGAAGTTCACCGACGTGGTGATCAGCCCGGCGAACCTGGGCAAGCTGGCCGGCTCCTGTGCCGAATTCCTTATTCACGCTGTTGATGTAGAAGGGCAGTGTCGCGGCATTGATCAGGAGCTGGTTTCCAAACTGGGCCAGTGGTCGCCCCTCCCTACGACCTATGCCGGCGGCGCGCGTTCGCTCGCCGACCTGGAGACGGTCACGCGGCTGGGGCAGGGGAGGATTGACCTGACCATCGGGTCCGCGCTGGATATGTTTGGTGGCAGCGGCGTGCGATACGTTGAGGCTGTGGACTTCAACCGCCGGCACAACGTATCGTGAACCCCATGCGGGTGGCTTCATGACCTCACCGCAGGAAACACGTCCAAGGCGCCCGCTTGGTGAACAGCCGGATGGGGCGCCGCAAGGCGATTCACTTTCCGCCCTCTAGCCAGGCAAGGGGGAAGCGGGCGAAGGTGATCTTTTCGTAGGCATTGGTACAGCCGCATTCGTAGAGGCAGCCGATGGACTTGTCCGGTAGCACAGCCAGACAAGAATAGGCGGCCAGCCCTTCGTGAAGCGTCCGGGCGACTGGCCAGGTCCTGCCATCATCGTGGCTGACGCGCACGGTCAGGTTGGTCCGGCGCGTGCCGGCTGGATTTGAGAAGAGAAGCCGCCCGGCTTGTTTGCCCTCCGGCCAGCTATAGCGCAGGATGCTTGCCTGGCAGCGCGGTTCGACCAGTTCAGGGGCGTATTCCGGCACCGCCCAGATTTGACCACCGTCGTGGCTGAGCGACTGCGCGCGACGGTTTGCCTTGGCCGTCGTTCGCATGTTGAGCAGCAGGCCCCCCTTGCCGTCGGCCAGTTCGACAACTTGCGACTCGTTCATCTGAGGCCTCGCCGTGCCACCCAGCTTCCAGGTTTGGCCGTGGTTGTCGCTGTAAATGACATGCGAACCGTCTCCTGGGACCGAGCTGCTGGCGGGCGGGAGATTTGTGTGTGAGAACGAATGGTCGCACGGAATTACCAGGCGACCTTGGTGCGGTCCGTGTCGCATCTGGATGCCAACACCGGGTCCGGTTGCATACCAGCCCCACGTTGCGTCCTTGGTCGAGGCGGTGATGTTTATGGGCGCGGTCCACGTCCGGCCGTCATCCCCGCTCTGGGCGACCCAAACGGTGCGCGTTCCACCAGGGCCGTGCCGCTTGATTCGCTCCTCGCCAGTGTTGCCCGGATTATGCGTCAGCAGCAACCAGATTGTCCCGGACTGCTCCTCCACTACCGGACAGGGGTTGCCGCAGGTATTGGCTCCGTCATCCCAAACCACCTGTTGCGGGCTCCAAGTCCTGCCACCGTCAGAGGATCGTCTGAGCAGCAAATCAATGTCACCAGTATCCGACGCGCTGTTCTTCCGCCCTTCGCAGAAGGCCAGCAGCGTTCCATTAGTCGTGACGATCAGGGAGGGGATGCGGTAAGTGTGATAGCCGCCCTGGCGGGCGAGGAAGACATCTTGCTGCTGGAGCCCGGAAGTGGTTCTGCCAGCGATGGGTTTTCGGCAGACCAGCATTCGGTGGCCGGCGCGAACGCAGGCCTTCCCCTTGCCGTCTTCATCTGCCATGGGGAACAGGCCGCGCCCCGAGCAGTCGTGCCAAGACCATGCTGGGTCAGCCACACTCAACCAAATCTCCGGCCAGGCCGCAAAGCCCTTGGTTGAGTTGAAGGCAATTCCAGCCACCAACATTCCCGCCAACATACTTCTATACGTGCAGTCCATTAGGGAGAATCTTAGTGTAGTACGTGCCAAACGGCATCCTTTAAGACAAAGCGCAGCCGGACACGTCCGGGGCCTGGCTGAAACCCAAACGGCGTCAGCCCGGATGCCCGGGCAATTCGCTTATATCTTTGACGGGCGGGGCGGGTTTTCGTAGCGTCTCGGGGCTGTCACAGCGCAAATGATCAAGTATATCTTAACGAAGTTCGTCGGCTCGAAGAACGACCGAGAGGTTCGGCGCCTCCGTCCCTTGGTGGCGAAGATCAACGCCCTCGAAGCCGAACTCCAGAAGGTCTCTGACGACGTCTTGCGCCAGAAGACCGCCGCCTGGAAGGAGGAGTTGTCCAAAATTCAGGACGACAAGGAGTTGGCGCGCCGGCTGGATGAGATCCTGCCGGAGGCTTTTGCCGTCGTGAAGAACGCTTGTCGGCGGCTCTGCGGGACCGAGATCATCGTGCGCGAGCATCCGTTGAAATGGGAGATGATCCCCTTCGATGTGCAGCTCATCGGTGGTTACGCTCTGCATTCGGCACGGATTGCCGAAATGGCCACCGGTGAGGGCAAGACGCTTGTCGCCACCCTGCCGGTTTATCTCAACGCCTTGAGCGGCCGCGGCGTCCACATCGTGACTGTTAACGATTACCTCGCGGCGCGCGACAGCGAATGGATGGGGGCGGTGTATAAGTTCCTGGGGCTGACCGTGGGCTGCATTTTGCACGACCAACCGCCGCGCGTCCGGCGCGAGCAATACAACTGCGACATTACTTACGGCACCAATGCTGAGTTCGGGTTCGACTATCTCCGCGACAACGGGATGGCGGCGCGCAAGGAGGAGCAGGTCCAGCGGGGGCACTATTTCGCCATCGTGGACGAGGTGGACTCAATCCTCATTGACGAGGCGCGCACGCCACTCATCATCAGCGGCCCGGCGGTGGTCACGTACGACGAGCAGTACGCGAATTTTCGGCCGCAAGTCGAGGCGCTTTATCATGTGCAGGAGCGCCTGTGCAACCGTTTTCTGTCCGAAGCGCAAGAATTGCTGCGCAAGCTGCGCCCGGCCGACGGCTCCAACCCCGAACATCCGGAGGAGCTCGAGAGGCAGATCGGCCTCCTGCTGTTCCGGGTCAAGTGCGGCCAGCCCAGGTCCGAGGGCCTGCTGAAGTTCCTGGAGGAGCCCGAGAACCTGCGCCTGATGAACCAGGCCGAACTCCAGCTTCACGCCGACCAGAAGAAGATTGAGCTCTACAAAGAGAAGGAGGAGTTGTTCTTCGCGATTGATGAGAAAAGCCACGAGGCGGACCTCACCGAAAAGGGGCGCAACCATCTTAGCCCGAAGGACCCGGACGCCTTCATGCTGCCCGACCTGAGCACGGCCCTGCACGACATTGATAACGGGCCGGAGGCCGACGCGCGCAAGCGGCTGGAAGCCAAGACCAAGCTCCAGCAGGACTTCGAGACCAAGGCCCAGCGCATCCACGCGATTTCCCAGTTGCTCAAGGCCTACTGCCTCTACCAAAAGGACGTGCAGTATGTCGTCCAGGACAACAAGGTCATCATCGTGGATGAGAACACCGGCCGCCTGATGACCGGCCGCCGCTGGAGCGACGGCTTGCACCAGGCCGTCGAGGCCAAGGAGCAGGTCGAGATCGAGCGCGAGACGCAGACGCTGGCGACCATCACCATCCAGAACTACTTCCGCCTGTACCGCAAGCTGGCCGGCATGACCGGCACCGCGGAGACCGAAGCCTCCGAGTTCCTTGACATCTATAAATTGGGCGTGCTGGTCATTCCCACCAACCGGCCGGTGGCGCGCAAAGATGCCAATGATTCCGTTTATAAGACCAAGCGCGAGAAGTACAGCGCCGTCCTCAAGGAGATCAAGGAAGTCCACGGCAAGGGCCGGCCCATCCTGGTCGGCACCATTTCCGTCGAGGTCAGCGAGCACCTGTCGCGCATGCTCAAGCGGGAGGGAATCATCCACTCGGTGCTTAACGCCAAGTTCCACCAGCAGGAGGCAGAGATCGTCACCCGCGCGGGGCAGCGCGGCTCCGTGACCATCGCGACGAACATGGCCGGCCGCGGCACCGACATCAAGCTCGGGCCGGGCGTGGCCGAGGCCGGGGGCCTGCACGTCCTGGCCACCGAGCGCCACGAAGCCCGCCGCATTGACCGCCAGTTGCGCGGCCGCTGCGCGCGCCAGGGCGACCCCGGCTCCTCGCACTTTTTCATCTCGCTCGAAGATGATCTGATGCGCTTGTTCGGCTCCGACAAGATCGTCAAGTACATGGAGAAGATGGGCCTTGAAGAAGGCCAGGAGCTGGAACACCCGCTGCTCAACCGGTCCATAGGCCAGGCCCAGAAGCGCGTCGAGCAGCACAATTTCCAGATTCGCAAACGCACGCTCGAGTACGACGACGTGATGAACAAGCAGCGCGAAGTCATCTACGGCTTCCGCAACGAGATCATTCACTCCCCTGATGTCCGCGACCGCCTCATGGACATCATGGAGGAGGTCGTGCTGCAGAAGGTCGAGCAATTCACTACGGCCGAGACCGATTTTCACGACTGGAAAGTGCGCTCCCTGGCTGACTGGGTGAACCTGAATTTCCCCATCGGCATGCCCGAAAAGGAAATCGTTAAAGCCGCAGAGTCGGGCAAGGAGGAGCCGGTCAAAGGCTCCATCTTCGAGAACCTCAGCGCGGCGCAGTTCTCCGTCTGCAACTTCATCTCGGACAGCGTCCGCAAGGCCTACGAGATCAAGATCAGCTTTGAGAATCCCGAGGCTCTTAAGGAGGTCGAGCGCTACACGATCCTGAGCGCCATTGACAAGCTGTGGCAGGAGCATCTCTATGAGATGGACAGCCTCCGCTACAGCATCGGGCTGCGCGCGCACGGCCAGCGGGATCCGCTAATCGAGTACAAGGCCGAGGCGTACAAGATCTTTGATGAGCTGATGGTCAACATTAAGACCGAGATATGCCATAACATCTTCCGCAGCGCGTCCAGTCTGATGGCATTTGAGAACTTCCTCCGCAATGTGCCCCAGCAGACTACGCACCAGTCTGCGAGCGCCTTCGGCGGCACCACGACGGGGACCGCCACGGGCGCCGGGCCGACGCGCCGCGCGCCTCAGCAAGGCAGCGACATTGTCAGCGAAGCCGCCGCCGCCGTCGAGAGGGCCAAGCCGGTCCGGGTTGGCCCCAAGGTCGGCCGCAATGATCCCTGCCCGTGCGGCAGCGGCAAGAAATACAAGCAGTGCTGCGGCAAGAATTGATCGGAGCGAGCAGGCGTGGTTGGCTAAGGGTCTAGTCCGGCGCAAAAAAAGGAGAGGAGACCGAAGTCTTCTCTCTTGTCATGCCCGGGCGGAATCAGCCCGGGTCGTCAATTCAGAGGATTTGGAGTGGGGATCAGCCAGTCTCCAGCGCGGCGACCAACTTTGGCAGGACCACTTCCCTGGAGAAGAGCGAGCGCACGGCCGCGGATGGCTGCCGCGCGGCATAGCCTACACCAGGGGAGAGCTGTTGAATGTGTTTCACAACCTTGTCCACCTCGCCGTGTTGGGCCGCGAGGCAGACTAGTTCGTGCGGCGCCTTTTCCACAATTTCCGAGATATGACTGACGCGCGGGCCGATGTAAAGCACGGGGGCGCCGACGTTCAGGATGTTGTAGATCTTGCAGGGGTGCACCAGGCCAATGAAGGGATCGCCCATAACCACGACCTGAAGGTCGGCTGCGGAAAGCGAGTTCGAGACTTCACTGAGAGGCTGATATGGCAGGCAGACAACCTGCGTCAGCTTGCCTTCCGCCGCCCAGCGCTTCACCCGCTTGTACTCGCTGCCGCCGCCCACAAAGCAGAAGACAATTGACTTGTCCTCCTTCAGGCGCTCCGCAGCCGCGAGGAGCGTGTCCAGCGGATGGCACGGACTGTGGTTGCCTGAGTACATTACCACGAATTTGCCGTCCAGGCCGTGCGCCTTGCGGAATCGTTCCCGGCCCTGGGCATCGAATGTCACTTCCGTGTCGTGGGACCAGGGCGGAATGACAAGGACCTTTGCCCGCGCGATGCCCTTGGCAACGATGCGCTCTCGCATGAACCGGTCGAGCGCGATGATTCTATGGGCCCGCCGCAGACTGACGCGCGAAATCCAGTCCAGCACCTTCGCGGCGGGTGAGTTGGGCCGAAGCCACCCGGCGGCGATGGCCTCGTCCGGATTGAAATCCATGACCCAGTAGAAGAACCGGCTGCGGCGGAGCCTGGCCAACCCGGCGCCCAACAAAGAAATCAGCGGCGGCGATGTCAGGGCCACCACCACATCCGGCCGGGGCAACCGCGCGAGCCGCAAAGAGGCGAGCGCCAGGAAACTGGCAAAATCCGCGGCCCGCCGCCATTTGGCGCCTTTGCCAAATCCGGTGGATCCGACGCGACACACGCGGATCCCGCGCCACATCTCCTCTTTGGGAAACTGCGTTCGAGGTTGATCGTAGGCGCGCCGGCCGGTGACTACGGTTACCTGGTGACCGCGCTCGATGAGGCGCAGGGCCACGTCGGTCAAGTACTGTCCGGTTGCCATGACGTCCGGGTGAAAGGTCTGGTTCAGGAGGAGGAAGGTCACAAAAGGATGCTCAAGTGCTGAGACGCCGGATAGATCCGGAGGCGAGGACGGTGGCAGTGGTCAGCGATGAGCAATCAATGAAAGGAAGGCCTGCGCGACAGGTTGAATAGAATGGCGCACAGGATCAGGAAGAGGAAGACGATCGAGTGCATCTGGAATGGAAAATCAAAACGCGCATGGACGAGGCACCCGCCGAGCGCCAGCCACAGCAGCATGACAAAGCGCCTCCCGCTGTAGATGCCTCCGCCGCCAAACCAACGCAGCAGCACCGTCGCAAAGGCCAGGGCGATTAACGCGCTGCCAACCCAGCCGAACGTGATGCGTGTCTCCAGCCAGTCGTTGTGCAATTGTGCCCACCAATTGGCCTCAGGGGAAATGCGGTAGAGCTTTGAGACGTTCTCGAAGGAGCCCGGGCCGGTGCCGAAAACGGGATAATCCGCAGCGATAGGTCGGGCTCTGTCGTAGTCGCGTTCCCGCTGCTGGAAGCCCTCGCTCAGCTTGGCCATTCGCGGCTTGAGCGCTTTCCATCCCAGCGAGTACCCCAGGGCCAGCGCGCCGACGAAGAAAAGCGCCAGGACGCCCAATGTAGTTGTGCGCGTTCTCCCGGTCTCCTGGCGGTGCGTGGGAAGAAGGAAATGCGTGGCGGCCAGAAGCAGCCCGCCCAGGCCAAGTAATCCAAGTGTTATCAGCGTGCCGCCGCGACTGGTGGAAATGATCGGGCACGCGGCCATGATGCCGCAGCACAAGAGCACCACATGGTGGTCGTGGCGCCCGAATCCGCGTGACCGATGCAGCATCCACCAGAACCCGAGGCAAACCGGCCAAAGCAGGTTGAAGTATTGCGAGGCGTTCGCGTAGTAGGCATACGGGCCAAACTGCGTATCCGCCGTCTTGTGGATGGCTGGCCGGACGATAAACAACAACTCGCCTGATCCTTGGAGCCGTTGAATGATCCCTTCCACTCCAAGCAGGCCGCCATTGATCGCCAGCAACCACAAGAGGCGGCGCAACCGGGCAGGAAGGAACTCTGCCTGGGCCACCCCGCCCGGCCCATTCGCCCGGCGCGCAGGCCGTTGTTCGGCAGCGGACTTTCCCAACAGCCAATCGCGGATGGACCAAAACGAGAGCGCCAATCCAAGGTAGCTCCAGAACGCAAACCAGGTCGCGCTACGGTCGAAGCTGTGGGGAAGCCAGTGGACATACTGGCGCCGGTAGGTGAAAGCGAGCGTTTCCGGATCATAGGCAGCACGCGCGTTTAGGGCGCTGATCAGGCAGTAACCCAGAATCGCCGCCGTCAGCAGCGCGAGGATTCCGGTGAGTCTGGCGGGGGTGAACAGCCCGCAGGCTGCACCGGCGCCCGGTGGCTCTGCCCCGCCGTCGGCCCAGCGCGGCGGCCGGTAGTTCTTGAGATGGCGTATAGCCAATTTGACGGCTAACAATGCCCCCAGGCAGTAGCCGGCGCTGTTCATGACCCAGATGGACCAAGTCTCGCTGGTGCCAAACGCCCAAGGGCTGAAAATCACCATGGGGTAGATCAGACACTCGGTCAGCACTTCGCACGCCTGATAAATCTGCACGTCCCGTGCGCGCAATGGGAGGCGCTTGCGGGCCGGACACGGGGCGCTTGTCGTGTTGGGAATACTGTGCCCCATCAGTTTTGGCGTTTGAGATTCGCGCTCATCCGGGACTGCCTTAGTCGGCTCGTGGGCATCTCAAATCGGGCAGCGGGCGATTCAACGTTTAGGCTCAGGAGCTTCCACTCGGATCAGCTTCCCCAGTTCCTGGACCAGAGCGGCTTTGGCTGCTTCAGGCCGATCATACCCGGTGACCGCGAGTTCGAGGAAACGCTGTCCGTAGTTTCGGCTCCCGGCGAGGGCCGCGGCCACACGGCTCCCGAAGTCCTTCCGCCGATTGGCCAGCTTGGCGCTTCCGGTCGGGTCCTCGTAGATCCCATAAAAGACGTGGAGCAACCGGCCTTCGGCGCTGAACATATAGTGCTGCATGGCCAGCTCGATGCCCGCAATTGGAACCGTGATAGTCCCCAGGTCCGACTTCAGGCTCATACCCACTGCGGGGAGACACTTCTCCGGCCCGTGAGTCTTCGCCATCTGGATGGCTACCCGCTTCTGCAAAGAATGGGCAGGAAACCATCGAAAGTAGTAGAGTTCCCAGGAATTGCCGCGGTCATCCACCCAGCGGGCATGCTTGTCTTCATCGGAACGGAATTGTCCGAGAATCTCGGGTGGGATCTTCACCTCGCTGTAATTGGCGCTTGGGGCCAGGGGCCGCACCGACCATTCTGCGTTGGCAACCATCGAAGATTCGTGAGAACGATACCAAAGCTCGGTACCGGCTTCGACGACGAGAAGCCAGGCGAGGAGGGACAACGAGACAACCGGACCACGGACTACGGGACTACTGGCCATTGGTCTTGCCGCTCCGATTTCCGCTTTCAGCATTTCAGTTTTCAGCATTTCAGCGTTTCCCCTGAACCGCCAGGCCAGGAGCCAGACAGAGAGAAAGCAGGCAACGAGAATGGTGACGCTGGCGGGGTCGTGCCAGGAGGAGACTGCCGCGATCCCCTTTGCGGAGGCGACGCCAGTCAGCACGAGCGTGCGCCCCACGTTAAAGGCGAAGGCCAGGACGAAGCCCAACAGAACCACTCCAAACCTGCGGACCAGGGCAAGGCGGTAGAGTTCCCCCAGGAACAGGGCGATCATCAGCGTGGCCTGGAAGGATCGGATGCCGCTGCACGCCTCGTCAACACCCACCATTCCGGCGCCGATCTCAATGACGTTGCCATGCTGGACGGCTGGGATTCCGAACAGGCCAAGCAATTCGATCGTCGTCGCAACATTAAGCCGCATCAGGGACTGGATCAGGAAGTTCTCCACGCCGGAGGGCCAGGGGACGGCCACGAGGAAGAAGCAGACGGGGAAGACGAGCCCACGGGACCACGGGACCCCAGGGCCACGGGAGCGGAGCATGAGCAGCGTGAGACCGATGACAATGAGGGTCCAAAGGAGGCTGGTAAGACGCCAGATCGGGTTGGCCTCGTGGAAGAAGCGAACCGGGGCGTAGAGCAGGCAGAGGAGGAAAATGCTGAAATGCTGAAACGCTGAAACGCTGAAAGCAGCCGGGGCGGGGGCGTTTCCGCTTCTCCGTCTTTCGGCGTGTCGCCAGAGCAGATAGAGGCAGAGGAAAGGAACCGCCCAGCCGTAGTGGTATTGCTCATAAACCGACCACTGCGCGCCAAGCCAGTAAATGAGAACCAGCCAGTAGCCGGCGAGGGGAAGGAGATAGAGGAGGGAAGGGACCACGGACTACGGTGCCACGCTAAGTGCTGAGCAGATAAAACGCTGAGAGGCCGAAATCAGGCGCCTTGCTTCTTGGACTTTGACACCCTGCCTGTGAAATCGCCGTATGGTTGCCCACGCGCCCTGCCTATTCGCCCGCCTCGCGCAGCGCCCGAAGCTGCCGAAACAGATCATACACCACGTCCCGCAGGTCAGCGTAATCAAGCCGAACGATTGGCCCCCGCTCAAGGTGGTACACAATGCGATAGTCCCCAAGCAAAGCAACTTCGTTGGGAAGTTGCGACTCAGCAGTTGGAGGCCGGCACCCGCGCTCTCACGAAACGGGACAACGCAAGGCAGAGACAAAAGGACAGAGAATGGCGAGCCGACGAAAGAGCTGAAGGCTGAATGCCCAAATCAAAGGTCAGAGATCAGAGCCAGGCGTCCTGACGATGCGGTCGCGGCGGGGTTTGGCGGGCGATCCCACGCAGACTTTCCACGCCGGCCGGTCCGTGAATACGCTCGAACGCGCCCCGACAAGGGCTGCTTGCGTGATGTTCCGTCCTCGCGAGATAGGCCTGTGGCATACCCTGAAGGAACGACGAGGAATCGTTCACTTGTGGATCAGCGCCAGAGCGAGCGCGACCAGGGAGCAGACCAAGGCTGCCAGGCTAAGAACAATGCCGATGCAGCTTCGCTTTACGGGGGCAATTGGATTTGCGAGAGCCGGCGGGGGCTGCTGGGGCGTGCTCACCGCCAAGGCGAAGGCCCAGTCTTCGCTGTGCGTCAGACTCAAGGCCACTGTGGGGGGGCTGATTCCCTCATTCGCCAGCACGCGTAAATGGGGTTGCCCGGTTTTGTCCCGCACCACTTCAATCATGTTCATCTCCAAGCCGGCATAGGCCGGCTGGCACTTTCTGAAAGCCTCTTTCGCACACCAACGCGCGGCAAAGTGCATTCGGGGATTCGGCTGGGCAATGCAGTACGCAATTTCCGCAGGGGTGAAGTTGGCCTTGTAGAACGGCTCCTCCCAAAAGTCCTTTGCTTCGGGCAGTGCGGATACTAACTCAACGTCAATGCCACACGCCAGGCCAGAATCCGAAGCTGGCATTTTGGCAGGCGGCTGCTCTTGGGCCGGCGACACGACCTGCCGCACTGCTGCGTTGGAACTGACCGGGACCTCTGGTGGCACCGCGGTGGGGCCGGGTCTGTTTCCTCCCAATGCCGCTTCCAGCTCGCCGAAAGTGCGGAGGGTATGCAGATTCTCGATCTTGATCCCCAGACGGCGGCGGATTTTGGCGTCGAGCGTGGCACGGCCCAAGGAGCTGCGCAGCCGCCCCGAGGACGCCAGCACAAAGTCCCGTCCGATCTGCGCTGGCTCCAGTCCGCACAATTCACTGACGATGACGGTCAGCGCCTTGTGCGTTGTAATAGGGGCTTGCTGAACCTGGCCTGCGGAGACTGGGGGGACAGTTGGGGTATTATTCATCATGGAATGTCTAAAGGCCTCTCAAACATAGACTGCATACTCGACCTTGGGTGCCGTCAGGCAGGACTTCATCCACGAGATGGGCTTTGATCTCACGCAGGGCCGAGAGCGTCCGCTCGCAGTGGTGGCAATAGGGCTCTTCGCGAGCGAGGGCGCCCCACGCCTGCTCGTAAGCTGCCAGCCGATGGCTCAACTCCAGCAGAAACTGAGTGGCCTCGCGCCCATTCGACAGTTGGTGATCAAACGCCAGGGTGAGGTGGAAGCAGCCCGGACTCTGAGCTGGCGCGAAAAGTTCAGCGCCCACTCCAAGAATAGCGCTCTGGCACTGATTGATCAGCGGGCTAAAGAAAGTGGCACCCTCCTGGGCCAGGTCGGTGATAGTGAACGTGCCGCCAGACAGGGACTCGACCGGCAACTCTCCGTTGAGATACTGCACGGTCAACTCGCGCAGTTCCCCGTCCAGTTCCTTCAAACTCTTTGCCTCCGCGCGACGCACGACGGGTACTTTCAGGCCTTGTCCGGCGTCGAATGCGAAGCCAATGTTCACCTCTTGATAGAAGTTGCGGCAATTGTCAGTATAGAAAGCATTAAGGGCGGGAAACCTCTGGAGCAACCGCGCGACCTCGTAAACCAGCACCGCTGAAAGGTTGATGCCAGCGTGCTCGGCAGCCGCGCGCAAGCCAGGGGTCGGGCAGGCGACCGTCACCGCGCTGGGCAAGGTGTGCTGGGCGGCGGCCCGGAGGAGACTGATCTCCAGCCGTTTGCTGCGCGAGACCTTATCTGTGCGGTAAGGCACGTTCGCAGGAGGCGTAATACGTGCCGTCTGCTGGTCCTTGTGTGTTTCGGTCTTACTGGTGGTATTCGCCTCTGCCCGGGCCCCGAGGGAGTTTAGCACATCCCGGCCGCGAACCAGCCCTCGCTTAGCGAACTGCGCCGGATCGAGGCCGTGGCGGCTGAGGAGTTCACGCGCCTTGGCGCTGAAGCGCTGTCCCTGTGGGGCAGCTTCAGATGACACGGCGGTGCTTGGAGACAGCAGCGGTTCAGGGCCGACAGCGACGACCGAAGGAGTAGCTTGTGCTGCGGCTTCTGGTTTCTCCTGCTCTTCGGGAAACGCCGCGCGGCCGTTCTGGCTGACCAGACAGACAAAGCCCCCGACCGCAATCTCGTCACCTTCGCGGTGCCGATACTGGACGATGCCTTCAACAGGCGCGTGCAATTCGAAGGTCGTCTTGCTCGTTTCGAACTCCGCGAGCGCCTGGCCGGCTGTTACTCGGGCGCCCGTGGCAACGCGCCAAACCAGCAGCTTGGCACTCTCGTCGTTGGTGTTCTCCTTGGGCAGACAGACCAACACAGGTTCTGCTAGAGGCTGCTCCATACCTTCAGTCGGTGAGGGGCCGTCCGGCCAGAACCATTCCCCGTGCTCGGTGAATGATTTGTTTCTGGCCCGGCAAAAGCTCCCTCTCCAGCGGTCCGCAAGACGGAATGGGATGTTCCGGCGAGGCGATCCGCGCCAGGACTTCTAGCGCTCCAGGCGCGTGTTCAAGAATCTGGGCCGCCACTTCCGCGCCGAACGCGGCAAAGCCCAGCCCTTCTTCCACCAGCAGCAGTCGGCGGCTTCTCAACACCGACTCCAGGATGGGATTCAAGTCCAGGGGATACAGCCGCATCGGACAGATGATTTCGCACGCGATCTCATGCTCCTCGAATAGCCTGTCCACGGCCTGCTCCACGTCGGGCAACATGCCGCCGTAGCAGACAATGGTAAGATCGGGCGTTGTGCCTTCGGGGCGCAGACGAGTGGTGGGGAGTGAATCACTGGTGTATTCCAAGGCAAAGCCGTCGTTAATGCCGCCTCCAGCCCGCATGGCGTAGAGCAGCTTGTTCTCGATAACCAGTGTGGGGCGGTCCACGGCGGCGAACAGCCGGTCATAGAATTCGCCCGGGTCAAAGCGGTGGTGGATCGCCAGGACCTGCGTCTCCGGCACGCCGAGGAAATGCTTTTCCAGGCTTTGACTGTGCGTGGCACCATAGCCGCGTTTACCCCCCATGGGAGTCCGGATGATCAGCGGCACTTGGACCTGGTTGTTATACATGTAGTGAAACTTGGCCGCGTGATTGATGAACTGGTCGGCAGCCAGGGTCAGGAAATCGCCGAACATGATCTCGCACACGGGCCGCAGCCCGGCCAGGGCGAGGCCATTGCCGAGGCCGACAATGGCAGCCTCGCTGATGGGCGTATTTAGCACACGGCCCGGGAAGTCGGCGCTTAAGTTCCTGGTCACCTTGAACGCACCGCCGTAAGGCCCCTCGATGTCTTCGCCGATAAGCATAATCCGCGTATCCCGCTCCATGTTTCGGCGAAGCGCGTCGTGGATGCAGTTCACCACCCGAGCACACGCCGGCAACTCAGCGCGTTGCCACTGCGGAAACCGAGGGGCCCCGCGGACCCCGGCTTCCGGTAATGGCGCGGCAAAAGGGGCCTTCCTCGCTTCGTCCACCGCCGCCGCAACGCGCTGCTGTGCGGCTTGCCGCATTTTCGCGCCGTCGTCGGGGTGGGCCTTGAGAAACACGGTGATCGGATCGCGCTCCCAATGCCCCTGCACTTCCTGCGGCTCCCGCGTATCGTCGCCCTTCGAGTGGGCCATCAAACGGTAGGTGTCCACCCGCAGGAAGCCGGGACCGCGAGTGCGCCGAACCTGCTCGACGGCTTGGTGTGTCTTTTCCAGCAACTCGTGCGGCTGCCAGGTGTTCGCTTCCAGCGCGGGGACGCCGAATGCCGCCGGGCGGGCCAGGATATCGCCGGCCAGCGTCTGCGCTTGGGATGTGCTCTGGGCGTAGAGGTTGTTCTCCAGGACCATCAACACCGGCAACTGCCACTTGGACACAATATTGAGCGATTCATAAAGCGCACCCTCTCCCAAGGTGCCGTCACCGACGAAAGCCACGACGATATTGTCCCTATTCAAGCGCTTCAGGGCCAACGCCATGCCGGCAGCTACCGGGGTCATGCCGCCCTGCACGCCGTTGCTGAAGAAACCCTCGGCGCACAGGTGTTGGCTCCCGCCCCGGCCGCCGCACACTCCCGTCTGGCGGCCCATGATTTCGGCGATCAGCCCTCCCACGTCGTCTGTCTGCGCAACGTAGTGACCGTGGCAGCGGTGGTTGCTGAAAACCACATCGCCGCGCCGCAGGCGGGCGGCCACCGCCACACCGGTCCATTCCTGGCCGATGCAGGTGTGCACCGTGCCAAACAGTTCGCCCTTTCCGAACAAGTCAAGCAGAGCCTGCTCGACCTCGCGAATCAGCACCGCTTTGGCATACTGGTCAAGCAGCGGCACGGTACTTGTCCTGTCTCGCTCAGGACTGGCTATCGCTGCCGAAGACATGTAAGTATTCTTAGTCATCTCAGCCCACAATCGTCTTCAGTCAGCGGTCCCGCAATCCGGTCATTTGGGCAACTGGCCCGGTGTTAGCGGTGCGGACTGCGCTGTAAGAGGGCTTTCTTGCGCCTCCAAGGGGTCCAGGCGCGACCGGAGCAGGCCGCCCAACAGTTTGGCCAGGTCGGCATGTCACAAATTCGCTATAGGGCAGGTTCTCACTTCACGGTCTGGAGTTAGCAGTCCCGTGGTCCCGGATTCTCACTTTCAGCATCTCAGCGCTTCCGGCTTTCTTTCCCCAGTCAACGATCAACTTTCTCGACTAGCAACCGTCTCTGAACCACTTGGGCCGGGTTGCCTGACGAAACCGTCCACGGTGGCACATCCGAGAAGACGCTCGAACGGGCGCCCAAAACCGCCCCTTGGCCGACTGTAACGCCGGGCCCAACGAAAACATCTGCCCCCAGCCAGGCTTGATCTCCAATAATAATCGGGGCTTTGGTCGGCCCGAAGCTGGGGTCGGAAGTATCGCGGCCACCTGCGCAGAGGTAGCAATACTGCGAGACGGTGGCGTGAGCGCCAACATGAATGGGCGCTACGCTGTAACAATCCACCTTTGGTCCGATTTCGGCACTGTCGTGCATGAAGAGGTTCCACGGTGCCCAGATCACAACACTGCTCGAAACCCGGGCGGTGGGGGCGAGTTTCGCCCCGAACAACGCGAGCAGAAACCGCCGCCAGCCGTGACATACACGCGGCGAGGGCCGAAACAGAAGCACCCAGGCCACACCCCAAAGGGCGCGTGCCGCCTTGTTCCACCAACCATAAGTGGATGGCAGGTCATTGCGGACACGGATGCCAGGTGCAAGGGGGGCACTCACCTGATAATCCTCTCAAAAATGAAACTCAAGGGCAACTCTTTCCCTCTGGTTCGGGACCCGAATCCTTAGCGAACGCGCGGAGTGACCCAAACTGTGGCCACGACGCACC
>DAOPPX010000042.1:0-41749 GCA_035358715.1 Verrucomicrobiota bacterium
CAAGTGGTCACTTCCGCTCCCGCGGAAGTGACAAATTTAAACCAGGACTTGACCAGGTAGAACGGAGGTGAGACGGAGGAGGAACGGGGGTGACCGCCTGCAACTACAGTAATGGCAGCTATTTGCCAAGCCCAACACGCTTCACGCTGAGACGTGTTGACGCGGACGAAGCGGACTTGCGCCCCGCCATGCGGCCGTGCCAGGGAGCGAAACCACTCAGAGCGTGCCGTTCACTGCTTTTGGAGGCGAAAGAAAGCGGCCGTGTTGGTGGCCGGAAGGAGCGCGCAGAACTGGCCGTTTGTCAAGGCGAGCGCAGGAGCGAGAGGCACCCAGTTGGTTGTGGATAGGTTGTGGTTGCGCCAGAGACTGTAGGTGATGCCGGTGTCTGGCCAGCAGACCATAACGTTGGCACCGGAGCGCTTTATTGACAAGGCGGGCAGGGTGGCGGCGATGCGTGCAACGATCTGGGCGCGGTAGGTGGCGATATCGGCGGAATACGTTAGATTGTTGAAAACTGCCGTGCCGCTCGGTTGATTGGCCAAGGTGCCAATAGCGTTCAACATGCCGACCAGTTGCCAGGCCGAGCCGTTCTTCTGAAACACTCCGCCGCCAGAATCACCCGCAGCGGCTTGCGCTTCATCCGAGGTCTGCCGCGAGCTGGAAAAAGACGTGCTGAAGATGGTGACGTTCCCGAGGCCGGCGTTGATGATGGTGGTGCCGCCGGGGTCCACTTTGTTGTTGCCCCAACTCTTGAGCTGGTTGGGCGACCAATAGAACCCCGTGTAGGCGCCAATGTTGGTTTGGGCCGAGCCGGCGATGTGGCCGCAGCCGATCAGGTCCACCTGAGACGACGCGGCCGGGGTAGTCGTGGCCAGGGACATCCGGGGCAGCGGCGGCAGGGTTCGGAGGCGGAACATGACCATGTCCGTGTTCGAGCCATCTGAATTGGTCAGGCGCAGGGACGAGCCGTCCCAGGGGAACAGGGTGCCGCCGAAGGTAGCGTTGCCAGCACCGACGTGCCAGGCAGTGAGCACCCAACCGGCGCCGAGATATACACCGCTGCAGCAGTTGACGCGGCCCACGCTGGTCCATGGCGAGCCATCCGTGGGAGCATTGTTATTGGCGCGGGACTTGGCGTCCACAATGGCATAGGCGCCAGCCATCGGGCCGCACCAGGCCACCAGAGAAACCAGCAGAAGCGCCCACGGGTGGTTCCCGAATCTCGCGTGATAATCATTCATGGGCGCGCGCGTTCTGGCTGCAGCTTGCTCAAGGAAACCGCCTGCCGGACGCTGGACGGAGCGGCTAATGCACTGCCATGATTCGGAAGAAGCGGCGCGGAATGGGCCCCTGCCCGTCCACCAGCTCGCACACCGCCGAGGCGGTCTCGGCAACCGCCGTAATGTCGGGCAGGTCCGTCCACACCGTATCCGTCACGTTGTTCTTGTACTGGACGCGGTAGGTCCGTCCGGCAAGGGCATTCCAAGTCAAGGTAAGCGTGCCCTCACCCAGCACCGCGCTCGTGATGGCTATTTCGGGCAAACCCTGCACTACCAAAACCGCCGGAACGCTCACTGCCGACCCAACCCCGTTGGCCACCACTACCGCATAGCTGCCCGCATCGCCCGCCTCCGCGTTGGCCACCGTCCACGAGGAGGTGGTCGCCCCCGCTATGTTCTCCCCGTTCAACCGCCACTGGTAGCTCAGCACCGTGTTGCCCGCACTCACACTGAATGTCGCACTGCCGCCCGTCGTCACCGTCTGCCCAACCGGCTGCGTCACGATGATCGGCGCGTCCAGATACTCCACCAGCACGTCGTCTATCCACCCGTCGCCCACTGTGCTGCCACCCGCCACCGACCCAATCAGCATCGAATCCAACGCCCCATCCGTCACCCCCGTCATCGTCCGGCTCAGTATGCCGTCCACATAAAAGTTGAGCGTCGTCCCGTCCGCCAGACGCTCAATCACAAACTTGTGCCATCCCGTCGAACGACTCGGCGCCCCCGCCCCGTTCAGGTTAAACCACCCCACACTCGAACCGTAGGACACCCGACCCTGATACTTCGTCCCGTCCCAGACCTCGCCCGACAGCGTCACGCCGCTGTACTTGCCGGCGGCCAAGAGCTGCTGCAGCACGCCCTCGGCGTAGCCCGCCCCCGTGTGCGCCCGCACCTCGGCATACACCCGCGTCTGCCCCTCGTCGTAGATCCACCACGTCGCCCGCATCCGCCCAGCCACTTCCACCCCAAAGTTGTGATACATCTTGTCCAGCGAATGGTTCACCAGCGCGCTGCACCCACCTCCGGGCGTATGGTTCTGCGCGTTGGAACCGTCCAGGCCGTTCGTGCCAGCCGTTGCCGTCCACCCGCTCAGGTCGCACGTCTCAAAGTCGTCCTGGAACACAATCGCCCCCGTCAGCGTCAAAGCCGCCTCCAGGCTGGTCACGCTCCCCCAGGGGTTGCTAACCACCACCCAATACAGCCCCACATCCACCGACTGAACGTTGCTCCGCGTATAACTGCTGGCCGTCGCCCCGGTGAGGTTCGTCCCATTGAACCGCCATTGGTAGCTGAGCACCGGACTGCCGCTGGCCGTCACGCTGAAGGTGACGCTCGATCCGGCTGCCACCGCCTGGCTCTCCGGCTGCACCGTGATCGCCGGCGGCACGTTCACCGTCAGCACCGCATTGGCGCTCGTCGCGCTCCCTGCCGCGTTGGTCACGACCACCGTGTAGGTCCCGGCATCGGACGCCTGCACGTTGCTCAGGCTGTAGCTGGTGCCTGTGGCGCCGCTAATCGGCGTCCCGCCCTTCCGCCACTGGAAGGAGAGCGGCGCCGTACCGCTGGCGCTGACTGTAAAGGTCACGTTGGTTCCTTCTATGACCGCCCGGCTCTGCGGCTGCGTCACGATGGCCGGCGGCACCAGCACCGTCAGGATCGCTGCATCGCTGGTCGCGCTGCCCACGTGGTTGGTCACCACCACCACGTAGCTGCCCGCATCGGCGGGCTGCACACTGGCATCGGTGTAGCTGCTCTGGGTCGCCCCCGCCAGCGCGCTGCCGTTCCAATACCATTGGTAATACAGCGGCGCGGTGCCGGTCGCCGTCACGCTGAAGGTGGCGCTGGCTCCCTGGATGCGCGTCAGACTCTGCGGCTGCGCGGTGATGGATGGCGGGTTCTCTACTGCCGAAACCGTCAACACCGCGTTCGAGCTGGTCACGGTTCCGACCGCATTGGCCACCACGACCGAGTAGCTGCCCGCATCGGACGGCTGGGCGTTGGCCAACGTGTAGCTGCTGGCGGTAGCACCTGAGATCGTGCCGCCGTTCTTGCGCCACTGATAGCTCAGCGGCGCCGTGCCGGTCGCCGTCACCGAGAAGGTCACGTTGCTCCCCGCCCCAACGGCTTGACTCTGCGGCTGCGCCGTAATCACCGGCGGGGCGCTCACGGTGACCGCGAAGGTCGTTGTCGCGCTCGCCGCCGGCGTGCCCCCGTCGGTGACCCGCACCGTGATGTTGTAGGTCGCCGGCCCCTGCCCCGCCACCGGCGTCCAGGTGAACACGCCCGTGCTCGCGTCAATGGCCGCCCCCGCCGGCGCCCCCGGCTCCAACGAGTAGGTCAACGCCGCGTTCTGCACCTGCACAAAGTTATCCAAGTAAACATTATACACGCCCATGCCCCCCGCGGGCACCAGCGCCAGCGCCTCCAGCACCGCCTTGCCCGTCGTGGATTCCAATATCCCGTTCCCGGTGAACCCGGCCACCGGCTCCTGCGCCAGGTCAAACTTGAGCGTCGTCCAGGCCCCGGCCGAAACCGTCCGGGTGGGGATGGGAGTGGTGCCCGCCGTGCCCGATACCCCCACAAACTCGATTGTGCCGCTGCTGCCGCCGTTGCTCCCAATCGCTCCTGTCGGGTTGGTCTCCCGCACATTCACTGCCACCTGCAGCGCCTTGTCCGAATAGATCTCAAACCAAAGCGATTGGCTGATGTCAATGGTCGGGTTCGGATTGGTGGCCGAATTATACGTGCTCAGGCGCAGCCACGGATTGGTCGTGCCCGTCAGAAAGCTCCAATACGCATGCAGCGCCCGCGTGCTCGAATTGCCGCTCGGAAACGTCCCCGTCGGCACGTCGTAGTTGGTCACCGACCCGTCCAGAAACCCGCTGGTGCTGCCTGAATTGCCCGGCTTGCGGAACATGATCTGGTCGGTCGGCGTGCCGTCCCCATAGCTCTCGAACCCCTCGATGGGCGTTACGGTGCCAACCTGGTCCCACGAAACCAGCGTGATGGGAACATTGAGCGGGCTGTTCTCCGCCACCGTCTGGCTGCCGGGCGCCGCCACGACCGGCGGCGGACGATACAATTGGGTGGCCGGGATCAGTTCCTTGAGCTGGCTGGCGCTCGACCACCGCAGCTGCGCCGAGGCCGAGCCGCTGTTCTCATAGTAGTCCATCTGGAGGTCGTACTTCTGCCCCGCAGTCAGCGCGATGCTCCCGCTCCACTCCGTGGCCGATTGTCCCGCCCAATGATCAATTAACAGCACCCCGTTAACCCACAGCCGAACTCCATCGTCGGTCGTCGTGTAGAACGTGTAGGTCTGGCTGTAGCGCGGCTGAACCTGCCCCGTCCAGCGCGCCGAGAAACTGTCCACCCCCAGGCTGCCCTCGGGCGAGCCGGTGGCCCAATCGAAGTTCACCGGCCCGTCCAGCCGCGACACCCGCAGCGCGCTGAAGTCCTGGTTGTCATAGTAACAGCCCCGCAATCCCCCGCCGGTCCCTACGCCTGTCGCCGTCGCCGTCACCACCAACTGCGCCGCGCTGCTGGTCACCGAGCCGGCGGCGTTGCTCACCACGACCCGATAGAAGGCGGCGTCGGACAACTGCACATTCGAAAGGGTCAGGGTTGCGGAGGTCGCCCCGGAAATGTTCGCGCCGTTCTTCTGCCACTGGTAACCGGTCGCGCCCGTGGCTGCCACGGTGAACGTAGCGCTCTGCCCCGGGTCCTTGGTCGCGCTGGCGGGTTGGGTGGTGATGACGGGGACGGGGTTGACGACGTTGATATTCACGAAAACCTGGTCACCAAAGAAACTGCCGCTGGAGTTGTTCATCCGCACGTAACACGTGTAGGAGCCCACCGCCGTCGGCGCGGTAAAGTTGGCCGTGATGGTGATGTTGGCCCCGGGACTGACGTTGGCGCTGATCGGGACGTTCACCATGCCCATTCGGTCGCCACTCACATAATTTAGCGTGTAGCCACTGCTCCCGTTGGCAATCCAGGTTGTCGTGCCGTTGTTATTAAAGGTCCAGCTACAGGAAAAAGCCTGCCCAGGCGAGAAGGCGGTCCCGTCGGGAAGCGACTGTGACCCGCTAACATAGTCGGCGTTGTCGGCGCCGACACTGCCTTGGGCGTAGATATACCTATGCACGGTGTTGAGGTTCACATAGCCATTGTTGTACCCCGGCCAGTCGTACCACGCATCCGCGCCCGCCCACCCCGGGTAGCTGACGTTCATATCGCCGTAGGGATCATTGAAAATCAGCGTGTTCTGGTCGGTGACATAGCCCTTGCAGGTGATGTAGTGGCCGGCGGTGGTGAGAGAATTCAACACCACGACGGGGTAGCCTGCATCAATTTGCGCCCGCGCTTTGCTGATGGAGACGCTGTCATCCGTCCATGAACTCAAACCATGGTACGAAATCCACTGGCTCAACCGGGTGCTCCGCAAGCTCGAGCTGCCGGGATCATCCTGGAGAAAATATCCAAACCCGCCGTAATACCCCGCCAGATATGAGCCCCACGCCGAGGAGGACGGTATGTTGAAATCGTACCCGCCGTAGCTGTATCTGCGCGAGATGTAGAAACCGTAATTGGAGATGTGCGTCCCGCCTCTCGAGCAAGTAATAGGATCGGCGGGTAGCTTGCCGTAGTATTGGATCGCCATCAGGGCGGCCGTCGCATTGCAGGCCGAGCCTCCTCCCGGGAAGTCATCCGCCGTGTCGTAGAGTTGGTGGATGTAAGGCATGCCGGACAACACCACCGATGACTGTGAGCTCTTCCTCACCCCAAGCGGCTTGGTCGCCGGAAGCGCGTCCTTGGCGGCATTCGTGGCGGCCGCCGCCGCAACCAGGGGCTGCACGGCCGATTCCGTCCGCGCACCTGTGCGCATGTCGGCAAGGCTGATTCCGTTTCCCGCGACCAGCGCGCCGATCGAGCCATTGAGCGCCAGCTTCGCATTCCCTTTCGTCGTCAAGAGCGTCGAGGTTGACCCATCGGCGAGTCTGGCCTTGAGCAACCGGGTGTCCCGGACCACGCTGTCCGCGATGGTGTTCTGCACCAGCGCCACGGTGTCCTCATCAATCCAACCCGCCGATTGGGCGGAGCCGAACTTTCTCGATACCCCCGTGGACAAGTGGCAGGCGCTGATTTCGCCATTGCTGCTCCGCGCCAGCAACGCCCGGCCACCCGGAGAAAACTGCGCCTGATAACCGTGCAGCCGGTCAGCCGGAACCGCGCCGCGCTCTCCAGTGCCAGTTTCTATCCAGGAAATCCTCTCATCCGCCTCGCTGAACGCCAACCGGCGTCCATCGGGCGAAAAGGCCAGCACGTTGACGACCGTGCCGAGATCAGTTTGCTTCCATTGGCTCAAGTCGGGTTTCAGCACGATCAACTGCCGCTCTACCGTGAAGGCGATTTCTCCCTGGGCCGATACCACCGGGTTGCCGGCAGCGGCGGCAGGCTTGCAGAGCGGCAGAAGGCTCTTGTTGGCAATATCGTAGAGCGTCGGCAGTTGAAGGCGGCGGCCACCGACCAGCACGAAGTCCTTGAAACAGACATACTTCTTGTCCGGCGAAATGCTCGCGAAATAGCCGCTGCAGGGAGTCTGGGAGACAATCTCGCGTTGCCCAGTCCGCGTATTGGCCAGCTCAAATCCCCGCAGGCCCGGGCGAAACAGCAGCAGCAGTTCCCCGTCTCCCGAAACGTCAATCGGCCCCGCGAGGTCCACATCGGATGTCCCGGCGGATGCCACGGTTTGGGCGGCGGGGGAAGGCAACAGTGGTCCCGCGCACGCGGCCCAGCCGGACAGGAGCACTACCCAACAAACAACAAGGGCATGACTAATTTTCATGTTGGTTCTTAGCTTCGCGGGCAGCGCAAATCTCACGCGAAAAGGCGTTGCAGGTTGAATGCCCGGTTGCGCATCACGGCATGGATCTTAGCCTCCCATGCGCGGGTGGCCAGCTACTTCCGCGCTCCAACCGCGCCAGCACGCAACCGATGCACACACCGGACATTGTGCGGTTGCCAGCCTATCCCTGCTTCCAGCCGCGGGAGTGATTTGGCCGGAGTATAATGAGCTCTGACGAGGCAAAAGGTTACCAGGAATGCACTGACTCATGCACTTCTGGGGCAGAACCAGCGGTCTTGTTCCTGAACTCGTAGGAGCGGTGGTTGCGGGAGCGGCTGCCTGAAGAGGCAGCCGCTCCGCCCGTTTGCTCAATCTAATTGACCACCATGATGCGGAAGAAGCGGTGCGGAATGAAGCCAAACTCGTCAACCAGGCCAGCCACTGCCGTCGCCGTGCTCTCCGCCGCGCTCACATCCGTCAGATCCGTCCACTCCGCATCCGTCACGTTGTCCTTATACTGCACCCGGTAGGTCTGATCCGGTATCGAGTTCCACGTCAGCACAACCGTCCCTTCGTCAACCACCACACTGCTAATCACCACCGGCGCCACAACCTCCACATTGAAGCTCTGCGCCGCGCTCTGCACCGGCGTCCCGTTGTCTTTCACCCGCACCGTAATCGTTCTGGTCGTCCCAACATCTCCAGACCCCGGCGTCCAGTTGAACACGCCCGTCGCAGCATCAATCGTCGCTCCCGCCGGCGCCCCCTCCAAACTGAAGATAAGCGTCTGCGGCGGCGCCTCCGGGTCGCTCGCCGAAACCGTCATTACCAACGGGCAGCCCGCGTGCATGGTCCGATCCGGCAGCACACCCAGACTCGGCGCCGTGTTGATCAGCAACGCCGCCGGCTCACTCGTCACACTGCCCGCCGCGTTCGCCACCACAACCGTGTACTCGCCCGAATCCGCATCCTGAACGTTGCTCCGGGTATAAGATGCCCCGGTGGCGCCCGCAATCGGATTGCCGTTGAACATCCACTGGTAACTCGGCGTCGTGCCCGTCGCCTCAACGATGAACGTCACCGTCGCCCCCGCTCCCACAGCCTGGCTCACCGGCTGCACCGTGATCACCGGCGCAACCGCCAGCGGCGTCACCGACAGGTAAGCCGCCTCGCTCACCACTCCCCCAGCCGCATTGGTCACCCCAACCGTGTAGCTGGCTTCGTCCGCCGCCGTAATCCCGGCAAGGGTCAGGGTCGCGGTCTGCGCCCCGGAGACTATGCCGCCATCGCTCAAATCCACCCCGTTCTTCTTCCACTGGTAGCTCAGCGGCGTCTGACCGTCGGCGACAACCGTAAAGCTCACCGTGCTGCTCTCCACATTGGTGCGGCTGATGGGCTGCGCCGTGATCACCGGCGACACCAACAACAGGGCGTTGGCACTGGCCACCGCCCCCACACCATTGGCCACCGCAACCGAGTAGCTCCCCGCATTGGCCGCCTGCGCGTTGTTAACCGTCAACGAGCTTGTCGTCGCCCCCGCAATGTTTACCCCGTTGAACCGCCACTGGTAGCTCTGCGGATTGCTCGCTGCCTCCACGCTGAAGGTCGCGCTGCCCCCCACCGCCACCGTCTGGCCCACCGGCTGCGTCACGATGGACGGCGGATCGAAATACTCCACCACCACGTCGTCAAAGTAGGCCGTGATGGCCGCCGTGCCGCTGCCCGAGCCAATGAACACCGTGTTCCAATCCATGGCGTTCGCCCCCGTAACCGTCCGCGTCGCCACGTCGTCCACCGTGAACTTCAGCGTCCCGTCCGCCAGCCGCTCAATCGTGAACTTGTGCCAGCCGGCAGAACGCGCCCCGCCAGATGTGTTCGTCTCGCAGTTCATCCAACCCATGCTCGCCGACGGATACAGCACCCGCAGTTGATACTTGTGCAAGTCATAGACCTCGCCCGGCGCGGTCGTGGTGTTATACTTCCCAATCGCCAGCACTTGCGTCAGGCTCCCCGGATACGATCCCCCTGAGTATGAACGCATCTCAACGTAGGACTTGGTGCTCGCCCCGTCGTCATACCAGTAGAAACTCACCTTGGTATGCCCGCTGTAGCTCCCAAAGTTGTGATACATGTAGTCGCTCGTGTTGTCTAGCTTGGCGCTGCAACTGCTGCTGTGGCTCTGCTCCGACGAGGACACCAGGTCCGTATACGAACCGACAGCCGTCGTCCATTCCGCCATATTGCACGCGCCAAAGTTATCCTGGAACGCAATCGCCCCCGTCAACGCCAGTGATGCATCGACGCTGGTCACGCTGCCCAGCAGGTTGTTCACTACCACCGAATAAAGCCCCACATCCGCCGACTGGACGTTGCTCTTGGTGTAACTGCTGCCAGTCGCGCCACTGATGTTCACCCCGTTGCGCCGCCACTGGTAGGTCGGCGCCGGATTGCCCGTCGCCGTCACACTGAAGGTCACGCTCGCTCCCGGCGCCACCGTCTGACCCACCGGTTGCGTCGTGATCGCGGGCGGCACATACACCGTCAGCACCGCGTTGCCGCTCGTCACGCTGCCCGCCCCGTTGCTCACCACCACCGTGTAGGTCCCCGCGCTGGCCGCCTGCACGTTGCTCAAACTGTAGCTCGTCCCGGTCGCCCCGCTGATCGGCGTGCCCCCCTTGCGCCATTGGAACGACAGCGGCGCGGTCCCAGTCGCTGCCGCGGTAAATGTCACGCCGCCCCCCTGCGTCACTGTCTGGCTCACCGGTTGGGTCGTAATCGTCGGCGCCACAATAACAGTCAGGACTGCCGCATCGCTGGTCGCGCTCCCAAAGTCGTTCGTCGCGACCACCGTGTAACTGCCCGCGTCCCCAGGCTGCACATTCGCGTCCGTATAGCTGCTCTGCGTCGCGCCGGAGATCGCACTCCCGTTCAGATACCATTGATACGACAACGGCCATGAACCCGCCACCGTCACATTAAAGGTCGCGCTCGCCCCCTGGTTGCGCGTCAAACTCTGCGGCTGCGCCACAAACGACGGCGGCGACGCCACGTCCGACACCATCAGCATCGCCACCGAACTGGTCGCCGAGCCCAGCGCATTGGCCACCACCACCTGGTAACTGCCCGAGTCCGACGCCTGCGCGTTGGCCAGCGTATAGCTGCTGCCCGTCGCCCCCGATACCACCCCCCCGTCCTTCCGCCACTGATACGTCAGCGGCGCTGTCCCCGTCGCCGTCACGGTAAATGTCGCGCTCCCACCCGGGAACACGTTCTGATCCTGCGGCTGCCCCGTTATCACCGGCGCCGCTTCCACCGTCACCACAAAGCTCTCCGTGTCGCTCAGACTCGGCGAACCCGCATTCGTCACCCGCACCGTGATCGTATAGCTCCCAGGCCCCTGCCCCGCCGTCGGCGTCCACGAAAAGACCCCCGTGTTCGCGTCAATCGTCGCCCCCGCCGGCGCCCCGGCCTCCAACGCGTAGGTCAGCGCCCCGTTCTGCACCTGCACAAAGTTGTCCAGATACACGTGATAAACCCCCATCCCGCCAGTGGGCACTAGCGCCAAACCCTCCAGCACTGCCTTGCCCGTCGTGGATTCCAATATCCCGTTGCCCGTAAGCCCAACCGCCGGCTCCTGCGGCAGGTTGAACTTCAACGTCGTCCAACTCCCCGCCCCCACCGACCGGCTCGGTATCGGCGCACTCGGCGTCCCCGTGGTCTTGCTCGGAACCCCCACATACTCGATCGTGCCCGTCACCCCGCCGTTCTCCCCAATCGCCCCCGTCGGATTGGTCTCCCGCACGTTCACCCCAACCTTCAGCCCC
Organism: Verrucomicrobiota bacterium; assembly: GCA_035358715.1. Classification (GTDB taxonomy): domain Bacteria; phylum Verrucomicrobiota; class Verrucomicrobiia; order Limisphaerales; family UBA8199; genus UBA8199. Next base: position 10,953 of record DAOPPX010000042.1, read on the forward strand.
TTGTCCGTGTATAGGTCAAACCACAACGACCGCGTGATATCCACAATCGGATTGGGGCGCGTCACCGCGTTGTAGGTGACCATCCGCAACCACGGATCCGTCGTGCCCGTCAAAAAACTCCACGACACGTGCATCGCCCGCGCACTCGATCGCCCCGACGGAAAACTCGCCGTCGGCACATTGTAATTGGTCACCCCGCCATCCAAAAACCCGCCCGTCGTGCCCGAATTGCCCGGCTTGCGGAACATGATCTGATCCGTCGGCGTCCCGTCCCCGTAACTCTCGAAATCCTCCAACACCGTCACCTCACCCACCTGGTCATAGGTCGTCAGCGACACCGGCACGCTCAACGCACTGTTCACCGCCACCGTCTTGTTCCCAATCGCCGCCAGCACCGGCACCGGCCGATAGAGCTGGGTCGCGGGGATCACCTGCTTAACCTGGCTGGCGCTGGACCACAACAACTTCGCCGCCGCACTGCCCCCGTTCTCATAGTAATCCATCTGAATGCTGTACTTCTGCCCCGCCGTCAGCGCAATCGTCCCGCTCCACTCCGTGCTGCCCTGGTCCGCCCAGTGATCAATCAACAGCACCCCGTTGACCCACAACCGCACCCCATCATCCGTCGTCGTGTAAAACGTGTAGGTCTGGCTGTAACGCGGCTCCACTTGCCCCGTCCACCGCACCGAATAACTGTCCGCTCCCACCGCCCCGCTCGGCGACCCCGCCGCCCAGTCAAAGTTCACCGGACCATCCAGCCGCGACAATGCCAGCCCGCTGAAATCCGTGTTGTTGTAATAGAGCCCGCGCAACCCGCCCCCGGTCCCCACTGCCACCGCCGTGGCCGTCACCACTAACTGCGCCTGGCTGCTGGTCACCGATCCCCCGGCGTTGCTCACCACCACCGTGTAAAATCCCGCGTTGGACAACTGCACATTCGACAGCGTCAGCGTCGCCGAGGTCGCCCCCGAGATGTTCACCCCGTTCTTCTTCCACTGGTAACCAGTCGCCCCCGTGGCCGCTACCGTGAAGGTCGCCGTCTCCCCGGGATTCTTGGTCGTTGAAGCTGGTTGCGAGGTGATGACGGGAGCCGGATTGACGACATTGATGGTGAAAGACACCTGGGTTCCGAAGTAAGTAAAGCTCGTACTGTTCATTCGGAAGGTAGCCGTGTAGCTTCCGGGCGTGGTCGGGGCGGTGAAGTTAATGCCGAAACTTGCGTTGCCACCTGGCCCCACATTGCCTCCGAGCGCCGTGGCGAAAGGCGCTCCCATGGCCGTGCCTCCGTTGTTGTTGAAAGTATAACCATCCCCGCCATTGGCAATCCAAGTCGTTGTCCCGTTGTTATGCATCGTGAAGGTGCAGGAAAACGCCTGGCCCGGAGAGAAGGAGGTGCCGTTCGCGACGGACTGCGAAACGAATGACGCGTTGTCAGTGCCGCCGATGATCAGGGCCATGAAGTGCGACCAGTTCCAATACCCGCCCGGATCACTGTGTGTGTTGCAAGAAGGATTAATGCCTAAGTTGGCCGACGCATACGAGCGCCAGGCGGAGGATGACTTCTCGTTGTGGCCGACAATGTGGTTCCGGTCCTTGGCAAAGCCGAATTTGTCCGCCATATGACGGTGCAGCAGCGCCGAAGCCTGATACATTTCTTCCGTGAACCAGGCGGGGTTGCCCACAAATCCCTCGTGCTCCGTCCCCAATGAATGCTGGTTCCAACACGTCGCGTGCCACGCGTAGCGTGACTCGTAAACTAGTTGTGATATCTCGCCCCGCGCCGCATCGCCCGAATAGTCCACCAGCCCGTTCACCGTGTAATGGCAACTGGCTGAGATGTCGCAGCGTCGCAGGTACGAGGTTCCCGTCAGATAATACCCCTCCATGCTATGAACAACGGCAAACTTGTGGCCGTAGCCGGAGGTGTACCATTTGGCGCAGGCGGTGATCATGCGATCCACCGCCGGGCCGTAGTCCGAAGTGGCAAAGGCGGCGGAAGCGCCTACGAGGGAAACAGAGCTAAGGGTGAGGAGTTTCTTGGAGTTCATGCGTTACTATGGTTAGCAGTCACGATTGCACAGATTGAAACGAATAGAATCGTATACTTTTCAACAGTGACATTTATGTCCGCAAACCGGGAGGAGCACAAGAAGAAAATTCAGAAAAACCCAGGGAGCATTCCGGGCAGCCGGGCAAACGCCGGCGGGCCAGTGAAGGCTTGGTATCTCTTTGGAAGAGGGGCATAGTTGCGGCTGAACGTCTGTAATCAATGGCACAGAGTATGAGAACAGGAACATCTTTCGCCAGCATGGCAGCTACATTCGGCAAGCACGCCCTTGCCCTCTTGAGCACGGCGGCTTGGCGTTCGAGAACCGTCAGTACCATACGGATGCTGCCACTGCTGCCGCTCTTGGCGTTGCCGGCCGCGGTCCGAGGGCAATTCATTCTCACCACCAACTACGGCGCGATTACCATCACCGGGTACACCGGTTCCGGCGGCGCCGTGACCATCCCGGACTCGACCAATGGATACCCGGTCACCCGCATCGGGAACGAGGCTTTCTCCTTTTGCTCCCCCCTGACCGAGATCACACTCCCCGACAGCGTGACTAACATCGGAGACGGCGCGTTCCACGCTTGCAGCAGCCTGACCAACGTGGCGCTGGGCACCAACCTCGTCCGCATCGGCACCGAGGCGTTCTCTTCGTGCGCCAGCCTGAGCGTCATCACGCTCCCCGGCAGCGTTACGGACATCGGCGACGGGGCGTTCTATATGTGCACCAGCCTGGCCTCGATAACGGTGGGCACAAACAGCCCCGCTTACAGCAGTATGGATGGGGTCTTGTTCAACAAAAGCCAGACCACGCTCATCCAATGTCCGGGCGGCAAATCCGGAAGCTACACCGTCCCGACCAGCGTCACCAACATCGGGACCGAGGCATTCTCTTACTGCAGCGACCTGAGTAACGTGACGATCCCCGACAGTGTCATCACTATCGGACCCAGGGCGTTCTCTTTCTCTCGCCTGACCAGCGTCACGATCCCCGGCAGCGTTACCAGAATCGGCGACCGGGCGTTCTATCTCTGCACCAGCCTGAGCGCGATAACGGTGGATACAAACAATCCCACCTATAGCAGCGCGGAGGGGGTCTTGTTCAACGAAAGCCAGACCACGCTGATTCAATGCCCGGGCGGCAAAGCCGGAAGCTACGCCGTCCCAAACGGCGTCACCAACATCGGGGCCTATGCCTTCTACTATTGCACCAGCCTGGCCAACATGACGATGCCCGGCAGCGTCACATTGATCGGGGACGAGGCGTTCGTTGCCTGCCGGAACCTGACCACCCTCGTGATCGGCAGCAACGTCACCGGCATTGGGACCAATGCGTTCTCATGGTGCACCGGCTTGGCCAGCGTCACAATCCCTGCCGGGGTCAGAAACATCGGGGCCACGGCATTCTCCTGGTGCGGCAGCCTGACCAACGTCGTTCTTCCCGGCAGCGTTACTAACATCGGAGCCCGGGCGTTCTATTCCTGCACCAGCCTGCGCGCGATCACGGTAGATACAAACAATCCCACCTACAGCAGTTTGGACGGAGTCTTGTTCAACAAGAGCCAAACCACGCTCATTCAGTGTCCGCAAGGCAAAGCCGGAAGCTACACCATGCCCGAGAGCGTCACGAGCATCGCAAGCTATGCGTTTGCTGGCTGCGCCCGGCTGACGGGAGTCTATTTCCCGGGGGACGCGCCCGGCCTTGGTGTGGATGTGTTCGACGGTGCCAACAATGTGACCGTCTATTTCTTGCCTGGAACCCTGGGCTGGTACACGCCGTTTGGGGGCCGCCCGACCGTGGTGTGGAACCCGCAGGCGCAGGGGATTAGCGTGCGAACGAACCGGTTCGGGTTCACCATCACAGGCACCGCCAACATCCCCATTGTGTTGGAAGCGTGCACGAATCTGAGCAGCGCGGATTGGATCCCGCTCGAAAGCTGCACTCTTACCAACGGATCCCTCGACTTCAGCGATTCGCAGTGGACCAACTATCCCGCCCGTTTCTACCGTATCCGCTCGCCATGACGCATAACTTGGCAGGGACGCGTTCCACCACGTCCCACTCTCTTGCAGCCAAGTCACGGACGCGGTGAGCCGCGTCCAGACCCCCAATGTTAGGGGGCGCATCTCAGTTGCTGGCAGCGTCCCAAAGCTCGGACATCCTGACCCGTTGGAGACGGCGTGGGCCTAATTCCCCCCTCACCATACCCTCTCCTTCGCTGGTTCCTCCGTAGTACCTCCGTTCCTCCTCCGTCCTTCCTCCGTCTCTGGAACGGAGGTAGGACGGAGGTAGGACGGAGGTAGGACGGAGGTAGAACGGAGGTAGGACGGAGGAGGGACGGTGGAGGGACGGTGGGACCAGCCTGCAGCTGCAGTAAGCGCGGCTATTGGCTTGCCGGGTTTTTTGCTCGCCAGGGGTTCCCTGTTGTGACAGACTGTTGGCACTTATGAATAAGTTTAGGCGCCTTCCGATCGGACTGAATTCCACATTCACCAGGGCCGTAATCACCTGCTGCTTGATGCTAATCCACAGCCTGACGTGCTCCGCCGGGGTGGTGGTTTACGTCAACGAAACCGGGAACCTGATCGGAGTAAACCGGGCCGAAGCGACGGCCCCGCAGACCGCGCTTCAGGCCCTGGCGGCGCCGCCGGCCGGGTTGTTTTCGGGCGTTCCCGCCGGCACGAGCGTGGAGGAGTTTTCGTGGGACAAAGACGGCGCGGTGGTCGGATTCTCGACAAGCATTGTTGCTGGGGGACTGGATGACGCGCGGCTGGAGCTGATTTTCGGGCAGGTGCGCGGTACGCTGATGCAGTTCGGGATTGATGGCGCGATCCGGCTCGAAACCGGCGGGCGGTTGCTGAGTGATTATGTGCGTCCGACCCCGGTAATAGAGCCCCGAAAGAGCGCGCCGGCAGCCCCCGCGCCCGCCGCGGCCAGCAGCAGCGGTTTGGCGGGCAGGTCCATCAGCTTGTCGCCGGGACATGGGAAGGTGTGGACCGGGTCTTACTACGCTTTCGAGCGGCCGGTTTACTGCGCGCCGCTCAACTGCGAAGACGATCACAACCTGGAGATCATGAAGTACCTGAACCAATACCTGACGCAGGATGGCGCGGTGACGAAGGTTTATCGGTGCCTCAACAAGAATTACGGCACGCACTCGGGGAGCGGCGAGCCCTGGTGGCGCGTCTCCGCCGGCTACTGGCTGCAGTTGAATGGTTATCCCTGTTCGGTGTATGCCAGTTACACAGGGGATTGCACCCTGGGCAGCGGAGCAAGCGAATCGAGCGACTCGCTGCGCTCGCGCGGGCTCGCCTCGGACTACGATGGCACCGATATTTACGTCTCGCTACATAGCAACGGCTACCAGGGAGATTGCGCCGGCACTGACTGCCCGAACGGGACCTGCACCTACTACGACACAAGCACCGAGCATGCGGCCTGGGGGGCCATCAGCCAGACCCTCGCCACTGAGATCAACACTGAGATTGTGGACTCGATTCGTAACAAGTATGGCGACACGACCTGGAGGAATCGGGGGGCGATAGACGCGAATGGGAATCAGGCCGAGACGCGCATCCCCAACCGAGCCGCGGTTTTGATCGAGCTGGCCTTTCACGATAGCTGTGATCGGGACGGCTTGTACCTGCAGGACAACTTCTTCCGCTCGACCACGATGTGGGCGACTTACAAGGGTATTTGCGACTACTTCGGCGTGACGCCCACTTGGGATTACTACTCGGACGAGTTCGTCAGCCACGATATTCCCGCCAGCATGATGGCCGGCTCGACGGCCACCGTGCACATCATCTTCCGCAACCGCGGGGTGTTGTGGAATGACGCCCGGAGCTTCAAGCTCGGCGCGGTCGGCGACTCCGATCCGTTCACGGCGACGACGCGCTACAATGTGGGCGGGGAGGTGGATCCGGGCGCGACGAAGACGTTTACCCTGACTTTCACCGCGCCGGAAACGCCCGGCACCTACACGACCGACTGGCGGATGTTGCGCGAGGGCGTGGCGTGGTTCGGGGCGACCCTGACGACCAGCGTCGTTGTGACGAATGCCAGTGGAGGGCCGAACATCACTACCCAGCCTTTGAGCCAAACGGCGGCGCCCGGCGGCACCGTCAATTTCACCGTTGCGGCCGTGGGCAGCCAGCCGCTCAGCTACCAGTGGCGCAAGAATGCGGCGGACCTCAGCAATGGCGGCAATGTCTCCGGCGCCACCACCACCACACTAACCATCAGCAATGTTCAGCAAACCAACGCCGGCACTTACACGGTGCTGGTTAGCAACACCAACGACTCGGTCCTCAGCGCCGAGGCGGTGCTGACGGTCGGCATCCCCGGGATCGCCATCGGCTCTTACACGGCGGATTGGCAAGGCAATCCGACCCAGAACTTCCCCGGCTACGTAACCACTTGCGGCTATGACGTTTGGTACATCGTTGACCGCACCACCACCAACTGCAACACCCGCAACGGCCTGGCGACCTGGAACCCGGGGTTCACGTGGAACGGCCGGGGGTGGGTCCACATGGACTTCCAGGTGCCGTGCAGCAAGGCCACGAGCCAGATATACGTTCGTTACCGCAATGTGGCCGGGGCCTACAGCGGCCAATTCAGCACCATCAACGAGTGTCTCTACGGCGACTGGATGACGCCTTTGGACCAGGTCACAGACAACCTCTCCAACTACAATGGTTGCTACGTTAACTCCGATGAGAGCGAGGGCGCCCCCTCCGGCGGATGCAATACCACGTGCAACGTCAGGATGACGGGGGTGGCCCAAATCCACATGTACGGCTCGCGCTGGCATTACGTCAACGATTGGACCTGCCTGGGCGGGTACGCTTCCACCAGCGTCAGCGACACCTCCGGCCGGTCGTTTGCCTGGGGTGAGACCGGCCTCTACCTCTATCCGGCCATTGACACCAGCCACGGCAACGTGATCGCGGCCGGCCTGGGGCTGAGCGGCAAAACGCCTGGCCGCGTTACCACCGGCGACTGCAACAATGCCAACACGCTGGACTTCAAGGGCAACGCCAGTGCCTATGGCAACGGCGACAACATGGACTCCTACGGCTTTGCGTGGGTCTTCTCCCCCGCCGGCGCCGCGCCGAAGGTTGCCATCGGCACGGATGACGGCAGTCGTGTCTGGATTAACGGCAGCCTGATCAACGACAACAACGCCGCGCGGGGCCTCACGCGCGATCAGGACGTCACCAGCGCGGTGACGCTGCCCGTGGGCTGGAGCCGGGTGCTCTTCAAGGTTCACAACTTCACCGGCGGGTTCCAGGGCACGATGAGTTTGCGCAACGGCGGCAACGTGAACCTCAACGAGCCTTCGGTCAACGTCTTCGACCTGGGCGGCTACTACAGCTACGGCGTCGGTTACGAACAGGATTCCTGGTATCCTTTCGTCTATGTCAATAGCTTCTGCGGCGGCGGCAACCCCGCCCCCGGCGCCGACTTCTACGGCAACACGACCACGGTGACGGCTGGCGGCACGGCGATCGCCAACGGCCCCGTGCCGTTGTGGCGGGTGATGCACTACGAATGGGGCTACGGTCTGGGCGGCGACACCGACTACGCCGCCGTCAGTTCCGGCAGCAACACCTGGACGCACACGCAGACCGCTGTCACGGGACACCGGCGCTTCCATTTCTTCGCCGTCAGCAAGTCCGGCCGAACTTCGTTCCAGAACAATGGCCAGACTGGCGGCGCCAACTGGGGCGGCGGCGGGGCCGGCACTTACATGGATGTCTATGTGGACAACGTGCCGCCCCAGAACCCGGCCTTCTCGAGTGCGACCGCGGCCAGCCCAAGCCAGGTTAACCTCGCCTGGGCCCTCCCGCTGGACCAGGGCGTGGGCATCGCCGCCGGCGCCACTGAAGCCGCCGACGAGGCCAGCAACAGCTCGGGCAATTACTACCGGGTTGGCGACGTCGGGGCCCGGGTATACCGCAACGGCTCGGCCATCTCTGGCTGGGGCAAGGCTCTGGCCGCGGCTGACACCGGCCTGACCCCCAATACTCAGTACACCTACACGCTGGAAGCCCGCGACAACCAGACCGAAACGCGCGGTTCCTGGCACAACGCGACCGGCCAGCAGGGCTCAATCGCAGCCTGGACGCTCTCCGTTCCTCCGGGCGCAGGCAGCGTTACCCCGGACCAAGCGACGCTGCCCGTTGGCAGCAACGTCACCTGGACGGCAGTGAGCGGCTTCGGGCCGGGCCAGGTTCAGTATTACCGCTATGCCTGGGACAGTTCGCCGACCCACACCTGGACCGACACCGAGACCCAGTGGACCAGCGGCACGTTGGTCACGGTGCCCAACACCAGCGGGACGTGGTATTTGCACATCAAAGGCTACAACGGCGCGAATGTTGCCAATGGCGCCTTTGACTATGCAGTAACGGCTACTCCGCCGCCGGCCTCCGCCACCGCCCTGGTCTCGTCGCGAAACCCCTCGACGGAGGGATCGAACGTGACGTTTACCGCGACGGTGACCGCGGTGCCGCCCGCGACGGGCACACCGAGCGGCGATGTCGTCTTCCTGGCCAACAGCGTGCCCTTCAGCACCAACGTCCTGGTCAGCGGTGTCGCCAGCGCCAGCACCGCCGCCCTGCCGGTTGGCACCAACACAGTCGTGGCCGAGTATGCCGGCGACGTCATCTTTACCGGCAGCAGTGACAGCCTGGAGCAGGTGGTGCAGAGCCTCGTCGCGTGCAGTCAGACCAATGCGATTGTGGGCATTGCGGACAACCAGGACGGCACCTTCACGCTGACGTTCCTCGGCACGCCGCAGGCGCAGTATTACGTGGTGGGCAGCGCGGATGTGGCCGCGCCGATGAGCAATTGGGAGGTGCTGGCGGGCAGCACCAACACGGTGAGCAATCCCGGCGGCCTGTGGCAGATCACGGTTACGAACACCGCGGCCCGGCGGTATTACCGCTCGACGGCAGTGGCTCCTTGTCCCTAACCGCACTGCGCCTTGTGGCGCAGTGCGTGGTCCACGAGCACCAGGGCGGTCATCGCCTCGACCATCGGCACCGCCCGCGGGAGCACGCAGGGATCGTGACGGCCTCGTGCCCTTAGCGTGGTGTTCTTGAGCCGGGTGTCCACCGTGTTTTGCTCGCGCATCACCGTCGCGACCGGCTTGAAGGCGACCCGGAAGTAGATGGTCTGGCCGTTCGAGATGCCGCCCTGAATCCCGCCGGAACGGTTGGAGGTGGTAAAGACTTTGCCGCCGCGGGCACGGAACGGGTCGTTGTGCTGCGTGCCCGTGAGCAGAATGCCGCCAAAGCCCGAACCGATCTCAAACCCCTTGGACGCCGGCAGGCTCAGCATGGCCTTGGCCAAGTCCGCTTCGAGCCGATCGAAGACGGGTTCGCCCCAGCCGGGCGGAACGCCCCGCGCCACCCCCTCGACAACCCCGCCGACAGTGTCGCCGGCCCGGCGCGTCTCCTCAATCAGCCGAATCATTCTGGCCGCCGCCTGGCGGTCGGGACAGCGAACGATGTTGGATTCGATGGCCCTGGCCTTGACCCGCTCGGGGTCGGCTTTGGCAACAATGCGCTGAACCTGCTGCACGTAAGCAAGCACTTCCACGCCAAAGCGCTCGCGGAGTATCTTCCTGGCAATGGCGCCCGCCGCCACGCGCCCCACGGTCTCACGCGCGCTGGTGCGCCCGCCGCCGGGCCAGGCGCGAATGCCGAACTTGGCTTGATAGGTATAGTCGGCATGGGAAGGGCGGAACTTGCGGGCCATTTCCGTATAAGCTTCGGGCCGGGCATCCTCGTTCTTCACCCAGAGGCAGATGGGCGTGCCAAGTGTCTTCCCCTCAAACGTGCCGGAGAGGATCTGCACGGTGTCCGATTCCTTTCGCGGGGAGACGATCTTCGACTGGCCGGGCCGGCGGCGATCCAGCTCCGGCTGAATGTCGGCCTCGGTCAACGCGAGCCGCGGCGGACAGCCGTCCACGACCACGCCGACCCCGCCGCCGTGCGATTCTCCCCAGGTTGTGATGCGAAACAGGTGCCCAAACGTGTTTGCCATGCGCTCAGCTTGCGGGAACGGCCCACAGCGGTCAAACACGTAACAGGCGGCCCGTTCAGACCTGGCGCGCGGTGACCAGGGCGGCGAAGCGCTCGAAGCTCCGGTCGTAGGTGCGCTCGACCTCTTTGGGGAAGCAGCAGCCGGGAAGCTGGCGCATGCCCAGGTGGTATTGCAGGCATTCGCAGCAGACGCCGTGCTTCTCACAGCCCGGGTAGGTGCAATTGCAGAACCGCGCGTTGCTCGACTTTTTGCATTCCATGCCAAGGGTTTAAGTGCCCGGCCTCTCGCCGTCAACTCGGATTGAAATGGCAGCTTCCCTTCTTTGCGCCGGGCAACTATAACAAGGCTGATGGCATTCAAAGACTTTCCCGCGCAGGCGCAAGGCGTGGAGCTGCTGCAACGCTCGCTCGAACGCAAGCGACTGGCGCACGCCTACCTGTTTACCGGCCACCACCTCGAGCCGTTGGAAGCCCTGGCGCGCACGCTGGCCCAGACCCTGAACTGCCAGCACCCCGTCCAACGCAACGGCGCGGCGGTTGATTGCTGCGACCGCTGTCTTGGCTGCCAGAAGGTTCAAGACGGCAATCACGCCGACGTGTTCTGGGTGCGCCCCGAGTCTAGGTTGCGCCAGATCAGGATCGGCCAGATCACCCGCCGCGAGGACAGTCCGGGGCGCGTGCTGCTGGACGTCGTCAATCTCAAGCCCACTGAGAGCCAATACAAGATTGGCATCATCGTCGGCGCGGATCGAATGAACCCGAACGCAGCCAACGCCTTTCTCAAGACTCTCGAAGAGCCGCCTCCCCATTCGGTGCTGATTCTGCTCACGACGGCGCCGGATCGTTTGCTGGAGACCATTCTGTCGCGCTGCCTGCGCCTGAATTTCGCCGGTGAGGGGCCGCAGGCATTGGCCCCGGAGCAGATCGAGTGGCTGAGCGCGTTCAGCGAGATGGCGGCGTCCAACCAGAAGAGCCTATTGGGCCGCTACCGCCTCATGGACGTGCTGCTTCGAAAACTGAAGGTAGTCAGGAGCAACATCGAGGAAACCCTCAACGCGCGCTCGCCGCTGGAGAAGTACGAAGAAGCCGACGCCAGTTTGCGCGACAAATGGGAGCAGGAACTGAATGCCACTGTGGAAGCCGAATATCGCCGCCAGCGGGCCGACTTCCTGCTGGCCCTTCAATGGTGGCTGCGCGATGTCTGGCTCCAGACTCTGGGGGGAGTCGAGGGCCGTGGTCCGTGGTCCGTGGCCCGTGGCCCGGCCGGGGCCGGGACGGGCGGGCAGGAGCCATCCCCCCCCCACTCCCTACTGGTCTTTCCGCAACTGGCAGGGACGCAGCAGGTGGCGCGGCGGCTCTCGCCCAAGGCGGCACTGGAGAACCTGCGCATCATCGAGGAGCTCCAGCGCTGGCTCCAGACCAACGTCCAGGAAGCGCTGGCCCTGGAGGTCGGACTGCTGAAACTCCACCTGTAGCTTGAAATCCCAGGAGCAACCTGCAAAGGCCCTGCGAACCGAGCGGCTGGCGGCTGTTTTTGCCGGCCTGTTGGGAGCGTTTCTGGGCTTGTCACTGTTGAAGTTCGGCAACCCGCCGATCACCGAGAAGTGGGTGACCGCCCCGGAGGGATTGTATGAGTTCCTGTTCGGGTATCCATGGCCGATTGCATGGGCATACGGGGCACTGGTTTTGGTCGCCGCCCTGGGCGCAGTGGTTGCGCGCTGGAAATCCACCGCCCCAGGCTGGCTGGTCGCGTTGCCGCTGATCTGGCTGGTCTGGCAGGGTATCGCCGCCACCCAGTCCGCCGATCCGGGGCTGTCGGGCGCCACACTCAAACACTTCGGCGCGTGCGCGCTTTGTTTTTACCTCGGCTACTTTTCGCTAGGCCGGGTCGGGCGGCTCTGGCCGTTCTGGGTTGGCCTGCTCGGGGCGCTCCTGATGGTCCTGGCTGTCGGCTGGGAGCAGCATTTCGGCGGACTCAAGCAGTCGCGTCAGTACTTCTTTCTCTACGTGTATCCCCACATGAACGAAGTGTCGCCGGACTACCTGACGCGGATCACCAGTGAACGCATATTCGGCACGCTCTTTTATCCCAACACCCTGGCGGGGGTCTTGCTGCTGCTGCTGCCGGTGGTTCTAACCGTCCTATGGCAACTGCGCGCGTTTCTGACACCGGCGGCCCGTTGCCTCCTGATCGGCTTGGCTGGAATTGGCAGCCTGGCCTGCCTGTACTGGTCCGGCTCGAAGGGCGGTTGGCTGCTGATGCTGCTGCTCGGCCTGCTGGCACTGCTGCGCGTGCGGTTTAGCCGGCGTCTCAAGACCGCACTGGTGACCGGCATTCTGCTGGCCGGGCTGGCTGGTTTCTTCTGGAAATACGCCGCCTTCTTTCAGAAAGGGGCGACAAGCGTTACCGCCCGGTTCGATTATTGGCGCGCCGCCGTCCAAACGGTTAACGCCAAGCCCCTGTTCGGCACCGGTCCGGGCACCTTCGCCATCGCCTATCAGAAGGTTAAACGGCCTGAATCCGAGATGGCGCGCCTGACGCACAACGACTACTTGCAGCAGGCATCTGATTCGGGCATTGCGGGTATGGCGGCCTACACCCTGTTTATCGTCGGCGCGCTGGCGTGGGGTTTCCCGCGGGCATGCGCCGGGCGGTCCGCAGGGCCCGAGCACTGGCTAAGGTTCGCAGTCTGGCTTGGCGCGCTGGGTTGGAGCTTGCAGAGCTTATACGAATTTGGGTTGTACATTCCCGCGCTCGCCTGGCCCGCCTTCACCTTTCTGGGTTGGCTTCTGGGAAAGCGGGAACCGGACGCCCCCACTCCCAAGTTGTCCGCCGCCGTCCCCAACCGGGCATAATTCCATTCGACAGCGCCCGGCATACTCGATAGCTTCTGGCTGCCCGATGAAGATCCTTTACCTGAACGGCCCGAATCTGAACCTCCTGGGCCAGCGCGAGCCTGAAGTCTATGGCCGCGCGACTTTGGCCGAAATCGAGGCCAAAGTCCGCGCCCGGGCCAAGAAACTCAAGGCCGTGGTGGACTTCCGCCAAACCAACCAGGAGGGGGAACTTGTAAGCTGGATTCAGGAAGCCAGGGGGAAATGGGACGTAATCGTCCTGAATCCCGCTGCCTATACCCATACCAGTGTTGCATTGCGAGATGCGATTGCGGCTGTTGGCATACCAACCATCGAAATCCACCTGTCCAACGTCCATGCCCGGGAGGAGTTTCGGCGTAGGTCGCTGATTGCCCCGGTTTGCGTGGGGCAAATCCTGGGCTTCGGGGCGAATTCCTACCTTTTGGCGTTGGAAGCGGCCATTAACGTTAACGAGGGCTGAGTATTCGGCCAAATCCGGCTGTTTCTCCCTTGGAATAGACCTATCCCGGAACCGCAGAAAATCAATGGATTCCCCTGTTGACGACTTACGACGTGTTCTGATACCCTCTGCAGCAATCGAGATAATGAATGCGGCAGACAATTACGGACAGTGTAACGTTCAGCATAGACCGCTGTGGACCTAAAAGACATCAAAGCTATTATTGACCTGATGAGGAAGAACGCCGTTACGGAGTTCGAACTCGAGAAGCAGGACTTCAAGATCAGGCTCAAGCGCGGCTCAAATGGAAGTGGACCTGCGGTCGCGTCCGAAGACGCGCCATTGGTGGCGTATGCCCCCCCAATCGCAGTCCCGGTACCTGCCCCGGTAGCGGCCGCCCCACCCCCCGCGCCGGCCAGCAACGAACTGGAGATCAAGTCTCCCATGATCGGCACCTTCTACCGCGCGCCCTCCCCCGAATCGGCACCGTATGTCGAGGTAGGCACTGAAGTCAGCCCCGAGACGGTGGTTTGCATCATCGAAGCAATGAAAGTAATGAACGAGATCAAGGCGGAGGCCAAGGGCGTCGTCACCCAGGTGATGGTCGAGAACGCCAAGCCGGTGGAGTTCGGCCAGGCGCTGTTCAAGATCCGCCCGTCGTGATCCGGTTCGCGTATCTCCCGACCAAGGGGCTCGCTCCAGCGCCTTAACGCTTCAACGTCTCCAGGCATGTTTGAAAAGATACTGGTCGCCAATCGCGGGGAGATCGCCGTTCGCATTATCCGCGCCTGCAAGGAACTGAACATCCGCACTGTCGCCATCTACTCGGAAGCGGATGCCAATTCCATGCACGTGCAGTTGGCCGACGAGGCCATCTGCATCGGCAAAGCGCCATCCAGCGACAGTTACCTGCGAATAGATCGCATCGTCAGCGCCGCCGAAATCACGGACGTGGACGCCATCCACCCCGGCTACGGCTTCCTGGCGGAGAATGCCCACTTCGCCGACGTGTGTGAGAGCTGTAACATCCGGTTCATCGGCCCGAACTCCCGGGCCATGAACTCCTTGGAGGACAAGGCCGTCAGCCGGGCATTGGCCAAGAAGGCCGATGTGCCCACCCCGCCAGGCTCGGAAGGGGTTGTCGAAAGCGAGCAGGACGCGCTGTCGGTCGCCAAGCGCATCGGCTACCCGGTCATGATCAAGGCCATTGCGGGCGGCGGGGGCCGGGGGATGCGAGTGGCGCACAACGACATTTCGCTGGTCAAGGGCTACCACACCGCGCGGGGCGAAGCCGAGAAGGCGTTTGGAAACTCGGGAGTTTACGTCGAGAAGTTCATCGAGAATCCCCACCACATTGAGTTCCAGATCCTGGGCGATCACAAGGGCCACATCATCCACCTGGGAGAGCGGGATTGCTCGATTCAGCGCCGCAACCAGAAGGTGGTCGAGGAATCCCCCTCTCCCCTGCTGGAAAACCCCAAGTTCCGGAAGTTGCGTGATCGCATGGGAAAAGCCGCCATCAAGATTGCCGAGGCGGCCAATTATACCAATGCCGGCACGGTCGAGTTCATCGTGGACAACGATGGCCGGTTCTACTTCCTCGAAGTGAATAAGCGCATTCAGGTCGAACACCCGGTTACTGAGGAAGTCACCGGCATTGACCTGGTGCGCTATCAAATCATGCTTGCGATGGGCCAGCCCCTGCGTCATTCCCAGAGCGATATTCAGCTTAAGGGCCACGCCATCGAATGCCGGGTTAACGCCGAAGACCCCTTCGATGAGTTTCGCCCCAGTCCCGGCCGCATTGAAATGTACTATCAGCCCGGCGGCCGCGGGGTCCGCGTGGATTCCCACGTCTATGCCGGCTACACCATCCCATCGGCCTACGACTCGATGATCGCCAAGCTGGTCACCTTCGGCCGCGACCGGCGCGAGGCCATGAACAAGATGAGCCGCGCGCTGGCCGAGTACATGATCACCGGCGTGAAGACGACTATCTCGTTCCAGCAGGCGATCCTCCAGGACCCCAACTTCCGTCGCGGCGTTTATTCGACCGCGTTTATCGAGCAGCTCCTGAGCGGCGCGCGTCGCGAACTGCTCGAGGAAAAGGCCTAACTCATCGGCGGCACCACGCTGTCATAGGTCAGCGGCGGGATCACACGCCCGTCGCCGGTCTTGATCGTGCGGGTCTTCTCTTCGAAGAACAGCGCCAGTCCCAGCCGCTCGGACATCTCCGCCAGGCACAGCACGGTTTGCGCCCGAATGGCCAGCTCGACGTTCGCCACCGGCATCTTCCCGCTGCGGATGCAGTCGTAGAAGTCCTTTTCCAGCCGTTCGATCCTCTCCGGCGGCTGCGGGTCGGAATGTGTCTCGGCCTCCAGCTCATCGGCAAAAATCTGTTCGGGCATGAACTCCGCCCGGTTCTGGCTCGAAGCGAACTCCACCCTCCCCTTGCGTCCCCTCAACATCTCGGACAAACCCACCTGGTTCACCGTCGTGCCCACGACCATCAACGTCAGCCCGCTCGGGAACTCCGTCAGCAAATGGGTGGTGTCGGTGATTTCGCGGTCGGTCGAGACCTTGCGTGTGCCAGTGGCCACCACGCGGCGCGGGAATTCCGGGTTGCCGGTCGCCAGCATCAGGGGCTGGAAGCGGTGCGGCAGCAGGTTGCCTATAATGCCCGAGTTGTATGCGTAGTACTTGTGCCAGCAGAAGAAGCGCTCGGGATTGAACGGAATCTTCGGTGTCTTGCCGAGCCAGCGGTTCCAATCAATGTTCTGCTCATTCATCGCAGGATCAACGGGGAAGGTCCACTCGCTGTTCTTCTTGTTGTTGCGGCAATAGGAGCCCTGGCCCCAGACGAGCGGACCGAGCTTCCCCGCCTTGATCCACTCGGCGGCCTTGTGCCATTTGGAGTCCATGCAGCCTTGCGATCCGATGACGTAGGTCTTGCCGGTTTTCTTGACGGTGTCATAGACTTCAAAAGCCTCGGCCAGGTAGCGGCTCATCGGCTTCTCGCAAAACACGTGTTTCCCCGCCTCGAGCGCGTCAATGCTCACCTGCGCGTGCCACGGATCGGTCGGCGCCACCACAACAGCGTCAACGTCCTTCCGCTCCAGCAACTTGCGGTGGTCGCGAAACGCGTCAGCCTGGCTGCCGCCGATAGCCTCACGGGCCGTGTCCAGATGCCGCTGGTAAACGTCGCACACTGCCACCTGGGCGATATTGCTGTCCTGGGCGTATTTCTTCCCCGTCTCGATGTGAAGCAGGCCTTGCTTGCCCGTGCCGATATAGGCCACCCGGACGCGGTCATTGGCTCCCAGAACGCGGCCCGGAGCGGGCGCCTGGCTTTGGCCATAGACGGGTGTCTTGAAGAGGCTGGTGGCGCTGACGGCTGCGGCTGCCGTTGCGGCCTTTCGGATAAAGGTGCGGCGGGATTCTCCGCAGTTCGTGGTTTGGCTTGGAATCGAATTCATATCAAAAGTTAAAGTCTAGCTGTAGCTGTAACCAGACTTAGTGTAACTCGGACGAAATGGCAATTCCCATATTCAAATCGTTTTGGGCGCCCCCGGGGCGCATCAAGCTGATGATTGCCTCGGTTGTGCCTCGGGTGTCCGGCCAGAGCGCCTGCGTTTGGGCAAGAACGGACCCCTCGGCAAGTCGTCTCCGCCTGAGCTTGGTGCGCCCCGGCCAGCCGATGAGCCCTCCCGCTCCGCGCCAACACCTATGCCCCCGGGCCGGTCAGTTCCCACCCCGCGCGATACTCGCGGCCCAGGCACCGGTTCGCATCGGCGGCGTTGGTGACCTTTGCCGCCCCGGCGTCGAACACCAGCCGCTTGCCTCCCAGCCGCAACGAGACCGCGCCCAGGTTGAAAGCGTCCGAAATCGGCCCGGCAAGGAGGAAATCCCCATAGGTGGGCTGGCCCCCTTTGCAGGCTGCCACCCACGCGGCTCCGGCGTCGCGCCAGGCCGGTCGCGGCTCGGGCTGACCCGCCGCTTTCGGGTCCTTGGCCGCAGCGCGGAATTCCCGCATTCTATGCTCAGGAATGAGCTGCGGGTTCTCCGCGCGGAAACCCGCGAGGATCTTCCCGCCATCGCCCACAAACATCATCCCCTCGGACGGCAGCTCTTTGTTGTCCCGCTCCAACTCCTCCGGCGTGGGCGGGCGTATCGAGCCGTCATACCAGAACAGGTCGAGCGCGGGCCTCGCACCCTTGGAGGCGAACTTGAACCGGATCGTGCAGGCCGCCGGGAATGAGTAGTCGTTCCTGATTCGGACGGATACCTGGTCCTTGACCGTGCAGACGTGGCTGGACCTAGATTCCACCAGCACCGGCGCGTCCAATTCAAACAGCCGGAACACCGGCCACAAACTGTAATGCCCCATGTCGGCCAGCGCCCCGCCGCCAAACTCATACCACCCCCGGAACACCGCATGGGTGTAATGCGGATGATAAGGCCGGTCCAGCGACGGCCCCAGCCACAGCGACCAATCGAACCCCGCCGGCACCGGCGGCTGGTCCGTCGGGATCGTCGGGTATTGCGGCCACACAGGCCGATTGGACCAATTATGAATCTCGCGCAACGTGCCGATCGCGCCGCCGTCAATCCAGCTCTTGATCTCCCGGAGGTTCGCGCCGTCACTGGCGGGCAGGAAATGCGTTGCCACTTTCGTCTTCCGCGCCCACTCGATCACCCACCTCGCCTCCTGCAGGCGGTTGGCCAGCGGCTTATGCATCATCACATGCTTGCCCCGCTTCATCGCCGCGATGGCAACCGTCGCGTGCAGATGGTCCGGGGTCATCACCTTGACGGCGTTCACGTCCTTTTCCTTCTCCAGCAGTTCGCGGAAATCGGCATAAGCCGTGCAACCCCGGAACTTCTCCGTCTGCCGCTGGCTCGCATAGACGGCCTCGACGATCTCCTTGGCCACGTCGCGCCCCCCGGGAATGCCCGGCTCGCCCCGTCGCCAATCCGGCCGGCGCAGCATCTCGGCAATCGCCGCCCGATGCCCGTCCCGGGACCAGTCCACATAATCGTGCCCGTCCTTGACCGGATCGCACACGGCGACAATCTGCACCTCGGGCAGCGCGAACAGGCCCGGCAGTTCCCGCAATCCCTGCGTGCCGCAACCGATCAGGGCCAGGGTGATCTTCTCGCTCGGCGCCACAAACCCCGCCCCGCCCAGCACATGCCGCGGCACAATCGTAAATGCGGCCGCCGCCGCCCCGCCCGCCGCAATGAACTTCCGCCGGGAGACCCCCGGCCAACCGGATTGATTGCTCGTCTCGCTTGCTTTCATGCCCCAAGTCTGACCCAAACCTCCCCGCCCCGCAATCCCTCACCCGCCCGTCTGCGCGCTGGCTGCAGCCCTCAGCCTGCCGCCCAGCCTCGCGGTGCCGGCAGGATGTCGGCGTGTTGGAGGCGTGGTGTCACATTGAAAGGCAGGCGTTGGACACATCACATCCCGAACCACCATTGGACCAGGCGTTTGCCGCCGAAAATCCAGATCGCTGCCGCCAGCGCGATGTAGGGGCCGTAAGGCAAGCGGGAGGACCATTCGCGCTTGCGGAGCAGAATCAGGGCGACGCCCACCACCGAACCGATCATGGAACTGACCATCAGGGAGAATAGCACCGCCTGCCACCCGAGAAACGCGCCGATGGCAGCCATGAACTTCACGTCTCCCAGCCCCATCGCCTCGCGCGGCAGCACAATCTCGGTGCAGTCGGCCGCCAGGTATGGCACGTCCTGCGGGTTAAGTTCCTCCTCGCCAATGCGCAGCAAGTCGGGACTTAGCCGCACCCGCACGTCCTTGTAGCCCCGGTCCGCCAGTTCCAGCGTGCGGGCGTGAAAGGCGATCACGTCCGAGCGGCGATAGAACAGGTCCTCGTAGGGAATATCGCTGTCCGGCAAATGGACGGCGGTTTCGCTGAAGACGACCTTGGCATCGGCGGGCAGCGTTACTCTTTGGCGGCCGAACAGGAGTTTGCCCACGCGCAGAATCAGATAGATGATTCCCGCGCCAATGCCCATGCCCAGGAGGCTTTGACGCAGCCCGCCGGACGGTGAGACTTGCCCATGGAGCGCCGGCAACAAGAAGGAGCATGCAAACCCGGCCACCATGCCGCCAATGGTAATCTCATCGGGGATGATGAAGTGCTCGAAGTCAATGAAGGTGGCGGCGATTAGGCCGGACAGAAAGAGGGCATAGACCAGGGCGAGCGCGGCAGACTGGCCCCCGAACGTCAGCCAGCAGCACAGGAAGGTCACCGCCGTCAGCAGTTCGACCAGGAAATAGCGGATGGCAATGGGCGCGCCGCAGTTCCGGCACTTGCCGCGCAGATACAGCCAGGTGAACAGCGGAACATTTAGATACCACGGGATGGAATACTTGCAGTGCGGACAATGGGAGGGCGGCGAAACGATGCTTTGCCCCAGCGGCAGCCGGTGGATGCACACGTTGAGGAAGCTGCCCACCATGGAGCCGAACACAAAACACACCAGAGACCAGAAATGGAAAGGAACGGCGGCCCAGATGTTTGGGTCGAAGTCTGGTGTGAGCATGAGTGACGAGTCAGCCGTACACATTCCTTTCCAACCCCCGACGCATGTCCTCGACCGGCGCAGTTTGGCCGGTCCAGAGTTCGAGGGCTGCGGCCCCCTGGTAGAGCAACATCCCGAGACCGTTGGCGCTGCGGCAGCCGGCTGCTTTGGCCGCCTTGAGAAAAGTGGTTTCCGCGGGCCGATAGACCATGTCGTACACCGCACCCGCCCGCCCGAGAGGAAACTGCCGCTCGTCAATCGGCAACGGATCATCGGCCTTCAGGCCCAGCGACGTCGCATTCAGCACCAAGTCCACTGGGCCCTCCGGATAACCCAGCGTCACCTTCACCTCCGGGCTGCGCTGGCGGATTTCGTCTGCGACGGCGCCGGCCTTGCTGCGGGTGCGGTTGACCAGGCAAACCTCCGCGACACGTTGGGCGGCGAGCTTCAACGCGGCGGGCCGCCCTGCTCCGCCGGCACCCAGCAACAGGACCCTGGCGCCGCGCAACTCCACCCCCAAATCTTCTCGCAGCGAGCGCGCAATCGCATCGGCGTCGGTGTTGAAGCCATGCGACCGGGTTTGGCAGGGGGCTTCCGTAAACTCGCGCAGGGACCGCCAGACGCCGTGCCCGTCCTTACCCTCGAAGCGGATGGTATTGACCGCCCCCCAACTCCTGGCCGATTCATCCAGGACATCCACCATGTCCGCCGCCAACAGCTTGTGCGGGACGGTGAGATTGAGCCCGATGAAGCTCATCGCCTGCGCTCCCTTGATGGCGGCGCGCAGATCGTCCGGATGAACTTCGCAGGCAAGGTAGCGCCAGTTGAGCCCGAGCGCGGCCAAGCCGGCGTTCTGCATAGCCGGCGACGCCGAGTGCCTGACAGGATAACCATACACGGCGCAGAAGCGCGTGCTGGCATCAATGGGTTGTGCGAACGGCCCGGACACGCCGTGGTTATAGGCAAGCGAGGGCGAAGTTCAAAGGCGAAAGTTTCATAGCCGGCACGAATCGCATGGCACTTCCGGACCTTCTCCGCCCCCGCGCCCCGCCCTCTCCCCATCGTCCGCCCCCCGTCCCAATACCGTAGTACCTCTAACCCCGGGTCAGAGGTACTACGGCATTGGGACGGGGGGGCAACGTCGGGGCTGGCAACCCATTGGGGGGCTGTGCAGGGCGTTGAGACTGCTGTCGGGGGGTGTTAATGCCACACCGCAGTTGCGCAACCGCTTTTCTTGCGCCCTTGACCCGGAAAAGGCCTATCAAGAACCGAGATGCGCTCGAGCCCCCCCGCGCCGATCAACAGCGGTTTAATCAGATTGTCTGATCTGACTTGCCAGAGGCGCGCCGTTGGGGCAGAATTTGGGAGGTTGCCGCCGGGCCCGCGGCGTAGGGGGAATGGCGGTGAAACATCGGCTATGATTCACGAGATTCTGCCGTCAGATGTGGAGTTTGCCAAAGGAATGCTCGACGCGAGCCATTCCGACGAGGAAATCCGGACGAGCCTGGCCGCGCGAGGCATTGAGCCGGCCAAAGCCGCTGCGTTGGTGGACACTCTGCGCCACGGCCAGACGCCGCACATTCCCTTCCCGCCTGGTCTCCCGGTCGCGCGCCACCACCACGAAGCCTCCCCCAGCGCGAGCAACTCGCCGCCACCGGAGAAACGGCACGTTTCACGCGAACATTTCCATCGGAATAAGCTCAAGGCGTCTGCTCGTTGGTTGTGGGTTGTGGTCGTGGCAGTGATCTTCACCGTCGCGATTGGTTATGTCCTGCTCCAAGTTGTAGGAGTGGTCACCCATATGGGGGTGCAACAGGATATCCACGAACTGCCGCATTCCCCGGGCAGGTGACCGCCATCGCCAGGACTCCATTTTTAACCCGCCTCAGGGTGTCCCGGCACGGATGAACGCCAACTGCCGCAGCAGACTCTCGCGGACCGCGCGCTCGATGCCGGGCGCGAACGGCGCGGGCGTGCTTTCTCGACCCTGGTTGGAATCCAGCACCTCGTAACCGCCTTCGGGCAGCATTGCCTCTGTTGGCAGGTACGACCTGGCCTCCTGGCTGTAACCCCAGGTTACAATGTTGAGCGGCGCCAGCCATCGCGCCATCTTCGCCCGCCATTCGGTGCACGGCTCGCCGCCGCAATGCACTATCCATTGGTTCTCCGACAATCGAATCAGGCCCAGCGGCCAGGCATCGCCCCGGGCAAAGCCTTCGCCCGAATCGTAACGCTTGAGCCAGTAATCCGCCACCGCGAGCCGGTAGGCGTTCGTCTGGGCCAGCGCAGCGGCCCGCATTTTCTCGTAGCGCTCGCGTGGCGGGGCCTGGCCGCGCGGCAGGAATGGCCGGTCACTGGCTCCCGCCAGGTCCAGAGACAACTTCTCGCCGGGCGCCTTCAGGGCGGCCAGGACGGCGCCGGACAGCTCACGCGCGGCATGCTCCAGGTCCGCGGGCGTTGCCTTGCGAAACCGGCCGTTCTCCAGGTCCGCCAGCGCGCGCGGCCGGATGTCTCCGGCGAAGCCCTGCACAAACTGGACGTGCGTTTTCGGGCCGAGCGCCTCCCGCAGGAGGTTGCGGGCCGCCCCGGGGAAATCAGCGGAGAGGGCGGCATAATCGAATCCATACGTAATGACCGCATGACAGGCGCAGGAAAACACTATCGCGGGGGGGCCGCCCGGCTCGGGCGTTAGCTTCATCACCCAGACCCGGTCGTCGCGCGGTCCGTTCATGTCGGGGAGCATGCCCGCATTCTGCCCTTGCTTGTTCTTGCCACGGCGGTTGATGCCAACCCTCGCGCTGCCCTGAAATGTCTCCACCCGCACCGGCCGCATGGCCCGGCCCGCCGCGCGCGCGGCGCCGATCACTTTCGTCTCGAGCGCGCTGAAGTAGTCCACCTCCGTCCGCGGAGCGGGGTCTATACCGGCCATCAAGCTCCGCAGCATGTAAGGTCCGCTGTGGGTGTGTGAGGCGTTCAGCACCACCAGGTTCCACTCCACTCCCAACTCCTGCACGAGCCGCGCGCGAAGGCGGTCGCTCAAGTCGTGCGGCAAGCCGATCAGGTCGAGCGAGACGAGAACAAAGCCCTTCCCGTGGTCGTCGCGCAGGCACAGGACATGGGCGTACAGCGGGTCGAGCACCTTGTTGGCGGCTGTTTGCGCCCCTCCCCGGCCGCCCAACGCAATGCCCAGCGGCGGCGTGATTTCGACCTCTGCCCACCCTGCCGCCGCGGCAGCACCCGCCCCCGCCGCCGGCGCGGCGCACAGTCTCAATCCCGGCATGATCAATCCCAGCATGACGGACAGTGCGAGTGGGAATCCCAGGACTGCGCAGACAGGTCTCATAGGCTCTAGCTTTCCAAACCTCCCGCCCGCCGCGCAACCACATTTGGGGCGGCGCGAGTTCATCGGCGCGGTGGACCCGCGCCTGCCCGTTAACGCGCTCGAGTGCCCGAAGTCCGCCGGGGAACGCGCGGGTCATGGATCAGCCAGGTGCCTTGCCGCCAAGTGTCGGGGAAGACCGATGGCGGCAGGGTGAGAGGCGGCTCAACGGGGCAAAGTTGCCGCCTACGACGAGGCCAGCGCATCCGCCAGCACCTCGGCCATGTGGCGGGCGCGGACGGTCGCCAGGTGGTCAATCTGGTGCCGGCAACTGGTGCCGGAGGCGACGATCACCGTCCCGAAGGGCTGGCTCCGCACCTTCTGCGCGAGCGGCTCGGCGACCTTGAGGGAGAGCTCGTATTTTGACGCCAGCGCCCCGAACGCGCCAGCCATGCCGCAGCAGCCTGTGTCCAGCAGAGTCACGTTGCGTTCAGGCAGCCGCTCCGCCAGCCGCCGCATGTGGGCCGGGTCCGTCAGCGCCTTGGCGTGGCAGTGGGCGTGAATGACCATGTTGCCCGCCTTGGTCTTGAACCGCAGAGCCTCCGGCTCGTGGCTGAGCAGCCCCTCGATGAACTGCTCGAAAAGGAAACAGCGCTTCGCCACGCGGTCGGCGCCTTCCAGCTTCAGCTCGCGGTAGTCCTCGACAAACATGGAGTAGCATGACGGCTCCAGGAAGATGACAGGCGCGCCATCCACATCCCGGCTGAGCAACGCCAGGTTGTGGTGTCCCAGGCGGCTGGCCTCCTCGAGGTTGCCCTGGCTGAAGGCGGGCCGCCCGCAGCACTTCCGCCCAGCCGGCAGGGCCACCTCGAAGCCGGCGGCCTCCAACACCTTGACCGCCGCAATGCCGATATGCGGCTCATGATACCGCACGAAGGTGTCGTCCCACAGCACCACCCGCCCGCGCGGGGCCTTGGGCGAGCGGCCTCTGCGCGCAAACCAGCGGTCGAAGCGCTGCCGCGCGTAGTGCGGCAGCGGCCGCTGCCAGGCCAGGCCCAGGGTCTTGCTCAAGAGGCCGCGCACGAACAGCGAGTCCAAGAGCGCATTGGCCAGCCGCGGCATGACGCAGCCGAGCCGCCCCAGCAAGTCCACCTTGCTGATGAGCCGCTCGCGCCAGGACAAGCCGTCGCGCCGAATCCGCGCGTTCAGCAGCTCGGCTTTGAGCAACGACATGTTCACGTTCGAGGGGCATTCGATTGTGCAAGCGCGGCAGGACAGGCAGTTGCTCAGCGCCGCCTCCAGTTCCGCGCTGCGCAGCGCGTCGCCGCCCGCCACGCCCCGCAACTCCAGCGCCGCGCGAATCGCGTTGGCCCGCCCCCGCGTGCTCATAATCTCCTCGCCGGTGGCGAGGAAGGTCGGGCACATCGTGGGCGTCTCTTTCCGGCAGCCCCCGCAGCCGTTGCATTGTTCCAGGTTGCGCGTGAATGACTCGTCTTTCGCCGCAAACGCCAGCACGGGCGAGAAGGGAAGCTTCAGCTCATGGCCCGCCCCCAGGCGCAGGTTGGCGTCTATCTTGAAGCGGCCATCCGGGACAATCTTGCCCGGGTTGAGCAGGTTGTTAGGGTCGAACGAGGCTTTAATCTCGCGCATGACGCTCAGCAGCCCATCGCCAAGCTGCTGCGGCATGTACTCGGTCCGCGCCATGCCAACGCCATGCTCGGCCGCCAGCGAGCCTTTGAACTTCCTGACCAGGGCGGAGACATCATTCGCGAGCTGGCGGAACTTCCTCAGGTCCTCGGCCGAGTGCAGGTCGAGAATGGGCCGGACGTGCAGCAGGCCCGAGGCGGCGTGCCCGTAGAAAGAAGCCTGGAGCCCCAGCGGCGCCATGAGCGACTGCAACCCGTTGACGTATGCCGGCAAGTCCTGCGGGCGCACCGCGGCATCCTCGATGCCGGTGGTGGGCTTGGCGGCGCCTTTGCGGCCCGTCAGGAGCGAGAGGCCCGCCTGGCGCAGGGACCAGATCAGCTTCATTTGCGCCTCGGCCTTGAGAATCGTCTTGCGCAAGCCCAGCCGCCGCTTCCCCAACGCGGCCAAACGGTCGTCCACGTCGTCAAAGAACTCGACTGCGAGGATGGATTGGCATGGCTTAATATCCAGTTCGAGGAGATCGCGCGCGGCCTGGAATGCAGGTTGGCCTTTCGTCTGGTCCAGCAGCACCCGGTCGAGGTGCTCGATGGCGGCGGGTTTGAGGTCGAGCAGCTCTACCGTCGCCTGCATCGCTTCCGCGATCGAGGCAAAGAAGATCAGGCCCAGGCCCTTTTGCTGCGGCATGGGAACGATGTTTAATTCGGCCGCGACGATCACCGCCAGCGTCCCCTCGCTGCCGCAGAGCAGGTGGTTGAGATTACTCGGCTCGCGCACGCAGCGCTCAATCGCATAGCCCGGCCAGCGCTTGGTCAGCACCGGAGGCCGGTGCTCCGCTATGCTCAGACCGTGGAAATAGAGCAGGTCGCCGACCAGCTCGCGTTGCTTGCGCAGTGTGTCGTGTTTGCCCCCCACCAGCGCCACCCGGCCGTCGGCCAGGACCACCTCCAGTTCGTTGATATGGTCAGCCGTGGTGCCATAGACCGGCGCGTGCGCGCCGCTGGAGTTGTTCGCAATCATGCCGCCCAGCGTGGCGCGGGAGCTGGTCGCCACATCCGGCCCAAACCAGAACTTGTGCGGCCGCAGGAAGCTGTTGAGCTGATCCAGTATCACCCCCGGCCCCACCCGCACCGTCCGGCGCTCCAAATCCAGGTCTGTGATCTGGCGGTTGTAGCGTGAGAAATCAATGACCAAACCATCGCCCAAGGCGCCCCCCGCCAGCCCGGTGCCGGCGCCGCGCGGCGTCACAGTCACCCCCGCCATCACCGCGGCATCCAGCAACAGGACGACCTGCCGAGTGTTGGCCGGGAAGGCCACCGCCGCCGGAACGACCTGGTAGATCGAGGCGTCGGTCGCGTAAAGCTGGCGCGTCAGATTATCGAAGGCAATCTCGCAGTTGGCCCCGCTGAGCGTTGCCTGTTGTTGGGCCGAAATCATCGCGCACCTTTACTCTATCGGCACCCTGGCCCGCTGACAATGGCGATCCGCTGCCCGCACCGCTCCTGCCGCTCCGCGCGAGGGCAACATTGGCGTTTGGCGCGCCAGGCTCCGGGGCCGATTCGCGCAGGCACAGCCGTCGAGGCAGCCGGGGCCTGGTCTCGACGCAATTGGAAAGTGAGACCCCCGGCATAGGCCGCGGCGCGCTCACAGCTGCGCCAGCTTTCCAGCCTCAGCCCTGAGGCGGGCATTTTGTTGACATATAAACAATTATAGTTTAAACAATAGGCATGAGATCGCGAGCGGACGACCGTCACCCTGCCTACCGGGCCCTGATGGAACTGCTGCGAACCGCTGACGCCGTCTGGGATGCCAGCCGGCTGTTCTTCGAGCAATGGGACTTGAGCCCCAGCCAGTTCAACGTGCTCAACCTCCTGCGCCTCAATCCCGGCGGCCTTTCCCAGACCGCCTTGAGCCGCGAACTGATCATGCACCGGTCCAACGTGACCGGCCTGTTGGACCGGTTGGAGCGTCGCGGTTGGGTGGCGCGCCGGGAGGTCGCCACTGATCGCCGCGTTTACAGCGTGGTCTTGACTCCCGCCGGCGTCCGTCTTCTGAACGACATCCTGCCCCGTTATTACCGGGACGCCGCGCGGGTGTGGTCCCGTCTGCCCGCCCGGCGTGCCGCGGAGTTGATCGCGGACTTGCAGCAGGTTGCGCGCAACGCCCGGCGAATCGCCGCGGCGAGTTCCGATTCAACCCCGAAGCGGGAGAAAGGTGGCGCATGACAACGGCGGCCCGACTCCTCCTGTGGATTACGGTCGCCGCGGCCGCTTTTCACGCGGCCTATGCCTTCGTCAATGCCAGCTTTCTGATGGTTGTCTATCTGTTCGCGCTGCTGCGCCTGGCTCAGACCGACCGCTGGCGCATGGCTTTCTATGCCGGGCTTGGAGTCGGACTGCTGATCGCCGCGGCGCGGCTGACGTTCTTCTGGCGGATCTTCTCCTGCGGAGCGATCGCGCTGTGGTTGGTCTATGCCTTCTGGCTTGGCTTGTTCGTGGCGTTGGCGCGGCTCTGCCTGGCGCGGCTCGGGCCGAGGTGGGGCTGGGTAATGATTCCCTTTGTGTGGACCGGACTGGAGTACTTCCGCAGCGAGTTGTACTACCTGCGTTTTTCGTGGCTGAATGTCGGCTACGCTTTTGCCGGCGCGCCGTGGCAGGCAGCGCTGAAGGTGACGGGCACCTATGGCGCCGGCTTCCTGCTTGTGAGCGTTGCTTCGGCTGCAGCCTGGGCGGCATCGCGCCAGGCCGAAGCCCCGGCGACAACGGCAGTCTCTGCTCGGATGCAGTCTGCTGTGCTGCTCATCCTGGGTGCCGGCGGCTTGTGCCTCGGCGGCGTCCTAGCCGATCCGGGGAGCGCTCCGCCGGCTGGCGGCGTTCGCGTTGCCGGAGTCCAGATGGAGTTCCCCACCGAAACAGAGGTCCTGCTCCGGCTCGATGAGTTAATTGGCGAACATCCCGAGACGGAATTGGTGGTGCTCAGCGAATACACGTTCGGAGGCCTCGTGCCCGAGGCGGTCAGGGACTGGTGCCGGGAGAACAGGCGTTACCTGATTGCCGGGGGCAAGGCCCCCGCCCCGGGGCGCAACTTCTACAATACCGCCTTCGTGGTCGGCCCAGACGGCGACATCCTCTTCCAGCAGGTCAAAGCTGTGCCCATCCAGTTCTTCAAGGATGGTCTGCCCGCCTCGACACAAGAGCTGTGGGATTCTCCCTGGGGCAAGATTGGCATCTGCGTCTGCTATGATCTCAGTTACACCCGCGTGACTGACCGGCTGGTCAGGCTGCGCGCCCGGGCGATCATCGTGCCCAACATGGACGTGGCCAGATGGGGCGAGGCGCAGCACCATTTGCACGCGCGCGTCGCGCCGGTCCGCGCCGCCGAATATGCGCTGCCCATCTTTCGTGTAGCCAGTTCCGGCATTTCCCAATGGACTGATCGCACCGGGCGCGTCCTGGCGACGGCGCCTTTTCCGGGAGACGGCGCGATTCTGGCAGGAACGCTGGATCTGCGCGGCCCCGGCCGGCTGCCGCCTGACCGCTGGCTCGCACTCGTTGCGGTCGGAGTTACGGCTTTGCTGATGATTGTCCTTCCATTTCGGCGGCGCGGCAGCCCGCCAGCCGCCACTCAGATGCTCTCTGCTCCATGAGAACCTTGATTCGCTGGCTATTGCGGATCCTCTATCGCTTCCGCGCGCACAACGCAGCGGTGCTCGCCACGCCGGGCCCGGTCCTGCTGCTGCCCAATCACGTTTCGTGGTGGGACTGGCTGCTCATCGGCGTCTGCCTCGAAGACGACTGGCGCTTTGTCACCTCCAGCACCGCGGCGGAACTGAGCTGGTTTCACCGGCGCATCATGGTCAATCGCCGCACCTTCCCCGTGGACATGACCTCGCCGTTCGCCGTCAAACACATGGCGGAGTATCTCCAAAAGGGCGGGCGGCTCGTGCTTTTTCCGGAAGGCCGCCTTTCGTGCACCGGTTCGTTGATGAAACTCTTCGACGGCACGGGCTTCCTCATCTTCAAGACCCGCGCCAGAGTAATTACCGCCTACATCCGCGACGGCCAGCGCCTGCCGTTCTCCCGGAGCCCCGGCAGCAAGCAGTGGTTTCCACTTCTGTCGGTTCACTTCAGCGACCTGCTCGCGCCGCCCGCGCTCGGCCAGGCCAGCGCCACCGCCGCGCGCGCCCGGCTTACCGATTGGCTGCGCGACCAGATGGTGCGGCAACGGTTCGAGACCGAAATGGCCTTTGGTCCGGCCACAGTCCCGGAGGCTATCCTGCAAGCCGCGCGGCAACGGCCCCGGCAAGTCGTCCTCCAGGACGCCAGCTTGCACGAACTCACCTATCGGCGTCTGCTGGTGGGAGCAGACTTGCTGGCAAACCAATGGCAAGGGCTCCTGGGCGATGCCGAGCAACGGGTCGGCGTGCTGCTCCCCAACGTCAACGCCATGCCGGTAACGACACTCAGCCTGTGGACGGCAGGGAAGGTCCCGGCTATTCTGAACTACTCCGCCGGCGCCGCCCTCCTGCTGAATTGCGCCCAGCTCGCGGGGCTGAAGCATGTCATCACCTCGAGGACATTCATTCAGCGGATCAACCTCGACCTGGGTCCCTTAACCGAGGCCGGGATTGAAGTGTTGTTCCTCGAAGACGTCCGGGCCCGGATCACGCGCGCCCAACGTGTCCTCGCGCTCCTCCGCCAATGGACCAACTTTTCCCTCGCGCAGCCCCCGCAACCCGCAAAGCGCAACCCACAAGAGCCGTCACCGGGTGCCCCTCGCCCCTCGCTGCCCGACGACACCGCCGTGATCCTCTTCACCAGCGGCTCCGAGGCCGATCCCAAGGGCGTCGAACTCACCCACCGCAACCTGCTGGCCAATATTCGCCAAATGTTATCCGTAGTTGACCTGATGGAGACCGACCGTTTCTTCAACGCCCTGCCCCTATTTCACAGCTTCGGGTTGACCGTGGGCCTGTTGCTGCCGCTGGTGCAGCGGGTGTTCGTGCTTCTTTACCCCTCTCCTCTGCATTACCGGGTGGTGCCGTCGGCTTTCTACAATCTTAACTGCACGGTGTTCTTTGGCACGAACACCTTCCTCAACGGCTACGCCCGCAAGGCTCATCCCTATGATTTTCGATCGCTGCGCTACCTGTTTGCCGGCGCGGAGAAGGTCCAGGAGGCCACCGCCAGCCTGTGGATGCACAAGTTCGGCGTGCGGATTCTGGAGGGTTACGGGGCTACCGAGTGCAGCCCTTGCCTGAGCGTGAACCTGCCCATGCGGCCGCGCCGCGGCTCTGCCGGCCAATTCCTGCCCGGCATCGAGCACCGGCTTGAACCGGTCGAGGGCGTGCATGAAGGGGGGCGCCTGTTCGTGCGCGGCCCCAACGTCATGCGCGGCTACCTCAACCCCGAAGCCAATTCCCGGTTCCAAGCACTCGGCGGCTGGTACGACACCGGCGACATTGTCAAGGTGGACGCCGCCGGCTTCGTTTACATTCTGGGCCGGCTGAAGCGCTTCGCCAAAGTCAGCGGCGAAATGGTCAGCCTTGCCGCTGTCGAGGATGCCCTGGCCGGCGCTTTCCCCCAATACGGCCAGAGGTTTGCCCTGGCGGTCATCGCCCGGCCGGATGCCGTCCGCGGGGAAAGACTGGTCGCAGTCACCAATGAACCGCGGCTGACGCTGGAGGAAGTCCGGGCCGCGATTCACGCCCGCGGACTGGGCAACCTCGCCGTGCCTCGGGAAATCAAGGTGCTGCACGACCTGCCCCGGCTGGGCACTGGCAAGGTCAACCACCGCGAAGTGGAAAAGGCACGGCTGATTCAAGAAAAGCAGTAAGCCTTAATGCGGGTTGGAAGGAGCGT
>DAOPPX010000043.1:0-40513 GCA_035358715.1 Verrucomicrobiota bacterium
ATCTGAGGCAAGCGGCGGGTGAGTTGCCAGCGGGGGTAATGCGACTTCATCTTGCGCAGGTCGCTGTAGTAGCAGATATGGTCGCCGCTGCGGGCCTGGTCCACGTAGGTATGGACTTGCTGCTTGCCGGTGCAGGCTCGGGCCATCTCGAAGGCTTCCAGGATCGAGCAGGAGTTGTCCTTGCCCCCGCCGAGGTTATAGACCTCGCCCGACCGGGGCGCCTGATAGAACTCGAACATGAACCCCGCCACGTCCACCGAGTGGATATTGTCGCGGACCTGCTTGCCCTTGTAGCCGTAAATCTTGTATTCGCGGCCTTCGAGGTTGCACTTCACCAGGTAGCTGAGGAAGCCGTGCAGTTCCACGCCGGAATGATTCGGACCGGTCAGGCACCCGCCGCGCAGGCAACAGGTGGGCAGGCCGAAGTAGCGTCCATATTCCTGCACCATCACATCGGCCGCGACTTTGGACGCGCCGAACAGCGAATGCTTGGACTGGTCAATGGAGAAGCTCTCGGGAATGCCCTGCGCAAACTGCGGGTCGGCGTAGTCCCAGCGCCGTTCGAGTTCCTTGAGGGGAATTGTGTTGGGCCGGTCGCCATACACCTTGTTGGTGGACATGTGAATGAAGGGCGACTCCGGGCAGTGTCGCCGCGCCGCCTCCAGCAGGTTCAGCGTGCCCACGGCGTTGACATCAAAGTCGTCGAACGGAATGCTGGCCGCCAAGTCGTGCGAGGGCTGGGCCGCGGTGTGGATGATGACGGCCGGCTTGAGCGTCTCGACCAGCTTCAGCACGGCGCCGCGATCACGAATATCAAGCTCGTGGTGTGTGAACCCTGCCAGCGTTTGCCGCAGCCGCTCCTGGTTCCAGCGGGTGTTGCCTTGCGGGCCGAAAAACGCCTCGCGCTGGTTGTTGTCCACGCCGTGAACCGCGAAGCCGCGCCCATGGAAGAAGGCGGCGACTTCCGAGCCGATCAAGCCGGATGAACCTGTGACCAGACATGCTTTGCTCATGCGGCACTATCAAGACAGCCTGCCCCCCCAAGGTCAAGCCCCTTTAGCCCTCGCTTCAATCCAGAGGCAAACATCGCCTTCGGCTTCATGCCGCGGCGTGTGAAGCCGAATGAACTTGCTCTGAATCTCCATTTGACTGCAGTATCTGCCCTGCGCTCCGCATGGCTAGAAAGAAGTTAATCACAGGAACCGGCCAGCCCGCCGGTTTTGCTCAGGCGACAGGGTTCAAGCGCCTGGGTGCAAATCCAGCAGCGGCGTCCTCGAGCAAGGCATGAGCGATTCCTCCCCGCGCCAACCGCGTCCTCTCTCGCTGCTCTCGGTGGTCATTCCCGCGCGGGATGAGGAGGGCTGCATCGGTTCAAGCGTGGAGCACCTCCATCTTGAACTGCGTCTGCACAACATTCCGCACGAGATCGTGGTGGTGGATGATGGCAGCACCGATGGAACCTGGAAGCTGCTGTGTGACCTGCAGGCGCGGCTGCCAGAGTTAAAGCCGCTCAAGAATGAAGGGTTGCACGGCTTCGGGCGGGCGGTGATCTGCGGCCTCGACCAAATCAAGGGCGACGCCGCGGTGATCATGATGGCGGACGAATCGGACGATTGCCGCGACGTGGTGCGCTACTGGCAGGAGTTGAATCAGGGGTGGGATTGCGTGTTCGGCAGCCGCTTCATGAAAGGCGGCGGCGTGGTTGACTACCCGAAAATCAAGCTGCTCATCAACCGGATGGCGAACTTCTTCTTGAAAGTGCTTTTTGGCATTCGCCTCAATGATACCACCAACGCGTTCAAGGCCTACCGGCGCGAGGCCATTGAAGGGTGCCGCCCGCTCATATCGCCGCATTTCAACCTGACTGTGGAACTGCCGCTAAAGGCGATTGTCCGCGGATACTCCTGGACGGTCATCCCAATTACCTGGCGCAACCGCCGCACCGGAGTGGCCAAGTTGAAACTTCGGGAGATGGGCAGCCGCTACCTGTTCATCTGCCTCTACGTCTGGCTCGAAAAATACTTCAGCCGCGGCGATTACAGGAAATCGAGATAGGCCGGCGGCGCCACTTCGTCCGCGGGGAATGCTGGAAACTCCGGAGTGTGGACGCTCTGCCGATAGTCACCGATGCCGCTCAACCGGTCTCCTGGGGCTGCTTCCCACCGCCCGGCGCTTGCCGGCGAGAACCACCACCGGGCCGCCAACCGAATACCAACACGAACCCGAGAAGACAAATCCCCAAACCGGCAAAGAACAGGCCGCCGCCAAATTCGGCAAACCGCGCCGCCGCCCACGACAACCCGCCGGCTTCCCGAGGCGCCTGAAAGGCGAACCATCCGCCGTCGCTCTCGTCGCGCGCCACCACCTTGAAATCCCCACGCGGCGCTCGGACCTGGCAGCTCAGCCAGTTGTTCCCGGGTACCTGGCGTGGCTTCACGGCGACGGTCTTGCCGGAACTCAGCTCGACGACGTTCAATGACAAGCCAGGCTTCCCGAGGTCGCCGGCCACTCTGAATTCGAGGAAAGGCAGCCTGGTTGCGAGAATAGGCGAGCTCTCGAAAGAGCCCGTCGTTCGCGCGCCATCCTTCGTGTGGGAACCCCAGGAGACTTCTCCCCGGACTCTCGGTCTTGCCCCCGCCGCCCCATCGGTCACAAAACCACTGGCACTATCCGGGCGAAGCTCCAAAGGCTCGCCCACACACGCCGGCAAGATGCCGCGAACGCCCGGGTAATCAAGGTAGCTGGCCAGTTTCTCGCCCGCGTGCGCGGGGCAGGGCGCGTAAGGATCGCCCTCGTAGAGGGGAAGCTGCGGTTTCGGCTTGTTGTCCAGAACACGGATATCCCGCGTGGCCAGGTAGGAGCGAGTGTTCAGCAGTTGGCAGCGGAAGTAGAACTGGCGTTCAGGAATATCAATCTGCCACGCGCGCATCGTCAGCAATGCCAGGCCAGCCGCGCAGCCGATACCCCACAGGCCGAAAGTCGCCTGCCAGACGATCCTGAAACGGCCTGCCGCAAGGTAACGGCTCAACAGGACAGCAATGCTAAAGCAGCCCGCGACCAGGATAAAACTGCTCGAGTCCATATACCGCCAGCCAGGCGGCTTCCCGTCGGCGCCCCGGGCATACGCTGTGGCCAGGGCTTGCAGCAATGTCCAGAGCCCAATCGCCAGGGTCATTTCCTCGGCGGGATGCCTTTCCCGCGTCGCCCTGAGGTAGAACCAGCCAAGCCCAACCAGCGGGAGCAGGTTCAGGATCGCAAAGGGAGGAACGACAATCCAGGGCCACGCCAGGTTGGCGCCGAGGGCCGTCAGAAACTCGCCGACCGATTGCGCCTGCAACTCGTGATGGTGCCGCACATCCGCCTTCAACCATATCCCCGCCAGCGACACGCTCGCGCAAAACACCAACGTCAACGCCTGCTGTTTCCAATTCTTGTGCTGCCGCCAGAGCCGCAGCATCACCAACCCGAACACGGCGGCGGATGCCAGGAAACCCGAGGCGACGGTGAACAGCGCCATAATGGCCGTGGCGGCGCCGCACCACCAGGGGGCCGAGCCGGGTGGATGCAATCCCAGCAGCCACAGCGTGAGCAACGAGAACAGGACCAGGAAGTAAAACTGCGATTGAAAGCCGGCCAACGAATTCTCCCACCCAAACGGCAAGACAAGCACCAGCACCAGCGGCAGCCAAACCAATAGCCAAAATCGCCCCTTCAGCCAGCGCAGCATCAGCCAGCCCAGACCGGTGAGCGTCGCGCAATGGATGACGGCGTTGCCGACCATTTGGAGCTGGCCGTCCCATTGGCCGTTCAACAGCAGCAGCGCCAGGCCATACAGGCGCGTGAAAAGTATCCGGTGCTCGTTATGCGCCGAGAAGAGGTCTGCCAGCGTCAGGTTCCCGGCAAAGAACGGAACGTAAACCACGCGAGCTTCCTCCCACTGGTCCCAGAACGGCAGCGGGGTGCCGAATCGGCAAATCAGCCACAGCCGCGCGCCCAAGCCGACCAGAAAAAGGCCAAGCACCCAAAGCCACCCGCCCCGGAAATCCCCCGCGCCCAGCCAGGCTGCTCGCAGCCATTTCATGCGGCCAGAATTCTGTTTTCTTTCACGTGGAAATGAAGAACACTTTGCCGCTATGAATCAATCGAAAAGCGGGGCGGGAGCTCCGCCCTCGGCCCTGCGGCAGTTTGTTTGGGTCGCCCTCTGCCTGGTGGTGGTGCTGGGGGTGCTCTTCCGGGACGGGTTGCGGCCGGGCCACACGGTCTTTTCGAATGACGGCCCCCTCGGCGCCATTAGTTCGCGGAGCGCGGATTTGCCCTCGGGCTTCTTCGGCTTCTGGGGAGACTTGAATTGGGTCGGCGGAACCGGCCCCAGCGCCTCGCCGGACATTTCGCAGGGGCTGGCCCTGGTTGTCGGGAAGCTCATCTTCTCCAAGATCTACGCGCCCTTCACGCTGCTGTTTCTCGGGCTGAGCGCCTGGCTGTGCTTCCGCCAGTGGAAGTTCTCCCCACTGGCCTGCTTTCTGGGCGCCATCGCCGTCGCCTTGAACTCGGACTTCTTTTCCACCGCCTGCTGGGGCGTGGCTTCTCAACCACTGAGCTTTGGACTGGACTTCCTGGCGCTGGCGGCGCTGGCCGACCTGTCATCTCCACGCCGCTGGCTCCGAGTCGCCCTGGCCGGCCTGGCCGTCGGCATGGGCGTGATGGAGGCCTTTGACATCGGGGCCATCTTCAGCATTGTCATCGCAGGCTTTGTCATCTACCAGGCGCTGGCCGGGGAGGGGA
This sequence comes from Verrucomicrobiota bacterium, assembly GCA_035358715.1. Classification (GTDB taxonomy): domain Bacteria; phylum Verrucomicrobiota; class Verrucomicrobiia; order Limisphaerales; family UBA8199; genus UBA8199. The sequence continues at coordinate 4,783 of DAOPPX010000043.1, forward strand.
CGGCGGCGCAACGACTGGGCCAGGGCGTCGGGCGGCTGGCGGTGGTGGTCATGTTCGCGGCCTTCATCGCCGCTTCGGCCGTCAGCACGCTGGTCAGCACGCAGATCAAGGGCGTTGCCGGCATGGGACAGGATGAGGAGAGCAAAGCCCGCCGCTGGGACGAGGCGACGCAATGGAGCATGCCCAAACGCGAGACCCTCAGCCTGATTGTGCCCGGCTTGTTTGGCTACCGGATGGATACGCCCATGAACCTGCCCGAGGGCCTCCAGGACCATTACCGGGGAGGAAACTACTGGGGCGCCGGCGGACGCGATCCGGCATGGGACAGGTACTTTGCCTCGGGCAAGGAAGGCGCGCCGCCCGCGGGATTCATCCGGTATGGCGGCGGGGGCGTTTACGCCGGGGTGTTGGTGGTGATGATCGCGCTGTGGACAGCTCTGCAGGCCCTGCGGCGGGAGCATTCGGTGTTTCCGCTGCCGGAGCGGAAGCTGATCTGGTTCTGGAGCGGTGTGGCGTTGATCGCTTTCCTGATCGGCCTGGGCCGCTTCGCGCCTTTCTACCAGTTCTTTTACGCCCTGCCGTTCGCTTCCACCATGCGCAATCCAGCCAAGTTCTTCCACGTGGTTGACTGGGCGCTGGTCATCCTGTTCGCCTACGGCGTGCACGGCATCAGCCGCAAGTGCCTGGACGCGCCCGTCGCAGTCGTGCGGGACCTGCGCTCGCAACTGCGAAGCTGGTGGGCGAAGGCCGCCGCGTTCGAGAAGAACTGGGTGCGCGGCTCGGCCATCGCGCTGGCTGCAAGCGTTGTGGGATGGTTCATCTACTCCCGCTCGCGAGAGCGCCTGGTGGCCTATTTGCAGGACGTTCAGTTTGATGCGGGCATGGCCGGCGAGATCGCCGGTTTCAGCATCCGCCAAGCCGCCTGGTTTCTGGTTCTGCTCGTGCTGGCCAGCGGCCTCATCATAGTGGTCCTGAGCGGGTACTTCAGCGGGCGGCGGGCGAGGCTGGGCGGGATTCTGCTGGGGGTTCTGCTGGTGGCGGATTTGGGCTGGGCCAACATGCCCTGGGTCATCTCATGGAACTGGGAACGGAAATACGCCACCAATCCGGTGATAGATTTCCTGCGCGACAAACCCTACGAACACCGGGCGGCAGTGCTGCCGTTTCCGCCGCCCCAGCAATTCGCCCTCTTCCACCAGCTTTACGACATCGAGTGGAAGCAGCAGCTTTTCCCCTATTACAACATCCAGTCGCTCGACATCGTCATGATGCCGCGCGCGCCGGTGGACTACGTCGCCTTCGAATCCGCGCTGGCCTTCGAGGGCACCACTAACACGCTGTTTCGGGTGGCTCGGCGCTGGCAGCTTACCAACACCCGTTACCTGCTCGGCGCGGCCGGGTTCCTGAACGTGCTCAATCAAGAGGTTGACCCGGTCCAGCGCCGCTTCCGCATTGTCACCCGGTTCGACATTGAGGCAAAGCCCGGCATCACCAGGCCAAACACCCTGGAAATGCTGACCGCAGTGGTCAAACCGGACGGCCAATATGCCGTCTTCGACTTCACCGGCGCGCTGCCGCGGGCCAAGCTCTACGCGAACTGGCAAGTCAGCACCAACGATCAGGCCACCCTCAAAACTCTGGGCAGCGCTGAGTTCGATCCGGCCCAAACCGTGCTCCTGGCCGACCCGCTGCCCGCGCCCAGTCCGGCCAGTGCTACCAATTACAATGCCGGCACGGTCGAGTTCACCAGCTACGCGCCCAAACGAATCGTGCTGCAAGCCAAAGCCGACCTGCCCTCGGTGTTGCTCCTCAACGACAAGTATGATCCGAACTGGCAGGTGTCAGTGGATGGCAAGGCCGGGAAGCTGCTGCGCTGCAATTACCTCATGCGCGGCGTAGCGTTGCCACCCGGCGCGCATACTGTCGAATTCCGGTTCACCCCCCCCGTAAACACGTTGTACGTCAGCCTGGCCGCCCTGGCGGTCGGCTTATTGCTGCTTGGGTGTCTGGCTGTCACCAGGCAGAAGGAACCGGCGCACTCCGGTCACCGGAACAAGCAGCTCCGGCCCGGCGGATAGCCAGGACGAGCCGACAAGCCGGCCGGCAGCCGATAATACCCGGCGCGCCCATCCCCGGCCAGCCGCACCTTACCCACCCCCCTTCCGAGCCTGCCCATAGCCACCTATTAGCCGTGTACAAGGGGTGTACACCGGATGCTCACCGGCTGCACAAGCGAAAAACCCCTTGTACACCCGGTGAGCATCCGGTGTACACCCCTTGTACACGGCGCAGAGGGGGCGGGAAAGGACTGGAGTTGGCGGGAATGCCACGGCTGGCGGGGGATTGGGTGATTGGATTGGAGCCCGTCTGCCCGGATGGCTTTTGGCCGCATTTTCGCCTTTATGGAATAAGGGAATGCCAACTGTCCGGACCAGCGTTGCGCATCTGACCTGAATTCTGTAATAGAAGGCCGTAAGTCCATAATGCTATGAGCAAACCAATGGCAACGGCAGAATCCGCGCACGACATTCGGGTCAATCCCGGACAGATCAGCATCCTGATCGCGACGCGCGCCCGTCCGGAGATCCTGGCGGAGGTTTTTGCCTCTTTAAAGGCTCATACTGTCCGAAAAGACATGGTTTCCGTATGGCTTTACGTGGATGACGATGACCAGGTCACACAGCGGGCGACCGCGGCGAAGCAGTTGCCCGAGATGGATTTAGCCGTTCATTGGCACGTCGGCCCGCGGACGGCCTGTTTGGGGGATACGCATGATGCTCTCTGGGCCGCTTCCGGGCGGTGTGCCGAGATTTACATGGTTTCCGGGGATGACATGCGTTTCGACACGCCCGGCTGGGATGAAATCGCGCGGAAAGCCTTTGCGCCCTACCCGGACGGGGTTTTGCTGGCCTTTCCGCATGATCCGATGACGGCCGATACCGCCACCTATCCGCTTTTCGGCTGGGGCTGGCTGGCGGTGCTGCGACGGTTCTTCCCTGGCTACTTCCCTTACTGGTACGACGACCGGTGGGTAAGTCAGGTTGCGCGCTTGGCCGACAGGTACGTCAAGCTGCCGATTCTGCTCTATCCGATCCGCGGCCGAGGGCGGACCCGGCGAATGCGCAATTTGCCCTTTTGGACCCGGTTCTTCCAACTCATGCTTGAGGAGCGGAAAGACACCGCCCGCAGGTTGATCCAGGCCGTGCACAAGACGGACGCGGCCGCCCGCGACGCGGCGCTGGGGCGGATCGAGGGCATTGCCGCCACTCTGCTCAAGGAGGAAGGCCCCTTTTCAGACCTATACGGGATCTTTCAGGAGGAGCGGCACTCGGATCTGACTCCCGAGGAGCGCAGGGCCTTTGACCCGCAATACGTCGGGCGGGAGGCGTTTGCAGTTACTCGCCTGGTCAGCGTTGCTGAACAGCATTTCCGGGACGGACGGTTCTCGGAGGCTGCGGAGTTCCTCGACGCGGCGCATTTGTCCGATTTGCGGCTTCGCCAGGCGCAGCTTTTGCAGGTGGAATGCCTCAAGAAGCTGGGGCGAAGCGCCGAGGCTGGCCGGTTGGAGAAGGATGTGCTGGCGGCCTGGCCTGAACACAACGCCGCCCGCCGGCTTTTCCGGTTCCTGGGCATGGTTGCCAACGACGGGAGGCGGATGCTGGTTGGCCTGACCGAAAAGGGCCGGCGCGGCGCCAAGTAACGGAAGCCTGGGTTACAGGCCCGTCGGGTGGTCCAGGAAGACCCAAGGCACTTTGAACCGCCGCGAGAGGTGCGCCGCCAGCGCCTTGACCCCGAACGTTTCGGTCGCGTAATGGCCGCCGTAAAGGACGTTCAGCCCCAGTTCCTCCGCCAGACCATAGGTCCAGTGCTGACCCTCGCCCGTGACGAAGGTGTCCACACCCGCCTGAGCCGCCCGTTTCAGTTCGTCGCCCGCGCCCCCGCTCACAACGCCGATCCGGCGGCAGACGGTCGGTCCAGCCGGTATGACGCGCGGCTGGCTGCCCGTTGCCTGCCGCAGGCGTTGGGCCAGGTCGGTCCGCCGAATGCGGGTTCTGGCCTGAAACCCGAGGAACAGACCGTGATCGAAGAAGAAGGGGCGGAGGTTCTTGAGTCCCAGCGCCGCGCAAAGCCGGGCGTTGTTGCCGAGGCGGGGATGGGCGTCCAGCGGCAAATGGGAACTGTAAACCGCCAGATCGTGCTCCAGCAGGCAACGCAGCAATTTGTAGCGGCTGCCGGTCCAGGGATGCGCTGGAGCCCAAAAGAGTCCGTGGTGGACCAGCAGCAGGTCCGCTTTGGCCTCCGCGGCCAGCCGGACCGTTGCCAGGCTCGCGTCCACCGCTGCGGCAATTCGGGTTACCACGCCGCTGTTCTCAACTTGGAGACCGTTGGCTGCCTGATCGTAATCCTGCACGTGGGCCGAGTGCAGCATTCCGTCGCAGTGGCGGACTATGGCTACCAATGACGCTGTTGACATGCGGCGATGGAAACAGAACCGGGCGCTGCTGCAAAGGGCGAAGTGGAACGCGTTGCGTGTTGCGCGGGGCGTGGGGCATGGCGCGTGGTGCGTGGCGCGTGAAGAGCCTTCCTGCGCATTTCAAGCTTCGCGCACCACGCACCACGCGCCACGCCTCCCTCCGGGCGGCGGCCGAAATTATTTTGCACACGCCTATTGAATTCCCGCGGCGGAGTTCTATAGTGCGGATCATTCTGAAGCTGCGGAAATGAGCAACTCAACCGATGGTCATGAGCCCTGGGATATCCAGGCCGCTCGCAATCTGTACAACATTCATCGTTGGGGCGGGGGATACTTTGACATCAACGAAGCCGGGCACGTGGTGGCCAAACCGCTGCGCGAGGCCGGGGCGTCTGTGGACCTGACGGATGTCGTCGAAGAAGCGAAGGCGCGGGGTTTGAAGTCTCCGCTGCTGATTCGGTTCCAGGACATTCTGCGCCACCGGGTCGAGTCTATCAACCTCGCCTTCCGCAATTCCATCGCCGAGTTCGACTACCAGGGCAAGTATCGCGGCGTCTTTCCGATCAAGGTGAACCAGTTGCGCGAGGTGGTGGAGGAGGTCCTGGATGCCGGCAAGCCGTTCGAGTTCGGGTTGGAGGTGGGCAGCAAGCCGGAGCTGTTTGCGGGGCTCGCCCTCCAGGACCAGCTCGGCAGCCTGCTGGTCTGCAACGGCTGCAAGGACGCCCAGTTCATTCGCATGGCGCTGCTGGGCACCAAGCTGAACAAGAAGGTGATCCTGGTCGTCGAGAAGCTCGAGGAGTTGCGCCAGATCATCGCCCTGTCGCGGCAGTTCGGGGTGGAGCCCGTCATTGGAATCCGGCTGCGCCTCCTGAGCCGGGGCACGGGCAAGTGGGCGGAGAGCGCGGGCGAGAACGCGAAGTTCGGGTTGAGCACGGCGGAGCTGCTGGCCGCCACAGAACTGCTCAAGGCGGAGAACCTGGCCCACTGCTTGAAGCTGCTGCATTTCCACATTGGCTCGCAGGTCCCGGACATTCTGATCGTCAAGAAGGCGGTCCAGGAAGCGTCGCGGTTCTATGCCAAGCTCTACAAGCGGGGATTTCAGATTGAGTACCTCGACGTCGGCGGCGGGCTGGGTGTGGATTATGACGGCAGCCGGTCCGCCTTTGACAGTTCCACCAATTACACCCTGCAGGAGTACGCCAACGACATTGTTTATTACATCGGCGATGTTTGCGACGCGGAGAAAGTGCCCCACCCGGACATCATCAGCGAAAGCGGGCGGGCGATTGTCGCCTACCACAGCGTGCTGATTGTGGAAGTCCTCGGTGCGATCAAGAAGGTGCGGCCCAACGGGCGCGGTGTGGATGGCGAGAACGAGTCTCCGCTGGTCGGTGAGTTGGAGAATATCCGCGAGAACCTGCCGAAGTTGAACAAGCTGGAGGCGTATCACGATGCGCTGGAACGAAAGGAAGACGCGCAGCACATGTTCACGCTCGGCATGCTGGACCTGCCGGCGAAGGCCCGGATCGAGGAGCTTTACTGGGAGATCGGCCAGGAGGTTGTGGAGAGCTTCAAGGGCCAGGCCTATGTGCCCGAGGAGATTCGCAAGCTGGAGGACTCGCTCGGCGACCAGTACCTGTGCAATTTCTCAGTGTTCCAGTCCCTGCTGGACCACTGGGCGCTGGACCAGTTGTTCCCAATCATGCCGATCAGCCGCCTGGCCGAGCGGCCCACGCGCGAAGCCACGCTGGTGGACATCACCTGCGATTCCGACGGTCAGGTGAACAAGTTCATTGACCTGCGCGACGTGCGCGACACGCTGCCGCTGCACCCGCTCAACACCAATGGCAACGGCCAGACCGAACCTTACTACCTGGGCCTCTTCCTCATGGGCGCCTACCAGGACATCATGGGGGACCTGCACAATCTGTTCGGGCGGGCCAACGAGGTGCACGTCTTTCTGGAACCTGACGAGCCGGCCGGGTACTACGTCGAGGAGATCATTGAAGGCAGCACCATTGTGCAGTGTCTTGCGTCGGTGCAGTACGACGATCACGAGCTGGGGCGACAAATGAAGGCGCAGATTGACGAGGCCATCAAGTCCGACCGGATGAAGCCCTCCGAGGCCATGCGTCTGCTCGACGACTACGAGCGCGGCCTCCAGGACTATACGTACCTGAATTTCTAGCTGCCGAGTCCGCCCCCGCATGCCTGAACCCGCACCCAACGCCGAACTGTTGCGGTCGCTCGGTCGGCTGGTGCGGGGGCTGTCGGCCTTGTTCTGGGGCCTGCCAATTACGCTGGTCGTGTGCGTCCACGCGGCCCGGGCGGAATCGCTGAAACCGTATGGGGTTGTGCCGCCGCTGGTGACGACCGCCTTGCTGGTTTTCGGCGTATGGCAACTGGGCGATTTTCAGAAGCAGGAGCGCGTATGGCGCGCCGCGCTGGACCGCGCGCAGGTGTTCAGCCTGATCAACCTCGGGCTCAGCCCGTTCCTCTACTGGTGGAACAAGATCCCGCACAACTCTTTCTTCCTGGCGATGGTAATGCTCATGGCCCTGTCCGCCCTGGTGTTTATGGGAAGCCTGAACCTGGTCGTGCGGCGTCTCGGCGCCATGCTGCCCGACGAAACCCTGCGCCTGGAAACAAGACAATTCACGACGCTCAACCTGAACCTGCTCCTGGCGGCTCTTCTGCTGGCGCTGCTGTATTTGGGTCTCGGCCGGATTCAAGTCCTGCCGTTTTGGCTGGGGATGGTGGGCGTCGTGATGGAACGGGGCGGGATGTGGTTTGTGATTGTGCTGATTCTCCTGCCCCTGGCCATGACCATGGCGCTGCTCTGGAAGACCAAGGAAGTTATTCTCGAGAGCGTGTTCGGCGCCAGCCGGTGAAAGAGACGGCACCGGTTCGAGCCGCCGCCGTGCCGACTGAGCCGCTCAGCCGCCCGGGGGCGGCGCAATCGCAGCCTCATCTCAGTTCAGCAGCCGGTACCAATTGTCGCGCTGGTGCGGTTCGTAGCCGAGGTCAGAGATGAGCCGGCGCATGTCCGCGACGGCCATGCGGAAGGACGTGCCGGCCTGCGAGACCACGTTTTCCTCGATCATAATGCTGCCGAGATCGTTGGCGCCAAACTTGAGCGCGACCTGGCCAACGGCCTGGCCTTGCGTCACCCAAGAGCTTTGCACGCTCGGGAAGTTGTCGAGGTAGATCCGCGCCAGGGCCTGCGTGCGCAAGTAGTCATGCGCGCCGACCGTCGGCGCGCGCAGCCTCGTGTGAGCCGCCTGGAAGGTCCAGCCGATGAAGGCCGTAAAGCCTTTGGACTTGTCCTGCTGCGCCCGCACGCGTTCGAGGTGCTCGATCCGGTCCTCGACCGTTTCGACGTGGCCGAACATCATCGTAGCCGACGAGTTCAACCCAAGCCGGTGGGCGATATCCATCACCTCCAGCCAGTCATCGGTCATCGCCTTGCGCGGGGAGACCTGCCGGCGCACGCGGTCCACGAGGATTTCGCCGCCGCCGCCCGGCAGCGAGCCCAGGCCGGCTGCTTTGAAGTCGGCGATGATCTGTTCGAGCGGCTCGCCGAACACCTTCCGGAAATGGACAAACTCGCTCGGGCTGAAGCCGTGGATGTTGACCTGGGGAAACTTGCACTTCAGGTGGGCGAGCAGGTCCAGGTACCACTGCTTGGCCAGCGCGGGGTGGTTGCCGCCCTGCAGCAGGATCTGCGTCCCGCCCAGGGCGACCGTTTCCTCGATCTTGCGGTCCAGCTCATCGAGGGTGATGACGTAGGCGTCGGCATCCCGTTCCGTGCGGTAGAACGCGCAGAACGCGCAGCTCACATCGCAGACGTTGGTGTAGTTGATATTGCGGTCAATGATGTAGGTGACGATCTGGTTGCCGCGGCCGTCGTAGGCCGCCGCCCGGGCGATTTGGCGCCGACGGTCAGCCAGTGCGCCGAGTTCTTCCAGCGGCAGGTGATAAAGCCGCAGCGCCTCGGACGGGCCGATGCGCTGCCCGTCCCAGACCTTCTGCAGCAGGTCGTCCAGAGACGCGTCGTAAATCACGGGAGCAAGGTGGTTGGGACAGCGAGGCGGGAAGCTGGTCACTGGCGGAGAGAAATCAAGGAGGCGGCCCGTTCGGTTCAGGCCGGCATGGCATCTCGCATGGGTCGTGTGCCGGGCGAGGGAAGGTCCTTGCCGCTGGAACGCAAGGCTTGGACTTCTTCGCGGACCAGCGCGCACAACTGGGCGTAGGCCTGCTCCTCGGTTTCTCCGTGACAGATCCCGCCCCAAGGGAAGAGGTCAGGACAAAAGCCCACATAAAGGCCGTCGTCGTCGCTCCAGCGCACGAACTTCAAGTATTGGTCTTCGGCTTTCATTGCGTCGCCTCGCGGATTGCGTTGCGAATTTGTTTCTCCTGGTAGTGATGCGCGTCGTCGCCACTATTCCCGCTCAGGATGACCGCGCCGGCAAGTCTGGGATGGCGGAATTTGCGATGCGATCCTTTGCCGCCAGAGGCCAAGACGAATCCGGCTTTCTCCAGGTCCGCAACCAACTGGCGTATCTTGCGCGGCATTGCTGTGCTTCTGATACCATCCCAGATATTCGTCGTCAATCGCGCCGGCGTCAACCCGGTGGGTCATTTTTTGAGCAGGGCTTCGGCGTGTTTGCGGGCGGCGTCGGTCTGGCCGCCGAACATGCGGGCCAGCTCGGTTACGCGGGCTTTGGGGTCGAGCCGGGTGATTTCGGAGATGGTGCGGTTGTCCCTTACCTGTTTCGTGGCCACGTAGTGGGCGAAGGCCGGGGCGGCGACCTGGGGAAGGTGGGTAATGCACAGGACCTGCCGCTTCCGGGCAATCTGCTGCATCTTCTGGCCCACGGCGTTGGCGGTCTCGCCGCCAATGTTGGCGTCCACCTCATCGAACACCAGGACGGGAATCTGGTCTTCGGCAGCGAGGACGGTCTTAAGGGCGAGCATGACCCGGGCAAGTTCGCCTGAGGAAGCGATGGCGCGGAGAGGGCGCGAGGGCTCGCCGGGGTTGGGGGCGAACTGGAACTCGATGGTGTCGAGGCCCTGGAGCGTGGTGCGGTTTGCGTGGTGGGTGAAGGCGGCCTGGTCGAGGGTGGCAAGGGCTATGTCGAGGCGGCTCTGCTTGAAACCCAGATCCGCGAGCTGGCTGCTGGCGGCTTTGGTGAGCTGGGGGATGACCTTGCGGCGTTTGGCGGAGAGGGCCTGGCCGGCGCGCCACAGTTCGGTTTCCAGCCTTTGGAGTTCGGCGTTGATGCGGCCCAGCTCAGCGTTGCGCTGCTCCAGGCTTTGCAGCTTGCGCCGGGCTTCGGCGCCGAAGGAGATCACTTCGGCCAGGTTCGCGCCGTACTTGCGTTTGAGCGAGTGGAGGAGGTTGAGGCGCTCTTCAAGCTGCTGCAGGGATGCGGGGTCAATGTCGGCCTTGCCGGCGTAACGGGACAGCTCCGCCTGCAACTCGCGCAGCGCGGCGGCGGCTTGCTCGTGCAGGGTCGCCAGCGGGGCCGCTGAAGGGTCCATCCGCTGCAGCTCCTGCAAAGTGCGGCCAATGAGGCCAGCCTGGGTCAGGAGACAGGTTTCGTTCTCGCCGAGCAGATCCAGCGCGGCCTGGCTGAGCTGCACGAGTTTGGCGGCATTGCTGGCCCGGCGATAGTCCTTCTCGACTTGCGCTTCTTCTTCGGGTTGGAGGTGGGCGGCGGTGATCTCGTCGGTCTGGAATCGGAGCAGATCGAGCTGCTGGGCATAAGTCCTTTCGTCCACGATCAGCGCGGCCTTCTCGGCTTCGAGGGCGGCGCGACGTCGGACGAGTTCGGCAAAGGAGCCGCGCTCGCGGTCCAGGCCGCCAAAGGCGTCCAGGATGGCGAGCTGGCGGGCGGGGTGGAGGAGGGACTGGTGTTCGTGCGGGCCGTGGATGTCCACGAGCCATTCGCCCAGGGTGGCGAGGACGGCCAGGGTGGTGGGCGAGCCGTTGATGAACTGGCGGTTGGCGCCGGCGCTGGTGAAGGCGCGTTTCAGGAGGAGCTGGTGGTCTGCGCAAGGTTCCAGCCCGTTTTCCTCGAGGAAGGAGGGCAGGGGGGCTTCGAGGCGGGCGACGTCGAAGACCGCCTCGACCGAGCAACTATCGCTGCCGCTGCGGATGAGGGTGCGGTCGGCGCGCTCGCCCAGGGCCAGGTTCAGCGCCCCGATGAGGATGGACTTGCCGGCGCCGGTCTCGCCGGTGATGACGTTGTAGCCGGGCTGCAACTCCAGCGTCAGGTCGGTGACGAGGGCTAGATTCTTGATTCGCAGAGTCGTCAGCATGTCGCAGTTACGCGTGTGAATTTGGCGGTTACGCAGCCAGTGGGCAAAGGAAAAGTGGGGCGCCGATGCGAGCGCGGCGGGGAGCAGGCCGGCTGGCTGCCGCGCCTGGTTGCGGTCGAGGAATGCCTTGGTTAAGGTGAGGGCTGCAATGTCGTTTACATTCATCTTTCTGGGCACGGGCACTTCGCAGGGCGTGCCGGTCATTGGCAAGGAGTATCCGGCCGCCTTTCTCGCCAATCCGAAGAACCACCGCACGCGGCCCTCGATCTATGTGGCGACGGAGCGGACGAAGCTGGTGATTGATACCACGCCGGAGTTCCGCATCCAGATGTTGCGGGAGAAGGTTGCCTGGCTGGATGCCGTGATCTTCACGCACTCCCATGCCGATCATATCATGGGGCTGGATGACTGCCGCCGCTTTTGCGACCTGCGCGGCGGCAAGGCGCTGCCGATCTATGCGAGCGAAGCGACGATGAACGATTTGAAGCGAGTCTTTTGCTACGCGTTCCAGAATGAGCCGCTGCCCAAGGGCTACTTCATTCCCGAACCCCACGTCATAAACGGCCCCTTCACCCTCGGGGACCTGGAGGTGACGCCACTGCCCCTGCCGCATGGGAGGACGACAACGTGTGGCTATCTCTTCGTTCAGGAGGGGCGGAAGCGCCTGGCCTATCTGAGCGACTGCAAGGAAGTGCCGGCGGAAGCCGTCGAGCGGGTTCGCGGCGTGGAAGTAGCGGTGCTGGACGCGCTCCGGCCCAGGCCGCACCTGACGCACATGTGCCTGGATGAAGCTTTGACCGCGGCGCGGCGCATCGCTGCGGGCCGGACTTACTTTACGCATTTGACGCATGACTACGACCACGACGCGGCGCAGGCGGGGCTTCCGCCGGGAGTATCGCTGGCGTATGATGGATTGCGGGTGGAGTGTGGAGCGTTATAGGTGGAGAGCGGCACGTTGCGGAGCTTGAACCGATCCGGCGCGCAGGTGTCCAAGTTAGAGTTGAACGTGAATAGACTATTGGCATGGCTGGGGATTCTGGCGTGCAGCGGCGCGTGGGCGGCGCGCGCGGCGGGTCCGGGTGACGAGGTAATCATTGTGTATAACACCCGCGTGCCGGAATCCAAGGGTGTGGCCGACTACTACGCTGAGAAGCGCCATGTGCCGGCCGGCCAGGTTTACGGCTTTCCAATGTCCACCAACGAGGACATGTCCCGGGCAGAATATCGCAGCGCGCTGGCGGAGCCGCTGGCGCAGAAGTTGAAGGAGCAGAAGCTCTGGGAGATCGGCCCGCGCATTATCAGCGCGACGACCAATCAGGCCGGGCGTGTGGAATGGAAGCCGGTCGCTTCCCGAATCCGTTATGCCGTGCTCTGCTACGGTGTTCCGCTGCGCATCCAGCGCGACCCGCTTCTCAAGGAGGATGTTATGCCGGGCCTGCGGCCGGAATTGCGCCGCGATGAGGCCGCGGTGGACAATGAGCTGGCCTGGTTGCCGCTGGGAGAAGAGAAGCCGCCGCTGTTCGGGCCGTTGAGGAACCCGGTCTATACGGCGACCAACGCCGCGATGCTGCACCCCACCAACGGCGTGTTGCTGGTCGCGCGGCTTGATGGGCCCACGCCCGCCATCGCGCGGGGCTTGGTGGACAAAGCGCTCCAGGCCGAAGCGGATGGTCTCTGGGGCCGCGCCTACTTTGACGTGCGCAACACGACCGATCCCGGATACAAGAGCGGCGACGACTGGATTCGCGGGGCATCGGAGATCTGCAAGCGGCTGGGCTTTGAAACAGAGGTGGATGAGAATGCCCGCACCTTTTCCGCCGGCTTTCCCATGAGCCAGATCGCGTTCTACCTCGGCTGGTACGACGAGCACGTCTCGGGACCGTTCGCGCAGCCTGAGGTGGAGTTCATGCCCGGGGCGTTCGCTTACCATCTGCATTCAACCAGCGCGGCGACGTTGCGCGCCCCCAACCGACACTGGGCCGGCCCGCTGCTGGCCAAGGGCGTGACTATCACCATGGGATCGGTCGTTGAGCCCTACCTTTCCGGCACGCCCGATCTGGCGGTTTTCACCGCGCGCCTGATCTACCACGGATTTACCTTCGGCGAGGCCGCCTATGCGGGGCAATCCGTTCTGTCATGGCAAACGACCGTGGTGGGCGATCCCCTTTACCAGCCCTTTGCGATGGATCCGGACCGCCGGCATCGGGACCTTCAGTCGCGCGGGAGCAAGCTGGTCGAATGGTCCTGGTTGCGCCTGGCCGATCTCAACCTGGCAGTCGGCAAGGCGATGCGGGACGTTGTGGCTCTGCTGGAGCAGGTTGAAACGACGCGACAAAGCGCCGTGCTGACGGAGAAGCTCGGCGACTTGTACACCGCGCAGGGCAAGCCCGCCTCCGCCGTCCATGCCTATCGCCAGGCGCTGCAGCTTGCCCCTTCGCCGCAGCAGAAAGTCCGGCTCCTGCTCACGCTCGGCGAACGGCTGGTCGCGCTGGATCGCGCGCCGGAAGCCTACGAAGATTACCAGAGGCTGCTGCAGGACTTTCCGAACTACCCGGACAAGCTCGCCATCTACAGGAAGCTGCTGCCGCTGGCCCTGAAACTGGACAAGAAGGAGGACGCCGAGAAGTACCAGGCCGAGATTACCCGCTTGTCGCCCGCGCCGCCGAAACCCCCGGCTGGGGACAAAGCGGGCAAGCCACAGTCATCGCGGTATCCGGATTTACAGACAGCCGGGTTTGCTCTTAACTAGGGGGATGCGCGAGAGAATAGAGCATCGCCCCCTGGCGAGGGCCAGGCGGTGTGGTTGCGCCCGCAACCAGTGTTGGCGGGAGGCGGCTGCTTTGATCGGAACGGAAGCAGCGCCGATTCCGGCCCCTGATCGCGCAGGACCTCCATGACCCGCACTCCGGATACTCTGGGCATCATCGCCGGCAATCGTTCACTGCCGCTGCTTCTCGCCCGGGAAGCCCGCCGCCAGGGAGTAAAGCGCCTTGTCGCCGTTGCGGTTGAAGGTGAGACTGATCCGGCGTTGGCCTCGCTGGTGGACGAGATTGTGTGGCTCAGAGTCGGCCAGCTTTCCAGGATGATCGCCGCCTTCACGGCGCGTGGCGTCAAGCAGTGCGTGATGGCTGGCCAGATTTCTCCCAGGAACCTCTTTGACCTCCGCCCCGACCTCCGCGCCATGGGCCTGCTGCTGCGGTTGCGCGAGAGGAACGCCCACACCATCTTCGGCGCCATTGCCGAGGAGCTCAAACGAGACGGGGTCGAGCTGATCGAAGCGACGCCGTGGCTCGCGCCGCTGATGCCGGGCGTCGGCTTCCAGCTCGGGCCGAGGCTGTCCGACGCGCAGCGCGCGGACGTCGAGTTCGGCTTTCGCATCGCCAAGGAAGTGTCGCGTTTGGAGATCGGCCAGACGGTCCTGGTGAAAGAAGGGACCGTGCTGGCCGTCGAAGCCTTCGAGGGCACCGACAAGTGCCTGGCCCGCGGCGGCCAGTTGGCCGGGACCACCGGCGGGGCGGTGGCCGTGAAAGTGGCCAAGGAGCGGCACGATTTCCGGTTTGATATTCCCTGCCTCGGCCCGCAGACCCTCGAAACGTGCGCCGCGGCTCGAATCGCCGTGCTTGCTTTCGAGGCGGGGCGCTCGCTGCTCCTGGAACAAGAGTCTTGCGAACGCCTCGCCCGCGAGCATAGGATTTCGGTAACGACGGTTGGCGAGGCCAAACGTCCGCAATGCCAGAACTGAATCAGTAAACCCGAGTCGCGCTGCAGCCCGTTTAACTCACTTTAAACCTCCCTCATTCATGCTCACCGCCCACGAACTGCTCGGTTTCATGTCACCCTCGCTGGCGATGGAAATCCTCACGCACACCTACGAGAACGATAAACCCATTTACCGGGCCACCCTGAGCGCCGTCGCTGAAGCACGCAAGCTGAGGCCGGTCTATTTCGAGCGCCAGCCCAAACCCCAGCGCCATGCCGCCATGCTCGCCACTTTGGCCCGCCCGGCGCTCGACGCGGTTACCAATGGTCTCATCCGCGCCTGGCTCTTGAAGAAGCACAAAGCCATGCTGACCGACTTCCTGGACGCACTGGCCGTCAAGCACGAGGATGGCGTGGTGGAAGAGTTGCCTCCGGCGATGGACGACGCGAAGCTCAAGTCCGCCGTCGAGGCCCTGCTGGCCAAGCACCCGCCGGAAACCGTCGCGGTCTATCTGCACGCATTCAACGAGATGAATGAGCAGGAGTGGCCGAACCTGACGGCCATGCTGGACACAGATCGCCGGCTCCAGTTGGGTGGAGCAGCCTGAAGCGGCCTCGGGCAGGACCCGCGTTGCCGGTCGCGATCGGCCCGGTGGTTCTTCGCCTGCGGGACACAGGCCGGCCCGCCCGCCTTGACGCTTCAGGACCTGCGCGCAGCCTGCCGCGGGCATGTTGCGAGCCGGTTGCCGGGGTGGTGTTTCGGTTGACCGCGTTCTCTCAGCAAGTTGGCCGAGGCTTGGGGGTTACAAACGCGCGGTGCTTTTATAGATGCAACGCAGGGAACAATGGGCGATTGTGTTGACACTGCTTTCGGTAGTTGCTAACCGTGAAGTGTTGCGCGCGGTTAGCAGTGGGAGAAAGGCTCAGGTTAAGAATGAAGATCATTGTATCGCTCGCTGTTATGACGGCCCTGGTTGTGCTGGAGCAGGGCGCCAGTTGTCGCGCCGCCGAGTCGGACGGCGTTGCGCTGGCCATCGTCTACGACACCTCCGGCAGCATGCGCGACGCGGTGCGTGACCGCGCCGGCAAGGCCTCGGCGAAGTACATTATTGCCAACCGCGCCCTGGTGGCGGTGGCGAAGCAGATTCAGGCCTTTGCCACTAACGATGCGACCGGCGGACCGCGGACCATCCAGGCCGGTCTGTTCGTGTTCAGCGGAGACGGCGCGCGGATGGCTGTTCCGTTCGGGCCTTTTGACGCGAAGGCGCTGGAGCAGTTTGCGCGGACTTTCACGCGCCCGACCGGCAACACGCCGTTGGGCAACGCCTTGAGCGCCGCCGCCCGGACGCTGATGGATTCCCCGCTCTCCCGCAAGCACGTGCTGATTATCACGGACGGCGAGAACACGGCCGGGCCGACGCCGGCGGCGGTATTGCCGCGGCTCCAGGAGCAGGCGCGGGAGAAGCAGACGGGTCTGTCGGTCCATTTTGTGGCATTCGATGTGGATGCCAAGGTCTTTGGCGCGGTGAAGAAGCTCGGCGCGACCGTGGTGAGCGCGTCGGATGAAAAGCAGCTTAACACGCAACTGGAGTTTGTGCTCCAGCGCAAGATTCTCCTCGAAGAGGAGGAGCCGGTGAAGAAGCAATAACCCGCAAGCAAGAGAAAGGAATCCTTATGTTCAGAGCGATCAAACGGTTGTTTATCTGGATGGGCCTGATGGCCGAGAAGGCGACGGAAACCGACGCCATTAACCAGGCGGTGGTCGAGCGCGGCATCCGGGACTCGAAAGCCAAGGCCGACAAGGCGCATTACGCCAACGGCCAACTGGCCGGTCAGATTTCGCTGCTGAAGGACCAAATCAAGAAGCAGGAGCGCCAGCGCCAGGAGCTGCAAAGCCTGCTGCAAGCGGCTGCGGCGGCCAATGACGACGCCAACGGCGCGCATTACGCCGAGGAGCTGGCCGCGCTGGAGGCCGACCTGAACGATAATAAGGCGCAAGCCGACAACCTGGAACAGCTTTACAAGCAGAACACGGAGATCATCGCCGAGAGCCTGCGGGAGATTCAGAAGTTCCAGCGCGAGTTCGAGGCGGTGAAAGCCAAGGTGGCCATCGGGCGCTCGCTGGAGAGCCTGGCCGGCATGATGAAGAGCTCGATCACCGAATTGCAGGGCATGATGGGCGGCGAGATGGGCCAGTCCATGCAGCAGCTCCGGCAGTCCGCCGCCGCCGGCGAGGGCCAGATGCGCGCGACGCTCGACCTGGCCAAGGAAATGGGCTCGGGCATCGCGCGCCAGCAAGAAGCCCGCAAGCTCCGCGGGGCGGCGCTGTTTCAGGAATACAAAAAGAAGATGGGCATGGTGCAGCCGGAAGCCGCGGCGGCGGCCAAGACCCCTGCCGCCCAACCGGAACGGCAGAAGATTCCTGAGCAGTGAGAAACCGTCTATAGAACCTGAAGTCTGAAGTTTGGAGTCCCAAGTAATGAACCTTTAAGGAGAAATCGTATGACAGCACGTGGAAAGATTGTTTTGACTATCATCCTCCTGGCCGTGGTCGGCTTCGGGATATATCGCTGGTGGGACAAGATCGCGCCCCACAGCAAATCGCAGAATGTTTCGGTGGATGTGGCCCGGGTGAAGGAGGAAATCGCCAAGACCAAAGCCGTTCCGGCGGACATCCCCCTGCTGGCGGGCACCAACATCGCCACGCTGGTGGAGCGCTCGGGCATTCCCGCCGTGAGCGGCGTCAGCGACTACAAGACGGACATGAAAGACGGCAAGGTGGTGGTCGAGTTCCCCATCAATGTCTGGCCCGGCTGGGCGCCCATCATCATGGCCAACGCCGGCATGGAGCCGAATGACCAAAGCGTCTTCGCGAAGAAGCACGGCTTCTATGTGCGCCTGACCATTGTGGACGACCCAGTCAAGGCGCGCGACCTGTTCGCCAGCGGCCAAAGCCACATCCTCTGGGGCACGCTGGACATGATCGCGCTGTTTGCGCCGGAACTGGTGAAGGACTCGCGCACCGTGCCGGTGGTGTGCCAGCAGATTGACTTCTCGGCCGGGGGCGATGGGATTGTGGCCCGGGGCGAAATCCGGAGCATCAACGACTTCCGTATCACGGATGGCAAGCGCCGGAAGGTGGTGCTCGCTCAGAATTCGCCCAGCCATTACCTGATCATGTCGCTGCTGATTGATGCGGGCATTGATCCGGGAGACATTGATTTCAAGTGGTCGGCCGACGCGCCTTCGGCGGCGAAGATTTTCGTGCAGGACCCGACCTTCGATGCGTTCGTGGGCTGGGCGCCGGACATCTACACGGTGACGGACAAGCTGAAGGGCTCGCGCCTCGTGGTGACGACGGGCACCGCGAACCACCTGATCGCCGACGTGTGGGCCGTGCGCAATGACTTCTACCGCGACCACCCGGAAATCGTCTCGGGCCTGGTGCGGGGCATTTTCGAAGGCATGGACATGGTGCGCAAAGATCCCGCCAGGGCGGCCCAGGCCCTGGCGACCGCGTTCAGCCTGCCGGTGGAGGACTGCACGGGCATGGTCGGCAAAGATGGCGGCATCACGGAAGGTGACGCTCACCTGACCAACTACCGCGAGAATGCGAAGTTCTTCCTCGACCCGTTCAATCCGGCGAACTTCGAAGTCGTCTGGAACAGCGCCTCCCTCATCTATAAGTCTCTCGGCACCATCAGCACCTCGGTGCCGGCGGCCAAGGTCAAGGCGGCCAACGTTCTGGCCGCCATGTCCGAGGAATACAAGGACGTGCGCGATCTTTCGCAGCCGACCTTCAAGCCCGATGCGCTGATGAAGATGAGCGCCGAGGCGGGCGCCGGCCAGATTCTGACCAAGGCCGTCCTAATCTCGTTCGAGCCCAACAAGTCGGTGCTCAACCCGGAGTATGACACGACCATCCCGGCGACGCTGGAGGAGATTGGCAAGCTCGCCGGCCGATTCGGCAACGCATACATCATCATCGAGGGCAACACCGATGCCAGCCGCAAGGGCATCGTGCCCACCGATCTCGTCCGCCAGCTCTCTTACGACCGCGCCGACGCCGTGCGCAAGGCCATCATGGACAAGTACCAGTTCGACCCGAACAAGTTCAAGGTGGTTGGCAACGGGTGGGACAATCCGCTGCCTGGCTGTACGGATCCCAGCAACGCGGATCACAACAAGAAGAACCGGCGCGTCGAGGTGAAGGTTTTCCCGCTCGAATCCGGCTCATAGACCGGGCGGGCCTGGTTTTGCTGCCCCGAGACGGGGACAATCTCCCGGTGCCGGGGGGGCGGTAGTGGGCCGCGGGGAGAGCTGTCGCGGAATCGGGGCAACGAATCGAACGCAATTAAACTGTGCAACTCACTTAGCTTCACATGCTTGGCTTTCTGATCTTTGCCCTGATTTTCGTTACGCTGCTCACGCTGGTGGTGCGGCTGGCCCGGCTCCGGGTCCGGACGGAGACAGATTACTCCCGGGCGCTGGGGTTAACGGCGCTGTTTGTGGCCGTGGTGCTGGGGGTGTGGTGGTTTTTGACGCGCGGCCTGATGGGCGAGCGCATGGTCCAACCGCTGATTCTGCCCAGCCCGATGGAGGTGTTGAGTTCATTCAAGCCGTTGCACCTTGAGCAAGGCCTGGTGCGCAGCGCTGTAACCTCCTGGCTGCGGGTGACGGCCGGTTTTGCGCTGGCGGCCATCGTGGCGGTGCCGCTTGGAATTTACATGGCCACGTTCCGCCCCATTGCGGCTTTTTTCCGCCCGCTTGCTCTGGCAGGGGCTTATGTGCCGATTGTTGTTTTCATCCCGCTGAGCCTGACGTGGTTCGGCACGGGGGAGACCCAGAAGATCGGGTTCCTTTTCATCGGCTGCTTTGTGGCGCTGCTACCGCTGGTGATCAAGGACATCGCGGACGTGCCGATGGCGTTCCTGGACGTGGCGGTCACCAAGGGCGCTTCGCAATGGCAGCTTGTGCGGCATGTGCTGTTTCCGGTCGCGCAGGCCAACATCTGGGACCATCTGCGCGGCGTTTATGGGGTGGGCTGGGGCTGGATCATCATGGCGGAGGTTTATGTGCGGCCCGAGTACGGGCTGGGCGCATTGATCGGCGTGTCGGAGCGGCGGAGCCAGACGGCGGCGATCTTCGCCGTGATCATCGTCATCGTGCTGATCGCGTTGGCGTGCGACCAGCTATGGCGCCTGGGCGGCGAACTGCTTTTCCCCTACCGCAAGACAACCAAGTAAACTATGCCGGACGACAGTCATCCCAGCGAAAGTGCCCCGCCCCGGGACGAGAAGCGCAACCATCCTGAGGGTCCGCCCGCGGCTCCATCTGAACCGGGGCTGCAGGAGCGCCCGGACGTCGTGAGTTTCAAACAGGTCAGCAAGAGCTTCGGCGACGGCGCCGGGGCCAAGGTCGCCTTGGAGGACGTCAACTTCTCGATCGCAGACCTGCCTCATGCCGGTGAGTTGATCACCATTGTAGGCCCTTCCGGCTGCGGGAAATCCACCGTGCTGCGGATCCTCGCCGGCTTGAAGCCGCATTTCCCGCCGACCAGCGGCGAGGTGACGGTGATGGGTAAACCGGTCACGGAGCCGGGGCCGGATCGGGGCCTGGTGGACCAGAAATACTCGCTTTTGCCGCATCTGCATGTGCTCGAGAATGTCGCCTTCGGTCTGAAGTTGCGTGGCATCGCGCGGTCCGAGCGCCTGGACCGGGCGGCGGAGTGGGTGAAAAAGGTCGGTTTGGAAGGTTCGGAGAAGAAGTTCCCTTTCGAGCTTTCCGGCGGCATGCAGCAGCGGGTGGCCATAGCCGCCACGCTCATCCTGCAGCCGCGCATCCTGCTCATGGACGAGCCGTTTGGCGCCCTGGACCCGCGCATCCGCCTGCGGATGCAGGAATTGCTGATCCAGCTATGGAAGGAGCAGCAGAGCACGGTGTTCCTGGTGACGCACTCAGTAGAGGAGGCGGTGTACCTGGGCGACCGGGTGTTTTTGATGGCGCCCAACCCGGGGCGGTTGCTTGAGGTCATTAAGGTGCCTCGTCCGGCCGAGCCCCCCGAGGAGAGCCGGCGCAAGCCGTGGTTCATCAACTTCTGCCAGGGACTGCTGCGGCGACTCGAAGAGGATTCCCCCGCGGCATTGGCGAAGGGGTGATCGCGGAACTTTTGTATGTCCCAGAGTGCTGGCATGTTCTAGACTGGCCGCGTAGAACCGCATGGACGAGCAAGCGCCCAATTACCATCGGGAGTTTTTGAAGAGCCCGCAGCACGCGACGCTGGGAGTGCTCACGCTGGGAGTGGGTTTTATGAGCGGGATGATCCTGCCGCTGATCGCCGGCGCGACCTGCTACACACTGGGCTGGATTTATCTCCCCGACCTGCCGTTCTTCCGCCGCTGGGTGGACCGCCGCCGCGAGGCCGCCAAACGGGCGGCGGAGATGCAAAAGGTGGCCGCCTTTATTCAACGCCGCGACGCCCTCATTGCCTCGCTTTCGCCCGCGCGCCGCGAATACTACAATCGCCTGGCCGCCGTTTGCCAGGATATCGAGAGCGCCAGCGCGGACAACCTGTTGGCTTCCGCCAATCCCGCCACCGACCCGCGTCTGCGGAAGCTGGACGAACTGATGTGGACCTACCTGCGCCTGTTGAGCATCCAGCAATCGCTGGAGCAGTTTCTGGAGACCGAGCGGAGCGAGAACGTGCCGGCCCTGTTGAAGGACGCCGACGCCGAGGCCACCCGCCTCAATGCCGAAGTCGAGGCCCTGAAAGCCAAGGGCAGCCCCGCCGCGCTGGATACCAAACAGCGCTACCTGAGCTCGCGCCTGGAGCGGTTGGAAGTATTGCGGAAACGCCAGCAACGCACCGAGCAGGCCGAGGCCAACCTGGCCCTGGTCGTCTCCGAACAGGAACGCCTCGATCAGCAGATCAAGCTTATCCGCGCCGACGCCGTTGCCGCCAAGAATGCAGAGGCTCTCACCGCCCGCATTGACGCCACCGTCGAACATCTCGACCAGACCAACAAGTGGCTCTCCGAGATGGATGAGTTTAAGGACCTCGTCGGTGACATGCCCTCGACGGAACTCCGCGTCGGTTACCAGGCCGCCCTCACGCCCGTGCCCACGGCAGCCCCCGTGGCTGCTGCGGGGCCGCCGCCGATCATCGAGGGTGTGCCGTTCAAGAAAAGCTATCCTGCGCGCCAAAAGCAGCGATGAGGAAATCCGAAGGCCGAAATCCGAAGACCGAATGGAGCCCAAGCCTGTTGACCGCGATCTTGCCGGGGTGGCTGCGCCTTCGGGCCTCGGATTCCGGACTGCCCTAAGAGTCCCATGAAACCTGCACCCATCGCCCCCACTCCACCTCCCACCGCGACCCCAAACCGCCTTCCCCTGAAAGGGTGGGCGCTGGAAATGGCGCGCCGCTGGAATGGCGGCACCTATTCGCTGTTCATCCTGCACGGCAACATCTTCGACCTCTTTCCTATCCAGGACGGCGGAAGGGTCAACTATGTGCCGCTTAAGACCTTTCTGGTGCGCCGCCTGTTCCCGGAGCGCGCCTGCCTCCTGTTCTACGACATCAGCGATGGCTTGACCTTCGGCTCCGCCGACATGCAGAAGCGCTTCTTCGAGTGGCTGGAAGTCTATGACAGCGTCGAGAATACCAGCTTCCACGCCTCCGGCCTGCCGCGAGACCTGCTGCACCTGGCGCCCCTGCTGCGCCGGTTCTTCCTGCACATCGCCGAGGAGAAAGAAAAATGGCGGGGCATCACCCTGGTGATTGACTTCCCCGAGAAGCTGATCCCGGCCTGCGAGGAAGCCAGCGCGAGCATGGAGGAGCGGATGAACCTCGTCACGTTCCTCAAGTGGGCTGCCGCGCCGGAACTCGCGCGGTTGGACATCGGCGTGGTGCTGGTCACCGAGGCCGCCGATGAACTGAGCGCCAACCTGCTCCAGAATCCCTACGTCGCCCAGGTGCGCATCGAGTTGCCGGATGCCGACGAGCGGCTCCGCTTCCTCCAATCCGGCTGGGCCCAGGAGATGGCGGGCGGGAAGCCTTTCCCCGACTGGAGCGATTTCACCGCCGAAGAGCTGTCGGCCCGCACCTCGGGGCTGAACCTGCTGCGCATTCGCCATTTCCTGGCCGGGACCATCCGCAATGGCATCCGTGTCACGCAGGAACACCTCACCACCAGCAAGAAACGCCTCATCGAGGAATACTGCCAGGGCCTGGTGCGCTTCAAGGACCCGAAGGCCGGGGTCAGCCTGGACCTCGTCGCCACGCACACCGCTGCCAAGAAGCGGCTGCGCGAGTTGGCCTGGCTCATCAAGAACGGCAAGACCGATGTGCTTGAACGCGGCGTCCTCGTCCCGGGCCGCGTCGGCGTCGGCAAGTCCTTCCTCATTGATTGCTTCGCCAGCGAATGCGCCCTGCCGGTCATGGAGATGGGCGAGTTCCGCTCCAAATGGGTGGGCGACACCGAGCGCCAGCAAGCCCGTATTCTTATGACCGTCCGCGCCCTGGGGCCGGTCATCGTGGTCGTGGACGAGGCCGACGCGGTGTTCGGCACGCGCGAGGCTGACGGCGACAGCGGAGTCTCCGGGCGCGTCTTCGCCGCCTTTGCGGCGCATATCGGGGATTCGTCCTTGCGCGGGCGCGAGCTTTGGGTGGCGATGACTTCCCGGCCCGACCTGCTGTCCATTGACATGAAACGCCAGGGCCGCTTCGGCCTTTGCATCCCGCTGTTCCCGGCTCAGGGCCGGGACGATGTGCTGGAATTGTTCACCACGGTGGCCAAGGTCAAAAAGATCTCACTGGCCAAGCCCATCCTGGCCTATATCCGCCAGAATCTCGGCTCCCGCCCCCTGACCGGCAGCGACGTGGAGTCCATTCTCATCCGCGCCAAGGAACGGGCGGTGCTGGCGAAGCGGGACGACGATGTGCAGCGCGGGGATTTGGAGGAAGCGGTGAATTCCTTTATTGACCCGCTCGACCCCGAGCTGCTCGCCTTGCAGGAGCTGGCTGCCGTGCTGGCCTGCTCGGATAAGCGTTATTTGCCCGAGCGCTACACCCAGGGTGACCGCGCCCAGTTCCTCGAAGACTTCGCCCGCCTCCGGCTCCGCGCCGGCCGCAGGTGAGTCCCAACCCGGACATCCGCATCTTGCCCTTACGGCTGGCGCACCCGGTAGAATTTCCGCGGCTGCTCCGCGCCGCGCACGTCGAAGTCCGTGAACTCGAATGGCAGGGCTGCCGGGTTGTTGGTGAAGATCGGCCGCCACTGGACCGGCTTACTCAGGTTGGTGGCCGTCTCAATCGTGAACGGCGTGCCCAGCGTGCCATCCTCCACGCGCATCATGACCTGCACGTTCGGCAGTGTGCAAAGGACTCTCAAGCCCTTTTCGCAGTCCGCCACATAAACGCGGTTCCCGGCCACCGCCAGCCCCCGCGCGGACCCACTGGTGTCATAGCCGCCCAACCGCGTTGGATTGGCAGGATCGCTTACGTCAATCACTTGCAGGCCGGTATCGTCGTCCGCGACGTAGGCGGTAGTGCCCGACACCGCCACGGCATAGGCAGACCCGCTGGTGTCATAGCCGCCTAGGCGGGTTGGGTTTGCGGGATTGCTCACGTTGATGATCTGCAGCCCGGCATCGCCATCGGCGACGTAGGCAACAGTGCCTGAAACCGCCACGCCATACGCGGTGCCGCTGGTGGCGTAGCCGCCCAACCGCACCGGGTAGGCAGGATTGCTTGCGTTGATGATTTGCAGCCCGGCATCGGCATACGCCACGTAGGCCAGCGTGCCCGCCACCGCCACGCCACACGCAATCCGGTTGGTGTAATAGCCGCCCAATCGGACCGGGAGGGCGGGATTGCTGACATTGAGGATTTCCAACCCGACAGCCCCATCCGCCACATAAGCGACGGTGCCCGACACCGCCACACCATTGGCATACGGACAGAGATAGTCGCTCCGCCACACCGGGCTGGCGGGATTGCTCACGTCAATAATCTGCAGCCCGGCGCCAGAATACGCCACGTAGGCCACCGAGCCTGACACCGCCACGGCATTCGCTATCCCGTTGGTTTGAAGGCTGCCCAACCGCAGCGGGTTGATGGGATTGCTCACGTCAATAATCTGCAGCCCGGCCGGGCCATCCGCGACACAGGCGACGCTGCCCGAGACCGCCACGCCAAGCGCCGTTCCACCGGGATTAAAGCCGCCCAACCGCACCGGGTTAATTGGGTTGCCCGCATTAATGATCTGCAGTCCGGCGGCGGCATCTACCGCGTAAGCAATGGCGCCCGACACAGCCACAGCAGCCGTATTGCCACCGGTATCAACAATGCTCAAGAGCGCAGGGTCCTCCGGGTCGCTCACGTTAACGACTTGCAGCCCGGTGAAGCTATCCGCCACATAGGCAACGCTGCCCGACACCGCCACGCTATTCGCATTTCCCCACGTGTAGTAGTTGCCCAACCATGCCGGGCTGGCGGGGTTGCTCACGCCAATGATCTCAAGTCCCGTCTCGCCATCCGCCACGTAGGCGATGGCGCCCGACACGGCCACGCCATTCGCATACCCGCTGGTATTATAGCCCCCTGACCACGCCGGATCGGCCGGATTGCTTATGTTAATGACTTGCAGCCCCGCAGGTCCATCGGCCACGTAGACGTTAGGGCCCGACACGGCCACGCCGCTCGCATACCCGCTGGTGTCATAATCGCCCAGCCACGCCGGGCTGTCTGGATTGCTCACGTCAATAACCTGCAGCCCCGCAGTGCCATCCGCGACGTAGGCGACGCTGCCCGATACGGCCACGCCCCGCGCCTGGCCGCTGGTGTTATACCCGCCGCGCAGCACCGGATTAGCCGGATTGCTCACATCAATGATCTGCAGCCCCACCTCCCCATCCGCCACATAAACATAGTTGCCCGCCACCGCGATGCCGAGCGCCTGCCCGCTGGTGTCATACCCGCTCACCCGGACGCAATTGGCCGGATTGCTCACGTCAATCACCGTCAACCCGTTGGCGCCGAGAGCCAGATAGGCGTAATTGCCTGCCACCTTGACATCGCCAGCCGCGCCTCGCGCGTAGCTGGGCCATTGGCCTCGCACCAAGGGCGTGAGACGCGGCGGAGCCGCACTGGCGGCCATCGCGCTGAGCAGCAGGCCAACGGCAAGCGCCAGCTTCGCCCAGCCAATATTGTGCCTCGTCATTTTCATGGAGTTCCTTTGGTCACTAGCTTATCACCGAATACAGCGTTCTATTGGCGCGCGCCACGGTTCTTCAACGCTGCGGGGCTGAGGCAGAACGGGTTGTTGGTTCCGCTTATCATGGCTGCATCCTGCCAAGCCGCCCCGTGCGCGTCAAGGAAGGCCTTTGGCCAAACGCGCTCCCGGTTTCGGGAATTGGACTGACTGGGCACTCCGCCGGTCAAAGTCCTGCCGTTTTGAACCGGGCTGCAGGCCAGTTCTTCTTTCCCTCTGTTTGCGGCAAACCAAAAGCTTGCTTTCTGCCCCGGCCGGAGCAGGCTGGCATCACCAGCCGGGGCCCGAATGTCCCGGCGGCACAATAATACCGATGAAGACGCTATCCTCCCTATGCCTGTGCCTGCTAACCATTGCTGTCTCACACTCCCTCGCGGCGCCGGCTGACTGCCAGGTACTCGCCCGCGTCGAGATCGCCTCGTTCCATCCTCCGTTGGGGCTGCCGGTGCATGCGGTGCTCCAGGACCTTGACGGACGGGACTACGCCCTGGTGTTTGCCACGGAAGCAGAGCTGAACCAGACGGGTAAGATGTGGCGCCTGCTGGCGCGCAACGTGGCCTCCGAGGAGTGCTTGCTGGTTACGGAGTTGCGAGCGGGCGACCGTGCAAGGGCAGCGGACGCGTGCGAACTCCTTTACGAGGACGGGATACATTGGCTGTTGTGCGCCAGTGCCGAACAAGGCGAGCAACTGGCGCAGGCGGGGCTCGGGCTGCAGCGGTTAACGCGCGAGCCGATTGAGTGGCCTGTCGCCATGGCGCCCACCTTCGGCAAAGGCCGGTCTTCTAAAAAGTCAGCACCTGATTCACGGATCGCCGCGATGATTGCCACCATTCAGCCCACCAACCTTTACACCATGGTCGCGCGCCTGAGCGGCGTGCAACCGGTGCTGGCCGGGGGGACACCTCGGCATATTACATCACGTCATACGAAATACGGCTCGGTGACGCTGACCAACGCGCTCGAGACCGCGTTTGCCCGGTTCGAGGCGCTTGGGCTGCAACCCGCTTACCATCGTTGGACCACCACCAGCTACACAAACCGTAACCTCTGGGCGACCCTCCCCGGCGGGGCGCTCTCCAATGAGATCATCCTGGTCACCGCGCACCTGGACAGTATGCCGGCGGGCACCGCTGCCCCCGGAGCCGACGACAACGCCAGCGGCTGCGCCGCGGTGTTGACGGCGGCTGGTGTTTTCTCCCAATACAGTTTTGAACGCACGATCCGTTTCGTGCTCTTTACCGGCGAAGAGCAAGGCACTCTGGGCAGCGCCAGTTACGCCGCGGCCGCGCGCAGCACCAATGCCAACATCGTGGCCGTTCTGAACCTGGACATGATTGCCTGGAATGGCTCGGCCCCGCCAACCTTCCAGTTGCACACGCGCGTGACGACCAATCCCGGCTACAGCAATGACCTGGCAATCGCCGCGGCATTCACCAACGCCGTCGCCACCTACGGCCTGACCAACCTCGCACCGGTCGTCAAAGCGGACTCGATCAACAACAGCGATCACCGCTCGTTTTGGAATCAGAACTACCCCGCCGTTGACGCAACGGAGGATTATACCTCCGATATGAACCCCTACTACCACAAGACCAACGACACCGTCGCACGCTTCAACATGGCCTATTTCACGGACGCAGTCCGGGCAACGGTGGCCGCCCTTGCGGACCTGGCGCACCCGACCGGCGACACCTCGGCCGTGGTGCTTGAAGTTGCTAATAGCGACTGGTCCACAACCAGCGGAATCGGGGGCTCGACTCTGCTGACGAGGCACCTGCTTGGGGCCAACGAACTTGGCCCTGAAGCGCTGGACCTTGCTCTCAGCAATGCCGCGCCCAATCCCAACCCGCGTTGGCTTAAAGTGGCTACCGCCCCTTATGGGATTGAACTGACAGCGGACTCGCGCCCGATACCTAGTGAGTCCGTCTTTACGGCCGCGCTCGCAGCCGAAGCCGGTGCGGGCCTTACGGTTACGTGCGACAACCGGTTGAGGTTTGATTTCCTGAGCCCGCCCACTCCCGACCGCATTTACCTGGCGCGGGTGCAAGTCAACGAGGAGTTCACCCCTGGCCACAGCCCGTTTCTCTGTATCACCAACCTGCGCGAGGTTGTCGCCTGCGGCGGTTATGTGCAGCTTCCCGGGGTGGCTGGCGCCAGTCCCGGCGATGAATACGGAACCTGCGAAATCGCCTCGCGCTTTCTCGACACCACTGCCGCCTCCTGCCCGTTCCAGATCGCCTCTGTCAACAGTTCAAACCTTGTCTTTGCCACCCGAGTTCAGGCTGGCGTCCGTATTCGCGACGACCTCGAGGTGGCCACACAACTGCCGGCGACCAACTGGTCGGTGCTGACCTCTTTTGATTTCAATGCGGCGCCTGATGAGACTACCTTCGAGACTGGCTGGCAACCGGTTCAGTGGCCCATCACCCGGTCTGCCCTTCCTGCCTCGAGCCAGTATTTCTTCAGGCTCAAGCGCACTTGGCTGGGCTACTGAAGGGCGTCGCGAAAGCGCAAGCCGATGGGGCAGGGGGCATGGCGAGCTCGACCTGATAAGGCCCCCGCGAGCCGTGATGGTTACCGCGCGCTCCGAAGGCGCTGCCTGCGAGGACGCTCGTGTCAGATCCTGGCTTACCTGTGGCGTAGCAAGCCGGCGGGGCTGCCGCCCATCCGGGCCAGCATCTTTTGGAACTTGCCCATCTTCTTCATCATCTGCTGCATGCCCGCGAACTTGTTGAGCATGGTGTTCAGTTCGGTCACCGTCACGCCGCTGCCTTTGGCGATGCGCTGCCGCCGGCGCGCGTTGAGGATGTGCGGATTGCGCCGCTCCTGCGGCGTCATGCCGCAGATCATCGCCTCCATGTGTCGAAACTCCTTCTCTTGTTTGCTCAGGTCCTGGCCTTTGAGCGCTTCGGCGCCGCCCGGCAGCAGGCCGACAATGGACTCCAGCGGCCCGAGCTTCTTCATCTGGCGCAGTTGCTCCAGGAAATCCTCCAGGGTGAACTGCCCTTTGCGCATTTTCTCCTCCATGCGCTGCGCGTCCTCCAGGTCCACTGCCTCGGCCGCCTTTTCGACCAGGCTGACCACGTCCCCCATGCCCAGGATGCGCGAGGCCATGCGTTCCGGGTGGAACGGCTCGAACTCATCCAGCTTCTCCCCCATGCCGGCGAACTTGATCGGCTTGCCCGTCACCGCCCGCAGGCTCAACGCCGCGCCGCCGCGCGCGTCCCCGTCCAGCTTGGTCAGGATCGAGCCGGTGATGTTGAGCGCCTGGTCAAAGTGTGTCGCCACGTTGACCGCCTCCTGCCCTGTGGCCGCGTCCAGCACCAGCAGCGTCTCCTGCGGTTTGACCAGGTCGCGCAACCGGACCAGCTCCTGCACCAGCGGCTCGTCAATCTGCAAGCGGCCTGCCGTGTCGAAGATCAGCGTGTTCCGGTTGTTCGCCCGGGCGAAGTCCAGCGCCTCGCGCGCGATCTGGAGCACGTCCGTCGCGCCCTTGTGCGCGTAAACAGGCAGGTCCAACTGTTTGCCCACCGTCTCAAGCTGCTCCATCGCCGCCGGACGATACACGTCCGCCGCCACCAGCAACGGCGTGCGCCCCTGCTTATGCAGCAGCCGGCCCAGCTTGCCGCTGGAGGTCGTCTTGCCCGAGCCGTGCAGGCCGACCATCAGCACGCAGCTCGGGTTGCCGCTCAACTGCAGGCCCGCATTGGTTGCGCCAAGCAGCTCTACCAGCTCGTCGTGAATAATCTTAATGACCTGCTGTCCGGGCTGAATGCTCTGGATGACCTCCTGCCCGAGCGACTTGGCCTTTACGCGCTCGATGAAGTCGCGCGCGACCTTGAAATTAACGTCAGCCTCCAGCAATGCCTGCCGCACTTCCCGGAGGGCATCGCTCGCGTTGGCCTCGCTGATTTTGCCCAAGCCCCGCAGGTTCCGGAAAGCGCTTTCAAGCTTGCTGCTTAGTGAATCGAACATCCCGCCAAACTAGGCCACCGGGCATGGATGTCAAACTCAGGGTAGCAGCTCCAGCCGGTAAAAGCCCATGCCGGGCGCCAGCGCGTCCGTGACGGTGAGCGTGCCGCCGTCGCCGGCGTAATCATTGGTTGTGTTCCAGGGCGCGGAGAGACTGCCCCGGCGGGTCAGCCGGTAGTGCCTCCCATTCAAACCCGTCCACGACAACTCCGCCTCGGTCCGGGCCGGGGCGGACAGTCGAATCGAGTTGAACGAGGGCGGGATTTCCGGGTAGAGCAGGTAGGCGCGGCGCAGCGCGCGGAACTGCGCGAGGTTGGCCTGCCAGCCGGCGATAATCGCGTTGATGTCCCCCGTCTTGATCGCGTTTTGGAGGCCCGGCACCCCCATGAGCGTGCCGGCATAAGAGGTGATGCTCACGTTGGCCGGATACATTTTGTAAACCGTCTGCAACATGAACAACCCGGTTCGGATCGGGTCAAACGTGTCGCGATTGGTGATCACCACCTGCACGCCGCCGCAATTCTGGTTGGCCCAGACCGAGTTGGTCGGCCTGAAGGTGACGGCCTCGAACCGCGCGCCCGCCAGCCCGTTGGTGTTCAAGCCCGCCGCCCAGTCGGCGCCGTTGATGAACGGCGCCCCGACCTGCTCGAAGGGTTTGTCCGTGCCGCGCCCCACGCTCAAGTTGCTGCCCTCGAAGATGCAAGTGCCGGGATAGACCGCCGCCGCATGGGCGTTGCGCATGTTGGGCGAGGGGGGCACAAACACGCGCCCGGTGTCAGCCCACCACTGGTCGCGGCTCCAGTTCGGGACGGTGATGACATGCAGTTCGGCTTTGGGCGACATCCACCTGTCATTCCATATCCACGCGATTTCCCCCGCGGTCATGCCGTGGCGCGTCGCCACACCGAAAGCCGCGCCCGCCCCCAGCCGGCCAACCAGACCATAATCCACCGTGTTCGGCGCGCCCTCGACCCTCATGCCGCCGATCGGGTTGGGACGGTCAATCACATAGAACGGCTTGCCGTTGCGCGCCGCGGCCTCCATGCAGTAGGTCATGGTCCACACGTAAGTGTAAAACCTGACCCCGACATCCTGCAGGTCAAACACGACCAGGTCCACATTCGTCAACTGGGCGTCGGTGGGCGCGTTGCGCGCGCCATACACGGCATATACCGGTACGCCGGTTTGCGGGTCAATGTAGTCCCCGCCGCTCTGGCCCGGCGGCAGCACGCCCCGCAAGCCGTGTTCCGGCGCAAAGAACGCGGTAATGTCCACCCCATTCGTGTAGAGCAGGTAATCGGCGTCGAGATTCCCCGCCTCGTCGCAGCCCGAAGGGTTGGTAATCAGCCCAACTCGTTTGCCTTGCGCGGCCCCGGTGAGGGCATCGAGCTGCTGCTGGACGGGCGTCGCCCCCGGCAGCGCCAACGGCACTAGCGCCAACACCAGGCTGCCCCACAGCCCGCTCCACCCTGCTCGCTCGAAGATGTTCATGACGCAAAGCTGGCAGGCCGGTCTTCCGTTTGCACGCAGGAACTTGGCAACAGTGGCGTCAGGGGCGCATCTCAGTTTTTGAGCGGTGTTTTCCTGGCAAAGGCGCCAGCGCACCGGCGCAGCAACCACCGTGTGGCATTGACCACTCCCGAACGCATTTTCCAAGGACGCCCACCCCCCCCGCCAAGGCCGGGCAGGCCCGCCGTCCGCCCCCCGTCCCGCTACCGTAGTACCTCTAACCCCGGGTTAGAGGTACTACGGTAGCGGGACGGGGGGCGGACGATGAGCGGAGGGTGGGGCGCGGGGGCGGAGAATGGGCGGAAGTGCCGTGCGGACAGGCGGTTAGCCCAATGCGGGGCGCGGGGGCGCGGATAGGTTCCCGGCGGGGCCTGGCTGGCTTGGGCTGGGGGGAGGCGTCCGGGGCGAGAAGTCGGTGCTGCAGCCCGCTTTGGAGGCGCCGGGAACCGTTGCCGCAGGCCCCCCAAGGCTGGGAACTTGCCAGAAACTGAGCTGCGGTGCGCCAGGAAGGAAGTCACCTCTGAGGGTGAAAGACCCTCAAGTTTGGCATGAAACGAACATGACAAAGTTCAGAACGAAAGAACTGAATGGAAAGGCCTAACCCAGTACCGAGTGTTGCCGGAGGGAAGGACAGGCGGGCATAACGGGCGGTTTGACTTCCTGGGCTTTGAGTTTCGCTGGGAAGCCTGCCGCAAGGGCTTCGCCATCGTCAAACGCCGCACCAGCCGCAAGAAGCTGCGGGGGGCGGTGGAGCGGTTCACCGAATGGATACGGGAGCAGCGACACCAGCAGCTCGGAGAGCTGATGAAAACTGTGGCCCGAAAGCAACAGGGACATGGGAATTACTATGGCCTCGTAGGCAACTCCAAGAGCCTGAGCGACTACCGGACCCTGACGCTGCGCGAGCTATTCAAATGGCTCAATCGGCGCAGTCAGAGACGGAGTTACACGTGGCGCAGGTTCAATAAGTTGCTCCGGCGCTTTGCCGTGCCGCTGCCCAGGATAGTGGAGCGTGCCACCAACCCTGGACTGCCGAGCAAGCCTGGGTGGGAACCCCAACCGGCGGAGAGAGTGTGTCTGTTTGGGGACCACTATCGGGCCTGCCGTGCGTGAGCGAGTGGGGGTGAAGAGCCCGGTGCGGGAAAACCGCTCGCCGGGTTCTGTGCGGGGGGCGCCGGGCAACCGGCGTCCCTACCGCAATCCTCAGAAATCCTGACCCGTTGGAAACGACATGAGTCTAGCCCGGACACTTCACACCCGCGCGCCTTCATGCATACGCGCTGACGCCTGGCCGGGCCGCGTCAACAATTGGTCCGCAGCTCCAACTCGTAAAGGCGGGCGAGTGTCTTGAGGTGCGCGGCAAAGTCGCCGCAGTAAAGGACCGGATGCGGCCCGGGATAGACCGCGCAAACGTCTTTGACCTCCGGGATGCTGACCAGCACGCGCGTGGCGCAGCCGCCCGTCGGCGGGCAGGCGGGCGAGGAGACAACCCGCCCGCGCCAGGCGTCGAGTTGTTTTTTGCCGCTGTGGTATTTGCAGAGCGTGACCGTCTCGCCCGCCGGCCATTGCACGTCCAGGGCGAGCGACTTGGGCATTTGGTGGAAGAATGGGCGCAAATGGTAGGGGGCTTCCTTCCCTTGGGGGCCGTGGAGCCGGGTGGTGCAGGTGCAATGCGCGCCAAAGTAGAGGTTCTGATCCGTGTCGAACTCCGGGTTGTGCTGGAAGCCGCCGCGCCCGAAGCAGTTGGCGCCGAGCATGAGTGTAAGGGAGGCGTTGAGGTCGTTTTCGCAGCCGCAGGGGAGGAGGTTGCCGTTGTTGAGGGCGAAGCTCAGGCACGGTTTGCGGTGCTTCAACATGAGGCACTCGATGGTAATGGCGTCGGCGTCGTGGCGCCGCATGATCTCCTGCACGGCGGCGTGCGAACGCACCGCGTCGTGAAAGGCTGTCTCGTTCAGGTCGGTGACGTGGCGGGCGCGGGCGCGGACGGACCGGGCCAGGCGCGCCATTTCCCGGGAGAGCCGCGTCTGGTCGAACAGGTGGTTGAACTCGTCGGCGGGCACGCCGCGAACGGCCGCGCCAAAGAACGGCTCGGTGCTGTCGGTTCCCTGCTTGAATTGGCTGGCGACGCGGAGCAGGCGGCTCTGGGCCATGCGCGTCATGGCGTGGACGGCGCGCAGGCCGCGATCCAGGGCGTCCCAATTCTCAATGGAATGAATGTATTGGAGGCGGGGCGCGGTGCGGAAGTACTCGGGCGGGGCCTGGTGGTTGGCGCCGACCGGGTGGTAAAGAATTGCCGGCCCCTTCCATGCCTCGAGGAGGGGCCGGAGCTTGGCGCTGAAGCTGTTCCAGAAGTTGAAGAGCAGAAGGGCGTCGGGCTTGTTGGATTCGAGGCTGGCGAGGAAGGCGCTGATGCCGGCGTCGGTATAGAGCGGCTTGTCCTCGAGCGCGAGCGTGAGGTCGAGCTCCGTCGCGAGGCGGCGGAGCTGCTCCAGGAACTTCGCCTGCTGTTGCTCCGGCGCGAACTGGTTGCCCGGCCAGGTGAACCACTCGTGTTTGCTCCAGCCATCCTCGTTCCTGCCGGCCAGCACAACCTCCGCCGGGGGATAAAAGAATGCGCCGCGAATCAGGGCCGGCTTCTTCTTGCGCGGCGCAAGGTTGAGGCCGGCAGCCGTGGCGCCCAAGCCGCTGACGGGCCACAGGGCCAGTCCGGCCAGGGCGGCGGTGGATTTGATGAACGTCCTGCGATCCCAGGGAAGGGTGATTCCGTTGCAGTCTGGAGTCATGCGTCGAGATTACCCGCGCGCGTGGCCGCGTCAATGCGGGAAGCTCTGACGCAATCATCACCGCCGGCCAAGCCGCTCGAGCAGCTTGCCGTGGATGCCGCCGAAGCCGCCGTTGCTGAACACGATCACAATGTCTCCTCCCTGGGCCTTCTGCGCGACGTGGGCAACGATGGCGTTCACGTCGGGCAGGTAGGCGGCGTCCTTGCCCGCGCCGTTGAGGTCCTGCATCAGGCGCTCGGGATCGAGGCGTTCTTCGGGGGCCAGCAATTCCAGGCGGGCCACTTGAGCGATGACCACGGCATTGGCGTCAGCGAAGGCGCCGGCCAACTCGGTTTGGAAGATGTTGCGCCGGGTTGTGTTGGTGCGGGGCTCGAAGATGGCCCAGACCCGCTGGGTGGGATATTTCTGGCGCAGCGCGCTGAGGGTTTGGCGGATCGCGGTGGGGTGGTGGCCGAAGTCGTCCATCACGACCACGCCCCCGGCCACGCCGCGCACCTCCAGGCGCCGCTTGATGCCTTTGAAGGTGTCGAAGGCGGACTGAATCTGATGGTTCTTGAGGCCGCAATGCTTGGCGCAGGCGACCACGGCCAGCGCGTTGCGCACGTTGATCTCCCCCAGGAAATTGGTGTGGAACCTGAAGCTGGGAGTCTCGAACTCCGTCGCCGTCGGGCCGAAGCGGAGGTTGAAGGCCTGGACGGCGTTGGCTTCGCCCAGCCCGAAACGTTTGACCGGGCAATGCGTCACGTTGAGCAGCGGCGCCAGGCTGGGATCATCGCCGTTGCCGAGCAGCAAGCCGTTGCGGGGGATGAGGCGGATGAAGTATTTGAAGGCCGTCTGGATTGCCTCCAGGCTGTCAAAGATGTCGGCGTGCTCGAATTCGAGGTTGTTGATGATGGCGACCTCGGGCAGGTAATGAACGAACTTGCTGCGCTTGTCGAAGAAGGCCGTGTCGTATTCGTCCCCCTCGATGACGAACCATTCGCTGTCGGTAAAACGCGCCCCCTGGCCGAAGTTGTTCGGGATGCCGCCGATGAGAAAGCTCGGGTTGAGGCCGTTGTGCTCGAAGACCCACGTCAGCAGCGCCGTCGTGGTGGTCTTGCCGTGCGTGCCGGCGACGACCACCGACCGCTTGCCGCGGATGAAGTAGTGTTTCAGCAGTTCCGGCAGAGAACAGTAAGGCAGCTTGTGGTCCAGCACATACTCGGCCTCCGGGTTGCCCCGGGAGATGGCGTTGCCGATCACCACCAGGTCCGGCTTGTGCGCCAGGTTCTGCTCCGCGTAGCCGGAGCTGACCTCGATCTGCCGCTCGGCCAGAAACGTGGACATCGGCGGATAGATGTTCTGGTCCGAACCGGTGACCTTGACCCCTTTTCCGTGCAGTGCCGAGGCGACGGCAGCCATCGCTGTGCCCCCGATGCCGACAAAATGAACCGACTGAATACGCGAGAACATTGCCGCCATGATAAGCGCCGCGCGCGACCTGAAAAGGGAAAAGGACTGGCGGCCCGATACGCGAAGACCGGAACCTTGAAACCGAACGAGGCCCGGGAGTGCGAATCCGAAGCAGGCTCGCCGCGGCGGGGGCGCCCGCGCGTGGCGGGTTGGCCGGCGCCGCGCCCCGGGCGGGGCGGGCTTTTCCGGGGCTTCGGCGCCGCGCCTCAAAAGTAACTGTTACCCTAGCGAAGCTCGGAAGTGTTCCG
>DAOPPX010000044.1:0-40277 GCA_035358715.1 Verrucomicrobiota bacterium
AGACTGACAACTGCGGTCGGTTCAACTCCATCATGGACGCCTCTCTACTCTACCGCCGTTTAGCCGTTATTGCCAACCCGCTCTGGGTCCAGCACAATGGGCGCATGAACGTGAAACTTCCTGTCTTCACAAGTCTCGTTTCCTTGCTTCTTCCACTCGGGGCGCACAGT
Source organism: Verrucomicrobiota bacterium (assembly GCA_035358715.1). GTDB lineage: Bacteria > Verrucomicrobiota > Verrucomicrobiia > Limisphaerales > UBA8199 > UBA8199. The sequence goes on from DAOPPX010000044.1 coordinate 171, forward strand.
GCCGTAGCCGCCACTGCCGGACCGCGTCCGAACATCGCCGTCATCCTTGTGGACGACATGGGCTTCTCGGACCTCGGCTGCTACGGGAGCGAAATCCCCACTCCGAATCTGGACAAACTCGCCGCGCGCGGACTGCGGTTCACCCAATTCTATAACACCGGCCGTTGCTGCCCCACTCGCGCTTCGCTGCTGACCGGGCTTTACCCGCACCAGGCCGGCGTCGGGCACATGGTCACCGACCGGAAGCAGCCGGGCTACCGCGGCAACCTTAACGACCGCTGCGTGACCATTGCCGAGGTTCTGCGCGGCGCGGGGTATCGCACCGCCATGGCCGGCAAGTGGCACGTGACGCGCTACACCGAGCCAACCGTCGAAGCCGAGAAGGCCAACTGGCCCCGGCAGAGAGGCTTCGACCATTACTTCGGCGTGATCAAAGGCACGGCCAACTATTTCCGCCCCGATTCATTGGCCCGCGAAAACGAACACATTCAACCCCCGCCTGACGGCTTCTATACCACCGACGCTTTCGTTGACAACGCCATCAAGTTCATTGATGACGGCGACAAGTCCAAACCCTTCTTTCTCTACCTGGCCTTCAACGCGCCGCATTTCCCGCTGATGGCGCCGGCGGAGGAAATCGCGAAGTTCCGCGGCAAGTATCGGGTCGGCTGGGACAAGCTGCGCGAGCGGCGGCACGCCAGGCAGATCGAGCTGGGCATTGTGGACAAGGCCTGGCCAATGGCGCCGCGCCCGCCGGAGGTCAACCCGTGGGAAAGCCTGACGCCGGCCCAGCAGGACCGCTTCGACCATATCATGGCGATCTACGCGGCCGTGGTCACACGCATGGACGCTGCCGTGGGCCGGTTTGTGGAAGGGCTCCGCCAGCGCCGCGCGCTGGACAACACCCTGATCCTCTTTCTCTCGGACAACGGCGGCAATGCCGAGACCGGCCCGGACGGCCGCTACGTCGGCCAGAATCCCGGCTCGGAAGACTCAAACGTCTTCTGCGGCCAATCCTGGGCCACACTCCTGAACACGCCTTTCCGGCGCTATAAACACTACAACCACGAAGGCGGCATCTCGACGCCGCTCATCGCGCATTGGCCCGCTCGGATTTCGAGCGGGGGCCAACTCCGCGCCCAACCAGGCCATCTGGTTGACATTATGGCCACCTGTGTGGATGTGGCCGGCGCTACGTATCCGAAGCAGTTCCAGGGCAAGGCGATCCAACCGATGGAAGGCCGCAGCCTCCTGCCCGCGTTCGAGAACCAGCTGATCATTCAACGTGATGCCCTGTTCTGGGAGCACGAAGGCAACGCCGCGGTGCGCGTCGCGGACTGGAAGCTGGTCCGCATGGGCCGGAATAGCCCGTGGGAACTCTACGACCTGAAAGCCGACCGCACCGAGCAGCATGACCTGGCTGCGGCGCAGCCCGAACGCGTCAAGGAACTGGCCGCCAGATGGGATGCCTGGGCCGAACGCGCCCAGGTGAAACCCTATCCCGCCGGCGACCCCGCCGACACCGGCGCGCCCAAGAAGGGCAAAAAGAAGCGCGCCGCCAAGTGACTCCCCGAACAACGCGCGCACAGGCATGGCGCACAGGCAAGGCGCCAGCGGCCTCATAACCGGGGAGACGGCAGGGAGATTGGCGCCAACTGACGTTGGCGGCCGCACCTTCCTGAATCCGCCCTGGTGGATTCGCGTGAGGTCCGCCGCGCTTGCGCCGGGGTCTATTTCAGGGCATCTTGAAGCGATGTGGCCACCAGCGCAGTGCAAGGGCCGAGACTGCCGGCGTCCGACCCTGCGGCGCGCGGGGCGGGGCGGCGCGTTTCTTGGCGTCTTTTTGCTGGCGCAGGCCGCCCCAGCCCAGGCCAACCCCGAGTTTCGCGCCTTCTGGGCCGACGCCTTCCACGATGGTTTCAAAACGCCGGCTCAGGTGACCAAACTGGTGGCCGATATGCGCGCGGCCAACTGCAATGCCATCATGGTCCAGGCACGCAAACGGGGCGATGCCTACTACAATTCGAGCTACGAACCCAAAGCCACGGATATCTCCTCCCCCTTCGATCCGCTGCAGGACCTGATTGACAAAGCCCACAATACCAGCGGCGGCCCGCGCATCGAGGTGCACGCCTGGATCGTCGCCTACACCCTTTGGAACAGGCAGATCACGCCACCGGTCCAGGCCAACCATCCCTACCTGCTCCATCCTGACTGGCTGACCCAGGACAACACCGGCGAAACCTGGAACGGCAGCAACTACGAATTCGACCCCGGCCTTCCCCAGGTGCAGCAATACCTCTTCGATATCGCGATGGACATCGTGTCGCGCTACGACGTGGACGGCCTGAACTGGGATCATATCCGCTACGACGACAACACCTGGGGCTACCACCCGGGAACCGTGGCCCGATTCCACGCGCGGCATGGCGGCGCCGGCACGCCGTCACCCACGGCCCCGGCCTGGATGCAGTTCCGCCGCGACCAGGTCAGCGCGCTGGTCCGCAAGAGTTACCTGTGTGGCATCGCGCTCAAGCCGTGGGTCAAGATGTCCACCTGCTGCAATACCCGTGCTCCCGGCATCACCACCACCGCCGAATGGCCGACCTCCGCCTCCTACAGCAGCACGCTCCAGGACTGGCGCGCCTGGCTCGAGGAAGGGATCGTGGACATGGCAACGCCGATGACCTATTTCGACGCCAACACATGGGGAAGCGCCTGGGCCAAATGGACCACGTTCCAAAAAGACCACCGCTACAACCGGCACGTCGTGGTCGGCCCGGCCATCTACCTGAATACCATTTCCAACTCCTTGTACCAACTGCACAACGCCCGCACACCCAGCCCGAGCGGCAATTACCTCGACGGCATCTGCATGTATTCCTACGCCGTCACCAGCGACGACGGTTTGCCGCAGTCAACATTCTTCAACGCCCTGGTCGCGCCCAGCCCCTACGATCCGAACCCGGTGCCGGTCTTTCCGACTCCCGTCAGCCCGCCGGTCATGGCCTGGAAAGCCAGCCCTGCCAAGGGCCATCTCAAGGGATTGGTCTATGGCGGCTCGACCGGCACGCCGCTGGACGGCGCCGTCCTCCAGTTGACCGGGCCGCTGAGCCGGACATTGACCAACGATGGCACCGGCTTTTATGGGGCGGTGGACTTGCCGCCGGGAACCTACCTGGTCAGCGCCGGATTCGCCGGCTTCGAGCCGCAGACCAATGCGGTCGCGATTACCGCGGGCAATGTTGCCACCCTGGATTTCACGCTCGGCCTCTTCGGCCTGCGATTCCACTCCCCGAGCATCGTCGCGGGACAATTCCGCGCCGCCCTCTCCGGCCACGGCACCAACGCCGTCGTGGTCTTTGCCTCGACCAACCTCGCCGACTGGCTGCCGGTCTGCGTCCTGCCCCCCACCAACTCCCTGTTGCCCTTCTGCGACCCAGGCGCCGGGAGTTTTCAGCAGCGCTTCTACCGCGCTTGCGCCGGGCCGCTGCAAACGCTAACTGATTTTGAAGACTACGCCTCCGGGACCAGCGTGATGTTCCGGGCCCCGTCCTACTCGGGGCCGACCTCGGGTTACTTGGACACGAGCGCCGGCGTGGCCAACGTTACCTGTGTGACCAACGATTTCCCGGCGGGCCACGCGGGCGCGCGGGTGCTCAAGGCCGCCTGGACGTTCAAGAGCGGAACGACCAATCCCTGGCTGCGCCTGACCACCAGCAATGCGCCCAACCTCCCCAACCCCGCCATCGGCTTCAACCAGGTCCTGCGGTTCGACATCTGCGCCGACCGCGACCTCTACGTCGCAATCGGCCTGCGGGAAACCGACACCGCCGCGCCGATTGGCGGCGACGGCGGCACCGCGGGCGCCATCGAATGGGTCGGCGGCACGACGGACAATTCCATCAGCCCGCCCCGCGGACGCCTCGTCCCGGCGAACCAATGGACCGGCCTCGATTTCTTTATTCCTTACGAGCCCGTGCGGGCCTCCAGCGGCAACGGCATTCTGGAGTCCTCCACTGGCAAGGGGGTGCTCGAGCAATTGACCCTGGTGCCTGCCGGCGGCGCGGGCGCCTACAACCTTTACCTGGACAACTTCCAGGTCTTGAATCTGGAATAGGGGAGCGCAGCGTGCTGGACCTTGCCATCAGCGGCGCTGAGCCCGCGCCCGCGTCAGTTCTGCCGGCGTCTGGCTGCCCGCCGCCCCGGCGCCCGCGTCTCTTGCCGGCGCTCTTTCTTCCGGTCCCGGCTTGCCAAAACCAACTCCGGCTTGCGAATGCGCCATTCGCTGCCGGCAACTTTCCCTCGCCATGAACCTCGGCATTACGAACGGCCCCCTCACCCCTTCCCTCTCCCCTCCCTCCGAGGGGGAGAGGGTGCCCTTTGGGGCGGGTGAGGGGTTCAGGGGGACAAGGCGCGAGCCGGTAGTTCGGGGAATTCTCTCTCCTTCCGAAGGGGTGAGGGCACTCCCTGGTCTTGGAATCATGCGCTTCCAAGCTGGAAGTGGTATAATATGCGCGGGCCTGCTGCTGCTGGCCGGCGCGCTGCCGCTGTCGGCGCGGGTCGGCGCGCTGCCGCCGAGCGCGCAGCGGGCAGTCCAGGAACTGGCCGCCATCCCGCAGCTCATCCTGCCGGCCACGGACGTCGCGGCGGAACTGGCTGCCGACCGGCAGAAATCGGCCCCGGCCCCGCAACGCTTCGCGGTGGCGCGCCCCGTGGCGGTGACTACGGCCACCCACGGCGCCTGGGAACAACTGCCCGATGGCCGGCTCTGGCGATTGCGGATCGTGTCCGCGGGCGCCACCGATCTCAACCTGGGCTTCGCCGCCTTCTGGCTGCCCGAGGGCGCCACGCTCCATATCATCTCCGAAAGCGAATCCTCCTTCCAGGGCCCCTATACTTCCAGGGACAACCAGCCGGATGGCCGGCTTTGGACGGCGGTCGTGCCCGGCGCGGCGGCGGTGGTGGAGCTGTTCGTGCCGGCGCAGGTGCAGGCGCAGCCCGAGCCGCAGCTCCTGCTCGCCCAGGTCTGCACCGGCTATCGAGACTTCTGTCGCAAGCCGAAAGACTCCGGCACTCCCAAGGACGCGGGCGCCTGCAATAACGACGTCGTCTGCCCCGTGGGTGTTCCCTGGACCAACGAGATTCGCAGCGTGGCCGTTTATACCATAAACGGAGTGTGGAAGTGCACCGGGACGCTGGTCATGACCGGGGCGGGTGATTTCCGCCCGTTCTTCCTTACCGCGAATCATTGCGACCTGAGCGTCGCCAACGCGGGCACTGTCGTGGTGTACTGGAACTACCAGTCGCCAACCTGTGGCACCCACGGGCCCGGCTCGCTCGCGCAGAACCAGAGCGGGGCGATCTTTCGCGCGGCCAAGTACGATGTGGATTTCGCGCTCCTCGAGCTGACCTCCATCCCCGATCCCGCCTTCCAGGTCTATTATTCCGGCTGGGACCGCTCGGGCGTGGCGCCCTCGGCGGGCGTCGGCATCCACCACCCGGATTCCGATGTGAAATCCATCAGCATTTCAACCACCCCTCTGACCACTGTTGACAGTTGCATCGCGACCGGCGGCGACAACTCTCATTGGCATGTGCTTTGGAGTTCGGGGGTGACCGAACACGGCTCCTCCGGCTCCGGAATATGGGACACCGCAACCCACCGGCTGGTGGGCACGCTTTCCGGCGGCAGCTCGGTCTGCGGCGGCTCGGACCAAACCGATTGCTACGGCAAGTTCTCCGTCGCTTGGGCCAGCGGCGGCTTCCCATCCGATCGCCTGCGGGACTGGCTTGATCCCCTCGAAACGGCCGGCACCAGCGTCCCCGGCGCCGACCCGATGCTGACGCCGGTCCTCGCGCTGACCGGCGCGGCGCTGACCAACGAAAGCTGTTCCCCGGCCAACGGCGTGATTGATCCGGGAGAAACGGTCACAGTGAGCTTCACTCTCAAGAACTTCGGCGGCAAAAGCACGACGAATCTCGTCGCCTCGCTGCTTGCCGACCCTGGCGTTGTCCTCCCCGGCGCGCCGCAGTATTGCGGCGTCCTCGTCAGCGGCGGGGCGACGACCTGCTCCCTCACTTTCACCGCCTGCGGCCCGTGCGGCGGCACCATCCAGCCCGTCTTGCAGCTTCACGACGGCGGCCACCGTTACCCCGACGCCACGCACATAATGGGCAGCGGCGCCGTCAGCTTCACCCTGGGCGCCCAGGTCGCCAGCGCGTTTTACTCCGAAAACTTCGATGGCATGGCTGTCCCGGCGCTGCCGGCCAACTGGACCACTTCCCAGGACGCATGGGTGACCTCAAACGCCCGTCATGACTCCTACCCGAACTGCGTCTTTGCTCATAATGCCGCCACGGTCGCCGACTACCAGCTCACTTCGCCGCCCATCCCCATCACCTCGGCCGGCGCCCAACTCACGTTCCGGCATTATTACGACACCGAAGCCGACTATGACGGCGGGGTTCTGGAAATCGCCATCAATGGCGGAGCATTTGACGACATCCTCAGCGCGGGCGGCTCGTTTCTCAGCGGCGGATACGTTGCCACCCTCTCCTCCGCTTATGGCAATCCGCTGGGCGGCCGATCCGCCTGGGCGGGACTCTCGGAATGGACGACCACGACGGTGCTGCTGCCCGCCGCGGCGGCAGGCGGCAGCGTCCAGTTGCGCTGGCGGTTGGGCACCGATTCCGGCACTGGTGGTATCGGCTGGTATGTGGACACGATTGCGCTTTCCCAGGTTAGCTACGACTGCTGCGGCACGCGGCCGGTGCTTATGAACCCGCGCCGCGTCCCCCCCGCCGGCTTCGCCTTCTCCTACAACTCGGTCGCCGGCAAGGATTATGTGGTGGAAGCCAGGACACCCGTTGTCAACTCCAGTTGGGTCCCTCTGCAGACCAATGCGGGCGATTGTCTGCCGCAGTCCTACACCAACTCCACCAGCGCAGCCTCGCAGCTCTTCTTCCGGGTGCGCCTGCAGTAGTTGGCCGCCGCCCCTCATGCCGCCACCCCGCCGGCGTCGTCCCGGTGCCGCCGGCCGCCCGCGCGCGCGAGTGTTGGGTACCCGGACCGCGGGCATCTTGCCCGCTTTGGTCCGTCCATCCGCGCGCGCGAGTGTTGGGTTGCGTGTCCGGCCTCGTGCATGGTATTCACTGAATCATGCCAATCCAACGTCAACCTCGGCCCGGCACCCTGGCGGTGTGGGGAGGAGAAGAAAAAGACTCGTGGTGGGGATCAACCCAGGTGCCGGTCGTTCACAGCGTATCGTTCGGCTATCCGGACGTGGACAAGTGGCAGGCCGCCGCGCTGGGGCGCCGGCCCGGCCACATCTACAGCCGAAACACCAACCCGACCGTCCTCGCGTTCGAGGACAAGGTGCGGCGGCTGGAAGGGGCCGAGGCTGCCACCAGCTTTGCCACCGGCATGGCCGCCATCAGCAACACCCTCTTCACCCTGCTCTCGCCGGGAGACCGGTTGGTCTCCGTCAAGGACAGCTACGGCGGCACAAACAGACTGTTCCTCGATTTCCTGCCCCGCTTCCGCATCAAAGTCGCGCTCTGTGACACGACCGACCATAAGGCCATCGAGGCGCAGATTGCGAAAAAATGCCGGGTCCTCTATATCGAGACGCCCACCAATCCCACGCTCAAGGTCATGGACATTGCGCGCCTGGCGCGGGCGGCGCACCGGGTGGGCGCCATCGTGGTGGCCGACAACACATTCGCCACGCCGATCAACCAAACGCCGCTGGCGCTGGGCGTGGACCTCGTCCTGCACAGCGCAACCAAGTTCCTCGGCGGCCACGCCGACGCGCTCGGCGGCGTCGTCTGCGGGCCCGGGAACCTCATCCGGCAGATTCATCATTACCGCGAAATCACCGGCGCGACGCTCGACCCGATGGCGGCCTACCTCCTGTTGCGAGGCATGAAAACCCTGCACCTGCGCATTCGCCAGCAAAACCAGAGCGCCCTGCAAATCGGGCGGTTCCTGGAAGCCCAGCCCCAGGTAAGCCGCGTCTTCTATCCCGGCCTGCCCTCGCATCCGCAGCACGAAATTGCCCGGCGGCAGATGAGCGGCTTCGGCGGCGTGCTCAGCTTCATGCTCAAGGGCGGCTTCAAGGCCGTTCGCGCCTTCCTCCCCCGGCTGCGGTATGCGCACCTGGCCGCCAACCTCGGAGCCGTCGAGACCATCGCAGGTCCGCCGGCCACCACCAGCCATGTCGAGTGCACACCGGCCGAGCGCAAGGCGATGGGCATCCCCGAAGGCTTAATCCGCTATTCGGTCGGCATCGAAGATCCGGAGGACCTCATGGCGGACCTCAAGCGGGCATTCAAATAGGGCGGCGGCGACAACGGAACGCGGCATCGTGCCGGGCTGAAACCCGCTTGCCCCGACGAGGTTTATGGGCTAGGTAGAAGGGGTGAACCATCGCCAGAGCTGGGTTTCCCTCCTGATGCTCGCGGGCTGGCTCTGCCCGTTCACGGTCCCGGCCCAGATTGACCCGGTTAAACGCGATCTGCTGCAGCTCGGCTACAACGCGGCGCTCCAGGATCATGCCCCGCCCTCGGGCTATGCCTTCTACTATCGCAACCAGCCAGGTTTCCTGCGCACGAATCTCACCTTGCGCCTGGCGGTGGCGCCGACCTACCTCGACTCGGAGCTGGGCATCGCCCGCGCCCTCGGCGAGCACACCCACCTAGGCGTCGGCCTGGCCGGCGGCGGCTACGCGGACAGCTATTACGAGACCCGGCGCGGAACCTACCGCCCCAGCCAGTCCTTCACCGGCTACGGGGCGGAAACCTCCTTAAGCCTCTACCACCTCTTCAACCCCGAGCGCGAGATTCCCCTCTACGGCCTGGTGCGCGCCACCGGGCATTACTCCACCTACGAACGAAGCAGCGACACCGCCGACGACTTCCGGCTGCCGCAAGACTGTGGCACCTTCGGCTTTCGCACCGGCCTGCGCTGGGGCGGCCAGGAACCCGTGCTCTTCCCCGACCTGGCGATGGAACTCTCCTGCTGGTATGAGGGCCTGTTCCGCACCGGCGCGGGCAACTACGGTTACGGCGACCGGTCGGTCGAGTCCTGGTCACACCTGTTCTGGGGCGAGGCCCTGCTCGCCTACACCCTGCCCGAATCAAAGCACCGCTTCTTCATCAGCCTGACCGCCGGCGCAAGCCTCGAAGCCGACCGTTTCAGCGCCTACCGCCTCGGCTCGCTGCTGCCGCTGGCCTCGGAATTCCCGCTGTCGCTGCCCGGCTATTACTATCAGGAACTCAGCGCCAGGCATTTCATGCTGGCCAGCGGCAGCTACCTGGTCCCGCTCGATGCGCGCCAGCACTGGAACCTCACTGCCACCGCCAGCACCGCCCTGGTGGATTACCTCCCCGGCCTGGAGCAGCCGGGCCGCTGGCATACCGGCGTGGGCGCCGGCATCCTCTTCAAATCGCCTTCCTGGAAGATCATGGTCGGCTACGGCTATGGCGTGGATGCCATGCGGTCGCACGGCCGCGGCGCACACAGCGTCGGCGTGTTGATCCAGTTCGACCTTGATCGCGCCCGGGAAGGGTTGCTCACCCCCCGACAGCCCGGCCGATGGCGCGGTTTCCGGCAACTCCTGGAAGGTGTCGGCCTCTAATCCGGGCGCATCCCGGCCTCCCCCAACAGCCGGATTGGGCCGCAAACCCAGCACCGCGCCCGGCCCCCACTCCCGTCACCGAATCCCCCCTCGCCGGAGCTAACCCCTGCAAATTCCGCCATTCCACCCTCCCTCAGCGCCGTGTACAAGGGGTGTACACCGGGTGCTCACCGGGTGCTCAAGCGATTTTCCCTTGTGCACCCGATGAGCATCCCTTGTACACCCCTTGTACACGGCTTGGCGGTGGCAACGGTGAGTGGCGAAGTGGCTTAAATGTAGCAGGTTATGTGGTTGCTGGCTGTTTGGGAGTTGCCGAAGCTGGAGGCGGCGTGAGTGTCTAATAAATGGACAGTATGGGGCTTTGGGATTACGGGGGGAAACGGCTAGCCCTGCCTCTTGGGCTGTTTCGGGCAAAGGTATAAGCTTCTCGGGTTGTTTGGGCGGTTAGAGGGGACGCTGCGGCCCGCCATTTGACATTTGGCAGAGGCGTGCGAGGGTTTGTCAGGGTTAGTTGTGGGGTTTGTTTAGCTAGGTTGTTTGGGCGCAGTCCATTAGGGCTGCGCCTCTGCTATTGTGTCCCGAACTACAAGTTCGGGGGGAGGGGTATTGGGTCTCATGCCGCGTAAACCGGGAGGGGCGGGGTCGTCTTCCACTTGCCGCGGGTGAAGTCGGGGAACTCGACAAGTTTGCCGCCGCGGGCGACCGATTCGAGGGAGAGCCCGACGACAGCCGACCAGGCGGCTGCATCGTAGACGTCCTGGGGGCCGGGGGCCTTGTTGCGGACCGATTTGAGGAAGTCGTGGAACATGAGGTACTCGGCGCCTTCGTGGCCGCCGCTTTTGGCGGCGGCGGCGCCCAGGGTTCGCCAGAGCGGGTGGGGGTATTTCTGGAGGTAAGGCGCGAAGGGTTCCCACTGTTCGGCGCCTTTGCCGGGCTGCTCCAGGCTGATGGTTTGGTTGGTGTCGAGATAGATGCCGTTGACTCCTTGCAGGCGCAGGATCAGGTCATAGGGCCGGGGTGCCAGCGTGCTGTAATAGAGAGTCACGGTCATGCCCCGGGCGGTCTTGAGCAGGGTGGTGTTGACGTCGCCCTGGACGTAGTCAAGCCGGGCCAATTTGTGGTCGGGCCCGAGCTCCTGCGCCGCGTAGTGCTTCAGCCCCCGGGCCGGGGTGCTCATGCTGGTGAGGGTAACGAACCGGTCGCCGCGGTTGATGTTCATCCATTGGGCTGCCGGGCCCAGGCCATGAGTGGGGTAGAGGTTGCCATTCATGGCAACGGAATGGAGGCCGCGCCAGGTCAGCTTGTCCTGGGCATCGAACATGAGCGACCGGCAGTCATGCTGGTAGCCGGCCTCGCAGTGCAGCACTTCGCCGAACACGCCTTCGCGCACCATGCGCAGCAGGGTTAGCACGCGCTCGAAGTAGCAGACGTTTTCGAGCATCATGCAGGGGATGCCGGTGCGTTCGGAGGTGCGCACCAGGTCCCAGCATTCGCGGGTGCTGATGGCCGCGGGCACTTCCACGCCCGGATACTTGCCGGCGCGCATGGCGGCGGTGGCCATCCGGGTGTGCCAGTCCCACGGCGTGGCAATGATTACCGCGTCCAGATCCGCCCGGGCGACCAGCTTCTCCCAGGCCAGCTCGTCGCCGGCATAGACTTCCGGGCGCCGCTGTGTCCGCTGCTCGATCATCCGGGCGGCGCTCTGCGCGTGGTCGGGCAACAGATCGCAGACGGCGCGAACGTCCGCCTCGGGGAACAGCAACAAGGTGTGGAGCAGGCTCAGGCCGCGATTGCCTGTCCCGATCATTCCCAGGCGGACGGGTCGGGTCGGGGCCTGGGCGAAGCCGCGGCCCATGGTCAGGGCAGCGGTTGCCACGAAGCTGGTTTGCAGGAAGCGCCGGCGCGTAACGGTGAGGCGAGTATTCATGCCTTCCCTCTATCCCGGTTGGCGCAGGAAGTCCACCCATTTATCGCGGGGGAAGGCGCGCGCAGCGGCGGGTCCGGCAGGCGCCGATTCACGGCCCGCCGGGCAAAGCGGCAGCGGGCCGGGGGCTAAAGCCGTCTCACGCAGCGGAACCCGTTGTAATTGTAGGCGCCGGTGGAGTCGTTGATGTAGCGGTCCGCGCACCGGCAGTGGATGGCGCGGTTGACCCACGAGCCGCCGCGCAGCACGCGGTATGCGCCGGAGTCGGGGCCGCGCGGATCGGTCGCCGGCGACGAGTTGTAGTAGGTGGCCGAATACCAGTCCCAGCACCACTCCCAGACATTGCCGGCCATGTCATGCAGCCCATACCCGTTCGCTCCGAAATTGCCCACCGGACTGGTGTAAGGAAAGCCGTTGGTGGCGAAGGTCGGATGATAGCCATTGGTGGGGTTCAGATCGTAGGAGTAATAGGGCCCTGATTGAGACCAGTAACTGCAGTAGTTGGCGCGGCTCTGCGTGATGTTGTCCGTGTCGCTCCACGGGAACCGATGCCCGCCGGCTCCGCCCCGCGCCGCCTTTTCCCACTCCGCCTCGGTCGGCAACCGATACCCGTTGGCATCCCACTTCGGGTACGGGACGGCCTTGCCTGATTTATAGATGGTCGTCAGGCTGGGCTCGTGGTAGTAGCACGGTGTGAGCCCTTCCTTCTCGCTCCGCGCGTTGCACCACTTGACACAGTCCCGCCAGTTGACTGTCTGCACGGGATGGCGGGCGGCCTTTCCCGAGCCGGCGTGCTCGTAGCTGTAACCGTTGCCCGCCTTCCACGCCTTCACCTCGTCCCACAGCGCCTTGGTCACCTCGTGCCGGTCCATGTAGAACGCGCTTACATACACGGTATGCTGCGGCAATTCTTCCGAGCCGCCCTCGCTCGGGTCCATGCTGTTGCCCATGATGAATTTGCCGGCGGGGAGGAGCGCCATGCCGGCGGGGGCACTGGACTCCTCGGCGGTCACCCGGACGCGGAGGTTGGCGAAGAGCGCGGCTGGCAACTCGCTGCCGGCGCTCCAAGTGGCCAGCTTTCCACTGCCTGGGGCAATGCCGCTGCCGGCCTGCCCGGTGAGGGAGGCGCCGGGAGAGAACCAGGTTGTGCCGGCATTGGTCGAAAGTGTGATGGCTACGGTCGAAGCGATGTTGTCCGGGGCGGCCAGATCGTAGGTGATGTCCACGCAAGCGGCACCGGGCCGCTGCACGGCGCGAACGTTCGAGACCGCGGGGGCCGCGCCATTGGCATTGCGCGCGGCGATCAGGCAGCACACGAAGAGCGCGGTGCTTTGCGCAGCACATATCTTTCGCCCTCTCATATCCTGTCCTTGGATACCAGAAGACGCGCGCCCGGACAAAGCCGTTTTGAGGCGAGCCGGGATTCGCGATGCGGCGGTTCGATGTTCCGGAGCTGCCGGCGACGGTGTTCCGGCTGGACGCCGAGCCGGGGCGCGTTGTATCCTGCGCAATCCTGGTTGGAAGTGTTGGTGTGAATAAAGCTCCGCCCTGTTGGTCTAATCCGGTAATGAAGCTAGCGCCGCTGAATACTATGAGAACTACAAGCTGGTGTGGTTTGTTGGCCGGGGTGATCATCCCGGTGCTCTCCAGTTCCGCCCAGGTCCCGGCGGCCACCGTGCCGGACGCCGCGGCAAGAGCCGAGGCCGTCGCGCCGGCCAGTCTTTCGCCGGGCGCCGCCGAAGTCATTCGGCTGGCCACCGCCGGGGTTGGCGACGAAGTCGTTCTGTCTTACATCAGGAATTCGCAGGCCCAATTCAACCTGTCCGCGGACGATGTGCTTTACCTCAAGGACCTTGGTTTGCCCGCGGGGATTACTTCGGCCATGCTGGACCATGACGGCACGCTGCGGGCCCAGGAACAGCAATACGCGCCCGCCGCCGTCAGCCCGGCTCCCGTTGCGCCTGCGCCGGCCGCCGTGGCGCCGGCGCCGGCTCCTGCCGCGCCGGTCGCTGCGCCCGCGCCCGCCGCCGCCCCTGCGGTGGCTGTTGCGCCCGCGCCGGTGTATGTCAGCAGCCCGCCGCCCGACGTGGCGTATTTTTATGACAGCCTCGCGCCCTACGGCACCTGGGTGCAACTGGACGGCTACGGTTGGTGCTGGCAGCCGACGGCGGTGGTGGTTACGCCGGGTTGGCGGCCTTACTGCCACGGCGGCTCGTGGGTTTACAGTGATTTCGGCTGGTACTGGCATTCGACGTATTCGTGGGGCTGGGCGCCGTTTCACTACGGCCGCTGGCACATGCATCCGCGCACCGGCTGGGTGTGGCTGCCGGACCGCGTTTGGGGGCCGGCGTGGGTGACCTGGCGGTCAAGCGGCGATTATTGCGGCTGGGCGCCGCTGCCGCCGCACGCCGTATTTGATATTCACCTGGGCTGGCGCTACAACGGCGTCAGCGTCAGCGCGAGCTTCGGCTTCGGTTTGGGCAGCGACGCGTTTCTGTTCGTCGGCTTTGGCGACTTTTTCCACCACGACCTCCACCGGCGATGCCTGCCGCGCGGCCGGGTCGGCCCGGTGTTCCACCAGACGACCATCGTGAACAACTATATCGTGCGCAACAACCGGATCGAGCACCCGGGGATACCGGTCGAGCGATTCTCCAGCGCCAACCGCGGCCACGTTCCGCGGGCGACAGTGCGCGACTGGAAGGATCGGCCGGACCGGATGCCCACCCGTGCGGGATCGGTGGTTTACCGGCCGCAGCTTGAAGCGCCGGCGCGGTCCGGCAACATGGTTGCGCAGCGGTTGGACGCGCAGAATCCGGTGATTCGGCACACGCCCAGCGCGACGCCAGCCCGCGGCCAGTCCTTCGCTGACGCCGGCCGCTCGAGGCTGGAATCGGACCGGGTTGCATCCCGGACGAGCAGCGCCGCGCCACCGTCGGCGTCGCGCCTGCAATCCGCGCCGGCCTCCGTCGCGGCGGCGCCGGCAGCGCCGGCCGCCCGGGGCAAAACCACCTCGGACTGGACGAGCAGCGCGCGCGCCAAGTCCGCACCGCAGGTCCAGCCAACGCAAAGAGCCGCCCAGCCGGCACCGGCGGGACAAGCTGCCAGAACTGCGCCGTCATCCGGCGCCACAAGGTTAGCTTCCCCGAAGGAAGCCCAGGCGGCGCCCGAGGCGGCTCGAACCGGGCCGGCGGCGCCAGTTGCGCGGAGCGTCACAACGCAGGTTCAGCCGACGCAAAGAGCGGCCCAGCCGGCGCCGGCAGCACAAGCTGTCAGAACTGCGCCGTCGTCCGGCGCGGCAAGGGGCGCGGCTTCGACGCAAACCTGGACAGCGCCCAGCGCCGCCCGAACCGCGCCGGCGGCGCCGGTTGCGCGGAGCGCCACAACCCCGGCCGTGTCCAGCACCACGCGATCAGTGTCCACACCGCAGGTGCAATCAACCCCGACCGTGTCCCGATCAGTGCCGAAGATTCCAGCCGGCCCGGCCACGCCCCGCGCGCCCGCGGAGTGGAAGCAGGGAACTCGCTCTGCGCCCGGCTACCGGTCGGATGCGGGATTGCCGGCGTTGTACAACAAGCCCAAGGCAGTTCAATCCCCGTCCCCGGCTTCGCGGTCTGCGAATCAGCGCGTCTATCAGCCCAAGACACAGGGCCAATCAGTTGAGGCGCGTTCGCAACCGGTATCCAGGAGCCGCTCGACGGCCGAGCCGGCGTCGCGTTCGCCCAGGACATCCTCCAGCTCGCGGTCGGGCAGGTAGGCTCCGCGGCCCGGTCGGCCGGGAGGGCAGTTGCGCGGCGAAGGGCGGCCGCCGCGGCAGCATGAGCGCGCGCCTCCTTAGCCCGGGGCGCGGGCGTTTTCTTCTCATACCCTCGCGCGCCTTGTGCTATTGGGTGAGGCATGAGACGATTTCCGGCAGTGAAAACTTGCGGCCAAAGACATTGCAGTCGAGCGACGATTCCGCCGATCCGGGCTACCCTTGCCGCGCTGGTTCTGCTATCGCTGGTGGCCGTGAATAACGGCTTCGCACAAACCGGGACGGTCGCCCGCGCTGCCGCTGCAACGCCGGGGCCGGCCCATGCGGCGCGTCTGCAGGAAGTTGTGGACCGAGCCGTCAGGGGCGCGCGCGATCGGTTTGCCGCACAGAAGCTCGGCGCGGACCAGATAGCGGTGACGCTGGTGGACTTGCGCGATTTCCGGCAGCCGGTCCAGGCCAGTTACCGCGGCGGCGAGCAGATCTACCCGGCCAGCGTCATCAAGCTGTTTTATCTGGTGGCGGTGCATCGTTGGCTGGAGGACGGCAAGCTGGAGGATACCGAAGAACTGCGCCGCGCGATGCGCGACATGATTGTGGATTCCCTCAACGAGGCGACGGGCTACCTGGTGGATTTGCTGACCGGCACCACCAGCGGCCCCGAGCTCGCCCTGCGGGAGATGGAGGAGTGGTATCACAAGCGCAATGCCGTCAACCGCTGGTTCGCCTCGCTGGGTTACTCGAATATCAACGTGAACCGCAAGCCCTGGTGTGAAGGTCCTTACGGGCGCGAGATGCAGTCGGTGAAGATGCACCAGCCCAATCACCGCAACTGGCTCACCACCGACGCCACCGCCCGGCTCCTGACCGGGATCGTCACCGGCCAGGCCGTCTCCGCCAGGCGCTGCGCCGAGATGATGGAACTCCTGAAGAGGGACTTCTCCCCGGAATCCGGCGGCAAGGATGCGCAGGCCCACAATTACACCGCGTTGGCCCTGCCGCCCGGTGCGAAGCTGTGGTCCAAGGCCGGGTGGACCAGCCAGACCCGCCACGACGCCGCCTACGTCGAGCTGCCCAACGGCGCCAGGTTCATCCTTGTCACCTTCACCGTGGGCCACGCCGGCGAGCGCGAGATCATTCCCGCTGTCGCCAAAGAGGTCGTGAAGCACTTTTTGAAAGCGCCGCCGGGCGAACCGCGGCCAAACCTGTGAATAGCATTGATATGAACGTTCTGATTGTCGGCTCGACGGCCCTGGATTCGATCAAAACTCCCGGGGCGGAGAATCCGCGGTTGCTGGGCGGCTCGGCCAGCCATGCGTCGGTGGCGGCGAGTTTTTTTGGCCCGGTGCAGATGGTCGGGGTGGTGGGTGGGGATTTTCCCGCGCGCTACCTCCGGCTCTACGCGCGTCACGGGATTGACCTGGCGGGCTTGCAGCGGGCGCCGGGCAAGACCTTTCATTGGTCGGGGGAGTACGAGGAGAACATGAACAACCGGCGGACGCTGCGGACCGAGCTGGGCGTGTTCGAGAAGTTCACGCCCGAACTGCCCAGGGCGTATCAGGACACGCCGTTTGTGCTGCTGGCCAACATTGCGCCGGGCTTGCAGCATCATGTGCTGGACCAGATGCGGCGGCCGCGGTTTGTGGCGGCGGACACGATGGATTTGTGGCTCAAGGTGGCGCTGCCGGACTTGCTGCGGCTGCTCAAGCGGCTGGATTTGTTCGTGCTCAACGACAGCGAGGCGCAGCAGTTGACCGGGGAAGAGAACATGGCGAGCGCGTTCAGGAAGATGCATCGTCTGGGCCCCAAGTACGTGATCATCAAGAAGGGATCGCACGGATCGGTGCTGTCCGGCCCCCGGGGACTCTTCCTGTGTCCGGCGTATCCGTTGAGCAAGGTGGTGGACCCCACTGGGGCCGGCGACTCTTTTGTCGGCGCGCTGATGGGCTGCCTGGCTGCGGCCAGGGGGCCAGTGGACAAGCACATCCGCCGGGCCATGACCTACGGCAGCGTCGTTGCCTCATTCTGCTGTGAAGGCTTTGGACTGAAGCGCACCACGCGAGTCAGCAGGCGCCAGATTGAAGATCGCCTGCGGGAACTGGAGGCGCTGACGCGGTTCTAACGACTGACAGGGATTTGGTTTCTTGCGCGCCCGCCCGTGCTGAGCGGCAGGCTGCGCGCCTGGCTTGCTCCCCCGACCTCAGCATTACCCACAACTCGGGACAGAAAACCCGTTAGTCCCGAAGGGATTCGATCTACCAGCCCAGGGTTGCGAGGCACGACCCTGGGTTGGTGGCCGGAGGGGTCCTCAACCCTGAAAGGGTTGCGGCCGCAGGGCTGGGCGCCAGATACAACCCTTTCGGGTTGGCTGGTTCATTGGGCGCGCTTTTCCCAGGACCGCTCCCCTTTGCCCCGGCGGTCCAACCCTGGACTGAACGATGCAATCCCTATGGGATTGGCTTGACACCGCGCTGAATTTCCGAGACATTAACATCGTCCACTACGGGTGACATAATATGAATACGCAGAGCATCCGAATCGCAGTCTCCCTGGTTGCCGCAGCAGCCGTGTGGGGCGGCACGGCCGCATCCGCCCTCACTGAGGAGACTTCCGCGCCAAACACCTCCATGAGCGCCGCGGCGACCGCTACGGAACCGGTTCAACTGTCCCAGGGCGTTGCGGATATCCTGAAACTCGCGCGCGGGAAGGTCAGCGACGATGTCACCGTTGCGTTCATCGAGAACAGCGGGCGCAGCTTCAACTTGACCGCGTCGGAGATTATCTACCTGCGCAAGGAAGGGGTGTCCGACCGCGTCCTGGCGTCCATGCTCAACCAATCACGACCGTCCGCTGCGCCGCAAACGACCCCGCAGCCGGCCTATGCGCCTGCCCCCGAGGAGCCGCAGGTTGTCCCTGATTCCTCGCCGCTGCTGGCGACCAGCGTTGTGGAGACCACGCCGGCCTCCGCGGTCTATGTGGCGCCCACCGTTCCGGTTTACTACTCGTTTTACGATCCGTGGCCGTATTGGTTTGATCCGTGGCCTTACTGGTATCCATCCTGGTCGTTTAGTTTTTACTGGGGCAGTTGGGGCCATTACCATGGGCACTACTACTGCGACGATCGAAGGCCCCCGCCGCATCATTGGAATCATCATCACGGCAAGTATCATCAACCGATGCGCCACGGGCGGCCCGGCCCCCACGGGCAGCCTGGCATTATGGCCTCACACAGCAGGTCGCCGGGCGGTTTTAGTCAGCCATCTTCCGGCAACCGGCCCGGCCGGCCCGCCGGCGCGGCGCCAACTGGCGGCCCTACTCGCTTCTGGAGCAGGAACGGCACTCAAGCCGCCGCGGCCCGCGCGCACCCCAGCCAGGCCAATGCCGCAATTGCCCGCAGCAGCCAGGCTGCCAACCTGACGAGCGGGTGGAGCCGTAACGGCAATAGCCAAATGGCCGCTGCCGGCGCGAAAGGAAGCCAGGCCCTTGCCCCATCGGCCCGCGGCAGCCGCAGTTCCACGCCGACAAGCGCGTGGAGCGGCGCCACCGCACAGCGGCCGAAGGCTTACGCCGCCGCGCATCAGAACGCCGCCCCGGTTGTGCGCTCCAGCCCGGCCAGCGCCGGCCGCAGCACTGCCTGGACGCCTTCAAGCAGTCAATCCGCGGGCCGCTATGTCCGCAGCCCCAGCACCAGTTCCTCGCGCAGCAGCGTGGGTACAAGTTCAGGTCAAATCGCGGGCAGAAGCATCGCCAGCGCAAGCCGCCCGAGCATGAGCCCATCATTTAGCAGCGGGGGGAGCAGAAGTGCCTTCCGCAGCGGAGGTGGTTTCTCCGGCGGCAGCGGGCCTCGAATGTCCTCCGGCGGCGGTTCCCGCGGCGGTGGCGGCGGCAGCTTCCGTGGCGGCGGCGGTGGCCGGCGCTGACGGCGGGACTCGAGAAGTAACTACAGCCCACGCTTGACGGCGGGGCCGCGGCGGGTGATGGTGTGCGGGTTGGGGCGCTCTACGCCCTCAACCGAGGGTCCGATGGCGCGTGTTATCGGAGGACAAACCGGATGGTCGGGCCGCCATTCGACGGACTTAATTGGTTTAGCGCAATGACGTTTCGGATCCAGTGCCCGAAGGCGGCGACTTTGGCTGAGCGGATTGGGATTTCCTTCGGTTGGCGGTCCCACCGGCTTGCCGGGGTCAGGCCCGCGGGCGTTGCGCGAATCAACAGCTAAAGCTGATCCTATGGAAGAACTCACACAATTACTCAGCGGTCTCGGCAAGTGGGTCATTCCCGCCATCGTGCTGGCGGCGATCATATTGCCGCAAGCGGTGCGGATCCTGCGCGAATACGAACGGGGCGTGATCTTCCGTCTGGGCAAGCTGCACCGGCGGGGGGCGAAGGGGCCGGGGCTGATCCTGCTGATACCGGTGGTTGACCGGATGGTAACGATGGACCTGCGGGTGGTGACGATTGACGTGACGAAGCAGGAGGTCATGACCCGCGACAATGTGCCGGTGACGGTGGATGCGGTGATCTATTTCCGTGTGGTTGACCCGGTGGAGGCGGTGGTGAAGGTTGAGAACTTCTGGAAGGCCACGTCGCTGATTGCGCAAACGACGCTGCGCAGCGTGCTGGGCCAGGCGCCGCTGGATGACCTGCTGTCGCAACGCGAGTCAATCAACCAGAAGTTGCAGGAGATCATTGACCGCCAAACCGAGCCCTGGGGCGTGAAGGTTACCACCGTCGAGGTCCGGGATGTGGCGCTGCCGGACAGCATGAAGCGGGCGATGGCCAAGCAGGCCGAGGCGGAGCGCGAACGCCGCGCCAAGATTGTGAACGCCGAAGGCGAATTCCAGGCGGCGGAGAAGATGGTGCAGGCGGCGGCCATGATCAGCCAAGAGCCCATCGCGCTGCAACTGCGGTTCCTGCAGACCATGCGCGAGATTTCCAGTGAGCACAACACAACAACCTTCCTGCCCGTCCCGATTGATTTGTTCAGCCCGTTCATGAAGAAGCCGGGCGAGGACAAGCCGTAGGGTTTCGGGCCCCGCCGGGCCTCTGCCCGATGCGCGGGCAGACTGCCAGGGACCCCTGCTCGGGCTGGTGGTCTTTGTCGCGGTGGAACTCAGGAAGTCCGGCGGCGGGCAGCGGCGGAAAAGAGCCGGGGCGCCGAGGAGGTGATCGCGATCACGGCGGGATGAGTGAGCTTGCGCTCGGTGGTAATGGCGTAGAACTGTTGCCGGCATTCCCTGCTGCGCCCAAATAGACGGAGGCCATAGCGCTGAGCGGCCTCCTTTGCAACGATGGAGGGCACGCACATGAACCCGCGTCCCTCGAGCGCCAGGATAGTGACCAGCGCGGCGTCCTCAAACTCGCCCACCAGGCGGGGCCGGACGCCGCGGGCGTGAAACCACTTTTCCAGGGAGCGGCGCAGTCCGCGGCCGGTCATCGGAAGAAGGGCCGGGGCGTCGTGGAGTGAATTGGGGAAACTGCGGCGCAGCCTGGCGGCGAGGGCCGACACGGCGCAGAACGTCACGTCACTTTCGCCGAGCAGGTGATTGAAGACGTTGGACGTCACACCGCTCGGCGCGGGTTCATCCGCCAGGATTACGTCCATCTTGTAGGCCGCAAGTTCCGCCACCATGCCCGACACGCCGGCTTCCCGGCAGGAAATCTGCACGGGCTGGGGCAGGCGGAAGACCGGCTCGATAATGCGGCAGGCAACCAGTTTGGGCAATGCGTCGGCCACGCCAAGGTACAGGCGCAGCGGGCGCGCGGCGGGGCGCTGCTTTACGGAGTTCACGAGGTCCTGTCCGAGCAGAAAAATCTCTTCGGCGAACCCCAGCACGTGCTGGCCGGTATCGGTCAGGACCAGGTGGCGGCCGGCGCGGCGAAAGAGCTTTTCCCCGAGAGCGCCTTCGAGGGCCTGGATCTGGGCGCTGATGGTAGGCTGGGAAACATGCAGCCTGGCAGCCGCCCTGGTCAGACCGCCTTCCTTGGCCACGGCCCAAAAGTAACGCAGGTGGTGGTAATTCAGGAAATCCACACACCACCATCTTTCACTTAAACCTATAAGTCTAATCCAAAAATCTTATTGGCCGATTCCGGCATCAGAAACGAAGTTGACGTGGTTATGAAGCATGCACAGGTTCTGAAAAGCTTTAGCGCTTTATCCTTCGACGGGAAGGCGGTGAAAGCTGCAACCGTGACGGCCCCGGCCAACGCTCAGGCGGGCCCGGAGACCGACCGGAAGCAGCGCGACGCGGCGAGCACGTCGGAACAGTTCCGAGGGATGCTCCAGGAGCGGTCCGCCGCTCCCTATGTTTTCACCCCCGCGTATCGCCCCTGGGGGATTAACGAATAAGGACTCGTATCCCAGCGAGCTTTCTCACGCCTGCGTCGTCTCGAAGGACCTTGCGATGAGGACGGGGGATGGTTTGCGGCGCGTCCGGGCCGGCAACGGATTCTGGAGTCAAGGCGATTAGACCCGCCGCTCCGACGTTCGCCGGGCGGGCGCGTCCGCGTGGTGTGTTGCGGCGTGCGAGGCGCGCGGGCACCGAGGCGGCGGCGGCCGTCGTTCATAAGCGATAAGACTGGCCCGGCCAGGGGCTGGCGATTTTCCTTTTCCGGCCGGAGCCGCCCCGCATAATGCCGCCGGCTATCTCATGAACCCACAGGTTCCGCTCTCAGAATTGACCGCCCGGATGCAGCGATTCCGCGCCCGGATGGATTCCGCGCAACCGGATTGGGAGCTCGCCGCGTTCCTGGGCAAGGTCAACCAATACTACTTCACCGGCACGACGCAGGATGGCCTGCTGCTTGTTCACCGCGACGGCGAAGCGGTGTTCTGGGTGCGCCGCAGTTTCGAACGGGCTTGCGAAGAATCGCTCTTCCCCCAAATCCGCCCCATGAGAAGCTTCCGCGACGCCGCGGCAGCGGCTGCGGGAACGGCTTCACGGCGGGCCATCCATCTCGAGACCGAGCTGGTTCCGCTCGCCCTGGTCCAGCGCTTCCGAAAACACTTTCCCTGCCGGGAGGTGGCGTCGCTGGATTCGCAGATTGCCTGGGTGCGGGCGGTCAAGCGTCCCTACGAACTGGCGATCATGGAACGGGCCGGTGCCATCCACCGCCGCATCCTCGAAGAGGCCGGGCCGGCGCTGTTGCGCGAGGGGATGAGCGAGGCGGAGCTGGCCTGCGAGTTCTATTCGCTGATGGTGCGGGAAGGACACGAGGGGACCGTGCGCTTCAGCCGGTTCAACGTGGACGTCGCCGTGGGGCAATTCGGCTTCGGGGAAAACTCGCTTTACCCCACCAACTTCGACGGGCCGGGCGGGTGTCGCGGCTTGAGCCACGCCGCGCCGGTGCTGGGGAGCCGGGATCGCAAGCTGCGAAAGGGCGACTGGGTGTTCGCGGATCTCGGGTGCAGCGTTGAAGGTTACGCGACGGACAAGACAATGACCTACGTGTTCGGCCAACCGCTGCCCGAGGCGGCCATCGAGGCCCACCAGCGCTGCGTCGAGATTCAACGCCAGGTTGCCTCGCTGCTGAAGCCCGGAGCGATCCCTGCCGAGATTTACGCCAACACCCTGGCGAGCCTCGATCCGCAATTCCTGACGCACTTCATGGGCTTTGGGAACCGGCGGGCGGCCTTCCTGGGGCATGGCGTGGGCCTGCAGATTGATGAACCGCCCGTGATCGCCGAAGGATTCGACGAACCGCTGACCGAGGGAATGGTGCTGGCGCTCGAACCCAAGAAAGGGGTGCCGGGCGTAGGGATGGTGGGCACCGAAAATACTTACCTGGTCACGCCCGAAGGCGGCAGGAGTATTACGGGCAGCCACCCGGGCCCGATCCTGGTTTCGCCCTGAAGCTGTGGCCTGCTCCGGCCTGGCTTGGCTTGATCACCACCTCGGCGGACGCAAGCAGGTGGGGCGAACTTCGCTCGGGGGCATCGGCGCCTGTCGCCGCCATGTATTACCGCTATTTCCGAAGGCGGTAGAACCTGGCAGCCCACGGCGACGGATCGGTGAACTGGAGGCTCGCACCGTTGGACTGGTAGGGCGGTGGGACCAGCGCCCAGCCGGCGGGGCCGGCAGCCAGATTGGTCGTGGCGTACAACGACCAACCGGTCGCCAGCACAGGCCACGAGACGATCACACTGGCATTGGAGCGCGCGATGGCAAGCCAGGGCCGCGATGTCCCGGCGCCGTAGTGGAGACGGAAACAGCGCCAGGAAGCGTCCGCCCGGTTGGTCACCCGGTTCATCCCGTTCTCAAGGGACACCGCGTTGGTCATGTCCGCCCAGAAGACGGGCGGCTTGAGGTCGGCCGCCTGCTGGAGCGTGAAGCCAGTGGCATAGGCTGGCCAGGATAAGACGGCATTCGTCCCGGCTCGAGTGATGATCAGGAACGGCAGCGGGTAGGCCACAACGGAGAAGGTCTGCATGTCCGTTCTGGCCGGCTGGCCGTTGTCGGTGACGCGAAGGGCGACGGAATTAGTGGACGGCACCTGCCCGGCGGCGGGGGTCCAGCTCAAGACCCCGCTGGTGGCGTCCAGCGTCATGCCCGGCGGAGAGGAGACGAGGTCGAACCTGAGGGAGTTGGACGGCAGGTCGGCATCGGTAGCGGAGTTGGTGTGGCGCAACGGCACGTCCTGAATCGCCGTCAGACCAGGGATCGCCGCGAGGACCGGCGGGACGTTCGACTCGAGCACGACAACCGTGAAATCGTTCGTCACACTCAACGGCGGCACGCCGTTGTCGGTGGCGGCGATGGTGATGGTGTTGGTGCCGGGGCCCTGGGCCTCGGTCGGTGTCCAGGCAAGCACGCCGGTGTTGGTGTCGAGAATCGCGCCGAGCGGCGCGGAGACGAGGGTGAAGCGAAGGGTGTTGGGCGGAAGGTCGGCGTCGGCGGCCCGGTTGGTGACCGAGAGGGTGGTAAGTTCATCCAACGTCTGCGCCGGCGGGACCGTGAGCGAGGGCCTGGTGTTCACCTCCCGGACGATGACGGTGAAGTCTTTGGTGATGCTCAAGGGCGGGATGCCGTTGTCGGTGACGGCGATGGTGATGGTGTTGGTTGCAGGCCCTTGGGCTTCCGTCGGTGTCCAAATGAGGACCCCGGTGTTGGTGTTGATGACGGCTCCAGGCGGGGGATTTACGAGACCGAAATTCCAGGTTTGGCCGGGGTCAGGATCGGTGGCCGTGGCGGTGACGGTGATGGTGGTTTCTTCGTCGCCCGTCTGTTGGGAGATGGGGTTGAGCGTTGGGCGCGTGTTGAGGACGCTGAGCGTGAGCGCGGTAGGCCCGTAGATCGAGTCGTTGGTCTGCCAGGCATGAGTGACGGGCAGGTCGAAGCTGGTAAAGGCTCCCGCGCGCGGTGATGGGTAAGTGATGAGCGTAAAAGCGTCGCCGGCCACGGGAAGGTAACCGCCGTTCAAATTGACTCCAAGTGTTCCCGTGAAGGCGATGTTTTTGCCAAGGGCGAGCCGGCCGAAATTGGTCAGGCTGTTGAGTCCAAAGGACAATTCCCCGCCGGTGTGCGTGAGGTTTCCGAGGGTGATCGTCCCGCTTTGCACGGCCACCGTGCCGGAATTGTAAAGCGGCACGGTAATGAGAGTATTTCCGCCGCCGGCGCTCTTGCGCAGCGTGCCGAAGTTGGTGATCACCCCCCCGTTGTAGATCGTGAACGACTGGTCGTTGTGAATCTCGAACAGCGCGCCGGGCTGGTTGATGATCCGGGCGGAATTGCCCGTTTGCAGATCATTCGTTCCCGACCAGGCGACTGAGCCGTGGTTGATGAGGGTCCCGGTACCGTACAGGTTCTTGGTACCCGAACCGGAAATAATGAGCACGCCGTTGGTGGCGATTCCCAGGACGCCGCCGGGCAAATCGCCGTCAATCCACTTCACGAGGCCGCTGAAGAGGCTGTTGCCGGCGATGGTCGCACCGCCAATCTCCAGATTCTCCGAGAATATGGACCCGTTGAACGTGATGGTGCCGGCGTAAACCAGGTTGGTCCCCGCGCCGGTGAACGCGGTCCCGCCGTCGAACCGGCTGCCCGGGCCATAGGCAACCGACCCGGATTGAACATCGAGGGTGCCCAAATTATACAACGGCACGGTGATGAGGGTGGCTCCGCCGCCGGCGCTCTTGCGCAGCGTGCCGAGGTTGGTGATCGCCCCGCCGTTAGAGACAGTGAACAACTGGTTGTTCTGAATCTCGAACAGCGCGCCGGGCTGGTTAATGATCCGGGCGAAATTGGCCGTTTCCAGATCGTTCGTTCCCGACCAGGCAACCAGCCCGTAATTGATCAATGTGCCGGTGCTGTTCAGGTGTTTGGTCCCCGAACCGGAAATGATGAGCACGCCGTTGGTGGCGATGCCCAGGACGCCGCTGGACAACTCGCCGGCGGTCCATTTCACCAGGCCGCTGAAGAGGCTGTTGCCGGCGATGGTCGAACCGCCAATTTCCAGATTCTCCGAGAATATGGACCCGTTGAACGTGATGGTGCCGGTGTAAACCAGGTTGGTCCCCGCGCCGGTGAACGCGGTCCCGTCGTCGAACCGGCTGCCTGGGCCATAGGCAACCGACCCGGACTGAATGTCCAGGGTGCCTAAATTGTGCAACGGCACGGTGATGAGAGTGGCGCCGCCGCCGGCGCTCTTGCGCAGCGTGCCGAGGTTGGTAATCGCCCCGCCGTTAGAGACAGTGAACAACTGGTTGTTCTGAATCTCGAACAGCGCGCCGGGCTGGTTAATGATCCGGGCGAAATTGGCCGTTTCCAGATCGTTCGTTCCCGACCAGGCAACCAGCCCGTAATTGATCAATGTGCCGGTGCTGTTCAGGTGTTTGGTCCCCGAACCGGAAATGATGAGCACGCCGTTGGTGGCGATGCCCAGGACGCCGCTGGACAACTCGCCGGCGGTCCATTTCACCAGGCCGCTGAAGAGGCTGTTGCCGGCGATGGTCGAACCGCCAATTTCCAGATTCTCCGAGAATATGGACCCGTTGAACGTGATGGTGCCGGTGTAAACCAGGTTGGTCCCCGCGCCGGTGAACGCGGTCCCGTCGTCGAACCGGCTGCCTGGGCCATAGGCAACCGACCCGGACTGAATGTCCAGGGTGCCTAAATTGTGCAACGGCACGGTGATGAGAGTGGCGCCGCCGCCGGCGCTCTTGCGCAGCGTGCCGAGGTTGGTAATCGCCCCGCCGTTGTAGATAGTGAACGACTGGTTGTTCTGAATCTCGAACAGCGCGCCGGGCTGGTTGATGATCCGGGCGGAATTGGCCGTTTGCAGATCGTTCGTTCCCGACCAGGCAACCAGGCCGTAATTGATCAGTGTGCCGATGCTGTTCAGGTACTTGGTGCCCAAACCGCCCATCTTAAGCACGCCGTTGGTGGTGACGGTTAGAGCGCCGCCGATCGTGCCGCCGTCCCACAAGACTATGCCGTCAACCGTGAGCACTCCCGCGCCGGCTAGCGTTCCGGCACCAAGAGCAAACACAGCGGTGGCGCTGACGATGCTGGCGCCATTGAGGGTGAGATTGAGGCCGGGGTTGGTGAGTGTCTGGGTGCCGCTCGCGGCGCCGAGCGAGAGGCTGGCGATGGTGACGTGAAGGTCCTGAGTCACCGTGTAGGTGCCAGGCGCGGCGATGAACACGTCATCTGTGGCGGCTGGGACGGTGTTGGGGCTCCAGTTGGTCCTGGCGCTCCAGAATCCGCCGTTGAGGTTGGTCCAGTTGATAACGGCAGCGAGGGCTTCGGGCGGGGTGAGGATTGCGGCAAGCAGGAGCAGCCAGGAGCAACCTTGGGCTGCAGAGACTCCGCCGCGCCGAAACGCAGAGAGTTGTTTCATAAATGTTCCTGAATCTGGCCCAAGAATGGAAGGGACGCGCGGGAGGTGTCAATCGAAAAGTTGCCGGTGCACGGCTTTTTCGATCCGTTCCTCGGTAGCAGCAAACGTCCTGACCCGGGAGAAGCGACGCTAGCCCACCTCCCCGCCTACCATGCCCGCTCCCTCGGAGGGAGTAACTATGTGGCACCTTGGTATCTATGACCACGGTACTACTTGGGTACTACCAAGGCACCACGGTGGTATCTGCTTGCAACGTCAGTGATGGCAGTTATTTACCAAGCCCGGGAGCGGGTTGCGACGTGGGATCGTCACCCCTGGCCTCCTGCCCCTGCTCAGGCCGGACGGGCGCCATGCGGAACTAGCGGACGGAACTCAGCCCGGCCATGTAGATGAGCGCCGTTGCCAGGAGCGCGCTGATCACAAGGCCAACGGCCAGCACGGCAATCGCCACCTTTATCTTCTGGCGCCTGACGATGGGGTCACGGGGCATGGGGCTCCGGGTTGGCCGTGGAGCCGGCGGGGGAGAGGAGCACGCGGAGAACGTCGGCGGCGGTGTAGGCGTCGCGGTCAGGCGGCAGGAATGGCGCTAGGAGGGCAAGGTCATCCCCGGTGGTGAGCAAGGGGAGTTCGTCGAGGCTCCCGGGGCGGGCCTGGGGAAGGCCAACGGTGGCGGGGAGGGCGTTGCAGATGCACTTGCGGCCGAGGGTTTCTTCGGCGGCGCCGCCTTTGCGGCGATAGTGTTCGAGCGGCTCGGCGGGGCAGCGGTAGCCGATGGTGCCGTCGGGCTTGCGATAGAGATGGCGCAGGTAGCCGAGATCGCAGATACGGCGGCGGGCCTGGTAGTTGGCGGCCTGGGAAAGCGTGTTTTGCACCTGCGCGACTTTGAAGGGGAAGCCGGTGGGTGAGGCCAGCGGGTCGGTGAAGACGCGGGCCTGGCCGAGACGGCTCAGGGCGAGGGCCTGGCGTTTGAGTTCGGGCTCAATGCCGGATTCGTCGCAGAAGGCAAAGGGGGTTCCCACCTGGATGCCGGCGGCGCCCAGGCCGCGGGCTTCGGCGAGTTTACCGGGCCGGCCGTACCCGCCTGCCAGCCAGAAGGGCAAGCCGAGGGCGCGGATCTTATGCAGCTCGGGGACATCGCGCGGACCGTAGAGAGGTTCGCCTTCGGGAGTGAGTTGCAGCGGGCCCCGCGGCGGGGCGTTGTGGCCGCCGGCGGTCGGGCCTTCGACGACGAAGCCGTCCACGCGTCCGCTGGCCTTCCTGGCGAGGGCGATGGCCAGCGTCGCGGAGGCGACAATGCCGAGGAAGAGGGGGCGCTTGAGCTGGGGAGCGGGGCCGCCGCAAAAATGCCGGGGATCGAAGGCGGAAGTCTGTTGTTCGCCGGGCAGGGCGCCTTCAATGTCAATCAGGAGCGAGGCGGGTTGGCCCCGGGCCAGCAGGTCGAGCGCGCCGGGAATGGCGCGGGGAATCCCGGCGCCCATGAGGATGTAATCCACGCCGGCGAGCATCGCCCCGTAGATCGAGGCGAGGGTGGGGAGCTGGATCTTTTCGAGATAGTTGATGCCGACGAGAGCCTGATGGCCTTCCTTAGCGAGCAGGACCTCGACGAAGTTGGCAACGACGGTCAGCTCGACCAGCTCGCGCCGGGGCCGCAGGGTGGGCATGGGGGTGAGCTTGAACGGGGCGCGGGCCGGCTTGCCGCCGGGAACGAAGTAGTCCGACAGGACGCGGGCGGCCATGGCCGGGAAGGGGAATTGCGCGAGGGCATGACGCAGCTCGCCACCCGGGTCGCCGAGCTGGAGGCGCCGGGCCAGGACGACAGCCAGGGCAGTGCCGGACACAACGCCGAGCTGGCCCTGGCCGGACACGGCGCGGGCAAGCAGCCAGCCCGACACGGCCACGCCCATGCCGCCCTGGATGATGACGGGGTGCGGCATAGGCGGCTACCGCAGGCGCCAAACGATGCGCGCCTTGTCCAGGTCGTAGGGAGACATCTCCATCTTGACCCGGTCGCCGACGGTGAGGCGGACCCAGCGTTTGCGCATCCTGCCCGAAATGGTGGCGAGGACGAGGTGCTTGTTGTCCAGCTCGACGCGGAACATGGTGCCGGGTAAGACGGTGTTGATGACGCCTTCGACTTCGATGTGCTGTTCTTTCATGGATTACGGTCGTTCATAGCCGGCCAGAACCGCACATCCCGCCCCTCCAGCCGGCCGGAGGGTGCGGGGAAAAAGGTTGAGCTTGGAGGTGCCGCATGGCGGAACCCGGAAATCCATGGACGAGATGTGTGATAACCGCGGCGTCTTTCGGTATGTCTCAGTTGTCCGGTGCCCTGGTGGGCTTCGGAGTTAGTGGCGATCGCGGCGGCCTCCACCGTGGTCGCGCCGCCCGTCGCCACCGCTGCCACTGCCGCCGGGGCGGGGCTCGCGCGGCCGGGCGAGGCTCACGTTAACGGCGCGTCCGGCCAGTTCCTTGGCGTTCATAGCCTGGATGGCCTTCTGCGCCTCTTCCGGCGAGCCCATGGTGACGAACGCAAACCCGCGGGGGCGTCCGGAGATCCGGTCCTTCACCACAGTAACTTCCGTAACCGTGCCGCACGAGGCGAAGGCGTCGCGCAACTCGTTATCCGTGACCTTAAAGTCAAGGTTCCCGACGTACAACTGCATGCTCATAGCTTCAGACTATTCTGGACAGTTCTGCGCTCGCCATTCTGTTCCCGTCGGTCGGGTCTCAAATCGTCACTGAACGACGTTCAGTTGACGGTTTCCATGTCATGGAAGTGAAAAACGTATCAAGAGCTGAGGTAAAGGTGGTCTGTTCCCGGAGAATAGCAAGGGGGAAATGCGACTTCCGGCCCGCTGGCCTGGGGGAGGAACCAGGCAGGGGCAGAACCGCCAAGGTCAGTTGGCGCCAATCTGCGTCCCGGCGAAGGAATGCGCCGGCTGACGCCGCCGGCTACGAATCGGGGGCGGGGGTGAGGCTGCTGGCGAAGTGTTCGAGCCGGGCGAGGGTGTCAAGACCGATCGAGCGGTCCACCTCGGCGAACCTGGCGGCGAGTTCATCCTGATCTGCGGCGGTCAGGAGCTTTTCAGCCATTGGAAAGACCATAGCGTCCTCTTTCCAGATGTGGTTCTGGTAGAGGTCGAGGATGGTTCGCAGGGTCGTGAGCAGTTCCTGCTGCGCGCCGGGTTGGCGCTCCTGGCAGGCGGAGACATGGTCGGCCAGGGCCTGGACCAGGGCGCGGCCCTTTTCGTGCTCGTGGTTCAGGCCCCCAATGGGGCAACCCTGGGGCGGCACGCCGCGCCTGACCAGCATCGGGAAGAACCATGCCTCTTCCTTGCCGTGGTGAAGCTTGTCCGCGTAGGTGCGCAGGAACTCCACCGCGTTGGTCAGCATGTTGGCATCGGGTTGGCGGCCTTTCTCGATGGCGGTGGCCGCCTCGCCGAGGGCCTTAACGACGGTTTCGATCAGCCGATGCTCCGCCTGCATGGTTTGTATGGATGTCATGGGGATGTGGTTCCCGGTTCGCTGAAGGTGGATTCGTTCTCATGGTGAACGGTACGCGCCTGGCGGACGGCAGAACTGACGGAGGCCGAACCACATTGTCGTTGGTGCGGGGGTGGCTGACCAGGCCGGCCGTCCGGACGCAGCCGACGCCTACCCGGGCCGCACTGAACGCGCACCGGAACCGGAGACGCTCAGCGGCCCCAAGGGGTCATTCAGAGGCAATTCCCGAGCAAACCGGTCGGGACAGCGCGCTGTTGAGCGGCGGCGGTGATATCGGCTGCCTGGAGGAGGCTCTACAGCACGCCGCCATTCTCTGAGCGCGGCGGCGGACATTATCTGCCGCAGGGATGCCAGGGCTGCGGCGAGTATTTCCAATTCGGCCTCCAGCCAGAACTGGCAATCCCGGCCTTCGGGCCGGCCGGCGGCTTCCCACAGGCGCCGGGCTCTTTGAGCGACTTCCGCCCGGGCGATTTCAACGTACGGGCGCCGACGCATCGGGGTCCTTCCCGCCCTGGCTCGCTGATGCCGGGCCGCGCAACTGGATTCTGGCAGCGATCGCGACTGCACGGGCCTGCGAAAGCGGGCCTCCAGTTGCGCGGTCCCGGTTGGAGTATCCTGGACCCCCTGTCCTCCCCGGCGGCTAAAAGGTGAATCTTGCATAAAATAATGGCTGGTGGACTTTCATGCCCGAACGTGCCAGCTCCTGGGCCGTTCAACGCAATAGTCCGGGTTCAATGCCAGTTCGCATCCCGACTCCTCGCAGGCCAGGACAACACTCGTGGTGAGGGCAGTGTCCTCGTTCGCTTTCAGCGCCGCCGCGTGCACCGTCTGAAATTCGCACGCGGCGGCGGCTGCCACCCAGTCGTCCACCACCCCCCGGTAAAGGCGGCGGGCCTCGTCTCGCACTAAGATTCGCATGTTACCAGGCTTGTTGTTGCGCATGGTCCCACAGAGCGCCCGGGGACCGGGTTGACCAAAGATGGAAAGGGGAGAGGGAATTGGCGCTGCGCTGGAAGTGTGCCCACAACCTCCGCGTGACCGCAGCGCTGACAGGCGTCCTTCCCTCTCCCGCGGGCAAACCCTCGCCGGGACCGCAGGTTGTCTGTGTGCTTATTCATGGTTCAGCCGTCAAAGGGGCGGATTCACGCGACCTGGCGCACGGCGTCCCGGGTGCCAAACGGGTTGGCGACGAGGGCGTTACACTCCGGATCGTCGCGCCACTCGCCATCAACGAGGAAGCGATATCGGTGTGCTCCCGGAGCGAGTCTGACGTCGGCGCTCCAGACGCCGTCGGCGGCCTCGTGCATCGGGATGGGGTGCTCCTGCCAATCTGTGAAGTCGCCGGCCAACTGCACGTTCCTGGCGCCAGGGGCGGCGAGGGAGAAGGTCTGTGCCCGGCCTTTGCTCGTCGGTTTCGATCCGTTTGGTAAGTTATGCTTCTTTGTCATATTCTAGCTTTCTGTTGTGTGCCGCCGGCGGTGCGCCCAGCGGGCCGGAGCAGTCATTGTGGTTGCCCTGGGACTGTGCAGGGGTTTGGAGGGTGAGTAAGACCTGGCGCACCTCCCTGGGGGCCGGGGGCTTGTGGAGGCAGGCGGCAGCCCCAAGCTCAAGGGCCTTGTCCACATCACGCGGGTCGTCGAACGAAGAGAGCATCACGACCGGCACCGCGGCGCAGCGGGACTTGTGCTTGACCCGGTCCAGGAAGTCAAAGCCGCTGAGGCGGGGCATATGGGCATCGAGGAAGATGAGGGAGGGGAAGGCCGGGGTGTTGGCGCCTCCAAGGTCATCCAGGAGCGCCTCGGCCTGGGCGCCATCCCCCGCGGTGAGCAGGCGATGGTCCACTCCGCTAAGGGCAAGCGTCCGCTTGAGCAGGAACAGGTCGTCCTGATTATCGTCCACTGCGAGGATCGTTCTCATGGAAGCTGGTCCTTGCGGCATGGCTGGCGCTTTCTCACTCGTTGATGCCCCAGTGCTGATAACCGCCCCAGCCTGGCTCCCCGTGGTTGGACGCCGCGGCTGCCGCGTAGGCCATGCCGGGCTCGGTTCGGGGTGGCTGAGCCTCTTCCGGTGTGTGGTCGGCGGGAGTGATGTCGTCGCAGATGAAGCTCAAGCCGTGGCGCGCCGTCAAATCGAGCAGAGCGGGAGTCGCCGTGGCGGCAAGGGCGTCGCGGCGGCCGCCGTTGAACAAGGCCAGCACAGCCCCGTCAACGTGTCTATGGCACGCCCAGGCTTCGAGCCACGCCAGAAGGGAGGAGGGAAGTTCCTCTCGAGGCGCCACCGCCAGCACGAGGAGGTGTGCTTCCTGGCCGCGCTCCAGTGCCTCTTCGGCCAGGCGGGGGAATTCGAGCATGTCCAGACGCCAGGCGCTGAAGTTCCATTGGGTTGATTCGTCCGCCCGGGCTGATGCCCGTTTGAGCAGAAGGCTCGCTTCCCGGGCGCGGCTGGCTTCGTCGTAAATGATTATTGCATCCATGGCGCATTCGCAGGGATTGATTGGTATCTGTTCCGCATTGGCTGTGAGCTCAAAGGAGACCTCGATGCGTTTGATCGGCGCCGAGGAGCCAGCGCCGCGCTCACCCGAGCCGGTCTCACTCCCCGCTATATTGTCTGATGTCATCCGGTTCATAATCGTATTGCGCTGCCGTTCTCTCTCGCTCTCTTGTCATCGCTGCGCCGACGCAGCCTCTGTCTGCCAAACGCAGGAAAGATGCCCGAAGGCCGGTGCGCCGGCTATAGCACCTTAGTGGTACAACTTTTGTTTAGACACGCGGTGCGCAAAAGGGACAAACTAGGCAAGAATGTTGTCGTCGCGAAGCAACCGGCACGGTGCGGCTTTCCGGCCCAAAGTGTTGCCTGTTAGTCAGTGCCGGCCTGGCCAAAGGAAACCGGGTTTATGAAATAGTGAGGATTCTATGAAGCCAACAATCATGAAGGCGCAAGCCTGGGGGCAGGAGAGGTGGCTGCGGACGCGGAATCGGCTGTGGAATACGCCGGCCGTGTGGCGCTACGGCCTGGCGCTCGCAATCACGGCGGCGGCAGTCGGGCTGCGCTGGGTGCTAGTGTAGTGTTCATCAAATAGGGGATCATAACTGTGATGCGACGGCTTGAGCCGCGCGCGCCTTGGCAATCTTGGCGAGAATCTCTGCCCCCTTCTTTTTCCAAACATATCGCTTGGGTGCCAAGTTCCGCTCGGCCAGATACGTCTCCATGGCGCCCACTAGTTCCCGCACGCTGCCAAAACTGCCCTCCCGCACCACGTCCTGGGTCAGGTCACGAAAGAAGCGCTCGACCAGATTGAGCCACGAACTGCTGGTCGGCGTGAAGTGCAGGTGAAAGCGCGGGTGCCGGGCCAGCCAGGATTTAACGGTCGGGTGCTTGTGTGTGGCATAATTGTCCATAATCAGGTGAATCGCCTGCCCCAAGGGAGTTTCCCGGTCGATCACCTTAAGAAAAGCCAGCCATTCCTTGTGGGTGTGTTGCTCCGCCGTGCGGCTCAAGATCTTGCCGTCCAGATAAGACAGTGCGGCAAAAAGGGTAACTGTCCCGTGCCGGATGTAGTCATGCGTGCGCGTTCGAATGTGGCCCAGGCCTAAAGGCAGGCCCGGCTGGGTGCGTTCCAGCGCCTGACACTGGCTCTTCTCATCGCAACAAAGCACCAGCGCTTTATCGGGTGGATTCAGATAGAGACCGATCACGTCCCAGAACTTCGTTTCAAACTGCGGGTCGTTGGATAATTTGAAGGTGCGGGTCAGGTGGGGCTTGATGTCGTTGGCCTGCCACAGGGCGTGAACGGTGCCGACCGACACGCCGGCCCTACGAGCCATCGAACGCACGCTGTGCCGAGTCCGGCCCTTGGGCGGCCGGGTGGCTTGAGTCAGGATCAGGGCCCGGGTCTCTTCAGACACCGAAGGCTTGCATCCGCGCCCGCCAGCATCAGCCAAGCCGGCCAACCCCAGCTTGCGAAACCGCCCGCACCATTTGGTCACAATGCGGCGGCGCACGCCTACTTGGCGGGCTACTTCCTCCTGCGAAAGCCCGCCCGCGCAGGCCAGAAGAATGCGAGCGCGCTGCGCGCTGCGCTGGACCGTCGTTGGCATTCGGGCCAAGGATTCGAGTGCTCTCCTTTGATCGGAATCCATCTCCAAACCGCGTACAGGTCTTGCCATGCCCCCCAGAGTATCGCCAAGACCCACTTCTGTCCATCTATTTAATGAACACTACACTAGTGCCCTGGATGGGGGCCGTGGCGCTTTATAACATCGCTTTGGCATCGGTTGCGATCACGGCGGCGCTCTTTGGCTTCGGGCCCGGGCTGGTGTCGGTGTTCGGCGGGATCGTCGGGGTGGAGCTGTTGGTAATGGGAACGTTCCAGGCGGAACGCGGGGCGGAGAGTTGGGTGCGGCTGGAGACGACGGCGGTGGCAGGCGTGGTGGTTTGTTGGATTCTACATGCCGCGCGGGCGGCACAGTTGAAAGCGCAGCACCACGAGGCACGCCTGGCCGCCTTTGCGTCGGCAACCTTCGAGGGCATCGTGGAAAGCGAAGACGGGCGGATTATTGACTGCAACGACCAGTTTGCGCAGATGGCAGGCCGAACGGTGAGAGAGTTGAGGGGCGCCTCGATGATCCAGTTGGTGAGCCCGGAGTATCGCGAGCAGGTATCGGCTATACTCGCCGCAAATCGCCCGTCGGTGACGGAAGCCCGCGTGCTCCGGCCCGAGGGCACCTGCATCACGGTGGAAGCGCGCGGCTGGCCGGCGGGCAGCGGGCGAAGGCGCTACACGGCGGTTCGGGATATCTCGGAACGCAAGGCTGCGGAGACGACGCTGGCCGCCGATCTCGCGGCGCTAAGGCGGATGCATGCGCTGAGCCTGCGCGCGGTCGAACCGGCCAACCTTCAACCGCTCCTGCAGGAGACGATGGATGCGGCTGTCGCCATCTTGGAGGCGGAAACAGGCACCCTGGAGCTCGTGGAGGGCGACACACTCCGCATCACAGCCTGCTGCGGCCACGAGCGGCCGTTCCCCGACCACTTCTCCGCGGCCGGGAAGGTGGCGTCGGTTTGCGGCGAGGCGAGACGACAGGAGGGGCGCGTCGTCGTGCCGGACGTGGAAACCAGCCCGCTGTTTGCGGGGACGTCGTCGTTGCCCGTGTTGCGGGACGCCGGGGTGCGGGCGGTGCTATCCACGCCGTTCCACACGCGCTCGGGGCGGCTCCTGGGCATCCTTACCACGCACTGGAGCAAGCCGCACACGCCCGGCGAGCAAGCGCTGTGGCGGTTCGATTTGCTGGCGCGCCAGGCCGCCGATCTCATCGAGCATAAGCAGGCTCAGGACGCCCTCCAGGAGGGTAAAGAGCGGTTGCGCCTGGCCCAGGTTTGCGCTGGCGCCGGCATCTGGGAATGGGACCTGGCGACCGACAAACTGGAATGGTCCGCGGAGTTGTTCCGCCTTTTCGGCTTGGATGCCAGTCACGACGAGGCCTCGTTCGCCACCTGGTATAAGGTAATTCACCCCGAAGACCGGCGCACGGCGCAAGAGCGGCTGACGGCGGCGATGCGGGAACATGCCCAACTGTCCAACGAGTACCGGGTGGTGCTTCCCAACGGGGACGTGCGCTGGATACATGCGCTGGGGAACCTGGTTTGCGACCCGGATGGAAAACCGCTGCGCATGGCGGGCATCGGCCTGGACATCACCGCCCGCAAGCGAGCCGAGCAGGCCCTCGCCAGCCAACGCGAGGAACTGCGGGCGATTCTCGATACCTGCCCCGCCATGATCTTCTACAAGGACCTGGACAACCGCTTTCTGCGGGTCAACCGCGCTTTTGCCCAGGTCATGGGCGCGCCCAGGGAACAGTTGGAGGGCAAATCGCTCTTCGACTTGTATCCCCGCGCCCAGGCGGAGGCCTTTCAGCGGGACGACCAGGAGGTGATCGCGTCGGGACAGGCCAAGATTGACATCATCGAACCGATGCAGACCCCGGAGGGCGAACGGTGGTTCCAGACCGGCAAGGTTCCTTGCCGGGATGCCCACGGCAACATCACCGGCGTCATCGGGTTCGCACTGGACATCACCGAAAGAAAGAGGGCCGAGGCGGTGCTGCGCGAGAGCCAGGCTCGGGCCAAAGTAGAGGAGGCGGTGCGGGCCGAGCGGCAGCGCCTGCAGGCCGTGCTCAACATGCTCCCGGCTTACCTGGTGCTCTTGAGGCCGGACTATCATGTGGCAATCGCCAACCGCTTCTTCGAGGAGCGTTTCGGCAAGCACGAAGGCCGGCGCTGCTATGAGTACTTGTTTCAACGGACCACCCCGTGCGAGAATTGCCAAAGCTACAAGGTCCTCAAGACCAATGAAGCCCGGTGTTGGGAGTGGACCGGGCCGGATGGGCGCGAATACGACGTCCATGACTTCCCCTTCACTGACACGGACGGCTCAACGCTCATCCTGGAGGTCGGCCTGGATATCACTGAGCGCAAGCGTGCCGAGGAGGCCGTGGGCCGCGCAAACGCCTACAACCGCAGGCTGATCGAAGCCAACCTGGACCCCCTGGTAACTATCGGCTCCGATGGGAAGATCACCGACGTAAACGCCGCCACCGAGTCCGCCACCGGCTACGACCGCGCCATCCTGGTCGGGGCCGATTTCTCCGATTACTTCACGGAGCCGGACAAGGCGCGAGCAGGCTACCGGGAAGCCTTCCGGGCGGGTTTCGTGCGCGATTACCCCCTGGAGTTGCGGCACCGCGATGGCCACGCCACCTCGGTCCTTTACAACGCCTCGGTTTATCGGAATGAGGACGGCACAGTGGCCGGCGTGTTCGCGGCGGCGCGGGACATCACCGATCGCAAGCGGGCAGAGCAGGAGCAGCAGGTGCTGCGGGAACAGTTGGCGCGAATCTCACGGATCACCACGGCCGGGCAGCTCGCCGCCTCCCTGGCTCATGAACTCAATCAGCCGCTCGGGGCGATTGTGTGCAACATCCAGGCCGTCCAGAACTACCTGGCCCGGGGCGGCGCTGACCAGAGGGAAGTCAGGGAGGCCTTGAAGGACATCGAGGCCGATGGGAAACGGGCCGGCGCGGTGATTCACCAGCTTCGACGGCTCTACCAGAAGACCCGCTACACAAGAGCGGTGGTCCGCCTCAACGACCTGCTTCACCAGACACTGAACTTGCTCCACAGCGAGTTTGTGCTGCGGAAGGTCGAAGTGCAACTTGAGTTGGATGCAGCACTGCCGGCCATCCAGGGCAACGAAGTGGAATTGCAGCAACTCGTGCTCAACCTGGTCACAAACGCCGTGGAGGCGATGAACACCCGCAAACCGGGGGCTCGGCACCTGCGCATCAGCACGGGCAGCAAGGACGCCGGGAGAGTTCAGGTCTCGGTGCGAGATTCAGGGTCGGGGCTGCGGAAAGAACAAATGGACCGGCTGTTCGAGCCGTTCCAAACGACCAAGGCTTCCGGCATGGGGATGGGCCTGGTGATCAGCCGGTCCATCGTCGAGGCCCACAACGGGCGGTTGTGGGCGGAAAACAACGCGGATCGGGGGGTGACCTTTCACTTCACCCTGCCGACCTCAGAAGCAACACCCGCATGAATAATCTCCAAGGCACAGTGTGTGTCGTTGATGATGACCCGAGCATGCGCAGGGCTGTAGCCCGGCTGTGTCGGAGCGCAGGGCTGGAGGTGCGGCCCTTTGCCAACGCGAATGAACTCCTGAACGCCGGGGCGCCGCCAAGCCCCGCCTGCCTGGTGCTGGACGTGAGCATGCCCGGCTTGAGCGGGCTGGACCTTCAAACCGAGCTTGCGCACCGGGGCATTCAAACCCCTGTTGTGTTCATCACGGGCCATGGGGACATCCCGATGAGCGTGCGGGCTTTGAAGGCGGGGGCTGTGGACTTCCTGACCAAACCGTTCCACCACCGGGACCTGCTAAAGGTGGTTCAAACCGCTTTGAGCCGCGACGTGCGGCTCGCGACGGTCCACAAAGAGCGGGAAGAGGTCGCCCAGCGGCTCAATAGCCTGACGCCCCGCGAACGGGAAGTGTTTGGGCTCGTCATCAAGGGGCTGCTGAACAAACAGATCGGAGGCGAGCTCGGCGCCAGCGAACAGACGATCAAGGTGCATCGTCGCCGGATCATGGACAAGATGGGGGTCAAATCGGTCGCCGAACTGGTGCAGGCGGCAGTGAAAGTGGGGGTGGTTGAGGGATAGAGAACCAGGCGCGAGGGAAAAGAGTGCCGACGCTGGGATATAGCACTAAGGTTGTACAGACACACTGCGCGCTTGCTGTAATTTGATTTCAGTGGCGCCCGACGCGCGGGAGCCGCTGTTACGCCGGGCAGACGGCAAATAACTGAAACAGTGCCAAACAAGAATACTCAGAAACAGGAAAGCAGGGCCGGGCAGCCGCTGGTTGCAGTGGTGGATGACGACGCGTCCTTTTCGCGTTCGCTCGGGCGGCTGCTGCGGTCGGTCGGCTACACCGTGAACACGTTCAACTCGGGGCACGAATTCCTGGATTCCCTGCTTGATAGCCAGCCCGCGTGCCTGGTGGCGGACATGCACATGCCGGCGATGAGCGGACTGGAGCTCGCTCAGAGGCTTCGGGCGCAGCGCCGCAGTGTGCCGGTCATCTTCATTACCGCCTTCGACACGCCCCAAACGCGCGAGCAGGCGCGCAGAGCGGGCTGTTTCGGCTTCCTGCTGAAACCATTTGACAACGACGAGCTCCTGAGCGCCATCCGAACGGCTACCGGAACGGAGATCAAAGCCCCCGGAACCGGGAAGCGCGGGGAGAAATGCTGCCACTGACAAAACGCCTCCGGACATCGTACCGCCTCGGCTTCGGGCTGGAGCATGGCATCCATCACCTGTCCCAACACCGCGCCGGGCAACCCGGCCGGGTGCCATACCACAAGCGAGACAAGCGCGGTTGAAATACCGTGCATTGCGTCGGACGTGTGCGGTCTTGGGAGGGCCTTAATGGCGCACCCATCAGGAGTTGAACCTGAAACCTTCTGATCCGTAGTCAGATGCTCTATCCAATTGAGCTATGGGTGCCGCCCGTTGCGCCAGGCGCTTGCTTGACACAATCTGCCAGATTGGGGGCGGAAGGCAAGTTGTTTTGGGCGGTGTGGCCGCGCGTGGGCGCATCTCAGTTTTTGAGCGGTGTTTTCCTGGCAAAGGCGCCAGCGCAGCGGCTGAGCAACCACGGTGTTACATTGACCCCCTCCCGACCCCATCTTCCAGGCACAGCCACCCCCCCGCCAAGGATGGGCAGGCCCGCCGTCCGCCCCCCGTCCCGCTACCGTAGTACCTCTAACCCGGGGTTAGAGGTACTACGGTAGCGGGACGGGGAGCGGAGGGTGAGCGGAGGGTGGGGCGCGGGGGTGGGGTCCGGTCCTGAAATAGATTGTCACCTTGTATGGCAAAGCGATTAGGACAGA
>DAOPPX010000045.1:0-39714 GCA_035358715.1 Verrucomicrobiota bacterium
CTTCAGCCTTCCGCAGAAAAATACTGTTCCCTATTGACGGCGCGGGCTTGATAGGTGTTAGCTCCTTTTTTCTCGTCGTCCATACCACCAAAGCAGAAGTTCGCCTGTCCCCAGCAACGCCCAAGTGCTTGGCTCCGGCACCGGGCTGGCAATAAGCGAAGCGTTCGGAACGGAGTTGTAGGCCCAGCCGAGCAACACGCCGCCGCCTTCGGCAGACATGTGGACGTCGAAGTAGCCATAGTGAAAACCATCCGGTTGCTCGAACTGGATACCAATGAATCCGCGTGCACCGGGACTGCCGGGCCACTCGCTCAGTGAGCCGGTGCTCAGGTGCTGTGCAATCGTGGCAAACGCGATTTCGCCGGGCGACACATAGCCTCCAACCGGGTCGCTGGAATTCCACGCCAATTGCGGGTCAAGTGAGGAGCCGATTTGAAAACCGGCCACTAGCTTGGCCACCGGCCCGCTGATATTTGGGGGCGGGGACAGCCTCACAATCACTTGATTCGCCCGTTCCGTGCGCAGACCGATGAATCCAGGGTCCGCGCCAAATGTGAAGTCCGGTACTGAGTCGCTGTCGATGTCGATGGGGTACTGGATACTAAACAAGTCGCTGGACATCCCCAGCGGCACGGGCAGTGCCGTCACGATGATGCCCTGCGCCCGCAAGGCTGGGGCAGCCGGGCCAAGAAGTCCGGCTGCCACCAGCAGCCAATTGAAGAATCGCTTTTTCATTGTCCTCGGCGCAACAACCAGAAGCGGCAGTCCGTACTGCTGGTCAACTCCACTGTGTTCGTGCTGCTCTCGGCCAGCACCGAGCCAGTACTGGTCCAGTTGGTCAGTGGTGTGGCGACGTTGGTGGAGGTCAGAATCGTGAAGTAAGCGCCGGGGTCGGCCACGAAGGTCAGCAGAAACTCGTTTGTCGTGGGCGACTTTTCTAACACGGTAATGACGGGCACCGGCGGCGTCACGCCGCCGACTGCTACCGAAATCTTCTGGGTGCTCGGAGCGGGATTGCCGGGCAGTCCTCCGGAGTGTGTGACCGTGATGCGATAGTCACCCGCCGCTGGTGACGCAATGGAAACTCGCTCGACGTTGTTCCGATTGTCCACGCCGCGCGTGGCTGCTGCGGAACGTGCCGCCGAGGTCTTGTTCGTCAGGTCGGGATTCAACACCCACGGCAAATAGACGTTGGTGGTGCCCACGCGCTCTACCCGGATGTCAATGTTGTTGACGAGCATCGGATTCACCGGGTCGGCGTTGGTCACGCTCGTCAGTGCGGGACCGGCAGGGTCGCTCCATGCGGCGGTCACGGAGAGAGGCTGTGTCCCTGCCGACGTGACAATCCACGAAACCGATTGCGTGGGTGCAAGCGTGAATTCTTTGATGAGCGAGCCGCGTCCCAAAACGTAATCCTGGCCCACACGTTGGACGGCTGAACGCGCATTGGGTATCCCGTGGCCCAAGCGGTAGTCCGGCCCTTCGGCCCCGATGTCGTCACAGGTGTCAATGGCGATGGCCTTGGGCGTGGAGTTGAGCCATGCGTCGGTGTTGTTGGTCAGGTTCGGATACAGTTGGGCACGGCGTTGAAGTACTAAGCCCAACTCGCCCACAACTCCAGGTGCGGCGAAGCTCGTGCCGCGGGCGAAGCCCGTGTATTGGTTGGTCGCGGTCGAGGTGGGAGAAATCAATCCCAGGATGTTGGTGCCACTGACCTCACCCAAGGCATTCCGCAGCGCCAGATTCGGCGTGCCCACTGCCGCCAAGTCGGGCTTCAACCGCCCGTCGTCGGTCGGTCCCGCGCCGCTGAAACTGGCAGCCACGGCGTTGGCCCCGGGTCCGAAACCGAAGATGACAAAGCTGTTGCTGACCCAATAGACATCCTCGCACGCGCCGACAGTCAATACGTTCTTGGCGGTGCCCGGAGCCGCCAAAGAATCATAACCGCCGTCGTCGCCGTTGAGCCAGTCCCGCGTGGTCGTGGCCGGAACAAAAATGCCATTTGAGGACCAGTAGTACGTGCCGGGGGAGTTCGTAGGGCCAAACAAACGGTCGTTGCCGCAGGCATAGACCATCAGGTGCCGCGTGGCTTCGGCCTGATGAAACTGGTCAATCTGAGCGCAGCCGGTGTTGGCCTGGTTGGTCGGCGTATAAAACCCGAACTTGACATCCTCCGGGAAGCTGGCGGGCGTCTGCCCCCACCAGAGCCAAGCGTTCGTAACGACAACGCCCGATTGATTGGTGATGGTCTGGCGGCTCCAACCGTTGGCCAGCCCCCACGAGTGATTGCCCAGAAACGCCGGCGGGTTGGTCGCATCGCCAGCGGCGGCGGCCTCGCGTTCCGACTTGAAGGAGGCCGTGTCATAAGCAGACACGCTGGCTTGATAGGCCACGCCGCGTGCCTCATAGAATTGCCCGAAGATACTGCCGACCCCACCCGCCGCCATCGTCCCAGCGACT
The DNA here is from genome assembly GCA_035358715.1 of Verrucomicrobiota bacterium. Lineage (GTDB taxonomy): Bacteria > Verrucomicrobiota > Verrucomicrobiia > Limisphaerales > UBA8199 > UBA8199. The sequence goes on from DAOPPX010000045.1 coordinate 2,461, forward strand.
TGCGTGGCGTGGCCGGTGGTGTCCAACGCCGCGCTGTCGCGCTGCCGGACTCGCGTGCCAAACTCAATGTGGTTGGGGCGCACACCGCCGTCCACCTCCCACAAGGCGAGCGCGACATTCGTGCCCGTGAGGTTCAGTCCGCTGTTCGCTTCCGAATACGGCCAAGCACCGGCGGGCCACAACTCGTCCGCACTGATGCTGGCTCCGGCTACGGTGTTCTGGCTGCGGATGTAAGCTGGCGAACCAGCAATCTCGTCAACGAGAATGAGTTTACCGCCATCCTCCTTCTGAATCTCGCGGGCCGCACCGATGCGCTTTGCCAGTTCGTCCAGAGCGCGTTCTTGGGCTGGTTGCTCGACCTGCGAGCGGGCTGCCCGCTCGCGCAACGCTGCCAGTTCGGCTTCTCCCGCCTGCAATTTCTCCGCGCTCGTCGGCTGCCCCAGTGGGATGAGCGGGCGCAACTGCGGCGCGAGTGCCGCCTTCTTCTGTTGCCACGCTTCCTCGGCACGGCGTCTTGCCTCTTCTGCCTCTTGACGTGCCGCTGCTGCCAGCACCGGGTCAGCGGCGATGGCCTTGGCGAGAGCGTCGGCTTCCTGCCGCCGCTGGCGCGCTTGCGCCTGCTCCGGCGTATCGGGAATGGCCGTGTCGTCAAAGACGAAAATCCCCGGCGCGATTTCGACGGCCTGAAGTTCCGGGTGTGGATTGAAGGGCCACGGCGGACTCCACTCGAAGTCCTTGGCCGAGTAATACGTGCCCGGCAAGGGCGACTCTTTGAGTTGGGCGTGACTCGCGCTGGCGAGCGCCAGCGCGATGATTGCTGTGCTGATTCTGTTGGTGGTTTTGGTTTTTGTTTTCATCGTGTGCGCTTCGATTTGCTGTGGGTGTTCGACTCGCCCGCGACGTTACGGGCTAACCATTATTGGTTAGGAATGTTTTCCTGCTAAGCAGATACTGATGGACAAATGGAGAATTCATTCCTAGTTTTGCTGCGTATTGGAAGATAGTGTATGCCAGACAGCGAAAGCGGTCAACTGGAAAAAGCGCTCCGTTTGGGCGCCGGGCGTATCGGGTTCGAGGCGGTGGTCCCCAACCCCAAACTCAAGTTGCTGGACCAAGTGCGCGAGGTGCTGCGGCTGCGGCATTACTCGATCCGGACGGAGCAATCGTACTGCGACTGGATTCGGCGCTATATCCGGTTTCACCGGATGGAGACCCGCAAGGAGTTGCTGCCCGGCACGGCCAAAGTCGAAGCGTTTCTCAGTGATCTGGCGGTCAAGGGCCAGGTGGCGGCCGCCACGCAGAACCAGGCGTTCACCGCCCTGCTGTTCCTGTATCGGGAGGTGCTGCGCTGGGAGTCGGGAGGGGTGAACGTCGAACACTGAACGTCGAACATCGAACACTGAACCGAAAGGAGGGAGGAGCACGATGAAGGGGGACTATGCCCTGGAGGATCGGCTGCTGGAATACTCCGCGAGAATCATTCGACTGGTGGAACGGGTGGCCTATAGCCGGGCAGTTCGAGGTTGGATGTTCGGCGTTGAACGTTCGACGTTCGTCTTCCAGTGGCAGGCAGGCATCCGGACGATTCAGGAGTTGCTGGGCCACAACGATGTGTCCACGACGATGATCTACACGCACGTCCTGCGCCAGGGCGGCAGCGGGATGAAAAGCTCATTGGACTGCCTGTGGAAGGGATGCGGATTGATTGGTGAGCCAGGCACGAGCCGAGCACAAGACACGCCCAAGACAACGCCTGGCTGAGACCGACGGCGGGGCCAGGCTCCTTGACATTGGAGGCCAACCGCTCTACGCTGCCGCGAGAAAGGGCACTGTATTATGAGCAAACTGGTACTGATTATTCTGGCGATCCTGCTCCCGCCGCTGGCGGTTTATCTGAAAACCAAGGCGGCCAAGGACACCATCATCAATATCGTTCTCTGCATCTTCTTCTGGATTCCCGGCATTCTCCACGCGCTCTACCTGATCCTCAAGTAGGCGCGTGCCGGCCCGGGAGGGGGGGGCGGGCTGGGCGCAAGTCATGGTCCGCTCTCAGGGCGGTCAGCCGCGCAGTTTGGCGGCGAGGGCAGCGACGTGCCGGCCTTGGAAGCGGGCTTGTGCCAGTTCTTTCGCGCTCGGGTGCCGGGAACCGTCCGCTCCGGCGATGGTCGCCGCGCCCCACGGCGAGCCGCCCTTCAACTCACCGATGTCGGCCAGTTCCGGGCACGCGTAGGGCAGACCGACATAGACCATGCCGTGGTGCATAAGGGTGTTCACGAAGCTCATAATGGTGCTCTCGTTGCCGCCGCCCGTGCCGGTGCTGGCAAACACGCTCGCGACCTTGCCCACCAGCCCGCCCTTGACCCAGAGGCTGCCGGTCTGGTCGAGGAAGTTGCGCATCTGCGCCGCCATGTTGCCGAAGCGGGTGGGCGTGCCGAAGATGATGGCGTCATAGTCCCCCAGTTCTTTGGGCGAGGCGATGGGCGCGGCCTGGTCCAGCTTTGCGCCGGCCTGCCTGGCCGCATCGGGCGGCATGGTTTCGGGCACGCGCTTGAGCGTGACTTCGACGCCCTCGACTGAGCGTGCGCCTTCGACAATAGCGTTGGCCATCGTTTCGACGTGGCCATACATGGAGTAATAGAGGACAAGGAGTTTAGTCATAGGTTGGTGTGAATGTTCGTTGCTTCAGTTGCGGCCCATGGCCTAATCAATACTACGTTTACAGTGTTGGAGCAAGACGGCGGGGCGGGACCGCGCGCGCCGCCGCAAACCCAGTAGTCGCGCAGGTCGCGCGAGGAGTGGTTCTTCGCCGTGGCACGGTTGAGCGCGGCGAGGCATTCCGACTGTGTGTTCAGGTTCCAGCGTCTGCCTTCGCCGGCTGCATTGCCGCGAGTTGGACTGCGCCAGCCAGCCGCCAACCTGCCGGTTGACGCCCGCCGCCGCGCCTGTCAGGATTGAGCTGCAATGAATCAGAGCGAAGCCCCCCTCTCTCCCCCACCCGTGCGGCGCCCAGTACAGGCGAGCATGCAGACAGCAGATCCGCACCAATTCCAATGCACGAGGAACTGAAGAGGATAATAGACAACAGCCAGAGTATAGTTTTCTTTGGAGGCGCGGGAGTTTCCACGGAGAGCAACATCCCGGACTTCAGATCGGAGCAGGGACTTTACAATGCAAAGCAGACATACGGCATGTCTCCCGAGGAGATGATCTCACACAGCTTCTTCATGAGGGATACCGAGACGTTCTTTGATTACTACAAGAACAACCTGGTATATCGGGAAGCAAAGCCCAACAAGGCTCATCTGGCCCTGGCAAAGATGGAGCAGGAAGGCAAACTCTCGGCCATAGTGACCCAGAACATTGACGGGCTCCATCAGCTTGCGGGGAGCAAGACGGTTTACGAGGTCCACGGCTCGGTGCTGAGAAATTTCTGCATGGACTGTCAGGCACCCCATGATCTGGATTACGTAATGGATAAGGACAACTGCAAGGGACATATCCCCGTATGCAGGAAATGCGGGGGCATTGTGAAGCCGGATGTGGTCCTCTATGAAGAGGCCCTGGATGAGGCGGTAGTAAGCAAGGCGGTGGATGCGATAAGCAAGGCGGATACACTGATCATCGGAGGGACATCTCTGGTTGTCTATCCGGCGGCATCCTTCGTGGACTACTTCAGAGGTGACCAGATCGTGGTAATCAACAAGAGCAAGACAGGTAAATCCGTGCCGGTGGATCTTGAGATCAATGAACCTATCGGCGAGGTGTTGGATCAGTTGACAAGACCTGCCGGCTGACACCCGCCGCAAGGCTTGCCGGGCTCGGGCCACAACCGATGAGATCGAAGCCCAATTCCATGTCTCACCCGCGCAGCGCTCAGTACGGGCGGGCGCGCAAAATGCCATTTCCTAGTCTATTGACAAGAGGGCAAGGCGGGCTTAGTTTACGCGTAATCCGGGCGGTATTAACAAGGTCAACCGCCTCGGTGTTACAACAAACACAACAACGAAAGGCAATATGAAGAAACTGATAGGTTATGCGTCTGCAGTTGCGGTAGCTGGGCTGGTGGTTGGGTGCGTCGGGCCTATGGGGCCGGTCGGGGGCGTTGGCGGCGGGCTTTACACTGACGTTTCCGGGCCGCTGCTGGTCACCAGCCATTCCTCATACAGCAAGGTAGGCCGGGCCTCTTCCACGGGGATTATCTTCTTCGCCACGGGCGATTCCAGCATCAAGGCTGCCGCCGACAGCGCCGGCATCACCAAGATACATCATGTGGATTATCACACCAGGTCTATTCTGGGCCTGTATGCCAAGACCACAGTGACCGTTTACGGCGAATAGCGGCGTTAGTTTTCCCGGCGCAACGCGCCGGGATTGTCCGCAATTTGACAAGGCCGGCCTCCTCGCGAGGCCGGCCTTTTTGTCGCAGTGAAAACTGCCGCGAACCCGGAGTCACCTGCGGCCCTCCGCGGCGGCGTCGGGGGATGACGGCGCGGCTGCCCGGTATGGTTTGGCCGCGCGGTAAAGCGCGATCCTCTCTTCTGCCTGGCGCGCGATGTCCGTCTGTCCGGTGGCCAGCGCCAGCTCGCGGGCTTTCGCGGCGGCCGCGAGCGCTTCGGCAAAACGTCCAGCCTCGGCGTAGGCCGCGTCCAGTGTTCCCCAAACGCGCGCCTCGTTGCCGCCGCTCAGGTCGCGCGCGCTCTCTGCCAGCCGCACGGCCTCGGCCCCGTCGCGGAGTTCGGGCTTCGGGTTAGTGGCCAGGAACCATGCGAGGTCATTGAGGTAGAGCGGCGCGTCCGGGTTCAGCCGCGCGGCGGCCTGGTAGTGGGGCAGGGCTTCATCAGTCCGGGCCTGGCTGTCCAGCGCCAGCGCGAGGTAATGATGCATGCGGGCATCCGGCCGCAACCGCAGGGCCTCGCGGAACTGCGCGGTCGCTTCGGCCATCTTTCCAGCGCCCAGCAACGCCAGCGCCAGGCTCTGACGGGCTTCGACATCCTCCGGTTGCAGGCGGCATGCCTCCGCAAACTGCGCCGCCGCGCCCGCGTAATCACCCCGGCCGTTCAACGCCAGGGCGAGGTTGAAGCGCGCGTCCACGTTCGTGGGCGCCGCCTGAACGGCCGCCTGGAAGTGAGCCAGCGCCTCGTCAGGTTTCTTCTCCCCGGCCAACAGCGTTCCCAGGCTCAGGTGCGACTCGGCATGATTTGGCTTAAGCCGCAGAGCGGTCCTGTAATTCCGCTCCGCCTCGGTTGTCCTCCCTCGTTTGGCTTGGAGCAGGCCCAGGTTGTAATACGCCTCGACGAACTCCGGCTTCCGCCGGAGTGCGGCCTCGTAGCAGGTTTGCGCTTCGTCGAGCTTGCCCTGCTGCGACAGCAGGTTGCCCAGGTTGTATTGGACGACGGCCGTTGGCCTGACGCGGAGTGATTGACTAAGCAGTTCCGCGGCCTCTTCGGGGCGGCCCTGTTTGAGGTGGCACAACCCGAGGTTCCCGAGTCCCTCCGGGTAATTGCGTTTCAGGCGCACCGCTTCTTCAAAATGCTCCGCGGCGGCCGCCAGGTTACCCTCGTCGAACAGAATGACCCCGAGATTGTTATGCGCCACGTGGTTGTCGCGGGTCACGGCCAGCGCGTGCTCGAACAGGGTCGTGCTGCTCCGCCAATGGCCGATTTGCCTCCACGTCAACACCGCGCAGGCCGCCAGGGCCGCGGCCGCGCCCGCCGCCAGCCAGTTTCTTGTGCGCGGCCAGCGCGCTGCCGCTTGCGCCCCGCCCCAAACGATCGCCACGAACAACCCGATCAACGGGATATAGGTGTAACGATCCGCCATCGCCTGCTGCCCGACCTGCACAATCCCGATCACCGGAACCAGCATCCCCAAGTACCAGAACCACCCAAACGGAAACCAGGGCGCCTTGCGGACCGAACGAATCGCCAGCACCGACACGGCCGCCAGGAGTAGCGCCGCGCCCGCCACCCAGGCTGCCGGCCATTCCGCCGGCGCGGGATAGAACACGGCCAGATTTGCGGGCCACACCATTTTGCCCGCGTAGCGCAAATAGGAGATCAACGCATTGGAAATCCGGAACTCCAGCGGCAACGCCTCCAGCGAACTAACCGCGCCGGCGGCCCGCTGAATCAGGAAAGTCACCACGCAGGACGCGGCGGCGAGGATGAAGAATGGGAGCTTCTCTAGAAGGATGAAGGATGAAGGACGAAGGATGAAGCGGCGAGCGTGGGGCGTGTTGCGTTTTGGGGAATCTGCTTCCCCCTTCTGCATTCTGCATTCTTCCTTCCGCATTCGTCCCAACGGCCAGTAATCGAGCAGCAGCAGCACAAACGGCACCGTCACCAGCATCGGCTTGCTCATCAGCCCCAAAGCAAAGAAGACCAGCGCCAACAAGTAGAAGGCAGAAGGAAGAATGCAGAATGAAGAACCCCGCTCGGGAACAGGCATTCTGCATTCTGCATTCTGCATTCTGCCTTTGGCGTAGCGCACGTAGGCCCAGAGCGTCAGCAGGAAGAAGAAGCCGCTCAGCACGTCCTTGCGCTCGGCCACCCAGGCCACCGATTCGACGTGTAGCGGGTGCAGTGCGAAGAGCGCCGCCACCATGGCGCTGCGCCAAAATGCGCCGGTCAGGCGTTGGAACAGACCGAACAGCAGCAGGCTGTTGCCAATGTGCAGGAACAGGCTGGTGAGGTGATGGCCGGCAGGCTTCAGGCCGTAGATCTGGCAGTCGAGCATGTGCGAGAGCCACGTCAGCGGATGCCAGTTCCCCGCGTGCCCGGTCCCGAAAGCCCAAGCCACGCTGGCCCCGTTCAAGCCCCCGAGCACCCGCGGATTCTCGGTCACGTAATCCGGGTCGTCGTAGGAGACAAACCCGTTGCGCCCCGCCAGCGCAAACACCGCCAGGGTCACGGCGCCCAGCAGCGCGCAGGCGAGCGCGGTGCGGCGCATCTGCTGTATGCGGTCCATCACGGTTGCCTGCGCCCGCCCCTTTCGCGCTTCAAGCGCCCGCGTTGCGGCCCGCGGCTTCGGCAATCCGCGCACAGAAACTGTTTCCCGTCGAAATAGGTCATCCACGGCATGAACAAGTCCTGGCAGCAGTCGCACCGTTCGTAGATTTCCTCCGGCGGCACCGGTTCCACCGCCAGCGAAATCCCCCGCGCTTTCTGCAGTTCCGCCAGTTGCTGCGCCACGCAGTCTGCCCGGTAGCTAAACACCATCGCCACCGACCGGTTATTGGTGAAGAACAGCCCGTAGTCATCCTGCGCCAGGTAGTTTCCCTGGGCGTTGCGGATCATCACCCGGATGTCCGGGGGCAAGTTTGACGTATGCTTTTGGGCTGCCACGGGCGACTCAGAACTCGGCGTTGCCCGGCGTGCGCGCGAACGGAATGACATCCCGGATATTGGGCACGCCGGTTAGGAACATCAGCAACCGCTCAAATCCGACACCGAACCCGGCGTGCGGGACGGTGCCATAGCGCCGCAGGTCGGTGTACCACCAGTAATCCTCGGGCTTGAGGCGGTGGAACTTCATATTCTCGCGCAACTGTTCGAGGCGCTCCTCGCGCTGCGCGCCGCCGATCACTTCGCCGATTCCCGGCACGAGCACGTCCATAGCCGTCACGGTCCGGGCGTCGTCGTTGAGGCGCATGTAGAACGGCTTGATCTCGCGCGGGTAATTGAACACGGTGGCGGGCGACTTGAAATGCTCCTCGGTGAGGAACCGCTCGTGCTCGGACTGCAGGTTGTGCCCATACTCGACCGGAAACTCGAACGACCGGCCCGATTCTTGCAGAATCCTGACGGCGTCAGTGTAGGAGACCCTCACGAAGGGCCGCTCGACAACGAACTTGAGCCGTTCGTGCAGCCCCTTGTCCACGAACCTGGCGAATAACCCCAGATCCTCGGCGCAGTGCTCCAGCGCGTATCGCGCCATGGCCTTGATGAATTCCTCGCCCAGGTCCATATCTCCGCGCAAGTCGCAGAAGGCCATCTCCGGCTCGATCATCCAGAACTCGGCCGCGTGGCGGGCGGTGTTCGAGTTCTCGGCGCGGAAGGTGGGACCAAAGGTGTAGATGTTGGACAGCGCGCACGCGAACGTTTCGCCTTCAAGCTGGCCGCTGACCGTGAGGTAGGCCGGCTTGCCGAAGAAATCCGCCTGCGACTGCTCGTTCAGGTTGTCCTTGAGGACCGTGACGCGGAACATCTCGCCCGCGCCCTCGCAATCACTGGCGGTGATAATGGGCGTGTGGACATAGACGAAGTCGCGGTCCTGGAAGAACTGGTGCACCGCAAAGGCCAGGCGGCTGCGCAGGCGGAACATGGCCCCGAACAAGTTCGAGCGAGGGCGCAGGTGCGCGATGGTGCGCAGGAATTCCGGTGTGTGGCCTTTCTTCTGCAGCGGGTAGGCGGCATCCGCCGGGCCGACCAACTCGACGCGCGCAGCCCGCAGTTCCCACTTCTGTCCCGGGGCCGGCGAGGGCACCAGCTTCCCCTCGACCACCGCGGAAGCGCCCGTGGTGAGCTGAGGCAACTGTTCCGAACCGGGCGTGCCGGCATCTACAACGACCTGGACGTTGGCCAGGCAGGAACCGTCGTTGAGATCGAGGAAAGAGAACCCCTTCGCGTCGCGCCGGGTGCGGACCCAACCTTTGACCGTGACCGCTTCACGTGGTTCCGTGGCTGCCAGCAGGTGCTTAATCAATGTGCGCATGGAAACAATTCAGATGCCAGGTCATTAGCCTAACGCAAAGCGTCCCGACCGCAAGGTTCGACCAGCACCCCGGAAAAGGCCGGGCGTGTTACCGCAGTAACACAGTTTGTGGACCTATACAGGTGAAATGAAGACGAGATGCTCCAGTCCGCGCGCTGTTTTGCCGGGCCGCTCCGGGAATGTTCCGGATGCGGCTGAATGGAATTGTCACCGTGGCCGGCTTCTGGTGAAATCCGGTCGCTCAATGTCCGCGGTATTCCATAGCGCCTCAAGTCCGTGGCTCCGAAGGGTCTTGCGTCACCGCGCCTGGCTGCTGGTGGGGCTGGCGATTCTGTTTGTGGTGGTGGTCCGGGTGCGGCTGCGGGAGCTGCCGCTGGAGCGAGACGAGGGCGAATTCGCCTACGCGGGCCAGCTCATGCTGGAAGGAGTCGCGCCATACCGCGAAGTTTACGCGATGAAACTGCCGGGCACTTATGCCGCCTATGCCCTCATCATGAGCGTGTTCGGCCAAAGCGCCTCGGGCATCCACCTCGGCCTGGCGCTTGTCAACGTCGCCTCCATCATCATGGTTTTCCAGGTGGGCCGGAAGTTGCTGGGGGAGGCTTCCGGCGTCGCCGCGGCGGTGGTTTTCGCGCTGCTCTCATTGAGTCCGTCCGTGCTGGGGCTGGCGGCGCACGCGACACATTTTGTTGTGCTGGCCGCGCTGGGGGGCACACTCGTGCTCCTACGGGCCTGCCGGGACGAAGGCAGAAGGAAGAATGCAGAAGGGAGAAGTCAGAACTCCGGAGTTAGTTCCTCGCTTTCATCCTCTCGACCCTCGAGCTTCGACCCTCGACCCTTCTTCGCCGGGTTGCTTTTTGGGCTGGCGTTCCTCATGAAACAGCACGGGCTGTTCTTTGGCCTGTTTGGGGCGCTGTACCTCCTGCGGGTGCGGGTGAGCCAGTGGCGGGCGGCCTCTCGGGTCACCGATCCGTATTCGGGAAGCCGGAGTTCGCGCGCGCGGGCCGGGTTTGATTTCCGAAGTCAGCCGTCCCGCGCCAGCCGGTCTCGCCTGCTGGGGGACCTGGGGCTGTATGCGCTGGGGTGGTTGCTGCCTTCCGTGCTGACCTGTGTCGCGCTGTGGTGCGCAGGGGCATTCCAGCAGTTTGTGTACTGGACGATTTCCTATGCCAGCCAGTACGCGGCGGCCATTCCGATCGTGCGGGGGCCGGACGTGCTGCGCGCGAGCCTGCGCGCGGTCGCCGGCCCCAACCTCGTCTTCTGGATTCTCCCCTGGTTTGGCGCACTGGTCATGTGGTGGGAGAGCCGCCTGGATGACGGGGAGGTGAAGGGGGAAGGCAGAAGGCAGAAGGCAGAAGGCAGAAGCCCGGACCCTGGGGCCGACGGTCGTGAAGCCGCAGCGCGTCAATCGCAAGTCTCCCATCCCCGTTTCTTCCTCATGCTCTGGCTGTTCTGCTCTTTCGCCTCGGCCAGCGTGGGTTTCTATTTTCGCGAGCACTACTTCATCCTGGTGCTGCCGGCGCTGGCCTGGCTGAGCGGCGTGGCTGTTGACCGCGGCCTGTATCTGCTCAAGCATGACAAGACCATCGAGCTGTTTCTGGCAATCCCGATGCTCGGTCTATTCGTCGTCGCCGTGTGTGCGACGCTCATCGGGCACGGTCCCGTCTGGCTCGCGCTGCCGGTGGACCAGTCCATGCGAAGCATCTTCGGCACCACGCTCTTCGCGAAAACGGCCCGGGTGGCGGACTACCTCAAGGCCCACACCCCAAGCGGCGCGCGCATCGCCGTATTGGGCTCCGAGCCGGAGATTTACTTTCATTCGCGCCGGCGCGCAGCCACCGGGCATATCTACATGTATCCCCTGACCGAAGCGACCCCCTCCGCTCTGAAGCTGCAGGAGGGAATGATAGCTGAAATCGAGCGCGCCCGGCCTGCCTACATCGTTTACGTTGACGACCATTTCTCGTGGCTGTCCCACCCCAATTCGCCTCAGAAGATCTTCGAGTGGTGGCGATCCTACTGGACGGCTGAGTTGGATCTGGTCCTGACGGTTGAAGTCGAGGAGGGATTGGCGCGAGGGACGGACATGGCCAAGCCTGCGCCGGGGGCGGCTGCTTCCAATCACATCCTTGTGTTCAAGCGCCGCCTATGACCGGCTGTGACAAGACCGTCCGGGAGCCTGGCAGCAGTCTTGCGCCTGCACGCGCAAAGCGGGCTATGAAACCGTTGCCAAAGGCGGATGGAATGCTTTACCCTTGAGCACGATGAAACGGTTCTTAGTAATCCTGACTCTGTTCCTGGCCTTTTCGGGCGCGCGGGCGGAGGGGCCGGATGACCAGTATATCGCCATCTACAATCTCATCCAGGAGGCCGACAAACTGAACAGCGGGGGCCGATCGAGTGAAGCGCTGTCCAATTATCTGCAGGCCCAGACTGCGCTGCAGCGGTTTCAGAGAGGCTACCCTGACTGGAATTCCCGGGTGGTCGGCTTCCGCTTGAACTACCTGGCCGACAAGATTGCCGCGTTGTCCGCACGGACGCCTGTGCCCGCCGCGCCCGTCCCGTCCGCCGTCGCTAGCCCCGGGCAACCCCCGCGCGCCAGCCCGGGCCAGCCTGTCCGGCCGGCGGCGCCGAGCGACTGGGAGAATCAGCTCAGCACACTAACGGACCAGGTGCGCCAGTTGCAGGCAGACAAGACCGTGCTCGAGGCGAAACTTAAGGAAGCGCTCTCCGTTCAGCCCGCCACCGTGGACCCGCGCGAGCTGGCCAGGGCGGAGGCGAGGATCAATGACTTGCTGAAAGCGAACGATCTGCTCAAGGTTAGCCTGGACCAGGAAAAGACCAAGCCTGTTGCGGCGCCGGACACGAAGGCCATGGACGAAGCCCGTCAAGCCGTTGATGAGGCCAACCGCAAGCTCGCCGAGCAAACCCGGATCGCCAACACGTTAGCGGCCGAGAAGGCAGCCCTTCAGAGCAAGCTGGACGACCTGGGTACCCATTCTGCCAACGCTGTCGAGCTGGAGGCAGCCCGAAAGGCCCTCGATGAGGCCAATCGGAAGCTCACCCACCAAACCGGGATCGCCAACACATTGGCGGCCGAGAAGGCAACCCTTCAGGGCAAACTGGATGGCTTGGTTGCCAGTCCTGCCAACGCTGCCGAGCTGGAAGCAGCCCGAAAGGCCCTCGATGAGGCCAACCGCAAGCTCGCCGAGCTGGCTGGCGACAAGGAGTCGCTCCAGACCCGCATGGCGGCCTTGAGGGTTGACGCCGAAACTGCCGCTGCGCTGCGGTCTGAGAATCAGCTCCTCAAGAAGCAGGTGGCTGATCTGCGGGCTGCCCCCCCGCCAGCCTCCAGGAGCGAAGAGGCGAAACGCCAGTTAGACCAGGCCCGGGCGCAGATTGCCGCCTTGCAGTCTGACAAGGAAGTTCTTCGGCTGGAGAAGACCGCTCTGGCGGATCGGGTGAAGGAGTTATCGGCCGCCGCCGGCGTTCCTGCCGCCGCATCCAGAGCCGCAGACGCCGCGCGTATCAAGGAACTCGAACGCGAGCGCGACGATTTGAAGCGATCGCTCGCGGTTGCCAACAAGGAGCTTTACAGCCGCAAAGGCAAGGCGGCCGCCGCTCGCCTGGCGAGCCTCGAGCATCAATTGGCCACGCTGCGCGCCCGGCTCCAGGTGTATGAGGCGCGCCAGGTGCCTTATACGTCGGAGGAGCTGGCCCTGTTCCAGCGGCCCGAACCCAGGCTGGCTCAGCCGGCCAAACGAGCCAGCAGGACATCGGTCAAGGAGCTGCCTGCCGGCACCATCGCCCTCGTCGTTGAGGCCCAGCGCCATTACGCCAACCGGGAGTACGATAAGGCGGAAGAGAAGTATCTGCAGGTGCTGCAGCAGGATAGGAACAACGTCCCCACGCTGGCCAACCTCGCGGCGATTGAGCTCGACCTGAACCACCTCGACGCGGCGGAGACCAACATCATGCAGGCCGTCGCCCTCGCCCCGGATGATGCGTTCAGCCAGTTTGTGCTGGGCCGGCTCAGGTTCACCCAGGAGAAATACGACGAGGCCCTCGACGCGTTGAGTCGCGCGGCCAAGCTGGATCCGCAGGACGCCCAGATCCAGAACTTCCTTGGCCTGGCCCTCAGTGAAAAGGGCCTGCGCGGCCCCGCCGAAACCGCCCTCCGCAAGGCCGTTCAGCTTGATCCCAGCTATGCCAACGCGCACAACAACCTTGCGGTAATCTACGTCACGCAGCAGCCGCCCCTGGTCGAATTGGCCCGGTGGCACTATCAAAAGGCCCTCGCCGGCGGGCTTCCCCGCAACCCGAACCTGGAGAAGATGATCGCGGCGAAGCAGGCTGCCGCGGGCGCGCCATGAGCAGTCGCCGCCCTACCGGCCACTGCGGGCAGCCGGCCCGCGAATTCTGGAGCCCGGGCGCAATCCAATAATGCGGCAGGCCCTGCGCGAGATACGGATCCCGACGCGCGGCCGTGGCCTTTATGAAGTCACGGATACCGTGGCGGCCTGGGTTGCGCAGAACGAATTCCGGAGCGGGCTGGTCACGCTGCTGCTCCGCCACACTTCCGCCTCGCTGCTGATTCAGGAAAACGCTGACCCCAGTGTGCGAAGTGACCTGGAGCGCTTCTTTGCCCGGCTGGTGCCGGATGGCGACCCCCTTTACACGCACACGGTCGAGGGTAGCGACGATATGCCCGCGCATGTGCGCGCCGCGCTTACGGCCGTAAACCTGTCCATCCCCGTGAGTCGTGGACAGCTTGCCCTGGGCACCTGGCAGGGAATCTACGTCTGGGAACACCGCCGCGCCCCGCACTCCCGCACGATCACCGCGCATTTCATCGGCGAGTAGGCGGCCAGCCGCGCGGCGCACAATGTTCTTTTCAACGCCGCGCACCATTGGCATTTTCCGCCAAGCTTGAAGACTATCACTCGGCGCAGACGCGGGCTTGATCGTGCCGTAATCTGGGCTGCCGGCCTGGCGCTGGCGGCAAACTGCCTGGCCGCGGCCGCCAGCCGCTTCGGCTTCACCGGGCGGGAGATATTCCCCATTGAAAACCAGATCAGCCAACTGCATGTGGCGGACCTTGACGGCGACGGGTTGAACGACGTCATTGTGGTCAACAACGCCCGTTCGAAGCTCAACCTGCTCTATAACGAGACCGGCAAGACCAACCTGGCGGAGAAGCCCAGGCCCGCAGGCAAGCGCGAGCTGAATGAGTTGCCCCCCGACGCCCGTTTTCGCATCGAGTCCATTGCCTCCGAGAAGCGCATTGCCGCGCTGGCGGCAGCCGATCTGAACAGCGATGGCCGGCCAGACCTCGCCTATTACGGCGAGCCGCGGGAGTTGATCGTGCTCCATAACGAGGGCACCAACAATTGGAGCGTCCCCAAACGCTGGCCAATTGAGGATGGCCAGCTCACGCAAAACGCCCTCGCCACTGGTGATCTGAACGGCGATAGCCGCACCGACGTGGCCCTGTTGTCTGAGAACTGCGTCTATGTGCTCTCCCAGAAGGAGGATCACACACTAGGCGAGCCGCAGAAGATTCCTGTTTCGGGCACGGTCAAGTCCATCCAGGTCGTGGACGTGGATGGCGACGGACTCAGTGATTTGTTGCTGGTGGACTGGGAGGACCGCAACCCCTTCCGCTTTCGCCGGCAGAAGCCGGACGGCGCGCTGGGGCCGGAAATCTACTTCGCCACGGCGCCCATCCGCTCTTACTGGGCGGACAACCTCGTCGCCAGGAGCAAGACCCAGGTAATCACCATTGCCCAATACTCCGGCCGGGCAAAGATCTCCGAGTTCACCCGCAAACCCGCCGGGGCGCTCGCCGGGTCCTTCCGGCAGGGCCAGTTCCAGGTCTGGCCGCTCACGAGGACCGACAAGTCCCGCCGCGGCCTGCTCTGGGCAGATGTCAGCGGCGACGGCCTCTCCGATCTGCTCGTCGCCGAGCCGGAGAGCGGCCAGGTTTCCCTCGCTCTGCAGCAACCAGACGGCTCGCTGCCGGCGCCGACCACCTTCCCCACTCTGGCAGGCATCAGCGACCTGGCTGTCGCGGACGGGAGCGGCGAAGGCAAGCCGGAGATCTTTATGCTCAGCGCCGATGAGCGCCAAGTGGGCGTAGCTCGTCTGGACGAGGCTCAGCGGCTGCCTTTTCCGACGCTGATCCCGCTTGAGGGCAGGCCGCTCGCGCTGGCGGTCGGAAAACTCCGGGGTGGCACCCAGTCCGTTCTCGCCGTGCTGGTCGAGCCGGACGCCAAAGGCGGCCAGGAAGCGCGGCGCCTGCTGGTTACGCGCACTGCCGACGGCAAGACCCGAAGTCAGAACCTGAGCAAGGACTTCAAGGCCAACCCGACCACGCTGGCTTTTCACGATGCCGACCAGGACGGGCTCGCCGACCTGGTGGCCCTGATGCCTTACGAGAAGGTCAAGATTCTCCGCCAAGTCGCGGGCCAGGACTTCGAGGAACTGGACGTTGCCCCCCCCGGTGGCGCGCGGGACCTGGCCCAACCGTGGCTGGGCACCGCCGACATTGACGGCGACGGCAGGCTTGAATTGCTCCTCGCCCAGAAGAACTTCCTCCGTGCAGTCGTTCTGGAACGAGAGGCGCCGCCCGCGGCCTCCACCAACCTCAGCGCCTGGACCTTTGCCGTCAAAGAACAAATCAACGGAGCGGGGAGCAATTCCCGGCTTGCCGGCGCTGCCGCTGTTCCCAATGGCACCAATGCCGTTGCGTCGCTGTTCCTGCTGGACGCGGAACGCAAGGCGCTCACGCTGTGCGAGCGCGACCACGGCGGGGCTTGGCAGGTGGTGCGCAACGTGCCGTTGCCCGTCTCCGAGTTCACGCGCCTGCAACCCCTTGCCGTAGGCGCCGGCAAGACCAACGCGGTCGCCCTTCTCGGCTTGAATACTGTTGCCTGTCTGCCCCTGGACGGCCAGGTCTGGGAGTTAACCGAGCTCGACAGCTACGAAACCCCAATCAAGGATGGCTATCTCACTGACGTTGTCAGCGGCGACCTGGACAGCGATGGCCGCAAAGACCTGGTCTTCCTTGAAACCGCCCGGAACTACCTCGACCTCGTGTTGTTCGACGCCGAACACAAGCTGGTGCCCGCCAACCGCTGGCAGGTTTTCGAGGAACGCACCTTCCGCGGGCGCCGCAGTGACTTCCGCGAGCCGCGCGAAGCCGTCGTCGCCGATGTGACCGGAGACGCCAGGAACGACCTGATCATTATCGTCCACGACCGCGTCATCGTCTATCCGCAGGAGTAGCCTGCCTGGCGCGAGGACGATTGCCCGCGCCGTCGCCTCAAGCCGCCGCGCCTAAAAAGTAACTGTTACCCTAGCGAAGCTCGGAAGCCCGTGCCGCAATCAGAAATTGGTTGTCCACGCCCCCTGCTTGCGGCAGGCTTGGTGATCAATAATCCTATGCAACAGGTGAACCTGGGAATGATCGGCGGCGGCACCGTGGGCAGCGGCGTGTTCCGGGCGCTCCAGCGGAATGGCGGCCTCCTGGCCGCGCGCATCGGCGTGAAAGTCAACATCCGCAAGGTCGCTGTCAAAGCCTTCGACGAGCCGCGCCCTTACCTAATCCCGAAGTCCGTCATGAGCACGGACTGGCAGAGCGTCGTCAATGACCCGCAGGTGGACATGGTGGCGGAGTTGGCCGGAGGCACCACGCTTGCCCGCACGATGATCCTGACGGCCCTGAAACTTGGCAAGCCGGTGGTTACCGCCAACAAGGCCCTGTTGTCGGCACATGGCGAGGAGTTGTTCGCGGCGGCGCGCCGACGTGGCACGAACCTCTACTACGAGGCGAGCGTCTGCGGCGGCGTGCCCATCATCAAGGCGCTGCGCGAAGGGTTTGTCGGCAATCAGATCACCCACCTCTACGGCATTGTCAACGGCACCTGCAATTACATCCTCACGCGCATGAAGCTCGAAGGCGCGGAGTTCGCCGCCGTGCTCAAGGATGCGCAAGCGCAGGGCTATGCCGAGGCCGAGCCCTCGCTGGACGTGGACGGTTACGACGCCCAGCACAAGATCGGCATCCTCGCGTCCCTGGCGCACGGATTCTGGGTGAGTCCTAAAGACATCTACGTGGAGGGCATCCGGGCCATCACGCGCGCCGATATCCAATTCGCCGGTCAGCTCGGCTACACCATCAAGTTGCTTGGGATCATCAAGAAGATCGAGGGACGCGGGGCGCGCAATGGGGCTAAGGCGGCCCGGGGCGGCGCGCCTGCCGCCCGCATTCAGGTGTCAGTGTATCCGACGCTGGTGCCGAACGCGCACGTTCTGGCGAGCGTGAACCACGTGTTCAACGCCGCGTTCGTCCGGGGTGACATCGTCGGCGACACCTTGTTCTACGGCCGCGGTGCGGGCAAGGACGCCACGGCCAGCGCGGTGCTGAGCGATTTGGCGGACGCGGCGCTGGATCTGAAATTCGGCACCAAGCATCGCGTGCCGCCGTTTGTGCCGCATGAGCGCGATGGCGCGGTGGCGCCGATTGACGAGGTTGTGTCGCGCTATTTCATCCGGCTGAATGTGGTGGACCGGCCGGGCGTGTTGGCCCAAATCTCCGCGCTCTTCGGGAAGTCCCGGATTGGAATTTCCTCCGTGATCCAGCCCGAAAGCCGCGAGGGCGCGACTGTGCCTCTAATCTTGATGCTGCACCACGCGCCGAGTGGCGCGGTGACGCACGCCTTGAAAAAGATCGGCCGGCTGGCGGCGGTTAGGAGCGCGCCAGTCATGATCCGGGTGGAAGACTTATGCTGATAGTGCAAAAGTATGGCGGCACTTCGGTCGGCAACACCGACCGGATCAAGAACGTCGCAGCCCGCGTCGCCAAATACCGGACCAGGGGCGACCAGGTTGTGGTCGTCGTCTCCGCCATGAGCGGGGTGACTGACAATCTGATCAAGCTGGCCAGGGAAATCATGCCCTCGCCCAATGAGCGCGAGATGGACGTGCTGCTGGCCACCGGCGAGCAAACCACCATCGCCTTGACGGCCATCGCGTTGCACTCCCTGGACCTTCCGGCTGTGTCGCTTACCGGCGCGCAGGCCGGCATCGTCACCGATGGCGTGCACACGAAGGCCCGCATCCAGAACATCACCCCGCGGAAAATCCACGACCTGCTCAACCAGGGCAATGTGGTCATCGTAGCCGGCTTTCAGGGCCAGACCAGTGAAGGCCAGGTTACGACGCTGGGCCGCGGTGGCTCGGACCTGACGGCCATTGCGCTGGCGGCGGCGCTCAAGGCCGATTTGTGCCAGATCTACACCGACGTGGACGGGGTCTATACCGCCGATCCGCGCATCGTACCGAGCGCGAAGAAGCTCGATGAGATCTCTTATGATGAGATGCTCGAACTGGCAAGCCTCGGCGCGAAGGTCATGCAATCCCGCTCGGTCGAGTTCGCCAAGAAGTTCGGCGTCATCTTCGAGGTCCGCTCCAGCCTTAACGATAATCCAGGAACCATTGTGAAAGAGGAAACCAAGAACATGGAAGACGTCGTCGTGCGCGGCGTCTCGCTCGACAAGAACCAAGCCAAAGTCACGCTGGTGGCCGTGCCGGACAAACCCGGGGTCGCGGCGCGCATCTTCAAAGCGATCGGCGACGCGGGTGTGAACGTGGATATGATCGTGCAAAACATCAGCCACGGCAGCGGCGTGCTCGCCACCGACCTCTCGTTCACGGTGGACAAGCCCGACTTGCCCAAAGCGCAGAAGGTCATCGCCGCACTCAAGCAGGACATCGGCTTCGGACAGGTCCTGGCCACCGAGAAGATCGGCAAGCTGTCCATTGTCGGCGTGGGCATGAAGAGCCATACCGGGGTCGCCGGCAAGATGTTCGACACGCTCGCCCGCGAGGGGGTCAATATTGACATGATCTCCACCAGCGAGATCAAGATATCAGTGGTGGTAGACCTGGCCAAAGCCGAGCAGGCGATGAAGGCCCTGCACACCGCGTTCCTGGGTTAGCCCGTCGCAGGCAACCACCCGCGCGGGCGCGGGCCGGGGTTGACAAGCCGGGGCGCCCTGTTTAGCTTGGCGCCAGTCGGTCCGGTTATGAGTTCTGTGCTCAGCCAGCATGTGTTGGTGCTGAACCGCCTCTGGCAGGCGGTTAACGTTTGCACCGCGCGCCGGGCCCTGACACTCCTGTTTCAGGGCCACGCCCAGGCTGTGCTCAGCCGCAGCGACGGGTCCTTTCAGACCTACACCTTCAACCAGTGGCATGACTTCTCGCAGCAGGAGCCCGGCCCGGACTCAGTGCGCACCGTCTCGTTCCGCATCCGCGTGCCGCGCGTGATCCTGCTGTTGATCTACGATCACCTGCCCAAGAAGGAAGTGAAGTTCACGCGGCACAACATCTTCGAGCGGGATCAGAACACCTGCCAATACTGCGGCGAGGTGTGCGACCGCAAAGATCTGAACCTGGACCACGTCATCCCGCGGGACCGCGGCGGGCCTACGACATGGGAGAACATTGTGTGCTCGTGCGTCGAGTGCAACACCCGCAAGGCCAACCGCGCGCCGCACGAGGCCGGCATGCGCCTCATCCGCAAGCCCAAGCGGCCAAAGTGGCGCCCCTTCGTGCAGGTCAGCTTCACCCTGCACCCGCACGACAGCTGGAAGCACTTCATAGACCTGGCCTACTGGAACGTCGAGCTGGGCGAGGACGTGCGGTAGCAGTCGCGCCGCGCGCTCCGGCTCGGCCCCAGCGCAGCGGCGGCGGGAGGCGTTCCGCGCCCTGCGCGGCCCCCGGCGCTCACGCGCTGGCGCTCTTGGCGGCCTCGATCAGCTCCCAGAACTTCGGATTCTGCTGCAGCGCTTCATCCTCCGGCAGCTTCAGGCCCGACCGGAAGAGGAAGTCCTTGAGCGTGTGCCGGTTCAGAATGCGATGCACGACCAGGCCCAGCTCATGTCGCTCGAAATAGACCCGGTAATCCCCCACGCGAAACCGGTGCAGCGTTCGGCCCGCGCGTTCGAGCTTGCCAAACTGGTCCAGCTCGGTCCCCAGGACCTGCTGGGGCAAGCCGCGGAATTCGCCCAGGATTTTGAGCTGCAGATCTTTTGGCATCCGGGCCAGCTCGGCCGCGCTGGTGGGGTTAAAGATGATTTGGAAAAGGCGCATATCAACAGGGTTCGTAACAACACATAGGTCAAATCAGCTCTGGGACGCCCGAGGCCGCTTGCGCAGCCTCCGGCTCTGGGGAGGCGCGCTGGCAGCGGGCTTCGCTCCGGCCTTGCTCGCCGCAGCCCGCGCCAGCTCCACCAGACGCTCCTTCAGCGACATGTCCACAATTATCCGGTTGACGAGCCCACGTTGGATCGCGGCGAGCAGCACCTCGGCCTTCGCCGCGCTGGACGCCACCAGAACGATCCCCGCCCCCTTATCGCTCGCAGCCGCCGCGATACGCTGCAAGTCGCTCTCCTTCAGCCCCGTCCAGCCTGCATTCAGGCTCTCCACAGTCGCGTGGTCCTTCGCGCCCAAATCCGGCCGCTCCAGCAAGACGCCACCGACGTCGCCGAATATGAGCCGCGCCAGATCCTCCTTGCGGACATCCTCCTCCTGGAGTAGCCGCTCAGCAATAAGATCGCCGGTGGCAGGGAAGTCGGGCCGCTCCGGGCTCCACTGCGCGTACTCCGGGCCAATGATCCCTGCCCCCATAATCACTGAATCCACCTTATCCGCCAGGCGCTGGGGCCGAGCAGGGTCGCGCCCAAGGATAACCTGATACCCCGGGATCGCGTGGAGGTGCTTGAACAGGCTGCCGCCGTCCTCTTTGGCCCCCTCCCGAACGGCGCGGGACAAATACGCCGGCACGCCGATCAAGCAAGGGTTCGCCGGGCGATAGGCGGCGGGGCGGCGCAGCGCCCGCTCCAACTCTCCCGCCAGCCACGACGCAGAGAATTCGAGCCTCCGCTCATTCATCAGATGGGTCGGGTCGCGGCACAGTGGCACGCACACGATATCACGAAACGCGTCGTGATCCAGATGCTCGCCGCAGGCCCTGATGTTCTCCACCAGCAAGTGAACCGTGCGCCCCCACATCAGGCCCAGCAGCTGCGCCTTCCGGAGCAGGTGGCACACATGGACCGCCGCGGCGTGAATGAACTCCGGATAGCTCCCCATCATCACCGTCGCCGCGAACCGGAAGACCGCTGGCTTTGGCTCCACTTTCAAGTCCTTTGGCGTTGGCACCACTGCCCTGAGCTCCTCAGTGAAATCGGTCTCCCCAAAAAAGCTCCGCCGCACCTCGGCGAAATCCGCGTCGTTTACCTTGTGCCGCAGGAAGGTCGGCGCGCTGCTCAGATACCCGGCATCCTCCGCGAGCTTGAGCAACTTCGTAACCGCGGACGGGGACCGCTTCAGTGCTTTGCCAATCTCTTCCCGCGACAGGCCATTGGAGCGCATGATCGCGGCGGCGATAACGAGGCGACGCTGTGCAGGTTTCTTCGAGAGGTTCTCAAGTGGAGTAAGCATGCCCAATGAAGTTCAATTGCAGGCGATCGTGCAAGAGCATTTCTGTCAGAAGAGCGTCAGTTACGCAAGAAATTTCTGCGTGGAAATAACGCCGTGGCGCGTATGCACTCTGGCAAGCGCGCCGGCCCCATGCTCGTATCAAGGCGATGAGACCGCCATCGTCAAGAGTCCGCTCTCCGCAGTCCGGCTCGGCCCCCGCGCTGGAGTTCCATCTGTTCACCGAGCCGCTCGCCGGCGAGGCGCCTCCGCTGTGCCCTGTCCCTGCAGGCGTATCCCATTTCGCCGGGCGCGAGCCGGCGTTCCCCGTGCCCGTCGTTCTCGAGCCCGTCCGCCAGCAGCGGGGCCACTTGCGGCTGCTGGCGCGATTCTCGCAGGCCGGCGCGGCGCAGGTCAACGGCGAACCTGCACCGAGCACGGTCGTGCTCGCGCCGGGCGACTGGTTCCGCTGCGGCACCGGCCCGGTCGTCAGGGTGGCGCTGTTCAATCGGCCGCAGCTCGGGCCACCGCCAGCCGCTGAACTGGGCAAGCCCTGCCTGGTCTGTTCGGTGCCATTCACCACCGCCGCAACCTGCCTGGTGTGCCCGTGCGGCCTCGTGCTGCACTGCGAGCCCGACGAAAGGGACGGGCTCCAGTGCGCCCAGTTGCGGCGCACGTGCCCAAGGTGCGGTCGTACCCTCGCCCTAGACGAATCCTATGTCAACCCCGGAGGCAGTAATGAGTAGCCAGGTTCCTCGTTCTGCGGTTGGGCACGCGCGCGGCGCGTTGCCGGTGGCGCCGCCACCCTTCCCGTTGGGCATGCCCCTGGTGGGGTGCGCGGCCGGCGCCCTCGGGTCCCTGGCCAAGCGGCGCGTCGCGGTGATCGGCTGTGGCAGCGTTGGCGGCCGCGTCGCCATCCTGCTATCCAGGATGGGCATCGGCGGTCTGGTGTTGGTGGATCCGAAGAGGCTCAAGGCTGGGGGGGTGGCCACGCACGACATGGGTCCCGAGGACGTCGGGAAGCCCAAGGCGCTGGTCGCCGCGCGTCGCTGCAGGCGCATCAATCCGGCGCTGCAGGTGCTTGCGTTCGTCCAGGGGGTGGAGGCACTTGAGCTGTCAGTTCTGGCGGGCGTGGATCTGGTAGTTATGGCACCCGATCTCCTGGCCGTGGAAGTCGAGGTCGGCCAGCGCTGCATCTGGCTCAGCAAGCCGCTGGTGCATGCGTCGGTGCACGGGCCGACGCTCACGGCCCAAGTTCGCTTTTTTCTCAACGCCAGGGAGGGTGGAGGATGCCCAGCCTGCGGCTACGGGAAAGCCGAGCAGGACCTCATGACGCGCCAGGTGCGGTTCAGTTGCGAGGGCGCCGCGGGTGCCGTTGTTCCGCTGCCGGACACCGTGCCGGCGACGAACAGCGTGAGCCCGTTGTGCGCGCAAGTCGCCGCCCTGGCCGTCATGCAGGCCATCCGCTTCCTTGTGCCGGTCGGCCAACCGGTGGCGGACACCATGCTGGAGTACTGCGGGTTTACGCACCGCACCGTGGTCTCGCCCATCGCCCGCAACCCAGACTGTATGTTGGATCACAGCGCCCTCGCGCAGGTGGTCCTCGATCCACCGCTGGAGGAGTTGTCGCTGGCGCAGGTGGCTCAGCGGGCCACCGGCGCCCCACCCTCCGCTGACGCGCGCTTCGAGCTCGAAGGCTTGCAGTGGGTCGAGCTGGCGTCCTGCGGCTGTGACCAGCCGCGGCCGGTGCGGCGGTTCGTCGCGCGCGGACGCGAGCGTCACCTCTGTTGTCGGAAGTGTTCCGCGCCGCTCGTGCCGCTGAGTTTCTACACTTACCCCCAAGTCAGCACGTCCGTGCTCGGTTCCGCGGCCGAGCGGCCTTTGCGCGACCTGGGTGCACGCGGTCTCACCGGCCTGCTACTGCGCACGGCAGACACCGGCGTGCTCATCCGCCAATCAGCCTCACCCCAAACCTTGATATGAACACTTGCTCCCCAGCCCATTCTGTGTCGCCTGGTCTTTCCACCCTGCCAGAGGTTGCGTTGGACAGACACCACCAGGCCATCTTCGAGGCGGCGGAAAGGACTTGTGGCGCCCCCAAGATCTATCGCCACCGCCTGCTGGCGGAAGCCCACGACGTGTTAGCGCTGTGCCAACTGTCCGGCCGCCTGCAGGTGCTCTGGCTGGACCTGGTTGTCGGGCTCCGGGCAAAGCTGAGTCTCGAGGTGCCCGTTCCGTGCCTGCCGGATCCAGTCGGCCCGTTGCAGGTGGCGCGGTGCGCCCTGCTGGGGCTGCTCTACCCGCAGGAGGCTATAGTCATGCCGCTGCCCGGCCATGCGTTTGTGCGCATTCTGGCGCCGCGGCCCGTCTGGCTCGGCTGCGTCAGCCCGGACGCCAATCAAATTGTGTGTTTAGGGCCCCGCCTGCCCGCCGGAATCCCAGTCAGGGAAATAATCCTGATGACCTACGGCGCCCTGTCCATGCAGTCCACGCTCATCAACGTCCACGACCCGGCGGGAGTGGCCAACGCGGAGGCGGCGGTCTGGTGGCAGTGTCCGGCGAATGCCCGCCGGATTCCCCTAACACGCGAACCATTCCTGCGAGACGAGGTGAACCATGTCCCCTGAAGCAAATCAGACGACCCAGCAAGCGGTGCCCGCCCACCTGCACGACGCGCTGCGCGAGTGCGGTTTCGCGCGCCAGGGTCAATCCTTCCGCAAGGACACCCTCGGATTTGCCGCAGACAGCCGGTGGCTGGTCCTGAGCGAGGAGGTCGGCGCGCGCGGGCAGCAGGACTCTTCCGGAGACTTGGGTCAACCCGGCTTGTGGAAGACGATTCGGGGCGGCACGCTTCCCCGCCGCGTGTTCGAGCTCCCCGGCTGGGCAGTCGCCGGCTCCGGCGAGGAGAACGGCTTGGATGCCGAGTCCGGGCCAGCATCGTTCCCGTCGCTGTTGGACTGGGCGCTGGAAACCCGCCAGGGTCGTCTGCCGGCGAGTTGGCAGCCGCCGGCGGCCGATTTGGTGCGTGCGTGGATCCCGCCCGGGGGACTGACGGTTCTGACCCGCGACCACCTCTGCCAGGTCGAGTCGCTGCTGGGCGCGGACCGCTGGGCGCTGCGCGCCTCGATCGTCCGCCAGCTATCCGACGCCCTGCCCGAGCCGCGCAGCCGCGCTCTTGCCGAGCTGGCTGCCGAGGCGCAACAACACTGGGCAATGGTCCGGGTAGGAGTGACCGACAACACCAACCCCGCCGCACTGCTCGCCGAGGTGGACTTCACCGGGGCGCCGCATTGCGAACTTCTCTTTTCGGCTGGATTAGACGTTCTCAGGCATGTCGTTGCCTGGCTGGCCGAGACTGCTAGTGTGCTAAGCGATCCCTCCATTGAGATCGCGAGTCTGGCTGCTGGCGGCGACCCCAAACCATAAGACTCATAAGAAAGGAGCATGCAATGCGCATACCAGAAACAGTGCCGAGCGGCGCGCCGCCGCGCACCTCAGCGTTCCGACTCCAGGCCACCGACGTGACCGGTTCCACGGCCTTCGAGGCCGAGTTGGATCCGAGTGCTCGTGCGGGCAGCGTCGCCCAACTACTGGCACGGCAGGTAGAGCTGCCCTCCGACGTTCCCTGGGGCCTGCGGGATGACCGCGGGAGTTTCCTGGACGACGAACGGCAGATCGGCGAGCAGGTCGCGGCCGACGCGAGGGTGACGCTCACGCCGAAAACGCACTTGGGGTGAGCGCGGGGAGGTCGGGCGGGGGCGGCCGCATGGCTGCCCCCGCCTTCCCCGACAAACAAGCGCTCAAAGCCATGCGCGCGCAACTCTTCGCCCTCGCGGCCCCGCAGGTCCGCTGCAGCCCTGGCGCAGTGGTCCGGCTCATGCGGTTCCGGCGCCGGTGGCGCTCCTGCCGCAGCCACCTCGAAGTGTGCAAAGCAGACCTGGCCCTGCACCACGGCTGGTTCCGCGTGTTGTTGAACCTGTGCGGCTTGGTGCTGTGCCCCCGCAAGTTCCGATGGTTCTGGCCCCACATCGTCAATGAATTCCATGACCGCAAACCCCGCCGCTAGCTGCCTTACCCGCCTGGCGTTGGCCCGGCCGCTGGCCGTGCGGCTTCGCAGGGCGGCAGACGCTCCACCCCTGGCCTGCGCGCCCGTGTCGGTGCCGGACTTCGCCGAAGTGGCCAGCGAGGCTTGGCGCGACGGTTGCCTGCGTGCAGGCCGTCCCCAGGTGCCGCTCGCCGGCACGCCCATGCTGCTGGCGCCGATCCTGGCAGACGGCTCGGAGGATCGCTGCGCAGACTTCAGCCTCCAGTTGGCTTTGCCAGGCGGGCAGGCCAGTTCCGTCGCCTTTACTTTTCATTGTCTGCGTCACGTGGCGGAGCGCACGATAGCGCAGTTGGTCGAGGCGCGCGTGCTCAAGCAAGGCGAGACCTGCCTCTTCGAGGTGGTCGTGGACCCGCGGCAGACGTCGGCCCGCCCGCCGGGCGGGGACCCCGCCGTGGCCAGCGTCTCGCTGCGCACCCCGCCGCTGACCTACCTGACGGTCTCGCTTCGGAAGCTGCTCGCGCGCGCCACTCCAGTGGCTTTACTGGATGACGAGGCCTTTCCGGTTTTCTACACCCAGGAGGCCTTTGCACGGTGCGAGGCCTGCGCCCGCCGGGGCGAAAAGGACGGCGTGGAATCGGGCGGCGCGCTTTTCGGCTCGTTGGCATCGTGCCCGGAGAGCGGCGAATTCTGCGCCATCATCCGGGATGTCCTTGAGATCCAGGACGCCGATGAGGCGAAGTTCAGCCTGGCATACTCGAGCCGCAGTTGGCACCGCCTCCAGCAAATCCAGCAGGCGCGCCAAGCGGCCTTTCCGCTGCGCGCCGACCGGCTCCTCGGTCAGGCACACGGACATCCCTTTCGCCCCAACGACGGTAAGCTGTGCGCGGAATGTGAGAAGCGGGCCACTTGCATGCTCACCAGCGCCTGGGTGTCCCAGGACGATCAAAGTTGGCACCGGGCGGTGTTCGCGCGCCAGCCGTGGGCGCTATGTCATGTCTTCGGGCTGACCGCCCGCGGAGAACCAGTCCACCAACTTTTCGGGCTGAAAGACGGCGCCTTGCAGGCCCGCGGTTTCTACCTCCTGCCCGATTTCAGCTGCGAATAGCGCATGCCAACAACAACAACCAACAGAAGAAAGTCCGTATGAAAAAATCCCCCAATCCTATGAGCGAACTCAATCCGATCCGCCTGATGCTCGCCGACCCCGGCCTCCCGTGGGAGCACCGCTACGCCCTGTTGCGGGACCTGGTCAACAACGTGAATCCTCAGACCGAGGCTATGGTGAAGTTCATCCTGGACAGCCTGGGCAAACAATCCGCCCAGGCACTCTACGAAGAGAAGTCCAAAAAGCTCGCCGCCATGCTCAAAGAGGTGCAGGAGGGCCCGATGCGCGGCGGCACTTTCGTGGAGATGGTGCCGCAGAGCGGCAGCCTTGTGCCGGTCGCGCTCGTCCTGCTGGACGACGGTACCGAAGTTTACACCGTGGTGCCCAACCCGGAAGATGCGTCCACACTGCGCCGTGGCAGCCGTGTGATGCTGGACGGCAAGGGGCGCGTCCTCCTGCGCCACCTGGCCACCTCCCTCAAACTTGGGGAGGTAGCCACCCTGGAGCGGCGCATTGACGATCTGCACATCGAGGTCACCCTGCGCGGCGCGACCGAGCGCGCGGTCTTCCTCGCCTCGCAAGAGCTCATGGACCAGATCAAGTCCGGTGCTGTCCGGCCGGGCGCCTCGATCATTGTGAGCACGCGCCGCTCGCTGGCTCTGGCGGCGATCCCGCCCGAAAAGGGCTTGTCGCACTGCCGCTTCCTTTATCGCGGCCCGGTGCCCAGCGTGCGGGCCGAGACCGACATCGGCCAGCCGCCGCGCTGCATCGAGGAAATCAGCGCCCACGTTCGCCTGGAACTCACGCAGCCGGAGCTGCGCCGCCGTTATCGTCTCCGCCGCTGCCTGACCAAGCTGCTGTGCGGCCCCAGCGGCACGGGCAAGAGCTTGACGCTGGCGGCCATCCAGCGGCGCATCTACGAAATCATGAGCGAGGCCACTGGCGTACCGCTCACGGAGTTGCCGCCGCGTGTATTCCGCATCCGCCCGAGCCAGGTTCTCAGCGTCTGGTTCAGCGAAAGTGAGAGGAACTGGGACCGGGCCATGGACGAGGTCGAGCAGTTGGCCGACGAGACCTACACTACGCCCGACGGCCGCCAGATGAAGCTGCCAGTCGTAGTAATACTCGAAGCGGTGGATGGCCAAGGGCGCGCACGCGGACAGGAGGCCATCGGCGATCGAATTCTAACAACCCTGCTGCAGCGCCTGGATCCGGCCTCCCTGGGCATGAGCGAGCGCCTCATCATCGTGCTCGCCACCACCAACGAGCCGCATCTCGTGGATCCTGCCCTGCTTCGACGCGTGGGCGGCTCCATCGAATATTTCGGCCGCCTTACCCGCCGCGCGTTCACCGCGGTGCTGGACAAATTGACCCGGGGGTTGCCCGCCGCCGCGAACAACGGCTGCACTCAACGGGAAATCTGGGATGGCCACATTCAGGACCTCGCGGCCTGGTTCTTCAGTCCCAACGGCTCCGACGCAGGCATGGTCGAGCTGACCTATGCAGGTTCCACCAAGCCTGTGATCAAGTACCGCCGTGATTTCCTCACCGGCGCGCTGGTGGATCGGGCAGTGCAGCAAGCCGCCGCCGAGGCCTCGCAGGCGGAGTTGGACTCCAGCGCACACCCGGGCATCACGCTCGAACAACTGACGCGGGCCTTCGACGCGCAACTGCGCGGCGTCGTGGACCAATTGCGGGAACAAAATGTCGGCAGCTACACTGATCTGCCCGACGGCGTGCGCGTGGCCGCGCTCCGCCGTTTGCCGCAGCCCGCCCATCTGTCTTTTGAATTCCGCCGCAACTAACAACCAAACCACCTGATCTATGAACGAACAGATTCGACCTGACTCCGAACGCTACGGCGCCCCGGGCGCCATCACTCACTTCTTTGACGACGCGCCGGACTGCCAACTACCCGTGACCGTCTCCAGCGGACCCTACGCCGAGCAACTGCCGGTGGGGAACATGGCCGTGGGCGAAATCCGCCGGCGCTTCCGCGACCGATTCGACCTCGATCCCGCCAGCCAGGCGGTGCTCGACGGCCATGACGTCGGGGATGAGGTCCTGGTCCGCCCCGGCCAGGCCCTGATGTTCACCCGCCGCGCCGGCGAGAAAGGCTAATTCCCGTGGAGACCCCAACTCTCTGGCCCGACTTGTTGGCCGCCTTGGCCGACCAAAAGCGTGCTGTGGACAAATCCACTCTCACTATCCGGGGCGCAGAGGTCATCGCCAAATCCCCGGAAGGCCAGACCGCTTCCATGCCCCTCGATGCGTTCCTTGCGAAGCTGGCCGGGCACCGCATAGACACCGGCGGCGTCGTCTTGCCCGATGGCATCAAAGCCTCGATAACCGAGGGCGCCGTCACCATCTGGGTCTATGAATGCCCCCCCCGCGTGCAGCGGTTCTTGTGGATTGCGCCTGATTCACCCGTTCCGTTCGGCCCGGGCACCAAGTACCGCCCGGTCCGGCTGGCGCTGCCGTACCTGATCATGCTGGTCGTCTTCGCCGCCGACAGCGGCGGCCAGCTCCAGCTTACCAACGTCAACGAGTGCTTCTTTCGGGTCGAGCCGCTCAAAAGCCTGGAAGACCCGTTATTCTATCCGGCACTGCTCAATTGCTCACGCTTCGAGCCGCAGGAAGGCAGGCCCTTGTCCTGGATCTGCACCCAGCATCTCAAACCTGCGCCCGCCATGCGCGTTCCTGATCTCAACCAACGCCTCACGGCCAGCTTCGAGGCGCTCCGGCGCTGCCTGCTCGAAACGGGCTTCAACCTCAGTTCGGAGCACCACGAGAATTCCAGTTGGTTCACCGCCTCCAGCAAGGTTGATCCCCGCATTCACACCGTGGAAGCGTGGGAAGCGGCCTCCGCGCAAGACTCACTGTTCGTGCTCGAGGTGCCCTGGCTCCCGACGCATCATTCCGTCCGCCAGGTTGCCGCGCGCATCTTTCGGCAGCAACAGATTCGCACCCGGGCCCCCCGCAGCCCCGCTGCGCTGGCTCGAATCGTCTTCAACCACAAGGAACCCGCGCCACGCCTATGAAATGCTCCGGCCAGCAGCTATTCACGCCTCTCTATCTCAAGTTGAACGACGCCATGCCCTGGCCTGAACATGAAAAAGCGTTCTACCTGTTGAGCAGCGAAGGGCTCTTTCTTTGCCGCAACACACCTTTCTTCCGCAGTTGCGTCCCGGCACGGGAGTTCCCTGGCGAACTGGCGGCACAAAGACCTTTTCTTCAACTTGCTTATCCCCGCATCCCGCGCCCGCTCCTGGAGCAGGTCGTTGGTTTTTTTGACCTCATCGGCGATCGCTTTGGCTCCGAGGCGGCTGTGCTGCTTGCCTGGAACCGCACCACGGAAACCGTCGAGGTCGTCGTGCCCCCGCAAACCGGCCTGGTCGGCATGTCGTGGGCCGGCAATCCCTACCCGTTGGAACTCGACTACGAGGTTCCGCCGCTGCCGCCGCACCTGGTGCTCCTCGGTGACATCCACAGCCACGTGGACGGTTCGGCCTACGCCTCCTTCGTTGACAAGGCTGACGAAGTGCACCAGCCCGGCCTCCATCTCGTCGTTGGCCGCATCCTGGACGAACCCCCGCAGTTTCATTGCGAGGCTACCGCCGACGGGTGCCGGTTCAGGGTGCGAGACCTCAGCCTCGTCCTGGAGGGCTACCACCGGCGCCGCACAAACGAGGTCCCGGCGGATTGGCTCAGCAAAGTCACCGTCGAACCCTGGACCGGCTACCGGCCCTACGAGACCAACCTCGACACCGGCTCCTCATGCGGCACGGGCGCCGGTTCATCAAAGGGAACGGGCGGTTGCCTGCTGCCGGCCCCGTCCCAGGATATGGAAGCCACCGCCCTGAAACCCCTGGACAAGCCCCAGGAGTCGCCACGCTCGTCTTCTTTCCTGACGCCCTCCTCAAACCCGCCGCCCGCGGGGGGCAACAGCCCCCGCACTGCCCCCGCTTCCGGCGATTCCGACCAATCAGCCGCTCAATGAACGCACGCACTCTGCCGCGCAATCGGGTCCTCCAGCCCCGCTTGCCGGATAATTCCACGGTGAAACTCATCGGGCTGGGTGGCGTGGGGCATATCGTGGCCCGCTACGCTGCGCTTTTCCTGGCGTCCCTGGGCGTCGAAGTCCGGCTCGTGCTCCTGGACGGCGATAGCTTCGAGCCCTCCAATGTCACCCGCATGCTCTTCAGCGCCTGCGGCAATAAGGCAGCCGTGACGCGCGACGAACTGCTCCCGCGGTTTACGGAGTCCGGCCTTTCACTCATCGCTATCGAGGACTACCTCACCCCGGATAACATCAGCCGGCTTATCCTGGAAGGGGACCTCGTGCTACTTACGGTAGACAACCACGCCACGCGCAAGCTGGTGAATGACCATTGCGCCCAACTGCGCGACGTCTGCCTCATCTCCGGCGGTAATGACGCCGCGGGCAAAGATGCCAGCGGTGCGGAGCGCCGGGGCACCTACGGAAACGTCCAGGTCTTCCTCCGAAGCCACGGCCAGGACGTTACTCCTCCGCTGACCCGCCACCATCCCGAAATCCTGACTCCCGCCGACCGCCTGCCCACAGATCAGCACTGCACCGATCTCATCACCTCAGCCCCGCAAATCCTCTTCACCAATCTCGCCGTCGCCAGCAACATCCTCAACACCCTTTGGCTCTATCTCTGCGGCGGACTCCACTACGGCGAACTCGCCTTCGATATCGCCGACGGTCTCATGCGACCGACCATGCCCCTGGCCCAGCCCTGCAAGACCGGCCCCGATTTGCCGCCAGCCGACAAGAGTTGCTCGCCTGCGCAACCATGACCGGTCAAAGGCCGCTCCAACTCATTCTGTGGGAGCAAAGACCGGGGAGCGAAGCTGCGTGATCAACGAGCGGCGGGAATCCGAAGATGAAAACCAAAATACAGAAACACCGACCGCATGCGGGAGCAATCATCACCGCGATCCTCCGGGGCCGCCCGGGAGGCCGCCGGAAGCCCCGGCCCGACTTCTCTCCCCCGCAAGGTTTGAGGCATTACCAGCGTTACCTGTATGCAAGGTTCGGAAACGTCATCCGCAAACCTTCTTTCGAGTACATCAGCAAAGCCGCCGGCGACTGGTTGATCGTCGGGGATCGCCGCAACGAAATCACGGCCGACCTTCAGGTGATCATCGAACGCTACGGCATCGGCATCGGTATGCTGGTGCTCCACCTGCAACAACTCCAGTGCCGTCACATCCCAACCCGGATCAGCGTCGGCGGCCGCAGCCAGAATCTTGCCCGCCCCACCCAGCGTCTCCGCGGCGCGCATGGCGAACACGTGCTGTCTATTCCAATCCGGAGGTTCCGGTCGGACTTCCGCCGCCTGGCTCGGCACAACATCGCCAAACCCAGCGCGCTCTGGGACAAAGACCGGATTGTCACACACGAGCGCGACCTCTTTCCCTGCTTCTATTGTTCCTGCCCGGAGATCAACCCCGCCGAGGTTGTCGTTGACCTCGAAGGACCCCGGCACGGGTTATCCCGCCACTACAGCTTCGGATTCACCTTTGCGCCCTTCGGCAACCCGCTCTCGGTTATTCACTTCCTGGCGTGGGACCGCGCGCGGCGGCCGCTGAACATGAACCGCGTCCCCATGACCGTCTCCGACCTGGTAAAGCTCACTCGCGAGATCAACCTCTCCATTCGCACCTTCTTCGCCGAGGCAGGGATTCACGACTACCCCGAAATGGACGGCATCTCAAATGGCTGGGCGGGGAACACCATCTACCACCAGCATTTCCAGTTCTTTCAACCGGAATACCCCACCCCCCTGACCCGGGCACGCCCGGGCGGCCGCGCGGCAGTCATCCACCGCGACGATGTGACAGTGCGGCGGCTGCGCTGGCCGACCCCGGTTTACCGGATCCGCGCCGCCGAGGCGCTCAATACCGGCTTGATCGGCAACGACCTGGCCGGGATCTGGCGCCTCCTGGGCGGCTCGCGCAAAGTCCCCTACAAACCCTTCCAGGACGGTTATACCCCCTCTGAAGGCGAGAAAGTGCATGCGCACACCCAGAATCTCTACGTCCCGGGCGGCAATCTCGGCGACACCGCCTTCCTCGTGCTGCGCGACCGTGAGCGCGTCAATTTCAGGCCGTCCCCGGATGACTACGTCAACCAGGCGGAGGGATTCAGGGCCCAACGCAAGGACAACATCGGCGTGCTCGAGGTTACTGGCACTCTGATCGTGGACGACCGCTCCAACTTCAACAGGATGAGGCTTTGGACTCCGGCAGATATCTCGCGCCAGGTCACCTCGATGCTGGCGGCCGTTGCCCCCGAGGAGGGCAAGGTCACCGAGTTCGAAAACACCCTTGAGGAACTCTTCCCGCCTTAGAGCCTGGATTGCCCCGCCCCACCTCCGCCCCCCGGCAGGGCGCACTCCCCGGCTGCCCCCGTCGCACATGGCTCCCACATGGCTTAATAGAAGTTCTATTAAGCCATGTGGGAGCCATGTGGGAGCGCTGTGGGAGCCACCCTGTGGCTCGGCATTGGGCAGCACGGAGCGCAGGCAGGTGGCCTGGCGTGCCCGCAGGGGCGTTTGCGGCTCGAAGCTGATACGCCACCAGGCCGGCCATGTTACAAACCTGCCCAAGGCGGCTGCAGAAGACTCGATCCCCATAAGCCCGGGACCCTGTTCGGCGTACAGAAAGAGCGGCCCGGCTCTTACACCGGGCCGCTCCCAACCCAACCATGAAAAGAGGAGGGCGGCGCCTGTTGGTCCCGGCACCGCCCCACTCAGGAGGATGTAGGCAGGGAACCTACAATTCCTGCAACCGCAGGTTACATGCCAAACTCGATCATGAGAATGAGTCTGAACGAGCGCCTGGCCTGTAACGCCTGGAAGACCTGAGAGCCGGCAGCCTGGTTTATCGCCGGTTCTGTGTTGCGGCCAAAGCAAAACTGGAACGTCGCCTGGCCGAGGTCCGCACCTGGAAACACAGAGGCAGGGGCGTCAGCAGGGCCGCCGTCCCTGTCCATTTACTGGACTGTGACCTCCCAGCCAACTTGAACTGGGACAGCCGTTCGCCTGACCAACTTCCCGGTGACGATTGGTGGCGCCGGCTTTGCCTGGGAACTCTCCCGGGCGGCAGCCGCAGCGCTCAACCGGCGAGGATTCCGCCCTGGCTGGCGTTGCTGACCTGCTTTTGATAGCGGGCCAGCCAGCCGGTCAGGTCACGCTTGGCGGGTTGCCAGGCCTGCTTGCGCTGGGCCAGCTCGGCTTCAGACAGCATCACGTCCAGCCGGCGATTCGGGAAATCAATGCGCAGGCGGTCGCCCTCGCGCAACAGGCCGATGGGGCCGCCCTCTGCCGCTTCAGGAGAGACGTGCCCGATGCAGGCGCCCGCGGTGCCGCCGCTGAACCGGCCATCGGTTACCAGGGCGACCTTGTCCCCCAGCCCCATGCCGACAATGTAGCTGGTGGGCGAGAGCATCTCCTGCATGCCGGGACCGCCGCGCGGCCCTTCGTTGCGAATGACCACCACGTTGCCCGCCTTGACCTTGCCGGCGAGAATGCCGGCACAGGCGTCCTCCTGGCTTTCGAAGATGACGCAGGGGCCTTCAAAGACGAAGCCCGGCCCGCAGTTCTGCTTGAACTCATCGCTGATGCCGGCGGTCTTGACGACGCTGCCTTCGGGCGCGAGCCCGCCATAGAGGATGGCGAGGCCGCCATCGGCGGTGTAGGCCGTCTGCCTGGTCCGGATGCAGTCAAGGGCATCAAACATGAACGCCGAGTCGTACGGCATCAGGCCGGAGGGTTGGGCAACCTTGATCTGCGCGGGCCGGTAATCGTGATGCATCTTGTGAATTTGCCAGTCCCGCAGCCGGGCGGTGCGCAGCAGGCAGTGCACCTGCTTGTCCGCCCCCTTGGTGTATTGCCAGATGATCAGCAGCGGAGTCCCTTTGAGTTGGCCCAACTCGGCGCGCAAAAGGCCTTTGGACTCGCCGAATACCTGCTTCAGGCCGGCCTCGATGGCCGCCGGGCCTTTCCAGGTGGTGGTGTCGTCCACTTGCAGCTCTCCCTCCGCGTCGAACAAGGCGGCGACGGCGGCGGCATCGCCTGCGTTGAAGCCGGCGGCGAAGCGCCAGAGGGTTATGCCGCGCGGATCGCCGGGGAAGAACAGCAAGGGTTTGGGCGCCAGGTTGCCGCTCGGGGTGCGCGCTGCGGGGCCGAGCTTGTCGGCGGGGTCCACCACGATAGCCGAGCAGCCGGCCACGCGCGAGGTTTTCGCCCAGGGAACGCACGACTCTGAGCGCGCGTCCCATTCATCTATGTTCTCGCCGATGCTCTTGCCGGTCACCGTCTTGCAGCTCAAGGTCAGCGCGTCCATGCGTTTGAGCTCGCCCAGGATCGTGTGGATGCCGCCGGCCCGGTGCACGTCCTGGACGTGGTAGTTGGAGGAGGGGGACACCTTGCAGAGGCAGGGCACGCGGCGCGAAATGCCGTCAATGCGCTTGATGTCGTAGGCGATGCCGGCTTCCCGCGCAATGGCCAGCGTGTGCAGGATGGTGTTGGTCGAGCCGCCCATCGCGACGTCGAGGGCGATGGCATTGTCGAAGGCTTCCAGCGTGGCGATGTCGCGCGGCTTGAGGTCCGCCTCGACCAGCTTGATGATGGCGCGGGCGGCGCGTTCATAGAGCGCTTCGCGCTCCTTGGAGACGGCCAGAATGGTGCCGTTGCCCGGCAGCGCCATGCCGAGCGCCTCGCAAAGGCAGTTCATGGAGTTGGCGGTGAACATGCCCGAGCAGGAGCCGCAGGTCGGGCAGGCGCTCTGTTCGAGCTTCTGCAAATCCTCGTGGGTGATCTTGCCCGCCTGCAATTCGCCCACTCCCTTGAACACGGAGATGAGGTCGGACTTCTGCGTGGCGGGGCGCAGGTAGTCTGGCAGTTGGCCCTCGGCGGCTTGCGCGGCGACCCCGGCCGCCATAGGTCCGCCGCTGACAAAGATCGTCGGCAGATTCAGCCGCATGGAAGCCATGAGCATGCCCGGCACGATCTTGTCGCAGTTGGGAATGCAGACCATGCCGTCGAAGCAATGCGCGCGGACCATGGATTCGACGCAGTCGGCAATCAGCTCCCGGGAAGGCAGCGAATACTTCATGCCGCTGTGGCCCATGGCAATGCCGTCGTCAACGCCGATGGTGTTGAAGATGAAGGGCACGCCGCCGGCCTGGCGGACCAGGCGTTTGACCAGCAGGCCGACCTCGTTGAGGTGGGCATGGCCGGGGATGCAGTCGGTGTAGGAATTGCAGATGGCGATGAACGGCTTGTCCCAGTCCGCCTCGGATTCGATGGAGCCGGTGGCCCTTAGCAGCGAGCGGTGCGGTGCGCGTTCAAAGCCTTTCTTGATGATGTCAGAGCGCATAGGATTATACGATACTCGGCGATTATCGCCGAAAGATCACGCCGGAAGGTAGCAGCCGGCGGACGCCTTGTCACGCGTCTCGAGGCGAATGAAAAACATTGCGCCGGGCGCTCTACTGCCGCACAGTATGCTCCAACTTGCCGGAGAGATGGCTGAGTGGTTTAAAGCGCACGCCTGGAGAGCGTGAGTGGGCTTATACCCCACCCTGGGTTCGAATCCCAGTCTCTCCGCCAGCTCACAAAAATCCCTCTCCCGACCGGTTGGCCAAGAGAGGGTGAAAAGCGGCAGCTCGGCTTGCCAGGGCGTTGCGTTAAGCCCCCATGCCGTCCTCGAATGACCCGGCTGCCAGCGGGAAGCACAGGTGGTCGCGCACGTACTGGATGCCGTTGGTGCTCGTGGCGTCCACCGCCCGGTAGGCGCTCTCGGCTTCGACGATCAGCGGCGCCGTCCGGGTGCCCATCACCTGGCAATACCGCTGTGGGTAGCCGGCATGGATCAGCAGCTCGACGTAGCGCATCATGTTCAGGTCGCCGGTGGGGATGTCCACAAACTGCATCGCGCGCTTCTGCCAGTCGCCGTCCATGAACCGCAGTGGCCGGTCCGGCCGGATCACGAAATTCTTCACGTGGCAGGCGTAGATGCGGGGGGCCACCTTCAGGAAACGCGTCTCCCAGCTCTCGCCTTCCCAGCAGTGCGACGGGTCGGCGTTGACTGTCAGGCATTTGTCGCCGCCGCAGATTTGGACCAGCATGTTGAAGTCGTCCGCGCACATAGCCCCTGTGCCGGGATGGATTTCGTGGGCAAGGTAGATCCCGAGCGACTTGGCGTGCTTGCGGAGCTTGGCGGTCTTCTTGACGAACCGGTCCTGTCCTTCCTTGAGCAGGTCGTAGTCGCCGCCCTTCCAGAATCCCCACGGGTAGCCCGTGGCCATCTCCCAGCCAAACGCCACGCCCCAGAACATCGGCACAATCTTCACCCCCAGCTCCGCGCAAAGATCCAGCAGCCGCAGGATGTAATCCTCCGCCCATTTCTCGATTTCCTCGGGCGACTTCCTGGCCACGTCCCCGGGGATAAACGGCCGGATGGTCGGGCTGCCGGTCCAGGCCGTCGTCTGCACCCAGAACGGGCAGTGGGCCGAAACGCCGTCCAGCCTCAGCTTCGCTTTGGCAAAGGTGTTCTTGATCTCCTTGGCGCTCTTGAAGCCGGTGTCGCTTTGGAGCATGAAGTTGGACGGTTGCGCCCCCGCCGCCCCGGACTTTTTCGCGTAATCCAGAAACTGCGCTAGATTCTTGGCGCCGTGCTGCGCGCCTTCGATGCTGGGATGAAAACAATTGTCTGCCATAGTGTTATTAGAAGTTAAACGGTTTTGCTCATTTGCCGACCGGCCAGACAACTATCGCCTTTGCCTGGCGCAGGCAATCTTATTCTTCCATAAAATTGGAGAAGACCCGAATCCTTAGCGAACGCGCGGAGTGACCCAAACTGTGGCCACGACGCA
>DAOPPX010000046.1:0-39054 GCA_035358715.1 Verrucomicrobiota bacterium
CGACCCGGCCACAATCCAAATCCGCCCAAATCACTTTCTCGAATCCGGCGTGGGTGCGGACCGCGATCTCTCCGATCTTTGTTGCACAAGTCCGGGTCTTATGCTTAACTACCCTTGTGTTGACTTAAGTGGACTGGGGTCGTAGCTCAGTTGGCAGAGCGTCTCGTTCGCAATGAGAAGGTCAGGGGTTCGACTCCCCTCGGCTCCACCACTTTTCCCTGCCCTCTCATACACAGTATCACACGATTTCCTGGTGTCATTTGGGGCGCTGGACAGCTACATTCCGCGCCCGAAGATATTATGCACCCACATACTTTACTCTGGATCTACATCCTGCTCTTGGTGGCCGGAGGAATCATCGGGTTTCTAAATGCCGGCAGCAAGGTGTCTCTGATCACCTCTGCCGTGGCGGCGGCAGTGCTCATCCTGACGGCCATCCCTGGGCTTTTCGGGAAGAGCCTTGCGCGCGGCCTAGCAGATGCAACCATGGCCGCCTTGCTGATTGTGTTCGCGCTCCGGTTCGTCAAGACCGGCAAGTTCATGCCCAGCGGGTTGATGCTGGTGATCACAGCATTAGCGCTGGCCTGCCTGCACCTGTGAATCCCGCCTCGTTGCCTATCTGGGAGATCCATTCCCAGGTTGTCCAAACGCTGCGAACCGAGAATCGGCTAGTGCTGGTGGCGCCGACGGGCTCGGGCAAGACAACCCAAGTTCCCCAAATGCTGCTCGACGCCGGTCTGGCTGGCGACAAGAAGATCGTCGTGCTCCAACCCCGCCGCGTGGCGGCCCGGACGGTGGCGGCGCGGGTTGCGCACGAGCGCAAATGCCCACTTGGCGCGGGAATCGGCTACCAGATCCGGTTTGACGATCAGACCAGCCTCGGCACCCGTATTAGCTACGTCACGGAGGGGATCCTCCTGCGTTGGCTGCAGGACGACCACAAGCTGTCGAACGTCGGTCTGGTCATCTTCGATGAGTTTCATGAGCGCAACCTGCTGAGCGACGTCGCACTGGCACTGGTTAAACGTTTGCAGCAGACCGACCGCCCCGAGCTTAAGATGACCGTTATGTCGGCAACGCTCGAAGCGGAGCCGGTAGCGGAATACCTGAGGGGAGAGGCAGGTGAGACACCTGTCCTGCTTTCTGAGGGCCAGAGTTTCCCCGTGGAGGTGCGCTACTTGAGCCAGCATGACGAGCGCCCAATCACTGAGCAAGCCGCGGACGTCGTCGAACAGATCGTCAATGCGGGCAATCCGGGCGACATCCTCGTTTTCATGCCCGGCATGGGCGAGATCAACTCCACCATCGCTGCCATCCGGGCCATCGCCGCCAGCGAACGCCTGGCACTGATCCCCTTGCACGGCGACCTGCCACCCGAGCAGCAAGACCTTGCCTTTATGCCGAATCCACTCCGCAAGGTGGTTGTAGCCACTAACGTCGCAGAGACTTCCGTTACCATTGACGGCATCCGCCACGTCGTAGATGGCGGGATGGCGCGAGTCGCACGTTACGATGCGGAGCGTGGCATAAGCACGCTCTTCATCGAGCCCATCAGTCGCGCCTCAGCCGAGCAGCGCAAGGGCCGCGCCGGGCGCACCGCGCCGGGCACCTGCCATCGGCTCTGGACCGAGAGCGGCCAGTTGAACCGCCCAGAGAGCAACACGCCAGAGATCCGGCGCAGCGACTTGGCCGAAGTGGTGCTGCTGCTCCACTCCCTGGGAATCAAGCGCGCCACCGAGTTTGACTGGCTGGACAAGCCCGACCCGCAGGCAGTGGGGCGGGCTGAACAATTGCTGATCACCCTGGGAGCACTGCAGGGCCCACGCCCGGAGGCACAAACTGCCGAGTCCGGCACAGCAGACCTGACGCCGATTGGGAGACAAATGCTGAAGCTGCCAATGCATCCCCGCTACTCGCGTATGCTTGTCGAGGCAGCCAAGTTCGACTGCGTGCCGGCAGCGGCCTTATGCGCCGCCCTGGTCAGCGGCCGCGATATGCTCATGCGCCTTGGCCGTGATGACAAGCATATCCAGGAAGCCCGTGAGGTGTTCGAGGCCAGCCAGGGGTCGGATTTCTACACGCTCATGCGCGCCTACCAGTTCGCAAAGAACCACGGCTTCGGCATCGAGCTCTGCCGCCGCTATGGTATCCACGCCCAAACAGCGCGCCAGGTGGAGCAGACGTTTTTGCAGATTCTGCAAATCGCCAGGCAACAGGGGCTGGCCAGAAGCGAGGAGGGAGAATCCAAGATCGAGGATAGCCCCAACACGTGCCACCCACCACGCACCGCGTCTCTTCCCGATCCCTTGCCCCGCTGCCTCATGGCCGGCTTTATTGACCAGCTCTGCCTCCGCCAGGACCTGGGAACGTTGGAGTGTGACCTGACCGAAGGACGGCAGGGGACGTTGATGCGCGAAAGCGTAGTACAGGCTGCACCGCTGTTCGTGGCAGCGACGATTCGCGAAATAGCCACCCGCGGCTCGGAAAACCTGACATTGCTCGGCTTGGCGACTGCCGTGAAGCGCGAGTGGATTGAGGAAACGTTCCCGGAGCAAATCACTGTAAGGGTCGAGCACCTCTACGACCGCACCCACAAGCGTGTCGCGGCGGTGAAGTTGATCCGCTTTCGGGACCTGGTCATTCACCACGAACACCAGCGCGAGGTGAATCCGAGGGCGTCTGGCCGTTGCCTGGCCGAAGCGCACCGGGAAGGCTGGTTCGCGCTGCCGCTGTTCAACCATGAGATAAAGCAGTTCATCAGCCGCGTGAATCTGGTGACCCTCACCATGCCCGAGCTGGAGTACCCGCCCTTTGACGACGCGGCCGTCCTGGAATGCCTGGCGCGTACCTTTGAAGGGCTGACGCTGGCCAAAGAAGCGCAGGCGGCGGCCCTGCGTGAGAGTTTTCTTCACGCCCTGGCGAGGGAGCAGGTTGGCTGGCTGGACGAGCTCGCGCCCAGGCACATTGCCTGGCCGGACGGTCGGAAGCTGAAACTGTTGTATCCCGAGCAGGCGCGGGACGAAGATGACCAGCCGAAGTCGCCCGAGGCGCAGGTGAAGCTGCACGAGTGCTTCGCGCTCAAGGCACACCCGCATATCTGCGAAGGTCGGTTGCCGGCCAAGCTCTGGCTAAACGCACCGGACGGCAAACGCCTCGAAGCCACCTGCAACTGGCCGGCCTTCAAAGCGAACACCTATCCGAAGCTCAGGCCCACGCTCCAAAAGAAACATCCGGACCTGGTGTGGCCCTGAGCCGCGTCCCTGCGGTCGCACCCGAGGCTCCCCCTCACCCCGGCCCTGAAGCTGGCGGGGACGCGTTCCACTTTGCACTTCCAAAGGCTTTGTGGCCATGTCAGTCTCCGCGCATGGCGCATGCAACCCGCAGTCTGCCAAATCAAGGCCCAGGACGTTTGATTCAAGAGCTTATGCCAACCCGT
This sequence comes from Verrucomicrobiota bacterium, assembly GCA_035358715.1. Classification (GTDB taxonomy): domain Bacteria; phylum Verrucomicrobiota; class Verrucomicrobiia; order Limisphaerales; family UBA8199; genus UBA8199. The sequence goes on from DAOPPX010000046.1 coordinate 3,437, forward strand.
CTCGCCACACGACGCCAGTTCCTCAAGCAGACCTCGACCCTCGCGCTCTACGCCGCGGCGTTGCCCGCGCTGGTGCCCGCCGCCGTCCTGGGACGGGACGGCAAGGCATCCCCCGGCAGCCGCATCACCGTCGGCTGCATCGGGGTTGGCCTGCAAGGGCAGGGGGATATGGGCAATTTCCTGCGCCAGAAAGATGCGCAGGTCATCGCCGTCTGCGATGTCATGAAGGAACACCGCGAACAGGCCCGCGACCGCGTCAACCAGCACTACAAGAACAAGGATTGCGCCACCTGCCGCGACTTCCGCGAGCTGGTGGCCCGCACAGACATTGACACGGTCCTTATCGCCGCGCCCGATCACTGGCATGTGCTGACCGCGTTGGCTGCTGTGCGGGCCGGCAAGGACGTCTATCTGGAGAAGCCGATGGGGCTCAACCTCACCGAAGACTGGGCCTTGCGCAAGGCTGTCCATCGTCACAGGCGCGTCTTCCAATTCGGCACCCAGCAACGCTCCTCGCGCATCTTCCGGCTCGCCTGCGCGCTGGTCCGCAACGGTTACATCGGCCAGCTCCGGCACATCAACGTTTGGGCCCCGGCCAGCGCGCCGGGCGGCTCTACCCGGGTTGTGCCTGTGCCGCCCGGCCTGGATTATGACCTCTGGCTTGGGCCGGCACCCGCCCGTCCACATACACAGGACCTGGTCGCTGGGCCAGGCGCGAAGAAGACTTGGTGGTACATCCGCGACCTGGCGGTGGGCTTCATTGCCGGATGGGGCATTCACCCGCTGGACGTCGCGGTCTGGGGCGCCGGCGAACTGCTCAACGGTCCCGTCGAAGTGGATGGCCGCGGAACTTTCCACGCGGAAGGTATTTGCGACACCGCTACAGCGTGGAACGTGAACATGAAATTCGGCAGCGGCGTTACCCTGCGCTTCGAAGGCACGCCGAATCACCCCAACGCGGAAGTGCCGTCTTGCGGCATTTGGGAACACGAGCAGGAATGGAAGCGGCGCTATCGGCGGATCGCCGACCACGGCACTGGCTTCGAGGGCACCGAGGGCTGGGTCCATGTTGACCGCCATGGCATCAACTTGCAGCCCGAGAGCCTTATTGATCAGAACGAGGACTCGCTCAAGGTCCAGCTAACGCGCAGCCCGGATCATACCCGCAACTTCCTGGATTGCGTCAGGAGCCGCGCCCAAACAGTTTGCCCGATAGACGAGTCGGTCCAGTCCGACACGCTCTGCCACTTGAGCGAAATCGCCTTGCACTTCAACCGCAAACTAGTCTGGGACCCGCGCAAAGAGCGCTTCCCCGGCGACGAAGAGGCGAATCTCCGGCTGCTGAGCCGCAAGATGCGCGGAGAGTGGAGAGTGTAGGCAGTCCTCGCGAGATTATTCGGTTGTGCCCGGGCGGGACTCCCATTTGAGCCCCGGGCGGCGGTGCTCGTCGAGGGCTTTCCAGAAGTCTGCTCGAACGGCTTGGTAGATGCCGAAGAGGCCACGGGGATCGCGGTCGCGGTTCACGGCGATCCAATAGCTGGGCTTGGGGGGCTTGGGTGCGCGGAGGAAGCGCGGGCCTTGGCTGCAAATAACTTTCGTCACCGGCCGATCGGTGCCGTCGGGGTTGATGATGCCGAAGTCGCTGTTCTCGCCTAGACGGAATCCGCCCGGATACCACCAGAAGAAAACGCCATCGGCGCCGGATTGGATCATCATGCGATAGAAGTCGGCATAGTAGCGGCCCGCAAACGCGAGCTTCTCCCGGTCGGGCGCCATCTTGTTGATGTCCCAGACGCTGTAGCCCATCTCGGCCCAAATGAGCGGTTTGGCGGGGTCACACAGGCGGGCGTAGGCGGCGGTGAAAGCGCCTGGGCGGACGCGTTCCCAGTCGCCAATGCGGCCATAGGCTTCGGGCTCCCAGATGTCCACGGCGCCGGCCAGGCCGTAGAAGTCGTAAGTAAGAGCGGCATCCCAGTTGTATAAAGGGTCGCCTGCGCAAGTCATGCGGAAGCTGACGGCGTGGTGCGGGTCAACTGACTTCACAAGTTGACGCGCAGCGCCATATTTCTCGCGGAGCAGGTCGTCGAGAAAGAGGCGGTAGTCGGCAACGAGCTTGCGCCATTCGCCATCAGCCGTCAGTTGGGACATGGACGGAACGGCCAAGTGCGGAGGGCGGAGGGCGGAGTACGGAGCAGGAAACGACCAGGCGTTGGTCGCGGCGTCCAGGGTGCCATAGCGCTTGAGAACCCAGTCGTTCCAGAGAAGGGCATAGGCGTTTTGCTGCTGCTCGTGACTGCCGTGAGTGGGCTCCCAAGCCAGGTCGTAAGCGAAGACAGTATCGTTCTGCGCCAAGCGGTAATACTCGATCAACTCTTTCATCTCACGCCAGCGGAAGTTCATCGGCGTGCCGGGGCGGAGGGACTGGTTGACGCGCAGGCCGAGCGCCTCGCAGCGGCGCAGCAGGTCGAGCAGATGCTGGGCCTGGAGCGATTCGTGGTAAATAAAGACGCTCACCGCGTTCAGGTTCAGGGCCTTGATGCGCCGCAGGTCGCGCTCAATCACCTCGGGGTCATAAGCGCCCCGGCCCAGCCAGTGTTCGAAGTAGCGGCCGTTGGCCAGGCCAATCCCGCTCGAAGGCATGTAGTTTACACCATGTGCTTTCCAGGGCTTGCCGCGAAGCCACAGGCCGCCATCGCGAGCCTGGATGTATTCCGGCTTCGCCTTGGGCTCCCAGACGCCGAGTTCGTGGCGAAGCCCGTCTATAGGCGTGCCGGCCAGTGTCAGAGCAACTGAGACGCCTGCTTCGCCGGGCTTCTTGGAAAGGCCGCCCTGCTCGACTGCCCTTATCTCGCCAGGGGCAAGTGCGAGCTCCCGATCGAGCGCCGTCCATTGGGCACGGCCCTTGGCATCAAGAAACTGCACTGCGACGTGCAGGTTACTGACGGTCTCCCGACCGAAGTTCGCCACACGCGCCCCGGCGGTGAACTGCTGCCCCGCAAAGACAGTGAAGAATTCGCTGCCGCCCTCAGTGAGGAACACGCCGCGGTTCATGCGCGTCAGCACCTGATGCAGGCAGTTGGTAACGACGGCTTGCTGGTAGAAGGCCGCGTCCGCCGGCGTGAAGACGGCCCACACGCCGCCGCGGAATGGTGGCTCGACATGGACAAGGAGCGCCCCCAGCGCCCCGCGGTAATCCTGGGTAGCCGCATCGTATGCTCCCAGCAACGGCTCCCAACGGAACGCCCGCTGCTGGTTGAACCCCACGCCCCGCGCGCGGTGGTGGAGGCCCACAACCATCTGGGAGGGCGAGCGTCCTCGCGAGCCCTGATCTAATGGAAGGCCCACAGAAGTTTGGGCTTGCGAGGACGCTCGCCCTCCCTTGACGGAGCCAGGCCTCCCCTCCCACTCCTCCAGCGCTACCTTCTGATGGTCCGCCCTGACCACCACCGGTGTCGTGATCGGGTAGCATTGGTAACCCGGCGACACCGACTCCAGCGCCGGCAGGTTGGAGTCCATCGGCGGCAGCAGGTCGCCAAATGGGTTGGGCGCCGTGCCCAGGTCATCGAACCAATACTCGTGCCGGTCGCCTTGTAGCGCAGTGTGCGAAAGAGCGAGCCCCACCCAGAATCTGACGGCTTTGGCTGGATTGAAGCGGCGTTGCGGACTGGCCGTCTCGATGGGCCAGGCTTTGAACCGGTCGGGGAGGAGGGTGTAATGTTTCCACTCGGGGGTCAGGTCCACCGTGGCAATCCAGCGCGAGCCGTCGGCTTCGTCCCATTCCAGCGCGAGCTGCCGCGTGTGGGGACCGCCCCGGGCGCGGAAACATGTGAGGGTGTGATTCGGCGGGAATGGGCAGGCCAGTGCCGGCGAGCCAAAGGTCTGCCACCCGCCCAGGCGGTCCATTCTGGCGTGCAGTGCCTGGCCGCCACTGCTGCCGACCAGTCTATAATCTGCCTCGACGCCCGGCTCTCCCGAGGTTCGCTGCCAGCGGGACAGGTCAGCCTGGACGAAATCCTCCACGACATGCTGCGCCCGCTGCGAGGCGATCGCTGTCTCGTAGTCCTGGCGTGACATCCATTGGCCGTTGAGACGGAACAACGGCGACTCCCATGCCGGTAGCCCCAGAGCCAGCAAGTCGCCACCAGCTTGCAGGAAGCCATGTATGGCGCGTGCCGCGGCCACCGGCAACGCGCGCGCGCTGGGCAAGACCAGCAGGTCATAGCGCCCCGTGGTGAGCTGCGACTGGTTGGTCAGGATTGCCGTGCCGATGATATCCGTGTTATAACCGGCGGCGCAGACCTGCGCCCTGATCTCAGAAGCGAGGACTTCATTATTCCCGGGCAGGCGTTCGGAGAGAACCGCGGCGTTGAGTGGCGAGCCGCTTTGACCAGCGATTGTTTGGCCTGCCAAGCACAGGCACGCCACGACGACGGACCAAGCCAGTGGAGCTTTGAATCCGTCAACCCTACAAGCAGCGGCGGGTTTCATCGCTTACGACCCAACCTGTCATGTTGCGGGCTCATGGAAGCCACACTAACACGACGCACGCTGGCATGGGAAGATCCGAGCTGCGAACGCCAGCACTCCAGAATTTGAGTTGCCGCGCGGTGCGAACATGCCAATCATGCGAGCTCGGCAAGATGGAATTGGGCCTGGTTTTGCCTAGATGAAGATTGCTTTCCTGACCACCGACAATCGGAACATGCAGAAGGACTACGGCACGCTGATCCCGCATTTTGGGGCAGCGCCAGAGGCATTGTTGGAGGGATTCATGGGAATGCCGGAGCTTGAGGTGCATGTGGTTTCCTGCACACGGGTGCGCATGAACTCACCGCAGAAACTGGCCCCCAACATCTTCTTCCACAGTCTCTATGTGCCAAAGCTGGGTTGGATACGCACCGGCTTCCAGGGCTGCATCCGGGCCGTCCGAAAGAAGCTGCGGGAAATCCGGCCAGACCTGGCGCATGGCCATGGGACCGAGCACGATTGCGCCCTTAGCGCTGTCTTCTCGGGCTTTCCGAACGTGGTCACAATCCACGGCAACATGGCCGAGTTGGCCCGGCAGTTTCGGGAGCGTGTTGGTAGTTACCTCTGGCTGACGGGACGGCTGGAGACTTTCACCCTGAAACGAACATTGGGCGTGCTCTGCAACTCGGCTTACACCGAACAACTGGTTCGAGCGCGAGCGCGGCGAGTCTGGCGCGTGGCCCATGCTCTGCGGCGCGAGTTCTTTGCTGCCGCGCCAGCTCCCGCCCGAAGCGACCGGTGTCGACTGGTGAACGTGGGCCTAATTGCCCCCCGGAAACGCCAGATAGAATTGCTGGACGTAGCGCGCGAGCTCGCGCAGCAGGAATTGGCCTTCGAGCTCCTGTTTGTCGGCAATATAACTCCCAACAGCCCCTATGGGAACGCCTTCCAGGAAAGAATAAAGCCGCTCGAGGAACAGGGCTGCGCAAGGTGGATCGGGACCAAGACCTGCCATGAACTGGTCGAACTACTCGACGCGGCCTCAGGGATGGTGCATTTCTCGCCTGCGGAGTCTTTTGGATTAGCTGTAGCAGAGGGACTCGCTCGCGACCTCAAACTCTTCGCGGCCCGCGTGGGCGGCGTGGCGGATATTGCGCAGGGAGTGCCGGGGGCGGAGTTGTTCGATGTGGACGATTGGCGGGGCCTAACTGCGGCCATTGCGGGCTGGGTTCGGCGCGGATTCCCGCGCGCGCACGGAGCAGGCGAAGTCATGCGGGTCCGCTATCGTCCTGAAACCATCGCCCGGCAGCACTTGGAGGTGTACCGGGAAGTGCTCGGCCACCCCCGATGATGAGCAAACCATATGAGCATTGGACTAGCAGACGAAAGGCGAATCAGAACTGTGGGGTGTCCCAACTGTGCCCTGTGTGGCAACGCCGGTGAGTTTCTGTATTTGGCGCAGCCGGATCGCCTCTTTGGGGCCGATGGATGCTGGAATTTGAAGCGATGCACGAACCATGCATGCCGACTAATTTGGCTGGATCCCATGCCCGTGGCGGAAGAGCTTGGAAAGGCCTACAGAGAATATTACACTCACGCTGGGTCACTCGCTGCTGTTGCCGACAAAGAGGACCGCGTGGGATGGTTCAGGCGGATCTACCGGATGATCAAACAAGGATACCTGGCGGATAAGTACGGCTACGAGATACGCCCCGGTCCGGCAACGTTCATAAGCCTTGGCAGATTAATTTATCTTCTCCCCTTGCGGCGCAGGCAGCTAGATCTGGAGATTCGGTTCCTGCATGCCAGACCGGAAGGCAGATTGCTCGACTTGGGCTGTGGCTCGGGCCAATGGCTGATGGCGATGCGCAAGCTGGGTTGGCACGTTGAGGGTGTTGACTTCGATTCGCGGGCAGCGCAGGCCGCCGCCAAGCGCGGGTTGGCGATTCGATGCGGTGCCCTGGAGCAACAGAACTTTCCGGATCGAACCTTCGACGCGGTGACGATGAGCCATGTGATCGAGCACCTGCCTGACCCGCTCGGCACATTGACCGAATGTGCACGCATCCTCAAACCGGGCGGCAGCCTGGTCCTCTGGACCCCAAATACTGCCAGTCTGGGACATCGGTTGCTCAAACAACACTGGCGCGGGTTGGAGCCGCCACGCCACCTTCACCTGTTCGCTCCTCGCTCCATTCACACTCTCCTCACTCGGGGAGGCTTCAGCCGCATTTCGATCCGCACCCACAATTCCAGCTACTTCTGGCAGCAGAGCTTCCGGCTTTGGGCGCGGAACGCGGGAACACACCCTGGGTATAGCGTCAAGTTGGCGGCAAAGCTGGGCCCCTCTCTACTCGCTGTGCTGGAAACAGCCCTGCTGGTTGCTGGAACCGGAACTGGCGAGTGGCTCGATGTGCACGCGTGCCGAGCCGCTTGAGCAGCCCCTACTCCTTCGCACTGCTATCTGGGCTGCCTTAAACAACGGCGCCCGAGTTCAGACGCGGCTCGCACAAATCGCACCCCCCCCACCCGCGTGATGGCCAGAAATACCGCGTACCGCGCGCTTGGAGGCGTTGACCTCAATAACAGGCCCACATTATAGCGCAGTATTCGCGAGGGCAGATGCGTCGCATGCTGAATCAGATAATCCACTGACATTGGCGATTCCCTCAGGAATTTGGCGCGATCGAACCTGGCTTCGACGCCCGACTCCCGGAGCAGGCGCAGCACCCGTTTCTGCTGCACGAAAACCAGGGGCCGCAACCGCCCGCTTAATTCCATCTGGGTGCACCCCCGCTCGGGACTCGTATGGGCGCGGTTGTAGGCCACAACTGCAGATGTTTGCGCGCCTCCGTAGTGCGCTATCAAGTTCGACCACATCTCCCAGTCACCGCAGAATTGCGAGCTTTCGCGAAAACCGCCCAGGCGGCGGGCATCCGCCACACGGAAAACCTGTCCGGGGAACGGAAACGGAGTGGTCACTAGTGTATCCGCCAGGGCCACCTTGCGCCAGTGAACCGTCATGGGAGGTCGCGCATCGGCAAACGCTACCCCTTGTTCATTCACCAGCCGCGTTTGACCGAAATACAATCCACAATCGGGGGCCTGCCGGCTCAGGTCCAGCAGGGCCTGGACAAAACCTGGCGCCAGAAAATCGTCATCGTGGAGGATGGATAACCAGGGCGTTGGACAACAATCGAGGCAGGCATTCCAGTTGCCAAATATTCCGCGGCGGCGGGGATTGCGAAAGTACTCAATCCGCCCCCCGAATTCCCGGCGAACATAGCCCTCCATTTCAGAGTCCGGCCCGCAGTCCTCAACGACGATTACCCGAGCGGGCACCGACTGGTCGAGCGCGCTGGAAATGGCCTGCTTCAGGTACTTGCGGCGATTAAACACTGTCACCGCGATGGTGATTTGCGCGGCGGACAGATTCATCTCGGTGTCAGCTTGCCGGAGAGGGCGGCTCGGAACAACTGCCGGGAGGTCAACGGTTGGCCGGTAAAGCCGCGCTTGACGGTGTACCAACTGCTGTAGGTAGCTTCGGCCAGCAGCGGGGCGGCCATCATGCCCCAGAACCCATAGGCCCAAGTCAGACCGAAGCTCAGCGTGAGCATCCACAAGCCGGTAAAGATGGAAATCTTAAAAAAGGGCACGACGTTTTCCGTGTAAGCCAATGCGCCGAATTGTACGTAGAAGAGCTGCTGGGTCAAATACAAGAAGTAGAAAACCAACGCCGGCGTTGGCAGCAGCCGCGTTTGCGTCCCCTTCCAGGCCAGCAAGGGATTGCCAACCATCACTACAAACGTGGCGAGCAGAACGAAGGAGGCCATGGTAAAAGCCAGTCGCCGCGCAAACAGAACGGACATCTCCTCTAGGCGCCCTTGCGTGCGCAGCATAGTCAGTTGCGGCCATTTCACCGTCAGCCATAACCCGGCAAAGCTCATCAGGAAAGCGCCAATTTGCATCGTGACCCCAAGGCTCGCGGTGACCTTGCTCTCCAGGAAATGGCTGCTGATTAAAACGCTTCCGTTGTTGATCAGATAGGCGCCGATGGAAATCATTCCTAGCTTCGAGGCATTGGGCCAGAGCCGCTTTAGGATCTCCCGGTCGGGCAAGCCTTGGCTGGCAGGAAGTTTCGGCACGGCGGCATAATAGACACGACGGCAGTACATGCGCATGATCACGCCACGCAGCGCGCTGGCTACGACCACAGCAGGCAGTCCCCAACCCTTCAGGAGCAGGGCCGCGGCACAGACCACATAGACCATCCCGCTCCACGTGTAAGCCGCTTGAAGCTCCCGCACGCGGCCGATGCCCTGGCAGGCCAACATCCACCAGCTTGTGCCGAGGTTATACCCAATCGTCAGCAGGTACGCCGCCCAACAGATCCAAGCCAGCTGTGCATCGGCCACCGCCGCAACGGGACGCACCAAGACAACCGTCCCCGCCACCGCCAGCAGCAAGGCAGCCGCCATGGACAACCTCCAATAAAAGAAGCGCACCGTGCGCGTCAATTGCCGCAACCGGGGAAGATTGGGCTCTCGGTTCTTGGACGGCGGACGCAGTCCCTCGGCGTCAAAATCCTCTGCCCCGGCCCAAAGAAAGCTATAAACCCGGGAGATGGCGGACCCGAATCCGAAGTCCGCCAGGTTGGCAAAGCCGCCCAGCGCCAGAAACACGTACCAAAGAGCCAACTCGGAGCTCGGCATTCGGCTCAGAAGCAGCGGGAGCAGCAACAGGTTGGCGCCGACGCGAACTCCGGTGGCAAACGCGCCGAAGAAAACTGCCGACTGACGTAAGCGTTGCCAGTTGGCCCTAATGCAGGAGAAATTCATGCAGAGACATGCTTTCATTCAGGCACACGCACTCTATCAGTGTGTTCAACATTTCCGCAACTCCCAGTGGAGTACGTGGCCGGAATCTGGATTCGCCCCGCACCCTTTCGACGATCCGGTGTATTCAAGGTCAGACAACTTGCATTGTGATTAAGGTTTTCACAGGATACCCGCGTCATGTGTTCACGTATGCTGGATCAAACGATCATAGGTCAGTTGAATACGGAAGAGCGGCGATTGCTGACCGAGGCCATTTTGCTCGCGCCGAAACCACCCCAGGTCGCGATCGAGGTTGGCACGTGGTTGGGAGGCGGAAGCACGCTCCATATTCTCCGCGCGCTGCATCAGCGCGGCGCCGGCCACCTGTGGGGCGTGGAGGCTGACCGCTCAATTTACGAGCGCATGATTGCGAACATCCGTAGAGCAGCTCTGGAAGCCAGCGGTCGTTTTACTCCGTTGTTCGGATTCTCGCAGAACGTGATTCCTCAATGGCTAGCGGAACAGCAAACTGGCTTCCAAGTAGACTTCGCTTTCCTGGACGGCGGCAACCGTCCCGGGGAACAAGTCACCGAATTCGACCTGCTTGACCCGCTCATCCCCGTCGGCAGCCAGTTGATGGCCCACGACGCAAAGCTGCGCAAGGGCAAGTGGCTCGTGCCCTACCTGAAGCGCCTGGACCACTGGGAGGTTACTCTTCATGATGTGAGCGACGAAGGACTCTTGTACGCCCGAAAGATCAGCGACCGTCCATCCAACTGCAGTCGGAGTTCCGCGCGTCGCATTCTGCTAAGACTTCGCCTGCACCCTGTCGAAGTGGCTGCCGTTGTGGTTCCCTCCAAACTGCGTGGTACCGTGCTGCGGTGGCTGCCCAAGCCGCTCTCCCGCCGACTGGCGGATGGCCGCAAGTAATCCGCCTTTTTCCACCATGCCCAAGACTCCCACCCCCAGCACCCGGCCGGAGCATCTGGCCGAGCGGCCGCTGCAAGTCGTAACCGCCTGCCGGGTGCGGGACTTGCCCGTGCTCCAAATCGCGGTGGACCGGCTGAGACAGTTTATCCCGTTTGGTGGAGTAAACGTACTGGCACCGAACGGTGATTGTGACCGGATCGCTTCACGCCTGCGGGGCCAGGTGAAGGTGATCCCGGAAAACAACTTTGTTCCCGGCATGGCCATCGAACAAGTCCGAGGCTTCCGGCTCGAAGGATTCCCGCAGGCTGCCGGTTGGTATTTCCAACAGTTGCTGAAACTGCAATTCGCGTTCGTAGACCCGGATGACGATTACTATCTGATCTGGGATGCGGACACCGTCCCGCTGCGTCCACTGCGCTTTTTCAATCCTGCCGGGCAAATGCTGTTGACAAAGGCCGAGGAATATCACCCACCGTATTTTGCGACGTATCGCTCACTTTTGGGCAGCGAGCCGAACCGCCAATTCTCCTTCGTTGCGCAACACATGCTTGTGCAGAAGTCCGTGGCACGCGAGATGATGAGCCGAATCAAGCAACATCTCCCTGGAACCGGGAATTGGGCCTGGAAACTCATGCGCGCCCTTCCGTCCACTGGCAAGAATCTGTTCAGCGAATACGAGACCTACGGCCATTACATCAAGAACCATTATCCGGACCGCGTTGTCTTCGTAGAACGGCCCTGGCAACGAGCAATCACGCTGTACACCGGGCAGCCAATTCCAACGGAGAAGAAACTTCGCGACCTTGCTGAGCGTTACGAGTACGCCGCGTTTGAACGCGCTTATCCAGGCTGGCGCCGTCTGGCTTACAGCCTGTTGGCGCGGGTTCGCGGCCGGCGCACCAAACCACGCCAGCCGTGAGTAGCCGACTAGCAGCCGCTGACGTAGTGGTTGCAGAGGGGAAGCGATTTGCGAATCCTCACTCGCAGGCAAGCAGGGCCTCCGCCTGATTTCATTGCGTACGGGCTGCGCGTGGCCAGCAGGCAGAGCGGGAGGGGCTATTGGGCATTGCGTCGCTCCGTGTAGCAGAAGGTCGCGATCTTCCTGGCCAGGGCCGTCGCAATCTCCTGCTCGGTGTTCGTGAGGATGATGACGGCCAGGCGGTCGTCCGGAAAGCGTTGAAGGGAGGCGGAGAAGCCGGACGTGGACCCGCCGTGGCCGATGTTCGTGTGCTCTCCGGCTGCCCCCACGTTCCAACCGAAGCCGTATTTCTTGCTCGTGCCATCCTTAAGCTTCACTGGCGTCCACATCTGCGCCTTGCTGGCGGCGCTCAGGAGGTGTTCGCCGTCCAAGGCCGCATTCCATTTCGCCAGGTCGCCCACGGTGGACGCGATGGCTCCGGCAGCAAAGACTTCTGTCAGATCGGCGTCGCGATTCAGCCACACCTGGTTCGTATACTCGTATCCGGCAGCGCGATTCGGGATCACCAACCGCGGCAGGCGATTGGTCGTCGCGTGCATTCCCAATGGCAGGAAGATGCGTTCGCTCATGAAGTCCCAGTAGTTCTTGCCGCTGACGTTCTCGATGATGTGTCCCAGAAGATTGTAGCCTGTGTTGCAGTACTTCCACGAGTCCCCCGGCTGGAACTCCATTGGCTGCTTGCCGATGGCTTGGATGAACTGTGCCTGCGTGAGGTGCCGCCAGATCTGGTAACCGTCCAACCCAGTGTAGCTCTTGATGCCCGAGGTATGGGTGAGCAGGTGCTGGATCGTCACGTTGGCCCACGCCGCAGGCGTGTCCTTGAGGTGCTGGGTAATCCGGTCGTTCACGGACAGCTTGCCCTCCTGCGCCAGCAGCAGGATCCCCGCCGCCGTGAACTGCTTGGTGATCGAGCCAATCTCGAACACCGTCTCAGGCCGGGTCCGCACCCTTAGTTCCAGGTTGGCGAAACCGTAGGCTGCCGTCTTGATCGGCTTGCCGTTCCTTATGATCTTGAGCGCAACACCGGGGATGCGGTGCTGCTGCATCTGGCTCTTAATGTACCGATCCACTTGATCCGCTTGCGCGGACTGTGACGCAAGCAGCACACTGAAAACCAAGGTGCTGAGCCGACTGATTTGTCTCATCGGAGCAGGATAGTCCAGAGCCAGGCGCTCAAGCCATACCAAACTCCACGATGTGGCCGGTCCAACCGCTTGGCCCGCCTGCCCCTTCCAAAGTCACTCACCACTTGCCAACGGCACCCCCCAAAACTAACTTCCGCTGGCTTATGGAAAAAGTTGTTATCATCGGCTCCGGCTGCGCGGGCTTGACCGCTGCTCTGTACACGGCTCGGGCAAACTTGCGGCCGCTTGTCCTGACTGGCCGACAGCCCGGCGGCCTGCTGACTACAACGACCACGGTCGAGAACTTTCCGGGATTCCCGGAAGGCATTGATGGCTACGAACTAATGGTCCGCATGCAGAAGCAGGCCGAACGCTTCGGGGCGAAGGTCAAGTTCGGCACGCTGGAAGCGGCGAACCTCTCGCACCAGCCTTTTGAACTCACAGTGGACGGAGAATCGGTCGAAGCCGAGTCTCTCATCATCGCCGGCGGTGCCAGCCATCGGCATCTGGGCCTGGAAAGCGAGCGCAAGCTGGAGAACAAGGGCGTTACCTACTGCGCGACCTGCGATGGCGCGCTGCCGATGTTCCGCAACCAACCGCTGGTCGTGGTGGGCGGCGGCGATTCTGCCTGCGAGGAAGCCCTCTACCTGACGCGCTTCGCCTCCGTCGTTTACCTGGTCCACCGCCGTGACACCCTCCGTGCCTCCCGAATTATGGCCGAGCGAACGCTCTCCCAGCCCAAGGTCAAACCTGTCTGGGATTCTGTCGTCACCGAGGTGCTGGATGTGAAGCAGGACAAGGTCACCGGGGTCCGTTTGCAGAATGTCAAGACCAACGCCGAGACCATTCTTGACTGTGCCGGCCTTTTCGTCGCCATCGGCCACGTGCCCAACACCCAACTCTTCCGCGGCGTACTTGATATGGATGAAAACGGCTACATTATCCCCCGGCGAGGCGCAGCCACCAACGTGCCCGGGGTCTTTGTCGCGGGCGATTGCGCGGACCGCGTCTATCGGCAAGCCATCACCGCTGCCGGCATGGGCTGCGCCGCCGGCATCGAAGCCGAACGCTACCTAGCCACCAGGTAGCCGCGTCATAGCCGCAGCTTGTAGCCGACCCCGTGCACTGTCACCAGGTGTCTGGGCTCGTGGCCGCTGTCTCCCAGCTTTTTGCGCAGTTGCACGATCACCTGGTCCAGCGTGCGGGTCGTGCCATAGTAGTTGTAGCCCCAGACCTCGTTTAACAGCCGGTCGCGAGAAAGCACCTCGTCTGGATGGGCGCGGAACAGTTCCAGCAGCTTCAGCTCCCGGGCGGTGAGGTCCTCCACTGCCTTCCCTCGTTTCATCTGAAAGGTCCTGGGATCAATCGTAGCCTGGCCGATTTGAAACGGCGCCGGCGCGCCCGGCTCGGTTTCGGCGGCGGCCTCCGTGCGCCGCAGCAGCGCGTGAATCCGCGCCAGCAGTTCCCGCACGCCAAACGGCTTGGTCACATAATCATCCGCCCCCAGGTCCAGCCCCACCACCTTGTCAATCTCCTGGCCCTTGGCCGTAAGCATGAGAATGGGAGTGGCCACCTTCCTGGCCCGCAGCTCCCGGCAGATGTCATAGCCGCTCATACCTGGCAGCATCACGTCCAGCACCACCAGCGCAGGCCGCTGTTTTCGGACCGCTTCCAACGCCTGGTCCCCGCGGCTGCACACTGCCACGTCGAACCCATCGCTTTTCAACACCTCTTGCAGCCCGAGCAGGATATGCGGGTCGTCCTCAACGATCAGAACCTTGGTCTTCATGGCAAACCCACCGAATCTATCACTGGCAGCCGCAGGGTAAAACAACTCCCGCCGCCTTCGCGTGGCGCGTAGGTTACATCGCCGCCGTGCACCCGGGCGATTTGCCGGGCCAGGGTCAGTCCCAGGCCAGAGCCCTGGATGCCGTTGCTTAACGAATCGTGCGCCCGGTAAAACTGCTCAAACACCTTCTCCTCGCATCCCGCTGGCACCCCCAAACCGCGGTCCATTACCTTGACCTCTACGCACGAGGTAGCGCTCTGCGCCACCCGCGCGCCAGGGCCCCCCGCGCCTGGTAGGGACGCGTTCCACCGCGTCCCATTCTTCTCGGGCGAGGTCACGGACGCGGTGGAACGCGTCCCTACCAGGTTGAGGGAAAGGGTGATTTCCTTGCGGCTGTTCGAGTACTTCTCCGCGTTTGACAACAGGTTCACCACAACCTGCGCCAGCGCATCCCGGTCTGCGTTCAGGCGCACCGCCGCGCCGGGCAGCTCGCACTCGAACAGGAAGCCGTTCGCCTCCAGATGCGGCCGATAGGTCTCCGCCGTCTCGCGCATGATGTCCACCAGGTCACACTCCTGGAACTGGTACTTCTTTTCTCCCCGCTCGATTCGGGCAAAGTCCAGCACGTTGTTGATCAACCGCGTCAGCCGGGCGGTCTCCGCCGTGATGATTCCCAGGTACGACCGCTGCTTGGCGCGATCGCTCACACGCCCTTCAGCCAATAGCTCTGCAAACATGCGGATTGAAGTCAGCGGGGTCTTCAACTCATGCGAAACATTGCTGACAAAGTCCGTCTTCTGCCGCGCCAGCGTGAGTTGCCGGTTTAAGTCCGACACGATTAGCCAGCTCCCAACTCCGATCGCTAGCAGCAGCACTCCGATCAACAGGCCTAACATCAGCCTCAGCAGGCGGGCCGACTGCGAAAGCTTGGCGGGGTTCAGCAAATAGACCGCCACCTCCCAATGCGGCAGCGCCTCCCCGATTTCAGTGGCGACGAATGGCCGCTTCCAGTTGGCGCGGAAGCCTGGATGCGACAGCGCCACCGGCCTGGCCGTATCGTCCAGCAGCGCCACACATATTCCTTCGTGCAGCGACGGCTCAATCTGCCGGACGCCGGCGCTCAACTCCTCCACCAAGCGAACCAGAGCCAATTGCGCGCCGAAGACCAGGTTCGTGTCGCCTGGCGGACGATACCAGACCAGCACACTCAACCGGTTATCTACAAAACGCGCCAATGTGCCTTCGGTGTCCTCGCCAATGATCTGCCGAAACTCCGCCGGCGCTACCAGAACCTTCGAAAACTGTTGCGCGGCCTGCGCAGACTGGACGAAGCGCGGCTGATCTACAAGCTGTTGCTGGGGCACAACATTACGAAGTCCAAAGGGGTTCTGCCCCCCCGGCGGCCTAAGCTGGCTAAGGGAATCGGCTTGTGTCGGCGCAGAGGGCTGTGGCACCGCGTTCAGGCTCATTGTGGCGTTGACGAAGTTCAGCGCCTGCTTGGGGTTGGCATATACGTCCACCGTCTCACGGTTCGCCAGGAACCGGCCATTATCGTCCAGGAACCTCCGTGCCTCGATTCGCCCATAGAGCGAGGGCGCCTTGATCTCTCCGTCCAGGCTCACAGCAAACCCCACCTGCGCCATGGGCCAATCCTTCCCCAGCAAGTCATCGAACCCACTGGCAATCGTCTTCGGATCACGCTTGCCTATCAAGCGCGCCACCTGTCCAGCAAAGCCGTGCTGGCAACCCGTTAGCACGTCCTGCACCTGCTTGGCCTTCGCATCCGCCACCCCCTGGTAGAGCAGCGACTGCTGCCGTTCGAGAATGAATTGCTGGTCGCGAAGCGAACGCACCGCCAGCCATGCCAGCACCAGGCTCGGCACGAACACCGCCAGCACAAACACCAGCGCGACCTTCTTCATAGTCCGATCATGCGCCCAAACTACCGCTGATGCCACCCAAAGTTGTCATGTGCCTGCAAGAGAACTGTAAAAGAGTTGTAAGACGCCCCCCACACCCCGCGATCGCTGCGCAACTGTCGCAAGCGCAATTGGTTATGTTAGATCCTGTAGAGTGATGAGAGACAAGTTAAGGCTCAGGATTAGTATAAGCCCGTGCAAACCATGAGCTTGCGCAAGGGAAGAGCCAGTCTATCAAGTTCCTGCCAGGGTTGCGGCCGTGTGTACCTGGATTTCTCCAAGGACGCTGGCGACAACGGCTTGGAGAAATTTGTAGCATGGCAGGCCTGACGGCGTCATAGCCCAAGGCACACACGCCCCCCCCGGCTCCACATGGCCAACTCCCCCACCGTGCGCGGGCCGTGCCGGCGACGGAAGTTGACCCGGGGGCCTTGGTCCTCAACCCCCATGCAGAGCCACAGGGTAGCTCCTACATCGCTCCCACCTGGCTCCCACATGGCTTAATAGAACTTCTATTAAGCCATGTGGGAGCCATGTGCCACGGAGACAGACCGGGGGAGGCGGGCATCGCGGGAGGTGGGCCCAGAAACCCTGACCAAGGGATCCGGAGAGGACCCGGAAAAGTTGCCGCCGCCTCCGGGTGGACTTTAGCGGGGCATGATAGAAGGTGCATCAACTGGGAGCTCTGCCGAGGGATGCAGCCGTATTCCCCGCTCGACTTGCTGGCTCGCGGCGCGATAATAGCGCCATGCTCAATTCTGTGCCCAGCCAACCCCACGTGCTCGTCACCGGCGGGGCGGGGTTCATCGGGTCGCACCTGGTCGCGCGGCTGCTGGCGGACGGCAAGACAGTGGTTGTCGTGGATGATCTGTCCACAGGCAGCCTCGATAACCTCCAAGCTGTGAAGGCGCATCCCAGGCTGCGCGTGATTGTGTCAACGGTTTCTGGCTGCACCGAACTGCCGCAACTGGCTGCCGCCGCCGAGTCTGTCTATCACCTCGCAGCCGCCGTCGGCGTCGAGATGGTAATCAACTCGCCGATTCACACCCTTCTCACCAACCTGCGCGAGACGGAGTCGCTGCTCGATGCGGCCTTGCCGCACCGAGTGCCGGTCTTGCTGACCTCCACTTCTGAGGTCTATGGCAAGAGTCAGCAGCCGGCGTTCAGCGAAGGGGACGACTTGCTGATCGGCCCGCCGCACCAGACGCGCTGGGGCTATGCCTGCTCCAAGCTGATGGACGAATTCCTGGCACTGGCATGCGCCCGGGAGCGTTCGCTCCCGGTGGTGGTCGCCCGGCTCTTCAACACCGTGGGGCCGCGCCAAACGGGCCGCTACGGCATGGTGGTGCCTCGTTTCATCGCCGCCGCCCGGGCCAACCAGCCCCTCAAGGTCTATGGCGACGGCTCCCAGACGCGCTGCTTTTGCCTGGTCACCGACGCGGTCGAAGCGCTGGTGCGCCTGCAAAGCTGCCCGGCGGCGCGCGGTGAGGTCTTCAACGTGGGGGGCACGGAGGAAGTTTCGATACAGCAGCTGGCCCAGGTGGTGATCGAGGTCCTCGGCTCGCGTTCGCCCATCGAGTATCTTCCATACAGCCAGGCCTACGGCGCGGGCTTCGAGGACATGCGCCGCCGCAAACCCCAGGTGGACAAGTTGGCGCGCGTCACCGGCTTCCGCCCCTCCACGCCATTGCGGCAGATCATCCAGGCTGCCAGTGCCGCCATTCCGCGGCCTGACTGAGGTTGCTGCAATGGCCGATATTGTCCTGACTACACTCAACGCGAGGCACCTGCATACCGCGTTCGGGTTGCGTTACCTGCTCGCTAACCTCGGCCCATTGCAGACCAACGCCTCCCTCGTCGAGTTTGACCTCCACCAACGCCCGCTCGACATCGTCGAAACACTCCTGGCACAACGTCCGAAAATCGTTGGGCTTGGGGTTTACATCTGGAGCGTTACGCCTGCAACGGAAGTCGTCGCCACCCTCAAACGGTTGTGTCCCAACCTCATGGTTGTGCTGGGCGGACCGGAGGTCAGTTTCGAGGCCGAGTCTCAGCCAATCGTGCAACTGGCCGACTACGTTATCGCCGGCGAAGGGGACCTGGCCTTCGCGGAGCTTTGCGGGCAACTACTCTCTGGCCAACGCCCCGACGGCAAGATCATTGCTGCCAAGCCGCCCGAGTTCTCCGGGCTGGCGCTGCCGTATGGTCTCTATGACGACCATGATGTCGAGCACCGCGTCATTTATGTGGAAGCCTCACGTGGTTGCCCCTTTTCCTGCGAGTTTTGCCTGTCTTCCCTGGACATCCCGGTGCGCGCAGCCCCCCTGCCCCGTTTGTTCGACCACTTGCAGCGCCTGCTCGACCGTGGCGCGCGGCAGTTCAAGTTCGTGGATCGCACTTTCAATCTGAACCTCGATCACAGCCGCGCCATTCTCGAATTCCTGCTGACGCATTACCGTCCCGGGCACTTCTTCCACTTCGAGCTGATTCCGGATCGGCTGCCGGAGTCGTTGCGCGAGGTAATCGCCCGGTTTCCGCCCGGGGTGCTCCAGTTTGAGATCGGGGTACAGACATTCAACGCGGAAGTGGCATCCCGAATCCAACGGCGCCAAGATTACCAGAGGCTCGAACACAACCTCCGTTTTCTGCGCGACCAGACGGCGGTGCATCTGCACGCGGATTTGATCGCCGGCCTGCCGGGAGAAAGCCTGGAGAGCTTTGCCGCAGGCTTCGACCGGTTAATTGGGTTGCGGCCACACGAAATCCAGGTCGGTATCCTGAAACGGCTTCGAGGCGCAGCGATCGCCCGGCACGATGCGGAATGGGAGATGGTGTACAATCCGCAGCCGCCATATGACATCCTGCAGAACCGGTTGATTGATTTCGCCGCGATGCAGAAGCTGCGTCGGTTCGCGCGCTACTGGGACCTGGTGGGCAACAGCGGCAACTTTTGCGAAACCCTGCCCCTGATCTGGAGCAATACCGCACAGGCATCCCGCTTGTCCGGCACTCTGGCTGATCCTGGAGGTGGCGGAATACCTGTGCCGCTTTCGCCTTTCGCGAGTTTCCTGCGCTGGAGCGAATGGTTGCACGCGCGGGCCCGCCGGACCGACGGCATTGCGCTGGCTCGGTTGGCAGAGTTTCTCTTCCATTACCTGACCACGGACCGGAAGCTCGATACGGCACAGACCGCCGCGGCACTGTGGCGCGATTACCAACGTGGAGGTCGCCGAGATCCGCCTCCTTTCCTCAAGCCCTTCCTGCCTCCGGATGCCGCGAAGCCCACGCCGTCCCGCGCCTCGAACGGCGCGCCCAGGCGCCAGGCCCGCCATTGGGGGTGACCTTTCTGATATGAAACACCTGTTTGAAGTAACGTCCGCCTGCATGGTCAGCATTATTATGAGCAGCCCCTGTTGGGCGGGTACGCAGCCTGGGCTGCTGAAGTCTGAGTTCGTTTTCGAGACTGCCTCGTTTCCGTCGTGCCACGCCTCAACAATTGTGGAGACTAAGCAAGGCGAACTGCTTGCTGCCTGGTTTGCAGGCACGCGCGAACGCCACCCGGACGTGGGGATTTGGCTTTCGAGGCGGTTAACGGGACACTGGACTGCGCCGGTGGAAGTGGCCAATGGAATCCAGTCGCCCACCAATCGTTTTCCATGCTGGAACCCCGTTCTGTTTCAGCCTCAATCCGGTCCGCTAATGCTCTTTTACAAGGTAGGCCTGAGCCCGAGCCGTTGGTGGGGCATGCTCATGATCTCGGCAGATGACGGACGAACCTGGTCGAATCCGCGGCGGTTGCCCGACGGCATCCTCGGGCCTATCAAGAACAAGCCTGTGCAATTCGCCAACGGCGACCTGCTGTGTCCCAGCAGCACAGAGCAGAATGGCTGGCGCGTCCATTTCGAGCACACCCGAGATCTGGGACAGACCTGGCTGGCTACGCCAGCAGTGAATGACGCCAGGACAATCAGTGCCATTCAACCCAGCATCCTTTTTCACCAGGGAAACCGGCTACAGGCACTCGGTAGAACACAACAAGGCAGCATGTTTGAAATCTGGTCTGGGGATGGCGGCAGAACCTGGGGCAAGATGACCCTTACCGCGCTGCCCAATCCCAATTCAGGCACTGACGCTGTCACTCTGCTCGATGGCCGGCAGCTCCTGGTTTACAATCACTGCGCAAAGGGGCGCAGCCCTCTGAACGTGGTCGTGTCCAGAGACGGCAAACAGTGGCAAGCAGCGCTGACGCTTGAGAACCAGCCCGGCAAGGAATTTTCTTACCCCGCCGTTATCCAAGCCCGCGATGGGCGGGTCCATGTTACCTACACTTGGAAGCGGGAGCGCATCAAGCACGCTGTGTTGGACCCCAAAAGGCTGGAACTGCACCCGTTACCGCCCTGTAAGGACTGAACCACCCGCTTTCCATTTCACTTGCGCAGGGCAGGTCCGTTTCGGCGTGGCCGCCGGGCCCAAGACGTCAGCCTGTCGGAGGGCAGATGATGACGGTCTGGTTGATCTTCGGTGCTGTGGGGGGATAGGTCACCGCCTCTCCGCGTTCCGTTTCCACCCGGATAAAGTATTCGAAGTCGTCGGCGGAATCAGCGGGCAGTTCAACAGCATAGACCGCGCGTGCCACCGACTTAAGAGGAAGCTGCGCAAATCGGCGGGAGCCCAGCTTGCGCCAGCAAAAGGCCGCATTGCGCGGCGCAGATTCGGACAGGATAATCACCTTCAGTTTCAGCGCTTCGTTCGCCGCCAGGCTGGCGCGCGTCGTGGGCACAATCACACGTGTCGGACCACGGTACGTCTGGGTGGGCTGCGCCTCGGCAGGCAAAGGGTTGCCTAGGAGTTTGGCGAGTTCCTCGCCGGGTTTCGTGAGCAAGCCTGGGAGGTTGTGCTGGTTCCAGTTCATGATGGTGCCCAGATCCCCTGGCGTGCTCACCGTCTCTAACAGGTAGTCGAAGACGACACCAGTCAGGCCTACCAGCTTCACTCGGGCAGGAAGGGCGAGCCGCCGAGCGAGATCCTTTTGCGCGGCAACATCCTTCTCCTGCTTCACCTTCTCGATTGCCCGATTGTAGTCACCCCAGGCGCAGTTAAGCTCGCCTACCGCGCGCAAATAGCAGAAGGAGTTCAGCCAGTAATTGTAGCGATCGCGATTGCCGGCACCCACGGCGCCTAACCGGAGGCCCTCGAACTGATCTACAAATGCGTAGTCCCTTCTCACCTCTTCCCATGGGCGGGTATCGGGTTGAATACCGCCGGGACCAGCGACCCAAGTGCATGGCTTGGGCAGGACACCGTCAATCTTCGCGAAGATGGCCGCGGCTGCCTCGCCGATACCGCGCCCGAATTGTCTTGTGGCCCAGTCGAGGTAGAAATCCATGGCGAGCAGGACGGGTGCCGGAGGCTGAGCGCCCGGAAGGTCGGCCACGTAATCCGCATAGGCTGGCCCCCCGCAATTGATCTTCCAGGCAAAGCCGTCTCCTGCCACCGCGATGCCGGCAATGCTGGGAAACTCAACTTGTGGGACGAAGGTGATGTCCAGCCAGCCATTGGTGACCATGATGTTTGTAAAGGTGTAATCCAAAGCGCGGTTCTTGCCGACCTTGGCCAGGATGTCCAGGTTCTTTATGACAGTCTGGTCTTGCAGTTTCACGCTAAAGACCCTAGCCCCAGCCGCATCATAGTGCGGTTCGCAGAACTTCAACGTCACGGTGCAGGGGCCGTTGGTTGCCGGCAGACGATAGGCCAGGAGGTTGTACCGCACGGTCTGGTAAAGTGTCGGCTCCGTGGTGTTGGTAATGGGATTGCTGGGGAAGGCGGCGGTCTGGCCGCCGACCGGTCCTGCCACGCGAACCAGTTCTGCAAGTTTCGTCGCAGTGTTGAACACCCCCGCCCACGGGTCCTGTTCCCAGGCGGCTTGTGCCAGCGCACTAATGTTCGGGCCGAGCGGTCGTGTGCGCCAGTGAATGCCCATCAGCCCGTCGCAGCCGTAACGTAGAGCATCGTAAGCATCACGCCGCATTCGGCCCGCCCACAATTGCGGGGACGTTAGTGCCGGGTCATCTTCAAGCCAGGGAATTGCCCACTTAGAGCGCCCGTGCACCTCGGCGAAACCCCGGTCCACCGGAGCGTAGCCCACTTGTTGGTTGATGCAGCTCACCGCCACGTCCTTAGGAAGCCTCTTGTCGAACATCGCCCGGTCCTGCTGCGGGCCCAACACCCAACCGCAGGTAGCCAAGCCAAACGCCGCTGGCACCTGCCTCCGCGCTTCAATGGCAGCGGCCAAATCATCCATCGTCGCCTTGATCGCGTTCTCCTGTACCCCCGACCACGTCCAGCCTTCCGGCGTCCAGAGCCAGTAATAGTCCAGAGGATAAGCCTTAGCCGCCCAACGGAAAATGCCTTCGTAAAGCTCGCGGACGACGCCTGGATCAGCGGGGTTCTTTCCCAACGCTTTGAGCCGTTCCTGGACCAACTTCGGCACTATCAGCGGCGTTTCAGTGCCGACGCAGGTCTTGACGCCAACCTGATGCGCGAAGGTGAACGCGTCGCGCAGCAATGCAGCAGTGCGACTGAATACCTCATTGCTGGCCTCGGGCGTTGTTGGAGCGGGCATGAAGCCGTGCATCATCTCGGGTCCATAGTCATCCCGCTCGAAGAGCGCCGCACTACCGAAAAGGTAATCGCTGGTCTTTGCCGGCACATAGCCCCAGTTGCCGCGCAGTGTGTTCATGTAGCTCGAAGGGTAACTGGACTTGACCTTTCCTTCGTCACCAATATCGCTCGCCAGACCAATCCAGACCGTAGGTTCAGCATTCGGATGCCCCTCGGGATAGGTATGCAGTCCGAAGAAGTTCATGCGCAGCTTCGGCAACTGCGCGATCACCGCAAGATAATCGTCGCGGTTCCACCAGTCGGGTCCTTCTGGAAAATCGTGAAACGGCTGGATACCCCGCAAGGCAAACAGCGGTGCACCGCGCTCGTTGAGCGTTGGAAGGGTCCAGGCTGCCTGTTCGTCGGGAACAACATCACCATGCAGGTAGAACCTCATCCCCAAAACCTCCGCAAACTGGTAGGCCGCATACAACGTCCCGGCATCGTCTCCGCCGGTGACCAGAAGGACTTGCGTGCCCGCGCCGTTCCCGCGCTCCCGGGGGTGCGTTTTGAGGCAATAAGCCTGCGCCGGTAACGTCCCCAGCGAAGTCACCGCTCCCGGGCCGCACGCCGTTCGCACCAGCGCGCGGTCTTTGCGGCTAACCAGAACGAGGTTCCCTCGGGGCAGCGCCCCCTTCTGCTCGGTCATTATCGGCAGCAAGCTGCCGGTGCGCAGGTAAACGTAACGCCGCACCTCGCGCGCAGCCAACTTCTCCATCCAGGATGCCTCGCAAGGTGACACGATAACGGTCGGTTGAGGTCGAGCCGTTGTGCCTGCCAGAGCGGGGGCAAGCGCCGAGAGGCTCGCGGCGATAACAAGGAAAGACAAGACTGACCGTCGGTTCATAGTTTCAAGGCTCGAATCCGCAACTCGCGTTTGTGTCTTGGAGTCTAGTTGTCGAAAGATGCACTTCAATCCCAAAGCCGAACTTCTCTTTGCCCCTTCGCCACCCGAAGGCGAGCGTCCTGAACTGCATCAGCGCCGCCCCGCAAGCGGATTGCCAGCGCCGCCATAACCACTGAACCGCGCGAATGCGACTTGAGACGCGGCACGAGCGACTGGTCAATCCACTCCCACGCCGTCGCGAGCCGACCAATCTGGGCTGTGATTCACTTGCTCTTGGACCGCGACGCGGGATTCTGGGTGATCGCGCCAGCTTGCCGGAGCAGCGTCAAGGTGCGTTCAAGCGGAAGCGCTTCAATTGTGCCTTTGAACCCTCGGGTAGTCGTCGCCCGAAAAAGGGAATTGCAGATGGCCTCTTCTGTCGCCTCCGCGACAGCCTGGAAGAGCGGTGACATGGAATCGTTGGCCAGCTCAACAGTCCGGTGAATGGGTTCGCCGCGACGACGACGGCATTCAGGGGCCGTCGAGAAGGCGATGACGTAGTCGCCCGAGCCGTTGGCCATGCTCGATCCGGTCCGCGCCAATCCAACCATAGCGCGGGAGGCCAGGCGATTCAAGTTCCGGGCGCCCAACGGCGCATCGGTGGCCACCACGATCATGATGCTGCCATCGCCGGAACGACAGCCCGGAGGCTGGTCGGACTTCGTGGCAACCAACGCCCCTGCCCCCCGCTTCTGCGGCCTAAATGCCTGCCGTTTCAGTTCGCGTTCGACGTGCACCCCGTTAATGGTCAAATCGCCGCCAAAATTACTCTGCACGATGACGCCTACAGTGTGGCCGCCTTGCTCGGCGGGCAGTTTCCGCGAACTGGTGCCGATGCCGCCCTTCCAGCCAAAGGCCACCGTTCCAGTGCCGGCTCCCACGGCACCCTCCTCAACCGCACCGCCGGTTGCGCCTTCAAGAGCCTGTGTGACATGCGCGGGGCGGATAGGGCGTAGCCGGATGTCGTTCAGGAAGCCATCATTTGTTTCACCGACGACAGGGTTGATAGAGCGGACCCCTTCCATCCCCGGTTGCGCCAGCAGCCATTCAACCATGGCATCGGCTGCCTTCCAGACACTCAAAGTGCCGGTCAAAAGGATCGGCGTTTCCAACTCGCCCAGTTCGCTGACTTGCGTGACGCCCGTCATTTTCCCGAATCCGTTCGCCACACACATTCCCGCCGGTACCCGCTCCTGGAATACGTTGCCGCTATGCGGTATGATCGCGGTCACCCCCGTGCGGATTGAGTCGCCTTCGACCACGGTCGCGTGACCGACCCGCACGCCGGCGACATCAGTAATGGCATTGAATTGGCCAGGGGGGAGCGTGCCGATGACAATTCCCGCTTCACGCAGCCGCGGCCGGCTGGGTGAACTTTGAGCGTTCGCCGCAATGGCAATCGTGGCCGCAGCCATTAAGCCCCACGTCCGTAAGAACGGAAAGCCAGGTTGTTCAGTCATAGAGGAGATTTGAACAGGTGGAGTCACTGGAAGGCAAGCTGAACCCGTTCCACCCCTGGAAACACCGGGCACGTTCTAACACGCTGCGTGCTCCACCTTTCGTCATGCCCGCACGGAGGTCAAAGATGTGCGGCGCTCTGCTTATCCGGCGGAGGATTGCCAGGGGCCGGAGTCGGCTCCGGATGCACTGTCACGTCCGCATCGGGAAGCAGTGCCGCCACAGCTTCCTCCACGCGCTCAGTTAAATCGTGTGCCGCCCGCAGCGACCGTTCACCGTCCACGGTAATGTGCAAGTCAACAAAGTAGTAGGGCCCCGAATGCCGAACGCGAACTGCATGGCAATCCACTACGCCCTCCATCGCCATGACGGCTGTCTTGATCCGGTCCCCGGCCCCTGGAGGCGACGAATCCAGCAGAGCTTGGATCGTGCGCAGGCCCAAACGAGCGCTGACTACCACCACAATTGCTGCGACCGCTAACGCCGCCGCCGCATCCGCCTGCATCAGGAAATTGAGCTTTGGATTCCAGGTTGCCAGTCGCACCCCCAGGAGCCCGAGAATGACGACCGCCGAACTCCAGATATCGGTGCTGAAATGCAGTGCGTCGGCTTCGAGCGCCTGGCTGCGGTGTTTCGCCGCCGCCCGATAGAGCATCCGAGAACGCGACACATCCACCACGATCGAGATGGCCATGACCGCGAAGGCCCAGATGGACGCGTCTACCTGAACGTGTCGAACGGTCAGCCGTAGAAACGACTCACGCACGATCCAGACACAGGTTGCCAGCAGCAAAAGCGTTTGGAAGAGGGCCGCGAGATTTTCCACCTTGCCGTGGCCGTAGTCGTGGCCGCTGTCGGGGGGCTTAGCCGCCGCCCGCACCGCCACCAAAGTGACAATCGCCGCCGAGAGATCCAGGCCGGAATGCGCGGCCTCCGCCAGAATACCTAAGCTGCCGCTCAGTAAGCCGACTACGACCTTGATGCCAGCCAGCAGCAAGGCAGCGAGCACTGAATTGCGGGCTGCGCTGGTCTTCTCGTGAATGTCGGTGGCTGAGTTCATTTTTGCTATGGAGCAATCCAAGGCAGAGCATCAGAGTCTGCGATTCAGGTGAAGCTCACCCCAGCCTTGTTCCCAACCTCGAAGATCAGGCAGCGTCCCATCTCGGCGATTATCACGTCGTGCGCAGCAAAGGCACTGCTCAACACTGGAGCGGCGGAGTATCATACCCTCTTGTCTCATGCCTGCCCTGCCGTTTCAAGCCTTCTTAACCGAATCCGCTTGATTGACGCATGGCCGACATCGCAGTTCAATTTACATTTGCAGGTGCTGGTGGGCGCGTTATATTTCCGGCATGAAGACTTCGAAGAAGGGCTACACGCAGCACTGGAGCGGAGCGATCTGCGTTCTTTTGGTTAGCGCATGGGCGGCTTGCGGCGCGGCGCCAACGGCCTTGGAGCTGATTAAGGAAGGCAACCGTTTCATTGGCGAGCAAAGCAAGGACAGGATCCTGGAAATCCGCTCAGAGAAATCTGTCGCCAGCCTGACGCCGGATATCTGGCATCTGGTGTATTTCGATCCGGACGCAACGTCCAAGCGGGCACAAGTGAAATTCGGTGCAGGTCGGCAACTGGGTATCAAGCGCAACTGGCGCCCGTTTGGCAGCAGTGGGTCGGCGGATAAAGTCCTCGACCTAAAGAAGCTGAAGATTGACTCTGACAAAGCCATCCAGATCGCCACTGCGGAACCCTTGCTTGCCAAGCTCACCCTCAAGGCCACCCAACTCTGGCTCGAGAATACCGACCTAACGGCCACGTGGAAAGTGCGTCTTTGGGCCGCCAAACTAAGCAAGCCGGAGACAAGTGTGGACGTCGGGGACATCTTCATTTCCGCTGAGACGGGCGAGGTCGTTAAGAGCGAGCTGCGCCCCGGCAAAGTGGATTGATTCGGCAGCTTCGATTCGCCCGGTCCCGCCGGTCATTCAGAAGAAGGGGTTGTGGCCCTTCTCTTCGAACACAGTTGTCAGTGGTCCGTGACCGGGGCAGAGCAGCGTTTCAGGCGGCAGGCTCAGAATCTGCTCGCGCACTTGCTGGCGGGCCAGGTCCCAAGACTGGTTGCCCCGGCCGATGGAGCCGGCAAACAGCGCGTCGCCCACCATGGCCGCATGTGGAGCGTCCTCGGGCCACATGCCGACGATGTAGGTCGTGCCGTCTTCGGCGTGGCCGGGAGTATCGCGGTGCGTGATGCGCAGGTTGCCAAGGTGAATGCAATCGTTCGCCCGATTGCGCTGGTCCAGGGGAGCGCTCTTCGAGCCGGAATGGACGCGGACTTTGGGGAACTGTCGGCGCAGCTCGCCCAGGGCGGCGACATGGTCTTCATGGGCATGGGTGATGAAGATGTGACGGAGCTGAAGCTGGTTTTGTGCGATCAGCCCAGCCACGGGCTGCGCCTCCCATCCGGTGTCAAACAACGCCGCTTCGCGCGTAACTTCATCCCAGACCAGGTAGCAATTGACCGCCATGCCTCCCGCCATTGTTGACACGCAGCGCAGCTCACGCCATGCGCTCAAGTCCTTTGCGCTAGGCAGCCAGCCGTTCGCGATGGCCTCGAGTTTGCCCGGATGCAGGCCAACCAGCTCCGCAAGTGTCCCCCAGTTGGACTTCCCCTGGACCTCGCCGGATTCTTCCAGTCTCGCCAGTTCCGCCTCCGTCAGTCCGGCGGACCGCGCGGCAGCGGCGGCGGGTGTCCTGGACATCGCCCGCGCCTTGCGAATGATGTCGCCCAAATGATCTTCCAGATGCATGAGTCAGAAGGTAATGGGCAGCATGGTCTGTTCAAGCCTCTGTTTCCCACACGACCGCGGCGTCAGCAGCACAGTCACTTGCCCCGTTGAACGGGAGCAGAGTTGGAGACGGATGACGTGGCTGGGGCATTGGTTGCAGTGCTTAGAGGAGCGGTTTCCCTGACGAAATGATCCAGGATGGCAAGATAGGCCTCGGTCGCAAAACCCATTTGGTCGCCCCCCTCGCGTTTGAACTCCCTGAGCTGGTCGGCAGCGGATTTGGCCTGAGCGCGGATGTCCCCTACGCTGAGCTTGCCACTCATCAGGCCGCCGAGCAATTCCCTATACTTGTCGTTGACCTCTGGCCCCGCTTCACCAAGAAACTGCTTTTGCACCTGCTGGATAAGATTACTGCTCGAGGCCAAGCCGCGAGCCAACGGCGGCAGGCTCGCGGCCGCATTAGTGGACACTGCGGGAGAAGCAGGCCGGATCACAGGGCAATTGGTCGCCAAGGTGGGGCCAAGCGTAATTCCCGCAACCGTGCTCCGCGGCAGACGAAGCATCCCCAGCACGTCGCTCTGGAGAACTACCGCATTCGTATCCAGCGACAGGATTTGGCCGACATAGCGATCGCCGTTCCTCAGGTCCACCTGGTCGGCCTGGAGAGAGCCATTGGCGCTGAGCAGGGCGATAACAGCCCACACTGCAGCAACGGCGATTCGCCGCGTGCCGGTCCTCCGTTTTGGACTCGCGCTGCCGGGGTAGAAAGCGTCGCCGAGCAACAGGTTCAGGTCGTGGACGGCCAACGTTAGTTGGGCATAGGTATCTGCCGTTTCCTCGTCCAGGTCCTGTTGTTGCAGGCGATTGCTAGTGCGGCGGAAGCGGGCACTCAGGCGCAAGTCGTCCTCCGTATCGCCGAGGGCGCTGAGCAAACGGCTGACTTTCTCAGCCCGCTCCCGCGCGGTGCGGATGACCCGCAAGGCCGCGGCGAACCCTGTGCGTCCCTCCTTGGCGCTCTTGAGAAGAACACACTCAAACTCGCGGCAGTATCTGGGCCGCTCGCCATACACACGGCAGCGGGTGCCTTCGAGGGCCGCGCACGGCTGCGGGACCCGTGACAGGCGCGCCGAGGACTGGGAGGCGCAAAAGGCCAGGCCGAGCGATCGCAACCGCGACGCGTCGTCCCCGGACCGCAATCTGACATCGGCAAAGAGCACGCCACTGCAACACAGCCCACAGGCGGTGCATAGCTCGTTCATGCTCTGATCATCGGCCTTGCTGGAGCGATTCACGTCTCTGCTAAGATAAGCCCGCCCGGGGCAACACTCAACACCTTCGGCAGACACAGGGGGGATTCAGGAATCCACGAAACCGTAGCCGCCGGCGTCAGTCGGCGCATTCTTTGACCGGGACGGGGATTGGCGCCAACTGACGTCGGCGGCAGCACCCTCGTCAATCCACCCTTCGACAGACATGGCGCGCGCATTTTGGGGTGCATTTTGGGGTTGCCTGCTCCGCGCTGCTATAGCATGGTCAGGATGCACTTTGTGAAAGGACAAGTTTATGAGCGCTCAACATAGTCACAGCAATTACCCTAAACTGCACAACGCCATGTGGCCCGGCCTGGTCGGCAAGGGCAGCCCCGGCGCCGAACCGGGCATTGATCTGGATACCATGCTCGATTTGACCGCCAAGGCTGAGGTGGACGGCATCCGGTTTGACGGGGTGGATTTGTTCCTCTGTGATCCGCACGTCAGCATTGACATCGGCGACGACGGCCTCAAGCGCCTGGCCGACAAGGTCCGATCAAGGGGCTTCGTAATCGGCTCGGTTGTGGCACCGGTTTGGCCGCCCACAGGCGGCGGCTCGGCGATGGGCAACGAGGAGGAGCGGAAGCTCTTTGTCGGACAGGTCCGCAAGGCCTGTCGTATCGCCCGGAAGCTGCACGAGTTGGGCGTTCGGCCCTACGGCGTGGTGCGTATTGATTCGGCCTGTGGCGTGGCGGATTGGGCGACGAACCCGGAGGCCAACCAGAAGAAGATCGCGGAGACCTTTAGCGAGGCGTGCAATGTGGCGGAGGACTGCGGCGAGCGATTGGCCGCGGAAGGAGAGATCTGCTGGGGCGGCATGCATAGCTGGAAGAGGATGGTCGAACTTCTGCAACGGGTGGATCGGCCCCGAACGCTGGGTTTCCAGGCCGATATGGCGCACACGCTCCTCTATGTCCTCGGCTACAATGCGCCGGAAGACGCTATCCTGCCGCCGGATTGGGACTGGTCCGACCCGCGCCGTCTGAACGAGGCAATGAACACCCTTACCAGCGCGCTGCGCCCATGGACGATTGACTTCCATGTCGCGCAAAACGATGCAACTGTCCACGGCTCAGGCACGCACGACAAGACTGGCCATCATTGTCTGCCCAACGACCCCAACGGCAAACTCAACATCGTTCACCACGCGGGCTACTGGCTGCACGGCGCTGATGGCCGGCTCACCAAGGCCATCCGTCATATCTGCTGGGACGGTTGCATGTTTCCCAATGCCGTCATGATGCAGCCCGAAACGTGGAATGACATCCTGCGGGTCATGATCGCCGTGCGCGATGCGCACGGCTGGCGCGAGGAAGCACAGTCGGCGGTCCAAGCCGCGGCACCCCCTGCCGAAATCAAGACCCGCAAAGTCGCTAAGCCTTTGATCGCCAAGCGCCGCAAGGCGGTTCGCAGGAAGCCCGTAAAGAAGGCGACCAGGAAACCCGCCCGCAAAGCCAAGTCCAAGCCAGTTCGCGCCAAGCTGTCCGTGAAAGCCACACGCCGAAAGACAAAGACCGTTCGGAAGGCCCCGTCAAAGCGAGTGACGGCGAGGAAAAAGGCCAAACGGAGGAAGTAAGCTGAAGTGACGGGACTATACTCTTACGGGCGGATGAGACTCACTTACCTGATATCATTACGCTTCACCCTTAATCTGATGGTTGCCGCCGCTTCGGTACCCGCCGCCGGCCAGTTCAATCAGCTTACCCAACAGGAAGAGGCCGCCGGTTGGAAGTTGCTCTTCGACGGCAAGACCACCCAGGGCTGGCGCAGCTTCAAGAAACAGTCATTTCCCGACAAGGGCTGGGTGGTCGAGAACGGCTGGCTGCACTGCCTGGGCAAAGGCGGGGGCAACAAGGGCGGCGGCGACATCATCACAGATGCGGAGTTCGACAACTTCGAGCTCGAATGGGAATGGAAGCTGGCAGTCGCGGCCAACAGTGGCCTTAAGTATTTTGTGCTGGAGACGCGCAACGAGGCGCTCGGGCACGAATACCAGATGATTGATGACGAACGCGCGGTGGGCATTGATAAAGGCAACCGCAAGCAGCTCACCGCCTCATTCTATGCCGTGATGGAACCGACCTGCCCTCCCGTCAAGCCGCCAGGGCAGATCAACTCCTCACGAATTCTGGTCAAAGGCGACCACGTCGAGCACTGGCTTAACGGTGTCAAGGTGCTCGAATACGAGTGTGGCAGCGAGGTCGTCAGGGCGGCGATCGCGGCCAGCAAGTTCCGGGACAAGGCAGGATTCGGCAACAGCGCACGAGGCCACCTGCTGCTCCAGGATCACAATTGCGAAGTCTGGTTTCGCAACGTGAAAATCCGCGAGCTGCCTGTCGCGCGGTAACACCTCCTCCCGGCGGAGGGTGCGAAACCCCGCTCAGGTCGTGAAGCTGACCACCTTGGGACGCACCAGCCGCTCAAAGTCTTTGTAGGCCAGCTTGATGACCTCGGTATGCGAGCCGGCATTGAAGGCTATGTCCGCATTTTCGGCCAACGAGGACGCCGCATAGACCTCCATGCCGTAAAGATTCCCGAAGGGCGGCATGGCGCCAATCTCGCAATCCGGGAATCTCTGCTTAAACTCCTCCTCTGGGACCAGCTTGACCTGGTCGGCCCCCGTGACCTCTCGCAGGTCCTGCAGGACCACCTTGCGATCAGCCGGCAATACGGCCATCGCCGTCTCGCCATCGAGTTGCACGATCACCGTCTTGGCAAGTTCCTTGCCTGGGATGTGCGCCGAAGCGGCTACCTCCTGTGCCGTATAGGCGGTCGAATGAATGAGGCTGACGTACTTGATCTTCTCTCTATCCAAGAACTGCTTAAGTGTCTTGACTGGCATAACTTGCTCCTTCCTATGTAGTTTCTTCACCCTAAGCCATCTAGCCGGATAATCAAGTCCCCGCGAACCAGTCTCCGCCGGGCATTGTGCCGTCATCGGTGTCAGCGGACTACTTCCGCCCACCCAGAATCCCATGCCGCTGCCTCCCGCAGACCAACGGCCAGAGATGGCCGCGACCGGCAGCCGCGCTGTCAGATTCTCGACCCAAGGCACCGGCGCGGCCACCGAATGCGTTTCCCTGCTCCGCCCGTCCAGCGATAACTTGCCCGTGCCACGGATATCCTGTCCGCTCGGCCAACTCCGACTGGGTGATCAGCACAAAGGACCGTGTGCGAAAGTGGGCCGAGCCCAAACAGTCGCAGACGAAACCGCCGAGCACCAGGCTCAGACATCCCAACCCGTTGATAACGACGTGAGTCCAAATCCCCTCTCGGCATACCCTCTCCTTCGCTGGTAGTCCCTCGCTTGCACCTCCGTCCTACCTCCGTTCTACCTCCGTCCTTCCTCCGTATCGGAAACGGAGGTAGAACGGAGGTAGAACGGAGGTAGAACGGAGGTAGAACGGGGGAGGGACGGGGGTAACTGCGTGCAACTGCAGTAAGGGCAGCTATTTGCCAAGCCGAGGACTCTTGGCGGGGAGGAGTCAGCGCGGGTTGTGGATGCTGCCACCAAGCGCGCCCTTACGACAGAACAAGCGAGATTCCTGAAAGAAGCGGCCCTGTGGTGGCCTCCTGAAGATTCCTCACAGCCTCAGAATCCGGGCGGCGGGTCAATAGTTCTGAGGCTGGCAGTCGCTACCCTCCGCAGATCTGCACGGACCGCTTTCGCTTGTGCCGGAATCGGATTGTCAGGGATCGCACTCGGTTCAGGTCGGCGCTGAATCGTGCAAGCCTCAAACCGCGCCCATGAGGTCGGCATTTAGTGCCAAGCGTCGACGGTCCTGCCAGGCGCGCCAAGCTACCCAGGCACAAGTTGCGGCGATGCCGATCCAGCCGGTGACCGTCACCGCGGCGGCGATGCGGGTGTCATATTGTAGCAGGTCCCAGCGGCTGAAGATGGTATTCCAGTCATGATTGCCGCCACCCACCAGAGGCAGTTCGAGGCGCCGGGCGTCAGCCATGTAGCGGGCGATGTTGAACCAATTCTCGAAGAACCAGATGCAAGCGGCAGCAAATCCGAGCGTTTGCCCCTTCCGCCAGAAGGAGACTGCCAGCACACAGGGAAACACCAACTGGCCAATAGTGCCGCCGTAGGTTTCCAGTCGGGAGCTGAACACCCCCAGCAACGGGTGGCCCGCCTCGTGGAAAAGCAAATTGGCATGGTCCAGGAGCAAGACGAAGCCCGGCTCAGAGCGCAAGACCAACAGCAGGAAAAGCCCGAAACCGACGGCAAAGCCAAACAGCTTTCCTTTGGTCACTGATTCCCAGTGTTGTTGCGTCATGGCAGGAATGACAGCAGGAGTTGCGCCAGAGGCAAGGGCAGAGCGCTGGTTGTGAGCGTGCCGTGCCGGAACCGCGCTCAAGACGCATTTGCGCCCACATCACACGACGGCACGCTCATTTCCCGCGCTCAAACGTTGGATACACCAGCGCCGACTGGCGACCTTCGAGCAGGGCGATGTTCCGTTCGAGGTTGCGGTGCAGGTAGGCGGGAGGGCTGTTCCGGGTGTCATTCGCGGTGGCAGCGTAGAGCTTCTTCATGACCGGTAGCAGCGGGCGTCCGGCTTCGCCCAGGTGGATCAGCACGTTGGCTGCGTGAACAGAGTAAAAGGTCTGGTTGGTGGTGGTTAGCCAGCGTTCAAGCACAGGCAACGCCGCGTCAATGTGGCCCAACTGCGCCAGGGCGCCGGCGGCAGCCGCCTGGACCGCGCCGGAAGGGTCCTCCAGCCGCTTGCGCAAGGCGGCCTCGGCCGGTGCCGCTTGCTGGCGAAGCATGCCGCAGCCCAGCGCGCCCCACCAGCGGATGGCCTCGTTTGGATCATCCAACGCCGCGGTGAGCTTGGGCAGATTCTCCGCCTTGCGTTCCGAGGCGAGGTTGGCCAGGTCCACCACGCGCTCGAAGGGCACGGCACCCGGCTGGCGCGACGCTTCGTAGCCTTCCAGCGGCGAGCCTTCGGGGATAAAGCCGTTGTCCTTGATGGCGAGCACGCGGCGTTTCATTTCGGCGCGCATCTTATCCAGGGCCTCGCGGTGGGCAGGATCGTTGACGAGGTTGCGAATGTTGTCGGGGTCGGCCACCAAGTCATAGAGTTCTTCGGCGGGCTTCTCGCCCCAGAACTGTGCCGTGGCCGGGGTGAGGCGGCCGGCGGCAGCTTCCTTCGCCCACGATTGATAGCCCCGGGCCTGGAACGGATAGGCCATCCACTGCACATAAGGCAAGTCCGGGCGGTAGTTGTGGATGTAGAGGTAGCGGTAATTCATGAGCGAGCGCATCATGTCGTAGCGTTCATCCATGCGGTCGCGCGTGCAGAAGACATACTCGTTCGGCTGGCTCTTCGCCGCTCCGGCAAAAGCGCGGCCCATCATGTAGTCGGGCGCCTTCACCCCGGCCAGGGAGAGGACGGTCGGGGCAAAATCCACGAAGCTCACAGGGTCTTTGATTCGGGACCCGGGCGCGGCGGGCGCCAGGTGCCGCCACTTGGGCGGGAAATAGACGATCAATGGAACATGAGTGCCGCTGCGCTGAAGAAAGCGCTTGCTGCGCGGGGTTACGCCGCCGTTGTCGCCGTAGTAGAAGACGATGGTGTTCTCGGCCAGACCATCGTTCTCCAACTGCTGGAGCCTGTCGGCGACCTGCCCGTCCATCAGAGTCATATGGTTGTAATGCCGCACCCAGTCGGCCCGCACCGCGGGTGTGTCCGGCTGGTAGGGCGGGATGCGGACCCGGGCGGGGTCCAGAGACGGAAAGTCGAGCGGCTTCTCTTCTTCCGGGAACAGGCAGCTCTCGTGGGTGACTTCGTGGTTGAAGACGCTAAAGAACGGCTGCTTCGGATCGGGCCGGTTGCGCCAGTGGGCGGTCTTGCTCGATTCGTCCCAGGTGTCCCTCGGGCGGATGGGCGAGTTGTAGTCGGTCTTCGCGTTATTTGAGGCGTAGTAACCGGCCTTGCGCAAGTAGGCGGGAAAACCTTTGAGCCAGGAGGGAATCTTGCCCTGGGCGCGCATATGCTCGGCGGGGCCGCAAGTGGTCGCGTACATCCCGGTGATGAGCGCGAACCGCGAGGGCGCGCAAACCGGTTGGGCGAAACAGCGCTCGAACAGAACGCCCCGGCTGGCGAGGCGGTCGAGTGTCGGGGTGCGCGCCAGCGGGTCGCCGTAGCAACCGAGGAACGGGCCGTTATCCTCGCTGACCAGCCAGAGGATGTTGGGTCGTTCAGCGGAGCCTTGGGCTGCCGGAGCGGCGGAACCGTCTGGCAGTGCGGTTAGCACTAACAGGCCTTGAAAAAGCAATACGAGGCTTGACCTGGCGCCGTTTAACCAGCGGATTGTGTCGGGAGCAAGGTTGCTTCTCATCGCGTTCAGCGCGCCGCCGCTTTTGGCGACGGCGGGAGCTATACTGACCTAGAACGGCCAGTCGGCCAAGCTCGAAACGCGAAGACGGTGCCAGCTGGGCGCATCTTGACACTACCACCATAATGGGGATGTGAAACGGTTCCTCATC
>DAOPPX010000047.1:0-37828 GCA_035358715.1 Verrucomicrobiota bacterium
TAACGCTCCTTCCAACCCGCATTAAGGCTTACTGCTTTTCTTGAATCAGCCGTGCTTCAAACCCGGGTGTTGGCAGAGCGCCGGACGGGAGGTTTCGGCAGAACGCCCCTGCCGTACCGGCAGGAAGTGACTGCAAGGCGCGGCTAGGGCGAGACTAGCTTCTTGAACTCAGGCGATTGGCGCAGCGAGCCGAAGCGGTCCTCTTTCTTTGCGCTGGCCAGCAAATCGCGCGCTTTGGGGTCTTGCTGGAGCCGCTTGTTGCTGAGGTCAAGCGCCTGGCGGAGGGCGGAGAGGGCCTCGGCGGGCTTGCCCAGGCCGGATTTCAACACGGCCAGGTCGTACCAGGCTTCGGGGTTGGTGGGCATGAGCTTGACCAGTTTATCGAGGGACGCTTCGAGCTTGGGCACATTCTGGAGCATCGCGTAGGCCTGGGCGAGGCTTAGCATCGCCCCCGCGTCGTGTTGCGGCTGCGCTTCAAGTTTGTCAACGGCCTTCTGCAGTCCCGCGTAGTGGCCGAAGCTGCTGTAAACCTGAATCAGGCTGCGGAAGACGTTCGCATCTGCCTTGGGATGGTTCAACACGCCGTCCAGAATCTGAACCGCGCGGTTGGTTTGCTGCATTTGGAGGTAGGCGCTCGAGAGGTCCAGGGCGGCCTGGAAGTTGGAGGGGTTCTTCTGCACCTGATCCTCCAATTGCATGAGCGCCGCCTGGGCCTGCTCGATTCCCGAGGCCTGCTTATAGCTCTTGATGTTGTCCACGAGCCCCCGCACCTGGCCGTTGTAGGGGTCCAGCTTCAGGCAGGTTTCCGCTATGAGGAGGGCGTCGTCGAAACGCCGCGTCTGGAGCAGCAGTTGGGCGTAGCGGAAGACGGCTTCCGGGCTGTAAGGGCAAAAGGCGAAAGCCTGGCGGAAGGCGAAATCAGCTTCCTTGAGCACGCGTTGGTACTCCGCGTTGGATTTGGGCCGGTATTCCGGCTTGCAGACATTCGGGTCGGGGTTGAGCCGCCAGGCGTAGATGCCGCCGATGGAACTGCGGAGCTTGGAGAAGGACTTCTGGGCGTCATCATCGTGGACGAACCGGCGGTCGCCGGTGAAGCCGGTGAAGTCGTGGCGCAGGTAGGTCTTTTCGATCCAATCGGTGATTTCCTTAACCGGCGTGTCGTAGTCAATAATGTCACCGGTCAGGCGTTTGGAGAACTGCCTCCAGAACTGGTGGTCCCGCTGGAAGACGTCCTCCGTCAGGGAGGGCAGCGGCTCGCGGTTGATCTTCATGATGATGCCGAAGGGCGTCAGGTGCGGGTACATCCAGTCCAGCGGGAAGCTCTCCTCGACGAAGAACTCGTTCTTGGGGTTTTGATCGAAGATGACCTTGGTCAGCAGGCCGTTGATGTTCATGACGGCGACCTGGCCGGAAACCTGCATCCGGCTGTCAATGATTTTCACGTCCTCGCCTGGTTTCAACTGACCCGCCTGCATGCGCCGCTGGGCGTCGGCCATGTATTCCTGGAAGCAGCGCTGTGAATCCTCGGGGGTGGCCGAGTAGATTTCACGGTCGGGGTAAACCCCGCCGCGGCTCCGGGCAATCTCCTTGGGATAAGCCTCTTCCAGGAGCAGGCGGTTGAGCCGGATGCGGGTCCAGCTC
Source organism: Verrucomicrobiota bacterium (assembly GCA_035358715.1). Classification (GTDB taxonomy): domain Bacteria; phylum Verrucomicrobiota; class Verrucomicrobiia; order Limisphaerales; family UBA8199; genus UBA8199. Next base: position 1,642 of record DAOPPX010000047.1, read on the forward strand.
TGCGGGTCTTCCTTGATGAAGTCGGTCAGGTATTCCGAGAGCTGGACGTGCTTGAACCGTTCCGGCTCGTAGAGCGGCTTTGTTTTCGATAGCTCAGCCAACTCGGTCCCCAGTTTTTCCTGCTTCTGGCGCAGGCGCTCGGAGGTGCTGCCATCCGCGATCTCCTGGTCCACGGCGTCCTTCTCGCGCTGCTTGGCGCGAGCGCGTTCCTTGATCTTGAGTTCGCGCTCCAGCAGCCCATTCAGGTCTGTCGCCAAATGGCGGCGCAAGGCCGCCTCGTTGCCCTGGCTGGTAAGCAGTCGCTGCGTCTCTGAACTGAGGTTCTCATAAAGATGTTTCGAGAGTGGATCCTGCTGCGGGCCGGGGCGCAGCTTGGCCGCCAGGGCGGGCAGGTCAACAAAGTCCTTGTCGGCAAACCAGGACGTGTAGGTGCGCCGGCGCTTCTCGACGCGGGCGCCCAGGTTGCCGAAGAACCGGTCCAGCGGCGCGACCGCCCGGGCCAGCAGGTTGGTCTCGTACTCCTTGTCCTTGAACACCATCCGCATCAGCTCGCTGAAGAAGGGGGGGTCAATCTGCGTGCTGCGATTGTAGTGCGCGCGGATGTAGCAGAGGTAGGTTCCATCGGCCAGGGCGTTTTGGGTGATGATATAGACATCGCGGCGGTCGAACTTCTGGTCCTCCTTGGGCTGGCAATGGTGCGGCGTGAAGCTTTCGCAGAAGATGATATAGGTCGGGCAGAAGCGGCCGGGGTCGGTCCCGCCGTACAGCACCGCGTCCTTGGTCATCTCCGGGTAGAGCGGTTTGCCGTCCGCGCCCTTGAAGGGCGGGGTGAACATATCATGGCCGAACCAGTAGCCGAACCAGTGGTTGCGCTGGTTGCTGGGGAACCAGTGAGTGAGCGCCGAGTAGAGGGGCATGGAGGCAAAGAGCCCCAGGGTGACGAGGAGCGGGCCGCGCTGGCGATAGACCACCAGGGCCAGCACGAAGGCCACCGCGATGGCCAGCAGCAGCAGGTTGGCGTAGATGGGCAGGCCGTATTGATTCGGGGCAAAGGCGCGCCCGATCCAGTGCGGCAACTCCGAGAGCTTGACCACCCCGGCGGGGCCAAAGTAGTGCTTGCCCGTCGTGTCCCAGAGGCAGAACAGGGCGAGCACCACGGCGAACATGCCCCCGGCCAACCCCCAAAGCCGGAACTTCTGGTAATGCGTGGCCATGAAGGCGGCGGTCAGCGCCAGGCCGTAGCCGATGAGGCAGGCCACAATGGTATGCGAAGAACACAGGAAGACCTTGACGAGGTCGGCCGAGGCCCGGTCCGGCGTGGGATTGAGCAGCAGGATCAACAGCGCCCCCAGGCAGACGTAGAGCGCCGAAAGGCTGATGATCCAGGCGCGTTCGCGCTTCTGCATCTTGAAGAAGAACAGGAAGGGCACCAGCCCGATGAACATGTAAACCCAGGTGAACTCAGCGGCCACGCCTTCAATGAGCATGCCCATTTGGCTGACGAAGCGGCGGGGATCGGTGACCGGGTTGGTCGGGTTGGGCTGTTCGTACTGGCCGCGGCTCAGCGCGTGGAAGAAGCCTTCGACGGTGCGCGGGTAGCCCCACTGCATGGGCGGATTAGTCATGCCCGAAACCGCCATGTAGAGGTAGAACGACACCCCCAGCATCCAGAGGCCGGCCATTGCCAGCACCGTCTTCCAGTAGCCGCCCAGCCCCTTGGTGCGGACGGCCAGCCAGATGCTCGCAATCAGCGAGCCAATGCCGATAACGTTGAAGAGGAACAGCAGCCCGGGCTTGGCGCCGATGTTGTGGAACATGTGGTCGCCCGTAAACACCACCAGCAGGCAGTCGGCCAGATACACAATGAAGTTGCCCAGGAACGCGTCGCGGCCCAGCCGCGGATTGCCGGCGGCGATCGCCACCTCGATGCCCAGCGCGGCCACGATGAGGCTTTGATGCAGAGTGATGCAGACCCCGAACAGGAAGGCCGCCCAGTAGGCGTAGCGCATCTGGTGCGGCGCGTAAATCCAGCGCAGCAGGCAAACCAGCACCGCCAGATACCACGGCACGCTGGTCACGGCGATGCGGTTCACCACGACCGATTCATTCCACATGAAGCCGTCCAGCCCGAGCAGCAAGCCCGCGCACACGGCCGAGATCAGGCAGATGGCGCTTTCCCATTTGCCGGTCATGCTCTTGAGTTCCTCGATGCCCTCCATGAGCATGCTGCTGCCGCGGGAGACCAGCAGGGCGAGCAGGCCGCAGGCCATCGCGCCGCTAAAGGCCTGCCCCACCGAGACGCGCCACGCCATGTTGCCGATGGGCAAGAGCGCCGTCCACAGCCAGCTATAGATCGTCCAAACCGGGTAGCCGGGCGGATGGGGAATCCCGGCGTAGAACGCCCCCGTCACCAGCTCGCCGGAGTCCTCCAACGTCAGCTCCGGCGCCAGGGTCATCAAATAGACCGCCCAAACCACGGCGAAGGTGATCGCCAGCGCCAGCCAATCAATCTTTCGGAACAACGGTGGTACTGGCCCCGGGACGGGCACAGGCGTCGGCTTCGGCGCCTTGCGCCCCTCAGGCTCCGCATTCTTTGGTCTGATCATAAGGAGTCTCTCGACTTACCGGGGAACCATAACTAACGGGGTTCGGGCAAAGCCAGTCGAATTTTCACTCCCGGACTGCCCAGGGGCGGGTCTTGATCATGGGGCGGCTGGAAGGCCGCCCCTTGCAGGCCGGCGATGTGTGCGTTGGGCGGAGGAATGCGCCTACTCGATTGCCTTGCCGGACGCCGGGTCGAAGAAACGGGCGTGGCGCAGGTCGCAGGCGAGCGACACCCGGTCCTTGACGCGGGCGCCGTGTGTCGGCGCAACGCGGGCAATAACGCCGCGGTTGTGGCCGGCCAGGTGGAGATAGGTTTCGGCGCCCATTGGCTGGACGAGTTCAACCACCGCTTCGAATGTGCGCCCGGCCAAAGGCGGAGGCTGACTGGCGTCGCAGGCGATGTGTTCCGGGCGGATTCCCAACACCACCGGCTTGCCAATGTAGGGCCGCAGGGACCGGGCGCTCGCAGCGTCGAGTTCCAGGGTGACAGGCCTCGAAGCGGCAGGACGGTCGCAAGGGGTTTCCTGAAACCGGAGCGCGGCCCCGTTCGCCAGCACGGTGCCCTCGAAGAAGTTCATGGGGGGCGAGCCGATAAAGCCGGCAACGAAGAGGTTGGCGGGCTGGCGGTAAAGGTCCAGCGGTGCGGCGACTTGCTGGAGCACGCCGTCCTGCATGAGGGCAACGCGCTGGCCGAGCGTCAGGGCCTCCACCTGGTCGTGGGTGACGTAAAGCATGGTGCAGGCCAGGCGGGTGTGGAGCCGGGCGATCTCAGCACGCATCTGGAGCCGGGCGGGAGCGTCGAGATTGGAGAGGGGCTCGTCGAGCAGCAGCAGGCTTGGGCGGCGGACCAGGGCGCGGCCCAGCGCGACGCGCTGGCGCTGGCCGCCGGAAAGGGATGCCGGGTGGCGCTCGAGACAGGCGCCGAGATCCAGGACTTGCGCGGCCTCCCGGACGCGCTGGTCAATATCCGCCCGGGGCACATGCCGGAGTTTCAGCCCGAAGGCCAGGTTGTCATAGACCGACAGGTGGGGATACAGGGCGAAGTTCTGGAAGACCATTGCCACATCACGATCCCTGGGGGGCAGGTGGTTGACGGTCCGGCCGGCGAGCGCGACGGTGCCGGCGGTGGGGGTCTCCAGGCCGGCGATGAGGCGCAATAGTGTCGTTTTGCCGCAGCCCGAGGGGCCAACCAGCACGAGGAGTTCGTTGTCTTCAACGGCGAGGCTGACGTTGTCCACCGCGCGAAGGCTGCTGCCCGCCGGCCCGGTGAAGACCTTGGTCAGATGCTCCAGAACAACCTGTGCCATGCGGCCAGTCTTGGAAGCCAGGCGGCGGAAGTCGAGGCCGAATCGCGTTGACGGTGCGGCAGCGTTCCTTCCATTATGCGGCCAAGTTGTATATGAATCTCGATACTCTGTATTCCGAATTGACTCTTAAGGCCAACGCCAAGGTGGCGCTGGTGGTGCTCGATGGCGTGGGCGATGTGGCCACGCGGGAGCAAGGTTACCTGACCCCGCTCGAAGCAGCGGTCACACCGAACATGGACACGCTGGCAAAGGACTCCGCGCAGGGGCGGCTGATTCCGATTGCGCCGGGCATTACGCCGGGAAGCGGCCCGGGGCACCTGGGGCTATTTGGGTACGACCCGCTGGAGTTCCAGGTGGGGCGGGGGGTGATCGAGGCGCTGGGCCTGGGCCTCGAACTGCGGGCGGGCGATGTGGCGGCGCGGGCCAACTTCTGCACGCTCGACGCCAAGGGGATTGTTACCGACCGCCGCGCGGGCCGGATTGACACCGCAGTCTGCGAGGGACTTTGTGCGCTGCTGGCGCAGAAGGTGAAAAAGGTGGGCGACGCGGAAGTGATCATCAAGCCCGGGAAAGGCCATCGGTTTGTGGTGCTGTTCCGCGGCAAGGGCCTGGAAGGGCCGCTGACCGACGCCGACCCGCATCGCGAGGGGCTCCCGGTTCCCAAAGCGGCGCCGGTGAACCCCAAGTCCGCCAAGGCGAAGAAGGCTGCCAAACTGGTGGCCGAGTTCTACAAGGCGGCCTTGCCCTTGATTGCCCAGAAGAAACCGGCGAACGGTTTCCTGATGCGCGGGATAGCGCATCAACCTGAGATTCCGCTGTTTCAAGACCGGTATGGGCTGCGGCCAGCCTGCATTGCCGTCTATCCGATGTACAAGGGGTTGGCGCAACTGGTGGGCATGGCCAAGTTGGAAGGGCCGCAGACCATCGCCGAGCAGTTCGAGCGCTACCTGGCCGAGCACGGCAACTACGACTTCTTCTTCATTCACTTCAAGTACACCGACATGTATGGCGAGGACGGCAACTTCGCCGCGAAGAAGAAGGCGATCGAGGAATTCGACGCGGCGCTGCCGATCCTGCTGCGCAAGAAGCCGGACGTGCTGGCCATCACGGGCGACCACTCGACGCCCTGTGCGATGAAAGGCCATTCCTGGCATCCGCAGCCGGTTATGCTCCACTCCGAATGCTCGGGCTCGGACAAGCTGGAGCGGTTCACCGAAACGGGCGCCAATTCCGGCTCGCTGGGGGTCTTCGCGGCGAAGGACCTGATCCGGCTGATGCAGGCCAACGCCAAGATGTTCGACAAGTTCGGCGCGTAAACGTGCCGGTAGGGACGCGTTCCACCGCGTCCCGGATATTCCAGAGCAAGCGTGGGACGCGGTGGAACGCGTCCCTACCCAAGCATCATGGCCAAGCTGGTATTCGACATCGAGACCTCCGCGCTGCCGCTGGAGCAATTCGACGACGCCCAACAGGAATACCTGTTCCGCGAGTGCCAGAAGATTGCCGACGAGGCGGCGCGGGAGACGCGGCGCGCGGAAATCCGGCAGCAGTTCAGCTTGTGGCCGTTCACCGCGCAGGTGGTCTGCGTCGCGATGCTCAACGCCGACACCTCGCGCGGCCAGGTGCTCTTCACCGCGGAGGACTACGAGGCGGATGCCGACGAGGCCGGCCCGGTGGAGTTCATGGCGTGCATGGACGAGGTCGAGCTGCTGACGGCCTTCTGGGATGTGGCGAAGCACTACGAGAGCATCGTCACCTTCAACGGGCGCGGCTTTGATGTGCCGTTCATTTACCTGCGCTCGGCGCTGCTCAATGTTCCCATCACGCGCAAGAACTGGCTGGGTTACCGCTTCCAGACCGAGCCGCACTGCGACCTGGCGGAGCAGTTGACGTTCTACGGCGTCAGCGGGCGCGAGGGTGCGGCCCGGCGGTTCAACCTGGATTTTTACTGCAAGGCGTTCGGCATCGAGTCTCCAAAGAGCCATGGTGTGACCGGCGCGGATATGAATTCGCTGATCGCCGCGGGTCGTTACCGTGACATCGCGGATTACTGCCTGGGGGATGTGAAGGCCACGGTGCTCCTGTATCATATCTGGCAGGAGCGGCTGGCGGGCATTAAGTGAAGGCAGAAGGCAGAAGGCAGAAGGCAGAAGGAGGGCCGAAGGGCGAAGCGCGGAGGGTGTGGGTGTGTTTTGCGGTGAGGGAGGAGGCAGGGGCGTTTCGGCGACTCGTGAAAGGGCGGCGCGATGTCAGAGTCATGCTGGTGGGGATGGGGAAGCGTAATGCGGAGCGGGCGCTGCGCGCGGCTTTGGTTCAGGAACGGCCGGGGTTGGTGTTGAGTTGCGGGTTTGCGGGGGGGCTGCGGCCAGATTGGCCGACGGGCACGGTGGTCTTCGCTGCCGAAGCGGAGACCGGCCTGGAGCCGGCCCTGCTGGCGGCGGGCGCCCAGCCGGCGCGCTTCCATTGCGCTGACCGGGTGGCGGCAACCGCGGCGGAAAAGCGAGCGCTGCACGAAACGACCGGAGCCGATGCCGTCGAGATGGAGTCAGGCGCGATCTGTGCGGTGTGCCGCGAGCAGAATGTGCCCAGCGCGACCGTGCGTGTGATCCTGGATACCGCCCTGGAAGACCTGCCGCTGGATTTCAGCCAGTTGATGACCGCCCGGCAGAGGCTGGACTACGGGAAGCTGGCCCTGGCGCTGGCAAAGTCCCCTGGCAAGGCGGTGGAGTTGCTGCGCCTGCAAGAGCAAGCCGGGTTGGCAGCCGGAACGCTAGCTGAGGTTCTGGCCGCGATTACGGCGGAGTAGCTCCCGGCTCCAGGGCGGCTGCGGGCTGAGATGGCTTCGGCTTGGCATGCTCGCTGTAGCTGATCAGGGCGGCGCCGATGACGATGAAAACTACGCCGGCCCAGCGGATGGGGGAGACCCTCTCGCCCAGGAAGAGGATCGCGGCGAAGGTGGTCATCACGAAGCTCAGCGCGGTCAGCGGCCAGAGAAAGCTGACGTCGCTCTCGGCCAGGAGGACCAGCAGGCAGGCAAAGAACAGCGCCTCCAACAAGATGCCCAACAGCACGTTGCCATTGGTAACGCCGGCTTTGGCGACGCGGACGATCTCGGCCACGCTGACTTTCCCGACCTCGCCGATCTGCCCGATGCCTTTCTTGAGCAAGACCACGCCGCCCGCTTCGAAGACCAATCCGATAAGGAGTATGAGAAGCAACTTAGCCATATTACAAATCCTGGTAGCGAATCAACTCGACGCCAAGGCTCTTGACCTGTTGCCGCACCCGCGGGCTGACCAGGGCGTCAAACTCATGCCTAGACTCTTCGAGCGAGGGATGTGAGTAAAGCTCCGACTCGCCCTCCGGAAGCCGCGGAAGCAGGCGGTTGATATAGGCTTCATCAACGCGCGCATTCTGCAGCAGGCCAAAGACAGCGCGGGTGTGCCGGATGCCGCGCCGCGCCAAAACGGGCCGGGCGCGCGCCGAGAGCAGATGAAAGATAACCGCGTGCAGCAGGCGGCCGGCAAGATGGCCGGACGCCAGGCGCAAGTTCAGGAGCAGCGGATCGAAGGTCAGCCGGAGGCGCGTGAAACCGAGCTGGGCAGCGTCGCTCATTAGAATGCTGAACACCGCCGGATGCAGATGCAGGTGCAGGTGGCCGTTGACATGATCCAGCGGCAGCCCGGTGGCGTGGAACCTCTCGAACTGCGCGTGGATTTCCCGCCGCAACTGCCCGCGCAGACCGCGCCGGAAGAAATAGCGGAATCCGGCGCCGACGGGGCTGCCGCTCAATTCCCCGTTCGCGTTGACCAGGCCGGGGACCTCGTCGGGCGGCAGGACGGCATGGCCGCACAGCAAGGTCAGATGCAACCCCACCCCCAGCCGGGGGTTCTCGCGGGCCAGGGCCACCGCTTCCTCGAACGCGGGCTCGGTCACCATGAGGCTGGCAGTCGTCAGGATGCCTTCCCGATGGGCGCGAACAACTGCCTGGTTGACGGAACCGGACCGCCCAAAGTCGTCGGCGTTGACGATCAGGCGCCGGGGCTTGGGGGCCGGCCTGGGGCTCTCAGGCGCCATAATCGGGCGAACGGGCGCCCGAGATGAACCGGCACCAGGCGCGCAGGATGAGCATTAGCTTGTGAACCTTGCTGAGCCGCGTTGGCGCGGGGCCAAATACGTTGAAGCGCTGGCGTTCCAGCTTGCGCAACAGCCGCCAATAGACGGACCCCATCAGTTCGGCCGCCACCATCGAGCGGCGATCAGCGGCCGGGAGTGTCTCCCGCGCCGCCCGGTAGAATTGTCGGGCGCGCCGGGCCACGCTGCCGGCGAGGCTGCAATAACGCGGAGAGTATTCAAACCGCAGGATTTCCTCGGGCAAGACGTTGAACCGGGCCAACTCGGTCGTCGGCAGGTAAATCCGGCCGCGCTCGGCGTCGGAGCGGACATCGCGCAGGATATTGGTCAGTTGCAGCGCCTTGCCGAGGCAGACGGCGTAGTCGCGGCAGGCCGGGTCCTGGTAGCCGAACACCTCGATGCTCAGCAGGCCGACCACCGACGCGACGCGATAGCAGTAAAGGTCCAGCCGCTCGTAGTCCTCATAACGCTTGACGTCGAGGTCCATCTCCACGCCTTGCAGCAAAGCGTCGAAGTGCTCAAAAGCCAGCCTGTGCTGGTGGATGACCGGCTGCAAATCACGGTTGACAGCAAATCGGGGAGTCTCTGTGCCGCAGGCCCGTTGGACATCCGCCCGCCAGGCGGCCAGTTGCTCGCGGCGCTGGGGCACGGGAACGGACTCGTTGTCGGCCACATCGTCCACCTCGCGGCAGAACGCGTAGAGGGCAGTCATGGCGTTGCGTTTGGCCGCGGGCAGGAGCACGAAGGCCAGCGCCAGATTCGACGCGCTTCTCCGCGTGATCATCCGGCTCTCTTGCATGCGGCAAGCCTAAGGGGCAGTCGGGCCGTTAGGGCGAATGGAGGGCAGCCCCCCGGTTTCGGCAAGGGTTGGATTGCGGGGGCGGTGTTTGCGCCGGGAACGCCGCCGCCGGTGGCGTTTTCCCTGCGGGGCAACAGCCTGCGCATCGCCCGGGCCGCCCGCAGGCCGGGCCGCGATGGATGAATGATGGCGCGAATGATGGCGCGAGCGCCTTCGCTGGGGTTTCCGAATATAAACCGCCCACAGCACAACCAGCAGCGTCACCAACCCGATTGCGGCAAACACCAGGAAGCCGGTAAAGCTGGAGGGCCGCAGCGATTGCCAGGACTTTACCACGTCTTCGAACGTGACAGCGACCAGGAAGAACGGAGTCGGGCTCATGGCGCGGCGTCTTTGCCTTTCGCGGCTCCCGGGTCTTCGTCCGAATCGGTTTCGGTCGTGATGTTCAACCGCTGCATCCGGTAGCGCAGGGCATGACGGCTGACCTTCAATTGTTCGGCGGTCCTGGTCAGGCTGTAGTGGTTCTGCTCGAGCATGGCCGTGATGAGCTCGCGCTCAAAGTCCTGCATCCGGTCGTCAAGCGACTCGGTGCCCGAGAGCCTCGGCGCGGCTGTCTTGTGCAGGAGTCCCTCCAAATGGAAGTCCGGCAGGCTCGCGGGCTGAATCTCGGTCGAGGCTTCCAGGATCAGGGCGCGCTCGATCACATTGCGCAGCTCGCGCACGTTGCCGGGCCAGTGGTGCGACTGCAGCTTCTGCCGGGCGGCGCGGGAGACGGTCCGGGTCTTCTTATGCAGGGCAACGCCGAAGCTCTGCAAGAAGTAATCGGCCAGCAGCAGCACGTCCTCGCCCCGGTCGCGCAGCGGCGGCAGGCGGAACTGCACCACATTGAGCCGGTGAAAGAGGTCCTCGCGAAACTGGCCCTGGCGAATGGCCTCGACGATGTCGCGGTTGGTGGCGGCGATCAGCCGGACGTTGACCCGCAGTTCCGTCGTGCCGCCCACGCGCAGGAACGTGCCGTCCTCCAGGAACCGGAGGAGCTTGGCCTGGAGGGGGCGGCTCATGTCCGCGATCTCATCCAGGAAGATCGTCCCGCCGTCGGCTTCTTCGACCCGTCCGGGCTTCTGTTTGAGCGCGCCGGTGAAGGCGCCTTTTTCGTGGCCGAACAACTCGCTCTCCAGGAGCGTTTCAGGAATGGCGGCGCAGTTGATCCGCACGTAGGCGGCCTGGGAACGCTGGCTCAGGCTGTGCAGGGCGCCGGCCACCAGTTCCTTGCCCGTGCCGCTTTCGCCGAGCACCAGCACGCGGGCATCGGTCGGGGCGACCGTTTGAATAAGCTGGCGCAGGTCGCGCATTTTGGGGCAATCGCCGACAATCTGGTCCAGCCCCCAGGTCTCGGCCGCGTGCGTCCGCAGCGATGCGTTGTCCTGCAGCAAGCGATGGCGTTCGGCGCAGCGCGCCACGGCGTGCAGCAGTTCCTCGGGCGCGAACGGTTTGGCCAGGTAATCCATCGCCCCGGCCTTGATGGCCTCGACGGCCAGTTTCGGCGTGGCGTAGGCGGTGATCATCAGGATCGGCAGGTTCGGCCATTGCATGCGGGCCTTGGTCAGAAACTCGTAGCCGCTCATTCCGCCGAGCCGCACGTCGGTGATGACCATGAAGAACTCCTCCCGCTCCAGCAGGTCCAGCGCCTCCTCGGCGGATTCAACCGCCCGCACGGAATACCTCTCGTCCGCCAGCACCGTCTTGAGGGACAGGCGCATGTTCTTCTCGTCATCCACCACCAGCACGGGCGGCAGCCGGCCACTCATAATCCACCCCGCATTCCCGCCGGCGCGATCACGATCAGCAAGGCGCCTTTGCCCCACGACCCGGTCGCCGCGCGACCGCGCGTTCCAGGTTCATGCTTGTGTTCAGGCGTTTTCAATGCTGTCTGGCCAGTTTAATTAGAGCCTTGGCCGGGAATACTAGAACAAATCGCGCGCCTTTTTCAAGCGCAGATTCCACCCGCGCGCTGCCGCCGTAGAGCTCGACGTTGTGTTTGACCGTGGCCAGCCCCAGGCCGGTGCCCTTCTCTTTGGTCGTATAGTAGGCCTCGAATATCTTCTCCTGTTTGTCAGGCGGGATGCCCGGACCGTCGTCCTGCACAACGATCTCGATCGAATGATCGCCCTGGCATTGGGCGCTGACCGTGATGTTGCCCCCTGCCTTGCCGAGGGCTTCGCGCGCGTTCTGCAGCAGGTTCACAATCGTATCAACCAGGTGGCGGCGCTGCATGAACAGCGGGGGGAACTCGCCCGTGTATTGGCGGCGGATACGGATCGGGAATCCCGCCGCGGGCGGGAAGACCTGCGCGATGGCTTTGTCCAACTCTTCCGCCACGCCGAGCTTCTCGACGTGGCCCTCGCTCAACTGCGCGTAACCCATGATCTGGGTGATGATCCGGTCGGAATGCTCGACCTCCTCCTGGATGATCTGGATTTGCTCGGGGGCGATCGGCTTGCCCCGCGACAACGCCCGCTGCAGCGAGAAGGCCGCATTGTTGATGATGGCGAGGGGGTTTTTCATCTGGTGCGTAAACTCCGCCGCCACGCGCCCGGCGGAGCGCAACTGGCCTTCCCGCATGGCGAATTCGCGCTCCTCTTCCACCGCCCGCCGCTGCCGCTCCAGCAGCACTTGCACCCCGTAGCAGCACACCGTCATCAGCAGGAGCAGCGCCAGGCGCAGAGTCAGCGTCTGCCTCGGATCTTCTGACGAGGCATAGAACCCCAGGTTCTCCCGCGCCGGATCGTCCAGGTCTTCAGGAGAACGGATGGGGCTCCGGAGCGGTGATTCAGCCGGCAGGGGCTGGTCATTCGTCTCTGAGGCCGCAGCATCCGCGGGCTCGTGATCAACGGGAAGCTCAAACCCGGCGGGCGGCGCGTTGGATGTTCGCGGCACACGCAGCGGCGCCTGCCACGTCGTCCGCGCCAGGTGCTCCTGTTCGAGGGTCTGATTAAGCTGGATGTTGATGTAACCGGCCAGGACGTAGCACCCCGTCAGGGTCGCGTTGAGCATAATCTGGGATGTCGCGCGCGGAACGCTCACCGCCCCCCGGATAATCAGCCCCAGGAAGAGCCAATACAGAATGCTGTCGTAGCCCCCCGTCACCACCACCAGCGCGGCCAGGAAGATGCCATCCACCAGGCTGATGATGAACACGGCCCACTGGACCAGCAGCAGCGGCACCCGACGCATGGCCAGCAGCAAGCCGGCCACCACCACGTTGGCGGCAATATAGACCCAGAGGAAGAACTGCGTGGCCCCGACGGTGATTTCCAGCGTCCCCAATTCCTTCACCCCCACCCAGGACCGCTTGAAATAGAACGAGTAAAGCAGCATGGCGATCCCGGCCACCTTGATGGGCAAGACGAGGTCCCGCTCCATGGTGGTGATGCGGTCCAGCAGCTTTGCCGCGTCCGGCGCGGGGAGCTTCAGCAACTCCACCGCGCGGCTCGGCAGCCGCCAGAGCGCCGCGGTCAGCTCCCTGAAGCTGTAGTGACTAAGCCGTTGCCACAGGCCAAAGTTCATGATCTGCCAGGTCCGCGGGTTCGGGCGGGCTCATCGCGGGGAGTTCAGCCCCGCCGCCTCGCCGGCTTGCGCCGCCGCAACAGCGCCAGCGCGCGTTCGGCCACCTTGTCCACCGGCCACAGCCGGCCCAGCCCCTCGTACCCGCACGACAGCAAGCCCTTCTCCGGGCCGATAAACTCCGCGCCGCGCGACTTGAGCGTGGCCACGTTCCGCTGAGTCGCCGGGTGCAGCCACATCTTCCCGTTCATCGCGGGGGCGACCAGGACTTTGGCGCCGGGATTGAGCGCCAGCGCCACGCAGCTCAGGGCGTCGTTGGCCAGGCCCAGCGCCAGCCGGGCAATTGTGTGCGCCGTAGCCGGGGCGACGAGCAGCAGGTCCGCCTCGTCGGCCAGCTTGATGTGCGCCGGCTGCCAGCCTTCCTCGTCGTCGTACAAGTCCGTTATCACCGGATGACGCGACAGCGTCTTGAAGGTTACCGCCGTGACGAACCGCAGCGCGTCGGCGGTCATCACCACCCGCACGCTGCAGCCTTTCTTGGTTAGCAGGCTCGCCAGCTCGGCGGCTTTGCAGGCCGCGATCGAGCCGGTCACCCCCAGGACGATGTTGGTTCCGGTGCTCATGGGTTCAAAACTCCGGCGCCTGCGCCCGGGTGGAGCGCATCTTCTCGGCCTCCAGGATCGCCACCATGCGGCGCAAATCCTCCGGGATGGCGGCGCTGATCAGCAAGTAATCGAAGTGCTTCCACTGGGCGATTTCCTGTCGTGCCACGCTCAGGCGCTTCTGAATCACGGCCTCCGCATCCGTGGCGCGCTTGCGCAGCCGCCCCTCCAGGCTCTCCATCGAGGGCGGGGTCAGGAACACGGAAACCAGCGCGCGTTTCAGCTCGGGGTCCTCCTGCGCCTTCTCACGGATCGTCGCCGCTCCCTGCACATCCACGTTGAGCAGCACATCCCTGCCCTGGCGCAGCTTGCCCAGCACTTCCGACTTGAGAATGCCGTAGCTGTGGCCATAGACCGTGGCGTGCTCCAGAAAGTTGCCCGCCTGCACCCGCTTGAGGAACGAGGCCGCGTCCAGGAAGTAGTAATCCACCCCATCCTGCTCGCCCTGCCGCGGCGGGCGCGTCGTGCAGGTCACCGCCCGCGTCATTTGCGGCCGCGCCCCGAGCAACTGCTGGCAGAGCGTTGTCTTGCCGCCCCCCGATGGCGCGGAGATGACCACCAGCAGCGGACTGGGCGATGGCGTTGTCCCGGCGGGGCTGGCAGCACCCGGCCCCGGTCCTGGCGCGCTGTTCCTGGGTTCTCGGCTTTCGACGTTCATCACTCTACATTCTGCGCCTGTTCGCGGAACTTTTCCAATTCCGCTTTAAGGGTCACCACTTCGCGCGAAATCAGGCTGTCATTGGCCTTCGCGCCAATGGTGTTGATCTCGCGGTTTATCTCCTGCGCCAGAAAGTCCAGCATCCGGCCCACAGGCTCTTTGGATTTCCGGCCGTCCTCGAACTGCATAAAATGGCTTTGCAGGCGGGTCAGCTCCTCCGAGATGTCCGAGCGGTCGGCGAAATAAACGACCTCCTTGAGCAGGCGCTCGTCGTCTGAGGCGGGCACCCCCAGGCCGGCGCTCTTGATTCGCTCGATCAGTTGCTGGCGATAGCGTTTGGCGACCGTCGGCGCGTGCCCGGCAATGTGCGCCGCCGCCTTCCGCATCACGGCCACCCGCTTCGCCAGGTCCTGCGCGAGGTGCGCCCCCTCGCGCTCCCGCATCTTCACCATTTGCGACAGCGCCTGCTTGAGCGCCTTCGCGACGGTCGGCCAAAAGTCCTCGTCCACCGCCAGGTCTTCATCCGTCTGGAACACGCCCGGCGCCCGCGACACCTGGTCCAGCGTTACCGGCCCCGGCAGCCTGAGCTGCCGCGAGAGGCGGTTTAGCTCGCGCGCATACGCTTTGGCCAGCGGCACGTTCAAATGCATCCGCGCCGATGCCTTGCCGGCGCCCGCGTGCAGGGAGACCCGCACCGTCAGCCGCCCCCGCGCCACGTAACCGCTTATCACGTCGCGGATTTGCGCCTCCAGCAGCTCCAACTGGCGCGGCAGGCTGATGGAGACTTCCGACTGCTTCCGGTTCACCGAACTGATCTCCACAGTCACCGTCAAGCCGTCCTTCGAGCAATCCCCACGCCCATAACCGGTCATTGATTTCATCCACTTCCAGTATGCGAAATCCCCGCCGGGCAGGCCAATCAATTCTATCCCCCGCCGGGCGCCCGGGGTTCTTCGGATGCCTCTGTGTCGTCTGGGGGCAGCGGCAACAACTCGCGTTAACTCCTCCCTGCCAGGTTCCCGGCTTGGCAAATAGCTGCCAATACCGTAGCTACAGGCTGATTCCTCCGTCCTTCCTCCGTTGCTCCTCCGTTCCACCTCCGACTGGCGTTGGGAGGTGGAACGGAGGTGGAACGGAGGAGCAACGGAGGAATCAGCGGGGTGCTACCACCGAAGGAGGGGGTCGGGGGAATTGGACTCACGTCGTTTTCCAACAGGATGTCTGAAGCTCAATAGAAATTCGGCAATATCTTTGCCCGGCCTGCCAGTCGCTACCTCGCAGCGCCGCGCCTCAGAAAGTGATTTCTTATCCGCGTAACTTCCGTTAGATTTCGGGCCGCGTATGAATAAGTCGTGCCAGTTTACCCGCCGGGATTTCCTGAGAACCTCGATTGCCGCGGTCGCGGCCGTCAGCATCGTGCCGCGCCATGTCCTGGGCGGACCGGGCTTCACTCCCCCGAGCGAGATACTGACCAAAGCGGTTATCGGGGTCGGCTCGATGGGCCAGGGGCATCTGAGCGCCATCAATCCAGCCGCCAAGCTGCTGGCGGTCTGCGACGTGGATGCAAAGCACCTGGAATCGGCGCTGAAGAAGGGCGGGCCTGATGTAAAGGGATACCGGGATTTCCGCGAGGTATTGGAGCGGAAGGACATTGATATCGTCCATATCCCCACCCCGCCTCACTGGCACGCGCTGATTTCCATCGCGGCGGCCAAAGCGGGCAAAGATATTTGGTGTGAGAAGCCCTTGTCGCGCACGATCGGCGAGGGCGAGGCCGTCAAGGCGGCCATGGCGAAGTATAAGCGCATTTTCCGGCTGAACACCTGGTTCCGATTCCAGGGCGCCCTTTACGGCGTGGGCGTTCCGGCGCGCCTGATCAAGAAGGCCGTGCAGAACGGGCTGTTCGGCTGGCCGCTCAAGGTGACGCTGGGCGGGCCGACGGGTTTTGATTGGAAGCAGGGCGAATGGTGCGGGCGCACGGATTTGACGCCCCAGGCGGTGCCGCCCGAGTTGGATTATGACATGTGGCTGGGACCGGCGCCGAAGAAGCCCTACCACCCCCACCGCGTCCATGCCACGTTCCGCGGTTATTGGGATTATGACGGCGGCGGGCTGGGCGATATGGGCCAGCATTACCTCGACCCGGTGCAGTATCTGCTCGATAAGGACAACGAGAGCCCCATCCGGATCGAAGCCGATACCAACCCGCAGGACCCGGACGCGGTGCTACCGTGGCGGCGCATCTCCATCAAGTATGCGGACGGATGCGAAATCATCTTCGACGGGGAGAACAAGGACAAGGATGCGGCCTTTATTGCGGGGCCCAACGGCAAGCTGTTCCGGGATTTCGAGTCCGACATACCGGACTTGCGCGCCAAGATACAAGCCCTGCCCGACCCGGAGCCGCAGCTTACGGATTTCATCCAGGCGGTGAAGACGCGCCAGAAGTTCGCGCTCAACGAGGTCAACGGGCATCGTTCCTGCACGCTGGTCAACCTGGCCAAGATCGCCGTTCAGACCGGGCGCGTGCTGCGTTTTGATCCGAAGAAGCAGCGGTTCATTGATGACAAGCAGGCCAACGCCCTGATCCATCAGCCGATGCGGAAACCGTGGAAGCTGCGGGTGTAGCGGTATGCGGTTCCTTACCATGCTGCATGCCCGACTGCCCGGCGGTTGCCTCGTGGTTTTGCTGGCGCTGGCATTCCCGGACAAGTGCCCGGCCGCCCCGGCCCTGGACGTGGCGCTCACGACGAATGCCGCGCCGGCGGGCTATGTCGAGGTGACGGGCGTGGAAGCCGGCGCGTTCGATCCGCGCATCTGGCAGGAGGGCACGCTCAACCTGGTGCCGGACCTGCGCTCCCCGCTGCTGGCGCCGCGGGACGGCAAGTTCCGCAACATCTACGCGCCCTCGGCGGTGGAAACGCCCGGCGGCTACCGCCTCTTCTACGGCGCCTGGGACGGCTTGCCGACCGGCAACGACTGCATCTACACCGCCACGACGGATGCGGGCTTCCGGGAGTTCTCCAACCGGCATGCGATCATTGTGCCGGGCTCGTACGTTCACGTGTGCAACGTGAACGCGCTGGGGTCTGCCGCGGGGGCCTTTGCGCTACTCGCCACCGTGTACCCGGTCAAAGACCTGAACAAGCCGGCGTTCTTCAGGAGCGACAACACCGGCACGAACTGGAACGGCCTGCGCGGCGAGCCTTACACCGTGCAAGCGCGGGATGTGATCGCCATGGACGGCTACGCCTACACCAACGCCGACATCAATGGCATGAATGTCCTGCTGCGAGAAGACGGCGCGTATCGGCTTTACTTCGGCGACTTCCGGAGCGGGGGCGGCACATTCCGCGCCACGAGCCGGGACGGCAAACGTTACGCCTTCGAGGCGAAAGTGCTGGCCGGGCCGGGCCTGGTTAACGACGTGAAGAAGTTCCGGGTCGGCGCGGCCACCTATTACCTGATGGGGTTGCACGAGAATGGCCGGCGTTTGTGGCAGACGGTCTCGACGAACGGCGCGGCGTTCCCCGCCGCCCGCACGCTGCTGACGAATCTCGGCCAGGCCGACGCACACATCGTGGCGCTGGGCTGGGTGACACGCGGGTCGCAGGAGTCGCCCGGGCGCAAACTGGTCGGGGTCCTGTACGGCGCCGGGCCTGTCCCCAGTCTCGACCGTAATAGCATCTACGGGCGCTGGCTCCAGAAGCGGGTGGTCTTTGCCGACAACGACGGGACACGCGTTCCAGGGACCAGCGCGCTCGGCCCCGGGCGGCAGCTTCTGGGCTTGCCGGATGACAAGCCACGCAGCGGCAGGTTCGAGGTCCATGCCGAAGACGGCGTGACGTTGCTCGGCGTCTCGGAGGAGCAAACAGTCAGGCGCGGACAGACGTTCCAACTCAGGTGACGGTTCATATTGATGCGCCGCTGCGCCCACTGCCGGATGATCGGGCTGCTCTGACTCTGCATCTGCGGAATCACGCCGGGCGCGTGGGCGCGCGGCGACGGTTGGTGGGTTGACTTTCAAGAGCCGCGGGTGTTAGCGTCTGTCAACGGTGGTGTGTTGAGATGGAGCGCCTTCAGGTTTGATTGTGGAGCAGCTCCCGTGCAATGTTTCCGAGAAACGCGGAATGGACCTGCGTATTAGAAAAGTGGTTCGAGCAGCGGCGGCGGTCGTGTTGGGTGCGTCCGCCACCGTGGTTTGGCTTGCATGCGACGCGGGCGAGGCCGCCCCGGCGCTCGCCGCCGTGCCGGCGAATCTGCCCGTGGTCGCCCGCCCGCCCGCGCATCAGCCGCCGACGGGCCTTGCCTCGGATGCTCATCTTGACAAGACCCCGCCTCGCCAGACGGTGGGGCTGGATTTGGTCAGGAACGGGTGGACCTACAACTGCATGGAGTGCCACAAGCTCCTTCCCGCCAGGTGGCACTACGACCGCCCCCTCAGCGAGCACCAGGATATCCAGCTCGATCACGGCAACAATCGTTTCTGCCTCAACTGCCATCATGCGACGAACCGCAATGCCTTTGTGGACTACGATGGCAGGGAGATTGCGGAGGCCGACGTGGTGCTGCTTTGCGCCAAGTGCCACGGCACGATCCACCGCGACTGGCAGGCCAGCGTGCACGGCAGGGTCAACGGGTTCTGGGATTCCAGGCTGGGCGTCAAGACCAGGCTGCGGTGCATTCAGTGCCATGATCCGCACAGCCCGAGATTCAGGGCGATGAAACCGCTGCCCCCGATGAAATACCCGCCGCGCGGCGCCTATCCGCCTGCCAAAGGCTCCCCGCAGCAGGACGCAAAATTGGCCCCCGCAGGACAGGAGGCCGGCGCGCGGCAAGCCGGGAACGCGTCATGAACTCCGACCCGCAAAACGAAGTCAGCCCGCAAACCCTCGAACGGGTTTATCAACCGGTGACGCGCCGCACCTTTCTCAAAGGCACGGCGGCCGCGGTGGCGGGTTTGGCCGGGCTGGGCGCGGCGCTGAGCCCGTTGCTCGCGCTGGAGCGCGGGGAGCTTACGCTCGAGGCTCTCCTGCAGAAGCGCTACCGCGAGCTGAAGCCGGAGGAGCTGCGGCGCATTCTCAAGGCGCTGGAGGACCAGTGCGAGCGGGAGTATGGCGTGCGTCCGGCTGTTCACGACAGGAAGGCGCGCGCGGGGGTTGAGTTCGGCTACGCGCTGAACCTGACCCGCTGCATCGGCTGCCGCAAGTGCGCCTACGGCTGCCTCAAAGAGAACAACCAGTCCCGCGATGCCGCCGACGACCTGGAGATGTCCTACATCCGCGTGTTGGAGCTGGACAAGGGCGGGATGAATCTGGAGACCTCGACGCTCTACTACGATCCGCCGACCGTGCCGCAGGAGGGCAAGTTCTACATGCCGGTGCAATGCCAGCAGTGCCGCCAACCGCCCTGCACGAAGGTTTGTCCGGTGCGGGCGACCTGGCAGGAGGAGACGGACGGGATTGTGGTGGTGGATTACAACTGGTGCATCGGGTGCCGGTATTGCATGGCGGCCTGTCCCTACGACGCGCGCCGGTTCAATTACAAGAAGCCCGCCCTGCCGCCGGCGGAGATTAACCCGAACCAGGATTACCTGAGCAACCGTCTCCGCTACAAAGGCGTGGTCGAGAAATGCACCTTCTGCCTGCAGCGCTCGCGCGCCGGCAAGTATCCCGCGTGCCTGGAAGTCTGCCCGACCGGCGCCCGCATCTTCGGCGACCTGCGCGACCCGAAAAGCGAGATCCGCTACGTGCTCGACCACAAGCGCGTCTATATCCTCAAGGAGGAAGTCGGCACGCTGCCGCGCTTCTACTACTTCTTCGACAAATGAAGGACTACCTGACATTCCTCTGGCGCGTCTGGCGGGTCTCCTTTCAGGGCAGCGCGAAGTTCTACCTGTGGATGACGCTGTTGACGGCGCTGACGCTGGTGGGCGTGCATGCGTGGGCGCGGCAATTCGTCGCGGGCCTGGAGACGACCGGCATGACCAACCAGGTGAGCTGGGGCGCCTACATCGCCAACTTCACCTTCCTGGTCGGCGTGGCGGCGGCGGCGGTGATGCTGGTCATCCCCGCTTACATCTACAAGAAGGAGTTCATGCATGAAGTGGTGATCTTCGGCGAGCTGATGGCCATCGCGGTGATCGTGATGTGCCTGTTGTTCGTCATGGTGGACCTGGGGCGCCCGGACCGGTTCCTTCACATGATCCCGCCCTTCGGCATCTTCAACTGGCCGGGCTCGATCCTCTCGTGGGATGTGATCGTGCTGAACGGCTACCTGCTGTTGAACCTGCACATTGCGGGCTACCTGCTCTACTGCCGCTACCGGCAGCAGAAACCGGCCAAGCCGTTCTACATCCCCTTTGTGTTCATCTCCATCGCGTGGGCGGTGAGCATCCACACCGTCACGGCGTTCCTTTACGTCGGCCTGGCGGGGCGGAGCTACTGGCATCATCCGCTGGTGCCGTCGCGGTTTCTGGCGTCGGCCTTCGTGGCGGGGCCGGGCCTGATGATCCTCACCTTCCAGATCATCCGCCGCGTGACGCGCTACTACATCGGCGACCAGCCCATCTTCACGCTGCGCATGATCATGACCGTGGCGATGATCATCAACATGTTCCTGCTTGGCAGCGAGCTGTTCACCGAGTTCTATTCCCCCACGATGCATGCCGCCGCCGCGCACTATCTATACTTCGGCCTGCACGGCCACCACGGCCTGGTGCCGTGGATTTGGACGGCCATCGCGCTTGATTTCCTCGGCCTGCTGCTGCTCATCACGCCGCTGAGCCGCAAGATCGGGTGGCTGAACCTCGCCTGCGTGGTCTGCTTCCTCGGCGTCTGGATCGAGAAAGGCATGGGCCTGATCATCCCCGGCTTTGTGCCGTCGCCCCTCGGCCAGGTGGTCGAATACCTGCCCACGCTCAACGAGACGCTGGTGTGCCTGGGCGTCTGGGCCTTCGGCGCGCTGCTCTTTTCCTGGATGGTGCGCGTGGCCATTCCGATCATGAACGGCAGCCTGCGCGCCCATCCTCAACTCAACCCGCTGACCAAGTCCTAATCGAACCTCCTATGCGAACCATCAGAATCATCACCAACCTGCTCGGGTGCGGCGCGCTGGCGCTGCTGGCCGCCTCGCTACCGGCTCACGCCGGATTCACCCTCACGGAAATGTCGCCGCAGAGCAAAGCCTGCGCGGAGTGCCATCGCAAAGAGAGCGGCGCCATCTATGCCCAATGGGGCGCGAGCAAGCACTACCGCGGCAACATCGGCTGTTTCGAGTGCCACATGGCCGTCACCAATGAGCCCGACGCGTTCGAGCATTACGGCGAGCTGATCTCGACGCTGGTCACGCCGAAGGACTGCGGCCGCTGCCACGAGCGGGAGGTGGGCGAGTTCACCGGCTCGCATCACGCCAAAGCCGCGCGGATTCTGGGCTCGCTGGACAACGTGCTGGCGGAAGTCGTCGAAGGCAACCGCGGCTTCAAGACGCCCGCCTTTCCCGGCGGGATTTCGGCCGCCGCCGTCAACGGCTGCTGGCAATGCCACGGCGTCGAGGTGAAGATCAACCCCAACGGCAAACCCGACCCCGCCGTGTGGCCCAACACCGGCATTGGCCGCATCAACCCTGACGGCAGCGAAGGTTCGTGCGCCGCCTGCCATTCGCGCCACGAGTTTTCCGCCGCCCAGGCGCGCACGCCCGATACCTGCGGCAAGTGCCACATGGGGCCGGACCACCCGCAGATCGAAATCTACAACGAGTCCAAGCACGGCATCGCTTACCAAGCCAACGTGGACCGGATGAACCTCGGCAACTCCAAGTGGATCGTGGGCGAGGACTACTCGGCCGCCCCCACGTGCGCCACCTGCCACATGAGCGCCACCCACACCCAGCCCGTCACGCACAGCCTCGGCCTGCGCATCTCCTGGAACAACCGCCCGGAGATTTCCATTCGGCCGGAGGTCTCCGACGCCAAGCTCGGGCTGGCGAGCAAGGATATTACCTGGCAGACGCGCCGCACCAACATGGTGGACGTCTGCCTCAACTGCCACAACCAGCACTTCGTGAACTCGTTCTACCAGCAATACGACGCGCTCATCGAGCTCTACCATGACAAGTTCGCCAAGCCGGGCCTGGCGCTTTACCAGGCGGCCCAGCCGCTGCTCAAGCCCGCGCAGTTCAGCAACCCGGTGGACTTCACCTGGTATGAAATCTGGCATCATGAGGGCCGCCGCGCCCGCCACGGCGTCTCGATGATGGGGCCCGACTACACCCATTGGCACGGCACCTACGAAGTCGCCAAGCACTTCTACGCGAAATACGTCCCCGAACTCGAGGAGCTGGCCGAGAAGAATGTGGAGTCCCGGGACCCGGCCAAAAAGGAAGCCGCCGCCAAGGTCCGCAAGCTGCTGGAGGAAACTCTCAGCAACCCCAATCACCAGTGGTACTTGAACCGCATGGACCCGGCCGAGAAGGCCCGCCGCGACAAGGAGCGCCAGGAGTTCCAGAAGCGCTACGCGAATTGACCGCCGCCGGGCCCCCGGGGCAGTCTCTTTGGCATTGCGGTTCAGGGCCGGAATTCTGAATGGGGCGTAGGCAGGTTGCCGGGCTTGAGGTCTCACGATGTTGAGCTAGAATCCAACCCATGCCAGCCGCTCCTGACCCTGCCGATGACCTCCGCCGGCTTTCGCCTGCTGAGCTCGCCAAACTCGGCGAGGACAGCCTCCGCAAGCATATCGCCGCGCAAGCCGTTGTGGCGCATCAGAAATATGCGCCGCTCACCTTCGCCAGGCTCGACGCCTTCCTCGCTGACCCCGAGTGTGTTCGCTACCCGACGCGGCTGGTGTTCGAGGTGGGGGAGATGGCGGCGCACCAGTTTGCTCAACCCGGCCCTGACCCTCTCAAGTCAGAACCAGACGCCCGGGTGCTCTACCTGCGCCCGGCATTGCGCGACCGCCCGGACCTGGCGCTGCTGGCCGTTGCCTACATGATCCCGGCGATCAACTACGGCGACCTCGTCACCGACGACCACTGTGTCGGCTACGGCGCGACGCTGCTCGGGATGACGGATGACGGCTTCTACCAAGCGGTCTGCCGCATGGCCGATTGTGTCGGCGCGCAGGAAGAACCGCTTCGCAGCGATCCTACTGGGTTGGCTTGAGCAGCTTGCGGGCTTCCTGCCTGGTCGCGTCGGCAGTTGCCTTCTCCGCCGCCGCCTGCAGCGCTGCCTGGCGCTGATCCGCGGGAATCGCCGGCGTGGGCGCTCCCGCCAGCTTGACGATGGCCGAGCAGGCGTCCTCAGCGACAGCCGAGTCCCCGGCAAGGGTCACGAGCATATCAAGCGCGCCGCCAGTTGGAACGGCGCCGAGGGCCGCAATGGCCAGGCGCTTCTCGTCGGGGCGCTTGATGAGCGGTAGCACCTCTTTGACTTTGCTCACCTTGTCATCGTCCTTGATCTGCTTGTTGGCCTGGATGTGTTGCAGGTAGCCGCGCAGCGCCAGAACCTGGTGGGAGGTCTTGGCGTCCGACCGGGCCAGCGCGAGCAGGGGTTCCGCGACGGCGCTGTCCTCGGGCCAGTTGTTGGGCCAGGTGGAGAGAGTGCGAACGGCTTCGTCCTGCACAGCCGGGTCCTTGTCCTGAACGGCGGCCCTGACGGCCGCGAGGGCATCCGGCCCGCCGGCGGAGGCCAGCACATGCAGCGCGGTTGTGCGCAGGGCGGGGTCGTCGTCGCGCGCGAGGGCCTGGAGGTGCGGCACGGTGCGCGCCCCCGCGCGGCCGCTGATGGCCAGGAGCGCCATTTCCAGGCCGGCGCGTTCCTTCGGGTCTTGAGTTGCCTGCAGGAGCCGGGTCAAATCGGCCGCCTGGGCGTCGGCGCCGAGGATGCCTATCGCCTGCACGGCGGCGCTCCGTGTGCCCGCGTCCGTGTCTGCGGCGCTGCGCACGATTTCGGGAAGGGCGCGGTCAATGTGCCGCTGTCCGGCCAGGGTAATGAGGACCTGTCGGTCCCTGCCGGTGGCGTTGGAGAGACGGGCCAGGATGTCTGTGTCCACCTTGTTGCCCGGCAAGCGGGCAAGGGCCGCCAAGGCGGCTTGCGCCAGTTCGGCATTGGGATCAACGGCGACCTTCAGCAGCGCGGGCATGCTGGAAACGTTGCCCAGGCGATCGAGTATGCCGACGGCGGTGAGGCGCAGCTCCTGGGAGCCGCGGCTGGCGGCTTGCAGGACGGCGGGCATGACGGCTGCATCACTGCGGTCAGCCAGGGCCAGCAACAGGACGGGCTGGCGTTCCGGGCCGCAGCGATGTAACTCGGCGGCCAGCGCCTCGGTCACTTCAATGCCGGGCAGTTCGCGGGCGGTGCGCAGGCCGATGCCGAACAGGGCTTTGTCCGGCGAGCGCAGTTGTTCGAGCAGCAGGGGCAGGCCGACCGATTGCCGCGCGAGGATCGCTCCGCGGATGGCTTCGAGCTGTCTCTGCCTGGGCACGCTGGCGGAGCGCACCGCGTCGTAGAGCTTCACGGCTTCCGCGGCTTTTCCCCCGGCAAAGAGCGTCTCCGCGCAGAGGATGCAACCCCGCGCAACTGCCGGGCGAACCGGGGCCGGGGCCGCGGCCAGCGATTGCTTCAACGCTTTGGCGACTTTCATTCCACCGATGCGGCCCATTGCCTCCGCCGCGGCGGAAGCAACGTCCGGGTCTGTGTCCTTGAGTTTCTTCACCAGGCCGCTGACTGCCTTCGGGTCGCGGCGCACGCCGATGGAATTGATCACCCCGATGAGCAACTGGCCTTGCAGCTTGCCCATGGCGCGGCGCAGGGCGGCATTCGGGGCGGAGCCGGGGATAACCTCCAGGGGAATTCGCGCCCACGAGGCCAGGTGCGGGTCCGACAACAACGGCGCCAGGGCAGAGACGCAGTCCTTGGTTCCGTAAATGGCCAAATGCTTGCAGGCAAGGGCTTTCTCGGCCGGCGGCGCGTCTGAGCGGAGGAGGTTGATCAACGCGCGTTCATTCGTGACGGGCAAGGCCGGAGCCTCAGCGGCGGCGCGGACCGGGCTGGCGGCCAGGGCGAGATACAGCGCGGCGGCAAGCGGAGCAAGAAACGCAGCTCGGGGCATGGATAGGTGACTCTGGAGTGTCATAGTTCTGAACTTTGTTAGGCTTTGATCGGCTTTCAGGTTTTCGGGTTTGCTCAGAGCCGCCACGGTTCGCGCAGGGCTTCGGAGCGGAGCCGGTTGGCCTGCTCGTCGCCGATGAACTCGTTCTTGACGGGGTCGTATTTGACCTTGCGGCCCAGGAACAGGGCGATGTTGGCCGCGTGGCAGGCGATGTGCGCCTGGCAAGCCGCGTCGGCGTTAGCGCGGGTCTGGCCGCGCGACCTGACGGCGTCCAGGAAGTCACGGACGTGGAGATTGGCCGGGTAGCCGGAGATTTTGGCACCCTTGCCGATGAGCAACGATTCGGCGCTGGCGACCATTTCACCGTCATCGCCCGTCTCGACCCAGCCGGTGTCGCCCTCGAAGCGGACCGGGCAGGAGCCGAGCTTGAGCCAGCCGTCGTTGCGCATGATCAGCTTCACGCCATTGGCGTAGCGGGCATGCAACTGGTCGCCCTGCGGCTCATACTCGACCGGGGCGGTGCGGTCGGCGTCGTTGGCCCATTGGCAGAGGTCCACGCAGTGGGAGCCCCATTCCAGGCAGCCGCCGCCGGTCAGGCCGCCGCCTTTCTCGAAGTTGAAGCCGTCGAGCAGTCTCTTGTTGTAGGGCCGCCACGGAGCGGGGCCGAGATACAGGTCCCAGTCCACCTGTTCCTTGTCCGGCTCAGGTTCGGGTTCCAGCCAGCCGCTGGTGGAGGCTTTCAGCCCGCCCGGATGCGCGTGAAGGGTCTGGAGCCGGCCGAGCTTGCCGCGCCGCGCCAGGTCAACCGCAAAGATGAAGTTGGGCAGGCTGCGCCGCTGGGTGCCAGCCTGGAACACGCGGCCCGTGCGGCGAAACGTCTCGGCCAGCGCGAGGCTTTGGGCAATGTCCTTGGTGCAGGGCTTCTCGCAATAGACGTCCTTGCCGGCATTGGCGGTCAGCATCGAGGCGGCCCCGTGCCAGTTCGGCCCGGTGGCGATCAGCACGGCGTCAATGTCGCCGCGGGTAAGGAACTCGCGCAGATCGCGGTACATGGCGCAGTCCCGGTTGCCGTACTTGTCGTCGGCCTTCTTCTTGATGGCCTCGCGGCGCGCGGCCTTGACATCGCAAATGGCCACGAACCGCACGTCGGGCTCCTCCATGAAACAGCCCAGCACATAATTGCCCCGTCCGCCGATCCCGATGGCCCCCAGCACGATGCGTTCGCTGGGGGCAACCCCGCCGTCCCGGCCCAGAACCGCGCCGCGCACCACCTGCGGCGCGGCCAGCAAGGCGCCCGCCTGCAGGGCAGCCTTAAGAAATCGGCGGCGGTTGCGGTCCAACCCCAACGCGCGAAGGGCGCGAGGCTGGTTCGGCTGGCGTTTAGTCTCTGCTGAGGCAACGGATTTCATGGTCATGCTCTGTTAATTTCTGGCACTAACAATTCAATGACAGCAGTGTGGTCCAAAACATAGCGGTCTGTCCATGCTACTTTTAATCCGGGCCTCCGGCCGGCGGGCTGGGGAATAGGATTGATTGGCAGCCGTGTGGCGCTAGCCTTGGTTTGGTTATGGTCTCGACTCCAGTGCACGAACTGATTCCAGTGCTGCAGGTGGCCATCGGCCCGGTCATCCTGATTTCGGGCGTGGGCTTGCTGCTGCTGACGTTGACGAACCGCTATGGGCGGACGATAGACCGGTCGCGGCAACTGATGCGGGAACTGCGGGCGCTGCAGGGCGCGGATCGGCAGCGGCTCGAGGGGCAGGTCGAGATTCTCTATCGCCGCGCGCGGCTGATGCGGTTGTCCATCACGCTGGCGGGAGTGAGCGTGCTGCTGGCGTCGGTGCTCATTATTGTGTTGTTTCTGGCGGCGCTGTGGCAGGCGGGGATGGGGTTGCTGATCAGTCTGCTGTTCATCGCCTGCATGGTGGCATTGATCGGCTCGCTGGCGGCCTTTCTCCGCGACCTCTACCTTTCGCTCGGGGCGTTGAAGCTCGAACTGGAATATCGGGAGGCGCAGGATTAGCGGTCAGAGCCGGAGCGAATCAAGACGCGGCAGCCTTCACCCGGCCGCCGGCGGCCGCGAGGGCATAACCAGCACTTTGTCCACCCGATGCCGGTCCATGTCCAGCACCTCGAAGACGTAGCCGTGCGCCTCGAAAGTCTCGCCTTCCCGGGGCATGTGGCCCAGCCGTTTGACCACGTAGCCGGCGAGCGTCTGATACTCTTTGTTGGCGGGGTCTTCGACGATAAAGCCCGGCAGCGCCTGCTCCACGCGCACAATTTCCATCATCCCGTCAATTAGCCACGAGCCGTCCGGCCGCGGCGCGGCTGACGGCCTGGCCCGCTCATCCTGGGAAGGGAAATCGCCCACGATGGCCTCCATCACGTCGTTGAGGGTCACCAGCCCCACAATGGCGCCAAACTCGTCGGCCGCCAGGGCCAGGTGTTTGCCGCTCTTCTTGAAGGTCTCCACCAGTTGCAGCACGTCCTGCGTCGCCGGCACAATCAGCGGCGGCACCATCAGGTCTTTGAGATTCACCCCCACGCCGGCGGCGAGGTTGGCGTAAATGGCTTTCACGGACACCACCCCGACAACCCGGTCGCGATTGCCCTCGTAAACCGGGAAGAAGGAGTGGCCGCTGACGACAATCTTATGCCAGACCGTCTCGTGCGGGTCGTTGCGATTGAGCCAGATGACCTTGGGGCGGGGCGTCATGATGTCGCGCACCATCAACCGGTCGAGGTCGAGCACGCTGGCGACGATGTCGCTCTCCACTTTCTGGAAGGCGCCCGCCCTGATTCCTTCCTGCATCAGCACCTTGACTTCATCCTCGCTCACCGTGGCTTCCTGCTGCGGCTTGATGGCCAGGAACCGGAGCAAGCCGTCCGTTGAAGCGCTCAGGAACTTCACCACCGGGTCTGCCGCCAGGGACAACGCCTGAATCGGCCGGGCCACCAGCAGGGAGATTCTCTCGGGCTGGCCCAGGCCGATGCGCTTCGGCACAAGCTCCCCCAGCACCAGCGAGAAATAAGTAATGACCAGCACCACCGCACCCAAGCCGATCGCGTTGCTGTAAACGCCCAAGCCGGGCACGCCCGCCAGCGGCTTGGCGATTTCCTCGGCGATGGTCGCGCCGCCAAACGCCCCGGCCAGGATGCCCACCAGCGTGATGCCAATTTGCACGGTCGAGAGAAACCGGTTCGGCGACTCCGCTAAAGCCAGCGCCAGGCGGGCCCGGGCATTGCCCCCGCTGGCCAGTTGACGCAAACGGCCCTTCCGGGCGGTGACGATCGCAATCTCGGTCATAGCGAACACGCCGTTGACCACCAGCAACAACAAGATGACCGCAGACTCAATCAGAATCGGCTTCATGGCTGCAGGTTAGCAGCGATCGCCCTGCAATTCACGCCGGAAAGCATCTTTGTGCCGCGATCACTTTCTTCTCCCCTTCGCGCGAAAACCAGATAGCCTCCGCCGCGCAAATGCAGTACGACAGAATCCAGAGCACCTGAAACGCCTATGAACTACAGGACATTCATTGCGGAACAAGTAGCCGCCCTCCGGCGCGAGGTTGGCCGCGGGGTTGCCATCAACGCGCTGAGCGGCGGTGTGGACAGCTCGGTGGTCACCGCCCTGGCGCACAAGGCCCTGGGCAGGCAGTTGAAGACCATCCTCGTGGACAACGCCCTCATGCGCGAAGGCGAGCCGCAGCGCGTGGTGAAAGCGTTTCGCGGCCTGGGCATCCCGGTGGAACTGGTGGACGCGCGAAACCAGTTCCTGCGGGCGCTGAAGGGATTGACCGACCCGGAAGAAAAGCGGCAGGCAATCACGGACACCTTCTACCGCGACGTCTTCGCCAAAGCGGTCAAACGCACCAAGGCGACCTTCCTCTTGCACGGGACTATTTTGACAGACATCGAGGAAACCGTGGCGGGCATCAAGCGGCAGCACAACATCCTGGCGCAGATCGGCATCAATCCGCAGAAGGCCTACGGCTACAAGGTGCTGGAACCCCTGGCCACGCTGCGCAAGGACGGCGTGCGCCGCGTGGCGGGATTGCTGGGGCTGCCGGCGAGCATCACCAAACGCATCCCGTTCCCCGGCCCCGCGCTGGCAACCCGCATCGTGGGCGAAGTCACCAAACAGCGCCTGGATACCGTGCGCCGGGCCACCGCCATCGTCGAAGAGGAACTCCGCAACACCGGCGCCTTCCAATACCTGGCGGTGCTGCTCAACGACCGCGCCACCGGCATTCGCCACGGCAAGCGCGAGTTTGGCCAGATTATCGTGGTGCGCTGCATTGACAGCGTGGACGCGCGCAAGGCAACCGTGCGGGAGTTGTCGTGGCCGACGCTGCACCGGCTGAGCCGGCGCATCACGGCCATCCCCGGCGTCAACCGGTGCGTGTATGATCTGACGCCCAAGCCCCCCGCCACCGTGGAATACATCTGAGGAAAGATTCAGCCCAAGCACCGGACTTAATTCTATGCAGCCGAAGATTCGCATCATGCCCTGCCTGGACATGCAAAACGGGCGGGTGGTCAAAGGCGTGCGTTTCGTGGACATCAAGGACGCCGGGGACCCGGCAGCCTGCGCCAGGGCGTATTGCGCGGCAGGCGCCGACGAACTGGCCATGCTGGACATCACCGCCACCGTCGAAAACCGCGGCACCCTGCTGGAGGTTGTCAAACAGGTGGCGGCCGTCACGACCATTCCCTTCACGGTGGGCGGCGGCATCAAGGATGTAGCCTCGGCACGCGCCGTCATTGGGGCCGGCGCGAATAAGGTGTCCACCAGCAGCGCTGCGTTTCGCAATCCAAAGGTCATCGCCGAAATGATCCGCGAACTCGGGGCGGACAAGGTCACCGTAGCGATTGACGTGGACCGCAACCCGGCGCTCCCCTCGGGCTACGAGGTGTTTGTGGACGGCGGGCGCACCGCGACCGGCGCAGACGCGCTGGAATGGGCGCGGCAGGTCGCCGGCTACGGCGTGCGCTGCATTCTCCCAACCAGCAAGGCGACCGACGGCGCCCGAACCGGATTCGATCTGCCGTTGATCCGCATGATCGCGTCAGCCACCCGGGCGGAGGTCGTGGCTTCAGGCGGAGCGGGGACCATGGAACACTTCCGCGAAGCCGCTGAGGCGGGGGCGGTGGTGCTCCTGGCGGCCTCGGTGTTTCACTTCGGCCTGATTCGCATCCCGGAACTCAAGCAGCACCTGCGAAGCTGCGGCCTGAACGTAAGCCCCGGCTAACTCACACTACCTGACAGACTGGTTATGGGCGGCTATTTCGGTGTGGTTTCAAAGGAAGACTGCGTCAACGACCTCTTCTACGGGACGGACTACCATTCGCATTTGGGCACCCGCCGCGGCGGGCTCGCGGTGCATAACGGCACGGGCTGCACCCGGTTCATCCACGACATCAGCAACGCCCAGTTCCGGTCCAAGTTCGAGCACGACGTCCTCAAGCTCAAGGGGCGGATGGGCATCGGCGTGATCAGCGACACGGAGGATCAGCCCCTCATGATCGGCTCCCACCTGGGCAATTACGCCCTCGTCACCGTCGGGCGCATCTTAAACCTGGCCCAACTGGTCCGGAAAGCCTACGCCCTGCGCTCAGCCCACTTTTCGGAGATGAGCGGGGCGGAGGTGAACCCCACGGAACTGGTGGCGCTCTACATCAACCAGGGGGCGACCTTCGCCGAGGGCATCCAAATCGCGCAGGAGGCGGTCGAGGGATCGTGCTCGATGCTGCTGCTGACGGATCACGGTGTTTACGCGGCCCGCGACAAGCTGGGGCGGACGCCGATTATTCTGGGGCGGAAGCCGGGCGCGCACGCCGCGACGATGGAGACCTGCGCGTTTCCAAACCTGGGATACGAGACGGTGCGCGACCTGGGGCCGGGAGAAACCGTGCGGCTGACGCCGGAGGGCGTCGAGCCGGTCGCCCTGCCGCGCTCGCGCTGCCAGATCTGCGCGTTCCTCTGGGTTTACTACGGTTATCCGGCGTCCACCTACGAGGGCATCAACACGGAGGATTGCCGCTACCGGTGCGGGGCCGCGCTGGCCCGGCGGGACAAGACGTCCGTGGACGTGGTGGCGGGCATTCCCGACTCAGGCACGGGCCACGCGATGGGTTACGCGCAGGCGAAGGGGGTGCCGTTCCAGCGGCCATTCGCGAAGTACACACCGACCTGGGCGCGGAGCTTCATGCCGCAGGACCAGACCACGCGGGACCTGGTGGCGCGTATGAAGATCATCCCTATCAAGGAGCTGATTCAGGGCAAGCGGCTGCTGTTCTGCGAGGACTCGATCGTGCGCGGCACCCAGCTCACCGACACGGTCCGGCGCATTTTTGACTTCGGGGCGAAGGAAGTCCACATGCGACCCGCCTGCCCGCCGTTGATCTTCGGCTGCAAGTTCCTCAACTTTTCCCGCTCCAAGTCAGAACTGGACCTGGCCGGCCGCCGCGCCATCCGCGAAATGGAAGGGCAGGATGGCCCGCCGCCACCCGAATACGTGAATCCCGACTCGGAGAAACACCATGCTATGGTGGAGCGCATCCGCCATCGGCTGGGACTGACCACGCTCCAGTATCAGCAACTCGACGACCTGGTCAAATCCATCGGCCTGCCGAAGGAGCGGCTGTGCACCTATTGCTGGGATGGGAAGGAGTAAACCTCTCTCGACGCCATAGGCTTGGCGGGTCGCGGCCGAGGTCGTGAGCTTGAAACACCCCGGGGCGCGCGAGATCCGCGAAAGCGCGCGAACCAGGGTAGGCGCCCTTGTCTTCGTCAGTTCTATTCGTGTACCCGCACCAGTGTCTTCACAGCCCGATTGCCGGCGGCCATGGACCGAAACAGAAGGGGCAGTTCGCTCAACGAGCATTCGCCGTCCACAAAGTCGTCGGCCCGCACAACGCCGGCTTCGATGAACTCGAGGGCGCGCCGAACCGTCCGCGGCGTGTGATGGAAACTGGCCAGTAGCGTGAGGTTGGAATAATGGATGAGCGCGGTGTCGAGCGAAATCGTCGTGCCGGCGGGGCAGCCGCCGAAGAAGTTAACCGTGCCGCCTTTCCGGACCAGCCGCACTGCGGCTGCCCAGGTCTCGGGCTTGCCAACGGCCTCGATGACCGTGTCGAACCTCGTCCCGGGAGGAGCGGCCGCCTCCGCGCCACTCTGCCCTTCGACGCTCGGGATCAGGTCCGCGCCAAGACGCCGGGCGGTCTCCAGGCGCTTCTTGCCCCTGCCGGCGACGGTCACCTGGCAGCCCAGGTGCCTGGCCAGCGCGACAAACATCAGGCCGATCGGGCCGGCGCCGATCACCAGCACCCGTTGCCCCGGGCTCAACTGCGCGTCTTCGATTCCCTGCACTACGCAAGCCAGCGGCTCCACCAGGGCTGCGTCGGAGAAATCCGTCTCCGGCTTGAGCCGCAGCAGGTTCTTCTGCACGATCCGCGCCGGCACAACGATGGACCGGGCATAGGCGCCGTTCAGGAACAACAAGTCGTCACACAGGTTCTCCTGGCGGTGCCGGCAGTAGAAACACTCCCCACAGGGCGCCGAGTTGGCAACCGCCACCCGGTCCCCCACTTGCCAACCCGACACGCCCGGCGCCAGCTCCGAAATGACGCCCGCAAACTCGTGCCCGAAGCGGGTGGGCGGGATGAGCATCCTGGCATGGTAACCGCGCTTGAAGACCTTCAGGTCAGTGCCGCAGGTGAGCGCAGCCTGGATTTTAATCCTCGCCTCGCCCGCTTTAAGCGGCTGCAATGGGAGGTATTCCACCCGAATCTCTTCCTTGCCGTGCAGGACAGCGGCTCTCATAGCTGGGCCAATATATACCCGGGCCGCCGCGCAAACAGAAGAAAACTCCTGACCCAACCGCCTGGCGCGGCTGTGGAATCGCAAGTGGCGCCCGTGCCCCGGGGTGCAGCGTTAGGCCGAACCGGAACGGGTGAGAAGGCGCTTGAGCAGAAAACTCCCGGCCACGACCGCGACCACCGCCAGAATAATCCACCAGGGCTTCCTGGATTCAGGCGCGGGGGGGGGCTCGGCGGCAGGCGGGTCTGCTTCCGTGGCCACCGGGGTTTCCCGCGCGGGCCGGGTGCTCGCTGCGAGCTGCGGTTTGGGCTGCTCGACCAGGTTTGTGTCTGCCGCCCGCGCTGCGGCTAGCTTGGCTTCCTCCTCGGCGACGATGCGCCGGGTTTCCTCGCGGATCGGCTCCAGGTTCACCGGGCGGGCCTTCCATTCGATGCCGTACTGGTCGTAGCCCCTGCTCATAAACACGTAAACATCCAGCGCGTGCCGGGCATTGAGATCAGGCTCGGGGATGCCGCAATACTTGCGAATCGCATAGCGCCAGCTCTCGATGTCCGCTTCGGTTGTCCCCTCCGGTTTCGGATTCGCGTCGTAAAGCTGCCGCAGCAAAGCCGCGCCACCGCGCATATTCTGGAACACGTCCGCCTTCAGCTCATCGGGCGTCTTGCCAATCAGCGCCGCCGCTTCGATCAGGCTATGGCCGAAATACTTGTTGTCCCACAGTGACATGATGCCAAAGGGCCGCGGCATGCCGTTGTCTGGCGACTCGGTTTCGCCGGGCGGCCAGGTTAAGTGCTCCCAGCGCGTCTCGGCAAACGCCACCCCCTTGAGAATATCCGCCGGCACATTAAACTCCTTGGCCGCCGCCTCAAACAAAGCCGGGTAGTTCGCCGCCTTCATCTTGGCAGTGAACTCAGCGATCGCCTTTTCCCGCCTCAAGTCCTCCTCAATCGTGGCCGGGTCCGCGCCAGCAGCCTGTCCTGCATTCTCCGCCGTTGGGGCCACGGCGGCGCCGGCATCGGCCCCCGGCGGAGGCTTGACGGAACCCATCAACGACCCGCCCGCGCCGACAGCGCAGACCAGGAGAATACGCGCGATTCTTTTCATAAGTAAGCTTAGCTCCCAAGCTACCGCCTCGCTGCCGGAAAAGCAGCCCTTTTTTTCTATGCCCAAGCTCTGGGAGGACGAGCGTCCCCGCGAACCCCAACTTCTCGATGCCTCGAAATCAGGGCTCGCGGGGACGCTTGCTCTCCCGGCCCGGGTTTGCCGAATGTTTACGGCGAAAAAGCGCGAACCCTATAACAACAAGTCCCCTCCGATGGAAACGACTACAGTGCGCCGCGTGAGGGCGTGCGGCCTACAGCCGTCCTCCCCCTTTCCCTATAGGCCGCGTGCCCTCACGCGGCGTTGGGTGTGAGATACGCGGGCTAGTGTCGTTTCACATGTTTCGCGCGTGGCCAACTGCATTAACACGCCTCAGGCGCGCGCCCACCCCACCCCCAGCTTCCCCAGCCACCCCAGTGCCCCCAATAGGCTGTGTACAAGGGGTGTACAAGGGATGCTCACCGGGTGCACACGCTCCAGTCCATTGTGCTCCCCTTGTGCTTCCGGTGTACTCCCATTGTACACGCTTCCAGACAACGTAGAAGAGACCTCGCCGGGGGCGGCGGCGGACTCTAGGGCTGCCGAAGACTTCGCTTTTGTAACTTTCGTCCTTCCAGTCACTTGCTGGTTCTTGGACTCGGGCGGCGGCGGAACGATGGCGCTGAACACGCTATCCACCCCTTTCCAACCGTTCTTTGTCTGGATGGTTACTATGAATACCTTCTGACCCGGGGTCGGCTGCCCAAACCGGGCCGTGTAGAGTGCTGTGATGTCGCATTGGCCATTGCTGGCCGGTCCCAACAGGCCCAGGTAATAGACCCGACGGGGTTTCATCCGGCCCGCGCTGCATGGCGGCTGCCCAAACACCATGATCTCTTCACTGACCGTCCCGACGTTCAGCAACAGCCGGACACCCTCTTCCGCGTCGTTGACGATCTCCAGCCCGGTGACCGGGTTGGGGGCGAACACGACCGGGGCGGGCGGTTCGAGCACCGGCGCCTGGCCGATGCAGCGCAGGGTGCTGTTGATTTGGACGCAGAATTGCTGGCCGCTCAGGTGCGAATACTGGCCCATCCAGGGCTGGCTGGGGACGTTGAGGGCGGCGGTGTTCCAGCGCTGTCGCTGCGCTTCGGTGAGCTTAACGCCCCACTCGCGGGAGGAAACGCCGAAATGGGACCGCGCCATCGCCTTGCGGTTGGACGGCTTGTCGCTGGGCACCGTGCGTTCCCTGGCGCACAAGCCAAAGGGCGATTGGTAGAAGGTTTCCCGGCCAAGACTGCCGGTGCGGGGTGTGGCTAAGAGTTTCATAGACGAATACCTTTCTCATACCGGCTGGGAGTGCTGCCTGGCGGCAGGCCCGACGCGGACCCGCCACCCAGGCCGCCATGCCTCCGCAGCCTTGGGGCAAGGGTTGCCCCAAGGGCGCGTGACATCAAGCGCTAACTCCCTGCACGGGCGATTGCGACTGCGACCGGCAGACGCGCCAAGCCAACCGCGGCGGCGTGGACTTGAACGCCGAAGCCATCCGAATCTGCCAGCTCAGCCTCTGGGTCAAGACCACCGCGCGTGGCGAACAATTGACCCGCCTCGACCACACCGTTCGCACGCCCAGAGGGGTAATGGGCGGGTCGGGTCCGGCTGGGTCATCCGCAGCGGGCCAAGCCCTGGCGCCTGCAGGCATCCTGGTAATCAGCCGCGAAAAAGCGCAAGCAACGCAAGAATGGACAGCAGCGCGGAGGCAAACCCACCAGTGCCAGCATCCTTCCCAGGCTGGGTCAGAGCGTATTTCTTTATCTCGAACTTCGGCGCGCCGAAGTTGATTAACAGGCCGTGTTCGACGCGCGAGGCGCGCAAATAGCCAAGAATTTGGGCCACGTGCTCGTCCGCCAGCGCCTTGGCTGCCTTCAGCTCGATGATCAGGCGGTTGTCCACAAACAGATCGGCATTGTAATCGCCAATGAGTGTGCCGTCCTCGTCATAGACCTGCAGCGGGTGCTGCTGTTTCGCGTCGAGGCCCAGCTTCCTGAGCCGATGCGCCAGCGCGTTTTCATAGACCTTTTCCAGGTGCCCATGCTTGTGGCAGCGGTGAATGGCGAACGCGGTTTCGCGAACCACGTCGCAGAGTTCCATGATTTCTCTCATAGTGTTTGCAGTTCCTGCTTGCGTCTTCTGCGCCTTTTCGCGGCAGAATTGATCTTTGGACCTGTGCCGTTAGATGGCACGCGTCCTTCCTATATTGGGGCGTGGACTCATGCAAGCCGATGGCGCCAGAAATCCGAAGAGGAAGCTGCCGCGAAAAGGCGCAAGAGACGCAAAACGGCAGGCCTCGGGCGAGTTGCTCACCCGGCGCGGCCGACTCGTGGTTGCTCACCCCCCTGATTCTCTTCGTGCGACTGTCCTGTGTGCTTTTCTCCCTCTGCGCCTCTTG
>DAOPPX010000048.1:0-37703 GCA_035358715.1 Verrucomicrobiota bacterium
GGGGCGGACGATGAGCGGAGGGTGGGGCGCGGGGGTAGAGAATGGGCGGAAGTGCAGTGCGGACAGGCGGTTACCCCAGTTCGGGGCGCAGGGGCGCGGACAGGTTCCCGGCGGGGCATGGCTGGGGCGGGCTGAGGGAATGCGTTCGGGCCCGGGAGTCCGGGCCGCAGCCCGCTTTCGAGGTGCCGGGAACCGTTGCCGCAGCCCCCCCAAGCCTGGGAACTTGCCAGAAACTGAGCTGCGGTGCGCCAAGAAGGACGTCACCTCTGAGGGTGAAAGACCCTCAAGTTTGGCATGAAACGAACATGACAAAGTTCAGAACGAAAGAACTGAATGGAAAGGCCTAACCCAGTACCGAGTGTTGCCGGAGGGAAGGACAGGCGGGCATTGCCGCAGGCGAAGCCAGCCGAACGACCCTTTGGAAGCATACACAGGCAACTTCGCAGGCCGTAAGCGGGAGTCGCACCCCGCTAAAGCCATCCAGCCTCGAAACAGTCAATGCGGGTGGGGACGCTGTCGCATCTGCGGAACCCAGCACGAAGGCGGTCGCTATCGGTGAGACCGTTGGAGACCTGCCGGGGTCGAAGCGCATGGCACGCGAAGAGAGAGGGGACCGAAACTTGGGACGCCTGGAGGAGCCCCGACGCACCAACTACGGGAGCCAATCGGCAAGGGGCTTTCAACGACAAGGAGAAGGCCCCCAGGCAAATCCGGCAATCAGATCGGTCCATAGTAGTCGGCCCCAAGCCGGCGAAGGGGCCGACACCCCCACGCAGCCGGCACAGGAAACCAGCGCCGTAAGAACGACGGCATCCAACTGGTCAACCTCCCTGCGGGCCATAGCCCAGAAAGCAGCAAAGAACAAAACGCACCGCTTTGGCGGGCTCTACCGGCTGCTTAACCCAGCCAATCTGAGGGAATGCTTCTACCAATTGCGGAAGGAAGCGGCCCCCGGAGTGGACGGAGTGACCTTCGAGGAATACGAGAAGAACCTGGAGGAAAACCTTCGTTGCCTGGTGCAGCGGCTCATCAACAAGAGTTACCGTGCCCGGCTGGTGCGGCGCAAATACATCCCCAAGGGTAACGGGAAACTGCGGCCCTTGGGCATTCCCACGCTGGCGGACAAGCTGGTAGAGCTGGCGATAGCGCAAATCCTCCTGGCGATATTCGAGGCGGACTTTCTGCCGTGCAGCTACGGTTATCGGCCGGGGCGCTCGCCGCACCCAGCGGTGGCGGAACTGACCGACACGCTGTATCGCGGGCAATTCCAATTGGTCTATGAAGCCGACATCAAAGGGTTCTTCGACCATCTCCGGCACGATTGGCTGGTCCGGATGCTGGAGCAAAGAATCAACGATGGAGCGATCATCCGGCTCGTTCGCAAGTGGCTGCGGGCGGGCATCCTCGAAGAAGACGGACGCATTGAGCACCCGGAGAGTGGGACCCCGCAAGGGGGTATCGTCTCCCCGGTGCTGGCCAACGTATATCTGCACTATGGGCTGGACCTCTGGTTTGAGCGCAAGGTTCGCAGGGTTAATCGCGGGCAGAGCCGATTGTTCCGCTATGCGGACGACTTGGTCGGCTGCTTCGATTACCGGCACGAGGCCGAGGCGTTCGCCCAGGCCGTTAAAGAACGGCTGGCCAAATTCGGATTGGAACTGGCGCTGGACAAAACGCAGACGCTGCGTTTTGGTCGGAACGGCGGCGGGCATAACGGGCGGTTTGACTTCCTGGGCTTTGAGTTTCGCTGGGAAGCCTGCCGCAAGGGCTTCGCCATCGTCAAACGCCGCACCAGCCGCAAGAAGCTGCGGGGGGCGGTGGAGCGGTTCACCGAATGGATACGGGAGCAGCGACACCAGCAGCTCGGAGAGCTGATGAAAACTGTG
Source organism: Verrucomicrobiota bacterium (assembly GCA_035358715.1). Classification (GTDB taxonomy): domain Bacteria; phylum Verrucomicrobiota; class Verrucomicrobiia; order Limisphaerales; family UBA8199; genus UBA8199. The sequence continues at coordinate 1,887 of DAOPPX010000048.1, forward strand.
GCCCGAAAGCAACAGGGACATGGGAATTACTATGGCCTCGTAGGCAACTCCAAGAGCCTGAGCGACTACCGGACCCTGACGCTGCGCGAGCTATTCAAATGGCTCAATCGGCGCAGTCAGAGACGGAGTTACACGTGGCGCAGGTTCAATAAGTTGCTCCGGCGCTTTGCCGTGCCGCTGCCCAGGATAGTGGAGCGTGCCACCAACCCTGGACTGCCGAGCAAGCCTGGGTGGGAACCCCAACCGGCGGAGAGAGTGTGTCTGTTTGGGGACCACTATCGGGCCTGCCGTGCGTGAGCGAGTGGTGGTGGAGAGCCCGGTGCGGGAAAACCGCTCGCCGGGATCTGTGCGGGGGGCGCCGGGCAACCGGCGTGCCTACCGCAATCCCTCCGGTCCCGTTTTCTGCTTTTGCCGCTGCTTGGGCGGTGGCATTATGGCGCTGATGGGCATTACCCCACAGCAGTTGCGGCAGATGCAAGAGCGCCTGGGCAGTCCGCGGCGGACGGCCGGACCTGTATTCGATCAGACGACGCAACCCGGGGCCAAAACCCAGCAGACTATCCTTGGTCTGGACCCATCGCTGCGCGGCACGGGCTACGGTGTTATCAGGCCGGCCAAACCCTTTCCGCAGACTCTGGCGCAGGGTGTGATCTCTTGTCTGGCGGGTTGGGAGCGTTCGCGCTGCCTGGTGGAGATCGTTCAGACCCTGCGCGAGGTACTGCGCAGGCACAAGCCCGCCGTGTGTGTGGTCGAAGGACTGTTCTACGCACAGAACCTGCGGACGGCACTCGTCATGGGCGAAGCCCGCGGCGCGGCGTTGGCGATTGTCGCCGAGGCCGGGTTGGAGATCTATGAGCTGGCGCCGCGTAAGGTCAAGCAGGCGATCGTCGGCTACGGCGCGGCGCAGAAGCTGGCTGTGGCCAAGATGGTGCAACGGATGTTGCGCCTGCCGGAGGCGCCCGCCTCCGATGCGGCTGACGCCCTGGCGCTGGCGCTGGCGTTTGCCCAGGAACAGGGACGCTACAGCTTTCAGGCCGCCAAACGCGTATGATTACTTTTCTCCATGGTAAGCTGGTCGAAGCCCTTCCCACGCAGGTGACGGTGGATGTCAACGGGGTCGGCTACGAAGCGCTCATTCCGCTCTCCTCCTATGACAAGCTTCCGGCGCCCGGCCAGGAGGTGAGGTTGCTGACGCATCTGGCCGTGCGCGAAGACGCGCACACCCTCTACGGCTTCATGACCTCCTCCGAGCGCGATCTGTTCCGCATGCTTATCAACACCGTCAGCGGCATCGGCCCGAGGATTGCGCTCAACGTGCTGAGCGGGATGAATACAACGGCCTTTCGCGGCGCCGTGGCCAATGGGGATGTAAAGGCCCTGTCGCAGATCTCGGGCGTCGGCCGAAAGACTGCGGAGCGCATTGTGGTGGAGCTGAAAGACAAGATCGGTGCCGTCGGCGCCTGGGAGGCGACCAGTGCCCAACGCGCCCTGTCGCCGGAGGACCAGAAGGTCAACGACGCTGTGCTCGCCTTGATGGCGCTGGGCTTCAAACAGCTTGAGGCGCACGACTCCGTCCGCAAAGTCCAGGCCTCGCTTGGCTCTCAGGCTACCGTCGAGGACCTCGTCCGGGCCTGCCTAAAAAAGGGAGCTTGATGGGCGTAGCCAGTCGTTCATCGGAGCCTGCGGAGTCACCGGGTGCGGCCCGCAGGCGCACGTCGAGCGGTGTTGTGGTGCCGAATGCGCCGCGGTGGCACCAGCGTTTGGCCGCGTGGCTGGTCTTCGCGCTGGTGCGCGCAGTTTCCGCGACCTTGCGTTACCGGCTGACCGATCGCTCTGGTTATTTTGATGACGGCCCGGCCGGGCCGGCGATTTACTGTGTGTGGCACAACCGCCTGGCGCTCTGCCTGGTGCCGTATTTCGGCTACGTCAGGCAGCACAATCACACGCCCGGCATGGCCGCGATGGTCAGCGCCAGCAAGGATGGGGCGTTGCTCGCCGCGATTCTCGAACGCTTCGGCGTGCAACCGGTGCGCGGCTCCTCCAGCCGGCGCGGCCCGCAAGCCCTGTTGGAACTCGTTAGTTGGGCGGAGCGCGGCTATGACCTGGCCATTACTCCTGATGGACCGCGCGGGCCATGCTATGTCGTGCAGGAGGGCGTCATTGGTCTGGCGCAAGTCACCGGCCTTCCCATTCTGCCCGCCTCCTACTACCTGCCCTGGAAGGTCCAGCTCAAGAGCTGGGACCGATTCCAGATTCCGCTGCCGTTCTCGCGCTGCGAAGTGGTGGTCGCTCCCCCCATACGCGTGCCGCGCGAAGCCTCAAGTGCGGAGCGCGAGACACTGCGCCAGCGGCTCGAAGAGGTCTTACGGGAGCTCTCGCGGGATTGATCGGACCGGCAACGGCCGGCGCGAACATTTCTACGGCAGCAGTCTAACGAGGCCGTAGGCCAGCGCACCGCTTACTGGGATGGTAAGCAGCCAGGCCCAGACCATTCTCTCCACGACCGTCCACTTGATCGCATTCCAGCGCTTGGCGGCGCCGACGCCCATGATGGCGGCTGAGATGTTGTGCGTGGTCGAGACCGGGATGCCGAGGTGCGTTGCGGCGAGGATGACGGCGGCGGAACTCGTCTCGGCGGCAAAGCCATTGATGGGCTGGAGCTTGACCATTTTGTGGCCCAGGGTCTTGATGATTCGCCAGCCGCCGACGGCGGTGCCCGCGGCCATCGTCAGCGCGCAAACGACTTTGATCCACACCGCGATCTGCATCTGCTCGCCCGGCGGCGGCGCGGGCGTGTGGAGGAAGGACAGCCAGCCGGGCAGGTTCTCCAATTGCCCGGCAGTGGTAGCGCCAAGCAGGGTCAGGGCAATGATGCCCATGGTCTTCTGGGCGTCATTGGTGCCGTGCATGAAGCCCATGGCGCCCGCGCTAAGCATTTGCGCCTTGCCAAAGAAGCGATTGACCCGATTGGGGCGGGCATTGCGGAGCAGCACATACAGCAGCGCCATGAGGACGAAGCCGAGGATGAGGCCGACGATGGGCGAGGTGACCATTGGCACAATGACCTTCCAGAGCATTCCTTTGCCCTGATACCAGTGCTGCGGGTTTGGCTGCGACCAAATGATGACCTGCCAGTTATTGTTTGAGGCGGCCAGCGCCGCGCCGCAGAGGCCGCCAATCAGCGCGTGGCTGGAGCTAGAAGGCAGCCCGAACCACCAGGTGAGGAGGTTCCAAATGATCGCGCCCAGCAGCGCACAGATCATGATGTCCGAGCTGAGCAAAATCAGCTTGGAGTCCACCAGGCCCGAGGAGATGGTCCGCGCGACAGCCGTGCCCCACAAGGCTCCGAGGAGATTGGCACAGGCCGCGAGGGTGACCGCCTGGCGCGGGGTCAGGACCTTGGTGGCAACCACCGTGGCGATCGAGTTGGCTGTGTCGTGAAAGCCATTGATGTACTCGAAGACCAGGGCCACCAGAATGACGGTCAGCAGGAGTGTCATAGGCTAAGAACAACCTTGGGTCGGGAACTGGTTCATAGGGTAGCGCCGAACGCCAGGAACAGACGCATCAGCCCATAGGCAACGAGGCCGGAAGCCGGCAGCGTCATGAACCATGTCCAGACGATGCTCTCGACCAGGTGCCACTTCATGGCCTTATGGTTCCTCGCGGTACCAACGCCCATGATCGCGGTGGAAACCGCATGAGTGGTGGAGACTGGCATCCCCAGCGTGGCGGTTGTCATGAGCACCGCGGCCGATGTGGTGTCGGCCGCAAAGCCGTTGATCGGTTGGAGCCGCGAGACCTTCCGGCCCAGGGTCTTAATGATCCGCCGGCCGCCGGTCGCCGTCCCGGCGGCCATTGTTACTGCGCAGACCAACTTCACCCAAAGGGCGATCTTGAACTCCGGACTGTGCAGGAACTGCAGCCCGGCGGGCAAGTGGGCCAGGTCGCCGGCCTTGGTGGCGGAGAACAGGGCCAGGGCCACGATGCCCATGGTCTTCTGGGCGTCGTTGCTGCCGTGGCTGAAGCCCAGACAGGCGGCGCTCAGGATTTGCAGCTTGCGAAACACGTGGTTGACGCTCGAAGGGCGGGAACGGGCAAACACAATATAGAGGAGTGCCATCCACAGGAAGCCCACGACGAACCCAAAGATGGGCGAGCTGAACATCGGGATGATGACCTTGTAGAGCAGGCCGCCCCAGGCGTACCACGGTTTGCCGGCGACCGGCGCCGACCAGATCACCACATCCCAGTTGTTGCCCGCCGAAGCGATCGCGGAGCCGACCAACCCGCCGATCAGCGCGTGGCTGGAACTGGAAGGCAAGCCCAGCCGCCAGGTAAGCAGATTCCAAAGCGTTGCTCCCAGCAGACCACAGATCAGCGTGTTGCTGGTGACGCAGTGGGTGTCCACCAAACCCTGGCCCACAGTCGTCGCCACGGCGGTCCCGGCCAGCGCGCCGCACAGATTGGTGACCGCTGCCAAAGCGATGGCGTGTGAGGGGGTCAGGACCCGGGTGCCGACGACGGCGGCGACCGAGTTGGCGGTGTCGTGGAAGCCGTTGATGAACTCGAAGACCAGCGCCACGACGATGACCGTCACCAGCAACGTCATGTGGGTTTAGGAGTGCTTCAGGGCAATATGGGCGATGACATTGCCGGCGTCACGGCAGCGGTCTATGACCTTCTCCAACAGTTCGTAAAGATCCTTCAAGGCGATGACCTGGATGGCATCGTGCTTGCCGCTGAAGAGCTCCCGGTAGAGCGACATCATATGGTTGTCGGCTTCGCTTTCGAGAAACTGGAGCTGAGCGTTGAGGTCTTTGACCCGTTCCAGGTCCATGCCGTTGCGCAACGACTTGACCAGTTCGAGCACTACGTCGGTCGCCTGTTGCAGTAACTGGATTTGCTTGGAGAAATCCACGCCGCGCACGTATTGCGGAGCCACCCACACGCGGGTGGTGAACTTGTCAATCATCTTGGGGATCTTGTAAAGCGCGCTGGACAGCTCCTCGATGTCCTCGCGCTCCAGGGCCGTGATGAAGGTGGTATAGACGGCGTCGCTAATTTGGCTCGTGATCTCTTTGTCCTTCTTGCGGGTATAAGCAAACTCGTCAAAGGCCAGCGGTTGATCGAGCGTCTGGCTCAACTTGACGAGCGCCTGGACGCTAGCGCGCGCCGCTTCGGCGCTGGCTTCCAACAGCGTGAAGAATTTGTCCTCCTTGCCCAACAGCTTTTGTAGCGAAAACATAGTGCTCCAGTACTACCTGAGCCGCCCGGAAGTGCACGCAAAAAATGGGCCGGCTTCCGATGCGTAACGTTGTCGCAACCGCTGGCGTAGGGAGGGACGTTGGCCCTCCGTTGGCGCGGGTACACGGCGAATGCATGGGGCAAACATGGGATGCGCACGGTGCGATTGGCTAGGTTTTCGCTATGGTTTTCGGGGTTTTGACGCACCGCAGGCAGTCGCGTCTGGCTGCGCCAGCACTTCGACGAGGTAGCGGAGCTCCTCCTGCGCCTGGTCCGGGTCGCTGACGGTTTGGGCGATCTCGGCTTTGATGAGTTCGCGGAAGCGCCGGCGCAGGCGATGGACCGCTACCTTGACCGCGCCCTCCGTCAAACCGAGGCGCTCGGCGGCGGCGGCCTGGGACAGGGAATCCACGTCGCCCAGGAGCCAGGGTTTGAGGGTTTCAAACTGCTCGCTCTTGCCTGCGGCGGCGAACTCACCCGCCAGCAGGCTCAGGGCGCGCTCGACGAGGGTCAGTGCCCATTCGCGGTCGAATACGGTGTCGGGCACCTGACCCGCGGGATCCGGGATTTGCAGTTCGGTGGTGGTGTTCGTGCCGGTGCCCGCTTCGATGGAGACAGGCACTTGGCCGCCGCCGCGCTTGGCGGCCCGGGCGCGGTCGTATTGGTTCGAGAGGAAATTCTTCACCGCGCCCAGCAGAAACGAGCGGAACCGCCCGCGGCCCGGCTCGACAGTGTCGAAGCCGTGCCGGGCGAGGACCCGGGTGAAGAATTCCTGGGTGAGGTCGCGCGCGGCGTCCGCGTCGCGCCCGGTGTGGCAGATGAACGCCAGCACCGGCGCATAGTAGGACTCGCACAGTTCGCCCAGGGCGGCTTGCGCCGCAGGCGACTCGCCGCACGCCCGCAAGACGAGCGTCCAGCGGGTGGGTGCGAATCCCGCTGGGCGTGGTGTCGAATCTTCTGGCAGAGCGGGTGTGTTCACTTGTCGATAGGCCACTCTTTGATCGCCTTGAGCGCTTGCTCCCGCGTCCAGCCCATGCCGAGCCCCGTCACGTAGTCCGGGCCCTCGTCCTCGAACGGGGTGGTCCGAACGGGCGCGTAATTCACCGGCTCCAAGAAGATGCGCAACTCGACGCCGGACGAGCCGGCGGCGGACTCGCCTTGCGGCGTGACGTAATCCACCAGGCGATAGACTCCCTGATGCCTGGGGCGGACGGCCAGTTCAGCCGGCGGATTCACCAGCCGATACGCCCGCTCTCCGGTAAAGCGCGACCTGTAGCTCTCGTTGGACCACAGCAGGCTCACCGTCCATTGGACTTCAGACCGGGGCGAGTCGCTGCCTGGCGGGCCGGCATCGGCGCCATACCGCCGCGTAGAAGCCTGCTTGGCGGCCTGTGCCGTCTTGTTGGTGTCGTCTGCCCACTCGCATGAGAGCGTAAAGTCACCGACCATGTAGATCTTGCCCATCTTGAGGTAAGAGCTGAAGCCGACGCGGTCATCGAGGATGGGGACTCCGTTGGTCCAGCGAACGAACAGAACGCGCGCCAGGTGGTTGGGTGGAACGAAATACTTGAGTTTCCAACGCGGCTCGGCAGGCGCGGATGTCCCGGGCATCGTGTAGAGGACAAACCGGCCTTCAGACTCCGGATGAGAGTCGCGAGCGGCGGTCGCGAAACCGCCCGCGGCCCCGCTGGTGGAGGCGGGGGCATTACGGTTCCGGTAGCGCGACCACATGAGCAGCAGGACAACCGTTAGCACCACCAGTGAAATGAGGGCGAAGGATGTGCCTGCCCAGCGGGCGCGCCGTTGAGGGTCGATGCCCGGATCCCGGCGGGCGTTGGCGCGCTCGGGGACGGGAAGATCATCGCTGGTCACTGCGTCCAGTTGGCCGCGGTCGAGGGCGCTGTTGGCTCGCAGGAAGACTACGCAGAAGAAGAGCAGACCGATGACCAGGAGAGGGGTAATGTACACGGCCAGAAGCCATTCCCCCCCTGACGAAGACTTCCCGATTGCCCATGTGCCGATGGCCACCAGGAGGCAGCCCAGGACCAGCGGCAGCGCTTTGCGGTTCCAGGCCGGTTCGGCGCTGACGGAAACAGCGGGCGTATCCAAAGCGCGGGGCACTTTGCCCGTGCACGTCTGAACGGCCCTCCGCACGCGCTCGAACCAGCGGCCCACGCTGTCATTGATCTGCGCCGCGTTCGTGGCGCCCGGTTCCAAGGGGGTGAGGTGCACCGTCAGCAATTGCCCCTGGTAACGGTAGGTGACGCAGAGGTAGTTAATGCGGGCGTACTTCATCACCCAGGGCGTGGTCCACATCTGGAACTGGCCGATGCTGAGCTCTTCGATGTCCTTGAGCGGGATGGCGATGGTGGTGCGCGAGGCGTCGGTGAAGGTGAGCGTCTCGGACTCCAGCGTCAGTTGACCTCGGCAGGTGAAGACGCGGGCGGCGGCGCCGGGGAAACAGCGGCGCATGCGCGCCGGGGTGTTGAAGTAGCAAGGCACGGCAGGCCAAGGGGGGGTGCCGCCGGAACGGCTCGGGTCGGCGGTTGGCAAGGCGACCGTCTGGGCGGGGCCGCTCGCGAAATGCAGCGTAATCGCCTCGACGCTGGTCTTGACTTCGCCGGCGCTGTGGAACCGCTTCTCCCGCTCCTTCTCCAGAGCGCGGAAAACCACATCATCCACGCGCGCATCCACGCTGGATTTCTGCGAAGGCGGGGCGAAGCGGCCGATCGGCAGCTCGCCGGTGAGCATCTCGTAGAACACCACGCCCAGCGAGTAAATGTCCGCGCGCTGATCCACGTCCTGCGGATGCTCCAGTTGTTCGGGCGCCATGTAGTGCGGCGTGCCGATGGCGAGGCCGCTGGCTGTCAGCGTGACCTGCTCCTTGGCCTCGCCGACGAGTTTGGCGATGCCGAAGTCGGCAATCTTCACCCGGCCGCGGGTGTCGAGCAGGATGTTCTCGGGCTTGATGTCGCGGTGGAGGATGCCTTCGTCGTGGGCGAATTGGAGCGCCTCGCAAATCTTCGGCACCAGCATCATGGCTTGCTGCGGCGTGAAGCGGCCCGCCTGCATCGCCTGGCGCAGGTTGACGCCGTCCACGAACTCCATGAGCAGGTAGAAGAAGCCGCCGGATTGGCCGAAGTCATGGACGGTGACGATGTTCGGGTGGTTGAGCCGGGCCAGCACGCGGGCTTCGCGGTTGAACCGTTCGGCGAAGGCGGCGTCGGCGGCCAGCGATTGGGGCAGGAGCTTCAGGGCGACGAGGCGATCCAGCCTGGGCTGGCGGGCTTTATACACCACCCCCATGCCACCGTGGCCGATGAGCTCGAGTATTTCCAGTTGCGGGAAGGCGGCGGCCACCGTCTCGATGGCCGGCGGCGGCTTTCGCTCGCCGGGCTGGCCGGCCTCGGTTGGGGTGGCAACCGCGGCCAGCAGGCATTTTGGGCACAATCCCTGCGGGGCGTTGGCCGGCAGCGGCGCCTGGCACTTCGGGCAACGATTGGCAATGGGCTCAGTATTCATGCTGCCAGCTTCCTGAGGAAACCGCTGACGCAGGTTACACAGAATCGCAGAATATATGCGATAGCTGAATGCGCCGACCGAGCGTCTCCCCCTCCCCATGAACCTCCCCCAGGTTGGACGTCGCAACCCATTGTACCACAGCAGGTTGCGAAGAATGGCTATTTTTGGCCACTGGCACACCCGGTTCAGGGGTTCGATGCGCGAAATCTGGTTTGGGGGAATTCTCACCCCGGCCCTCTCCCCTCGGCGGGGGAGAGGGAGAATCGTCGGCAGTGCTGGGGCTCACCTTCTCCCCCGCCGGGGGGAGAGGGCCGGGGTGGTGACGCCTTTTCCGTTGACGCACAGTTGAGGTTCTGGCTTGTTAGGCTCCGATGCCTGCAAATTCAGTCACCATGATGTCCAACAGTGCCGTCAGCCGCCGTTCGTTTCTGAAGGTCCTCGGGGCCACGGGTCTGGCCGCACCCTTTGTGACGCGCGAACTGCTGGCCCGGCCGCCCAGCGGCGTGCTGCGCCACGCCAGCTTCGGTGCCGGCGGCATGGCTTGGGAAGACATCCGGCAACTCGTCCGGTCCAAGCGCGTCAAACTTGTCGCTGTAGCCGAGGTGGATTTGAAGCGAACCGGGGAAGTGCGGAAGCTGTTCCCGCTGGCTAGGATTTACCAGGACTGGCGCGAGTTGCTGGATCGGGAGGCCAAGCACATTGACTCGGTCAACGTCTCCACGCCCGACCACATGCATGCGCCAATGGCCATGAGCGCGCTGCAATTGGGCAAACAGGTCTATTGCCAGAAGCCATTGACGCATGACCTGTATGAAGCTCGGAAGCTGACTGAGATTGCCGGCCAAAAGCGCGCTGTGACTCAAATGGGCATCCAGATACACTCGACCAGCTTTTATCGCATGGCCGCCACGCTGGTACAGGCTGGCGCCATCGGCCGCGTTAAGGAAGTTCACTGCTGGAATAGCGGCACCTGGGGCGATACCACGGCCCTCCCGGATTCCTCGGACCCCATCCCGGCGGGTTTGGATTGGAACCTGTGGCTCGGGGTTTGCGCCGAACGCCCCTTCATCGGCAAGGAGTACTATCATCCCAATAACTGGCGTAAACGTCTGGACTTCGGCACCGGCACGCTGGGGGACATGGGTTGCCATATTCTCGACCCGGTCTTCATGGCCCTCGGACTGACCGCGCCCAGTTCAATCCGTTCCGAGGGCCCGCCTCCCAACCAGTGGAACTGGCCCGTTGATTCCCAAGTGCAATATGTATTCCCCGGCACCGCCTTCACCGCAGACACCACGCTGCCCCTGACCTGGTATGACGGTGCCCAGAAGCCTCCACCGGCTGTCCGCGCGCTGCTCGAGGGCGACGATCTGCCGGGCACGGGCTCCATCTTTGTGGGCACGCAGGGCGCGCTGGTGCTGCCCCACGTGGCCAGGCCGATGCTTTACCCGGACAACAAGTTCAAGGACCTGAAGCTGCCCGAGATCGCTGAAAAGGACCATTGGGGCGAGTATGTGGACGCGTGCCGGGGCGAGGGCCGGACGACCGCAGGGTTCGATTATTCAGGCCCGCTGGCCGAAGCAGTTCTGCTGGGCACCGTCGCAGTGCGCTTCCCGCAGACCACCCTCCACTGGAGCGCGGCCCAGTTAGCTTTTGCCGAAGCCGAAGCCAACCAGTTTGTCCGCCGCTCATACCGCGCCGGGTGGTCCGTCAAGGGTCTCGGCTGAGGGAACCCTATTTGTTGGCAGGTTCGCTCTCGTCCACGACCATGTAGCGGCTGGAGCCACCGCTCCAGACGCGCAGCATGGTGATTTTGTCCTTGGGATTCTCGGTCAGGCGCACGGCCTCGTCGGCGGTCTTAACGGGCGTGCGGTCAATCTCCTGAATGACGTCGCCGGGCTTGAGGCCGGCTTCGGCAGCCGCGCAGTCCGGTTCGATGTCTGCCACGATCACGCCTTTCACGCTTTCAGGGATGTCAAACTGCCGTCGTGCCTGCGCGTCCAGGTCGCTCACAGTCACACCGTTGAGGGTGCCCTCGTCAGCCTTTTTCGGATCGCTGGATTGGGCTAGTTTCTCAGTGCCGGGCAATTCCTGCACAGTAGCCTCCAGACTCCTGGTGGCGCCATCGCGCAGGACTTTCAGCGGCACCTTGGTGTCCGGCTTGGTCTCACCGACCGCGAGCTTGAGGTGCCGGCTGTCGCGGACTTTCTTGCCGTTGTACTCGAGCACCACGTCGCCGTTCTTCAAGCCGGCCTTGGCGGCGGGCCCATTGGGAACGACGTCGCCGATGAGCGCGCCACTGGTGTCCTTGAGTTTGAACTCCTTGGCCAGCGACGGGTTCACATCCTGGATCATCACTCCCAGGTAACCGCGGCTGACATGGCCGTATTTGACCAGGCTCTCCATGACGTTGCGCGCGAGATTCGAGGGGATGGCGAACCCGATGCCCTGGTTGCCGCCCGAGCGGCTGAAGATCGCGGTGTTGATGCCGATGAGCCGGCCTTCCACATCCACCAGCGCGCCGCCGGAGTTACCCGGGTTAATGGCCGCGTCGGTCTGGATGAAGTCCTCATATTCTTCAATGCCGAGATTGCCCCGGCCCGTGGCGCTGACAATGCCGGTGGTGACGGTCTGGCCCACGCCAAACGGGTTGCCGATTGCCAGCACAAGGTCGCCCACCTCGACCTTGTCGCTGTCTGCCATCCGCACATACGGCAGGTCATGCGCCTCTACCTTGATGACGGCGACATCCGACTTTGGATCCCGGCCGATTACCTTGGCCGTCAACTCGCGGCCGTCCTGCAGTGCCACTTTCACCTCGTCGGCGTTGTCCACCACATGGTTGTTGGTCAGTATGTAACCATCCTTGGTAACAAGCACACCCGAGCCCATACCATACTGGCGTGGGGTTCTGAACTGGCGACCGGGAGGCTGGTTGCCAAAGCGTTCGCCAAAGAACCGGCGCCAGAACGGGTCGTTGAACCCAAACCAGTCCGGGGTGGTGCCTTGGGGCGACTGGGTCGTCACGACGATCTTGATAACGGCGGGAGTGACCTTCTTGACGATGGGCGCGAAGCTAACGTGTGGTCCAGCCGCGCGCGGCACGGGCGTCTCCTCGACTTCCAGCTTGGGGGCGGGCGCCGCAGCCTTCGGCACGGCAGCGGTCAATCCTGCGACCAGTGCGGCCCCGCCCAGCGCCAAACCCAATGTGCGAATGTTCATGTATGCCATAATGTTCTTCATAAGTGTTGCCTGAGTCTTACTTGTATTGTTACGGTATTGGAGTATTGGAATCGTGACAGGAAGCTTTCGCGGGCATTACACTTTTGTAATGAAGGGTTGATTCGCGGCAGCGAACGTTTCATCGTGGATTAAGGTCTGATCAACATGGAAAGTAACGAGATTATTGGTTTTGTACCGTGGCCCGTGGCAGCAGCCACGGCCATCTGGTTTGGCGTGATGGCTTACAAGTCCAACAAGAACTTTGTGTTGTGGGCCATCGGAGGCGCTGTGCTTGGGTTGGTGCTCACCACTCTGGTCATGGGCCTGGGGCAAGCCACTTTCATCCCTTACCACACCGGTGAGATTGCGACCTTCCGAGGGAAACTCGCCGCGGCGGCCATCATAGTCGTGGTTTGCGCGGGTTGGCTGTTCACGGGCACCCTTCACCGGCGGTTGTTCGCTGCCTGGAGGAAAAAGGCAGCAGCCCCGGAGTTGGCTGCCAAGCCGCCGCCCGCAACTCCCAAACCGTAGCGGCGTTCAATCTCTGATGATCCTGACCCGGCGGTTCAGGGCCTGCACGACGACCCCTAGAATGCGCGGGTGACGGAGAAAGAAGGGCAGCCATTTCGGGCTCAGTATCCGCAGCGGCGCCTGCCGCTTAAAGAAATGATACAGGTTTTCGTAGGTCGTCTGCACGCCCCGTTCCAGCTCTTTGGAGGTCATTCGGGCCGGTTGAAAGACGGCGTTGGCCCAGCCGAGTTTTTCGCGGTCGTGGGCGAGCAGGCGGCCCTGCCGCTTCAGCTGGTGGTAAATCGGCGTGCCAGGGTAGGGGGTCAGGATGTAGAGCAGGGCGTCTTCCAACCCCATCTGCTTGATGCAGGTCTCCGCCGTCTTGAAAATCCGCTGGTCCTCGTTGTCGAAGCCGAAGATGAAGAAGCCCTGGACCAGGATGCCATGCTGGTGAAAGCGGCGCACCACCTCCTGGTAGTTTTCAACCCGGTTCTGCACCACCCCCGCTCGCTCCAATGAGTCCGCGTGCACCGTTTGAAAACCCACCTGCACGAAGAAGCACCCGGACTTCTGCATGGCTCGCAGCAAAGGAAGGTTCTTCGTGATCGTGGTGGGTGCCTGCACCGACCACGCTTTCTTGAGCGGCGCGATCTTCTCGCAAAGGGCCAGCGCGTAATCCTCGTCCACGAACAGGTTGTCATCCACGAAGAACACAATATCCTGCTTCATGCCTTTGAGCTCTTCGTAAACCTTCTCGGGGGAGCGTCGCCGATGCTGGTGCCACGGGACGTGGGGGAGGTAGCAGAACTTGCAGGAGTGATTGCAGCCGCGGGTGGCCTGGATCATCCCGACCAGGCGATTCTGTCGGAGCAAGTCCCGCCGCGGCACCGGCACATCGTCCATGACCGTCGGCCTGTCCTGCTGGTAGATCCGTTTCAGCGTGCCGGTGGCCGCATCCTTGAGCAACAGAGGCCAGACATACTCCGCCTCGCCGATGACGATGGCGTCGGCGTGCTGCAGACACTCCTCCGGCATCAGGCAGGCATGCACCCCGCCAATGACCACTTTGACGCCCTTGCTGTGGAACCTGTCCGCGAGGTCAAATGCCCTTTGCGAGGAAAACGTCGTGGCAGTGATCCCGACCAGGTCGAAAAGCCGTTCGTAGGGGATTGCGTCCCAGTCGTTATCCACAATCGTCACCTCGTGCCCGTCCGAGAGCGCAGCCAAAATGCCGAGGTGCAGCGGCTCGAACGAAATGTGCGTCAGGAAGCGATACACCCCGTCCTTGACGAGCCAGCGCGGCTTGATCAGGAGAATCCGCATCGCTACAGGCTCCCCAGATATGTGTTAAGCCAGGCCCTGAGATTGAGGAGTTTGACGCCCAGCCGTCCTTGGACGCCGAAGATGTCGCTCCATGGGCGGTTTCGGACCAGATGGTTTAGGAAAACGCGCGTGTTGGCCGTCTGCGTCTTCTCATGCGGGCTGCGGGTCTCGATGCTGTCGGGCTGAAAGAAGCAGGACGGGTCCTCGGCCAGGTAATCGCCGGTGTGGTAATAAGCCAAAGAGCGACAGCCGCGGCACGAATCACCATACCGGCAGCGCGCGCACTTGCCCTTGGCCGGACGCTCGCCGCGCAACACGCGCATAATCTCAGACTCCGCGATGATGCGCGACAAAGCCTGGTCGCGCACGTTGCCACAACAAACCGGGCTGTCCAGCAGGTGCACGCAGGGCGCCACGTCCCCCTCGGCGTTGATTCCGAGAAAGGTGCGCCCGGCCTGGCAACCCAGGTTGCCCAGGCTGAGCCCTCCGCCGCCAAAGCTCAGGCGGGTCGCATCCGGCGCGGCAAAAAACGGGGTGTAGCTGACGTAGCTTAGCGGATTGGCTCGCAGGACAGGATGAATCCTGGCCGCCATGTCGTCCCGGTCAAAGCATAAGTGCCGCGCCTTGGCCGCCGCGCCCCGCGGCACAAAGGGCGAGCGGATGACCGCGATCTTCCTGGCCTGCAGCCAGTCCATCGTGCGCTGCAGCGATGCGAGGTTGTGCCGGGAAACCGTCAGCAACACAAAAGTGGGCACAGCGTGCTCTTCGCAAAGCTCGAGCAACCGCCCCAGGCGCTCCCGATCCCCTGAGCGGCACTTCTTCTGGATGTCATCATCCACCGAGTCGAGGGACAAACCCATGGTCAAGCGCCCGGCGGCGGCGCGCTTTAGCTTCCGAACCCTGGCCGAATCAAGCCCGCTGCCGCTGGTGTTGACGAAAGTGTAGAGACCGTTGCGGGCGTTGTGCGCGATCAGGTCCAGGTGATCCGGGCGCTGCAGGATCTCGCCGCCGGAAAACGAGACGGCTCCCTTGGGACAGAAGGCCTTAAGCTCATCCAGCACCAGCCGCTTGGCTTCCTCGGTGGACAACTCCGGCCGGGAGGGGGGCGCAACGCGCTCGGTCATGCAGTTAGGGCATCCCTGGTCGCAACGCCGGGTCGCCTCGAAATAGCAGAGAAAAAATGCGCGCCTTCTCATCGGTTTACCACGAACGGCAACGCGAAGGTGGCGCTGAGACTACTATCCAACGGGATTTGGGTTCCGCGGGTCGCATGCGAGGGTTATCCTACCATCCGGCTGCCAAACGCCAAGGAAAAGCCAAACCGGCATCGCTGCGCCCTCCCCACGCGATCATGGCTGCCGCACCGCGCTCGCCCTGACTATTTCCTGATTTTCAAACAGCCACGTCTTCTCTAGATTCTCCCGCAAAGCAATATGCTCCTGGTTATAGACAACTACGATTCATTTACATACAACCTGGTGCAGTACCTGGGCGAGCTGGGGGTGGAGCTTCAAGTCCATCGCAACGACCAGATTTCGCTGGACCAGGTGCGCGCCCTGGCGCCGGAGCGCATCCTGGTTTCGCCCGGCCCGTGCTCGCCGCGCGAAGCGGGCCTGTCCAACGACATCATCCGCACTTTCGGGCCGCGCACCCCAACCCTCGGCGTCTGCCTGGGGCACCAGTGCATTGGCCATGTTTTCGGAGGCAACGTCGTCGTCAACTACCGCATGATGCACGGCAAGACCTCACTCATTCAGCACAACGGCAAAGACCTGTTCGTCGGCATGCCCAACCCTTTTGCCGCCACGCGCTACCATTCCCTGGTCATCGAGCGTAGCTCCGTCCCGGACTGCCTGGAAATAACCGCCCAGACCGAAGAGGGGGAAATCATGGGCGTGCGGCACAAGCAGCATCCCATCTGGGGCGTCCAGTTTCATCCGGAGAGCATCCTGACCCAAAACGGCCGCCAGATTCTAAAGAACTTCCTGAGCCTCAAGTAAACCTCTGGAGCGCAACCACCCCCGCGAGTCCGGATGCCGGGCAGCATCCAACGACGAGGGGCCTGCGGAACCGGGTTCAGCCCTGAATTGGGTGGCTGGACGCCCCACCATCCCAAGCCGATCAGGCTTGATTTGGAACCAACCAACCCGGTTTATCCCGCGCCGCACAAGGCCCCCCCTCCACCTCCTCTCCACACCGTCATCTTTCCGTCCAGACACGGTAGCAGCCCCGTAGCGGGCAACGGAGCAGGGGCGAAAGCGCTCGCCCGAAAAGTAAGAAGGCGCGAAAAGCTGTTCGCTCCCGCGCCTTGCTGACAGGCGTTCTTCTGAACGCCTCGAAAAGCTTACACCGCCTCCTCGCGCCGCCTCCCATAGCCGCCGCCGCGTGGCGGCCGCTCTTCGCGAGGGCGCGCTTCGTTAACGGTCAAGGGCCGGCCATCAACTTCCTTGCCGCTGAGCGCCTTGATGGCGGCCTCGCCGCCTTCTTTGGTTTCCATGGTCACAAATCCAAAGCCGCGGGGACGGCCGCTGAACTTGTCCTTGATGATATCCACCTCCTGGACAGGCCCATGCGCGCTGAACAGTTCCCGTAGTTGTTGATCTGTGGCGTTGAACGATAGATTCCCCACAAACAGTTTCATACTCATTTATACTTCGACATTCTGACTGACTGCTCTTTCGCGACCGTTCCCGACCATCGGGTTTCAAATCATCATTGAACTGGGTCCAACCGAGGATTTACCTGATCACAAAATAGGCCAATCAATCCATTTCGCCGAATTCTAGTGGGAAGGCCCGGGAGATGCAACCACTAAATTGACCGGCACACCCCCCTGCCGTTTGCTCTGGTCCGCAGCCTCCATGAACGCGATAATCTCCAGCGTTTCACTGGAGCTGACCGGGGCCACGCCCGTCTGAAAGAACTTCATGATCGCCGCCACCAGCGGCTGATAACCGTCAAATGCCCCCACCGCCGTTTCCCCTTTCTCACCTTTGGCCAGGCCGTGGAAGCTCTTGCTCTCGCGGTAGATCCCCTTGCGTCCGTCGCTCCATGTGCCGATGACCTCGATCAGGCCGTCTTTGGTCGTGCCGCGCTGGACGGTTCGGCAGCCTGTGCCCATAACCGTAAACAGGCTCTCGACCCCGTGCACCCCATACCAGAACAGGTCCGGGTGATGCGGCTCAATCGAGCAGGGGCCATACGTCTCAGCGTACGCGACCCGCCCTATCAACCCGTTTCGCACCGCCTGTGTGTTCCTGGCGAAACGCAGCCCCGAGGAGCTGAACACCGGCACCTTTGCTGCCCGCGCCAGCCGGAATATCTCGTGCGCGTCCCGCAGCGAGGTGGCTATGGGCTTGTCAATGTAAACCGGCTTACGCGCCTTCAATACCGGCTTCACCTGCTCCAGGTGCGGGCGTCCGTCCACGCTCTCCAGCAACACCGCGTCCACGTTCTGGCACAAATCCTCGATCCGGTCGTAAAATGTCACCCCGTACTTCTCGCGCAGCGTCTTGGAGTAGCCCTCGACGTGCCCGATGCTTGACGGGATGTCCGCGCTGCCGCCCTTGTATGCCGCCACAACCTTGCCGCCGGCAGCATGTCCCTTCGCTTCCGGGTTGTTTATCGTCTCAGTAAACGCGATCACATGCGAGGTGTCGCAGCCGATAATGCCAATCCGCAAGTCCGCTGCCATCACCGCCGCGCCGCACATCACAACCGCCATGCAAAAGACACTCAATCTCATAAAAGGCAATGCTATCATGTTGTCAAGACTCCGCCGAGGATAAGCCAACAACAGCGCTTTGCCAGACTGAAATGCTACGGCCCGGTCCCGCGGTTTCGCGCCGGGGAGACCATTTCGCTTGATAGCGGGCGGGGCGACTCTCTAATCTGCGCAGGGTCTTCCGGGTGCGGAAGCCCAATATGCGTGTTGTTGAACAAGCCAGTAGTGTCGCCTCGAATCAGGCGACGATACAAAGTGCGCCGGGCGCCGTCCCGCCGCATCAGGTCATCGCCCGACTGGAGGAGCACATCCTCGTGGATGGGTTCAAGCTCGTGTTCGACCTGGCGCGCAGCCGCGGCTCGCGCTTCGTGGATGCGGCGACGGGGCGTGAACTGATTGACCTCTACAGCTTTTACGCCTCGCAGCCCATTGGCTTCAACCACCCCCACTTTGAACAGCCGGAAGTCCAGGCCGACCTGCTGGCGGCGGCTAGGGTCAAGGTGGCCAACGCGGACGTCTATACCGTGCAATACGCGACGTTCGTTCAAACCTTCGCCCGCGTTGCCGGCCTGGCGCCGCTCGGGCGCTATTTCTTCATCGAAGGCGGCGCCCTCGCCGTGGAGAACGCCCTCAAGGCGGCGATGGATTGGAAGGTGCGGCGCAACCTCGCCGCGGGCCGGGGCGAGCGTGGCACGGAGATCATCCATTTCGAGCGTGCCTTCCACGGTCGCAGCGGCTACACGATGAGCCTGACCAATACGGACCCGCGCAAGATCGCCCACTTCGCCAAGTTCCCCTGGCCGCGCATTATCTCGCCGAGCATTGATTTCTCCCTACCCCCCGCTGCGCGCGAGGCCGCGGCAGCCGAGAAGGAAGAGCTCGCGCTCAGGCAGATCAGCGATGTGCTGGCCCAAAAAGCTCCCGAGATCGCCGCGATCATCATCGAGCCCATTCAGGGGGAAGGCGGCGACAACCACTTCCGGGCTGAGTTCCTGCAGGCGCTGCGCCGTGTTTGCGATGAGAACGAGATTCTCCTCATCTTTGACGAAGTCCAGTCCGGCCTGGGGATTACGGGCAAGACGTGGTGCTGCGAGCATTTCGGCGTGCTGCCCGATCTGCTGGCCTTCGGAAAGAAGGTGCAGGTCTGCGGCGTGATGGCCGGCCCGCGCCTCGATGAGGTCAAAGAGAACTGCTTCCGGCTTCCCAGCCGTATCAGTTCCACTTGGGGTGGCAACTTCACCGACTACGTGCGCTCTACGCATTACCTGCGGATCATCGAGGGGGAGCGGCTGGTCGAGAACGCGCGCCGCCAGGGTGAGCGTTTCTTGGCCGGACTCCAGGCGCTGGCCAGGAAGCACCCCGTCATCTCCGCCGTCCGCGGGCGCGGGCTGATGATGGCGTTCGATCTCCCCAACGGCAACGCGCGGGACGCGTTCTGGAAAGGCGCTTACGACCTGGGCTTGCTCGTCGTCCGATGCGGCGAGCGCTCCATCCGCTTGCGGCCCGTGCTGGATGTGAAGGACGACGTCATCGAAGAGTCGCTGCGCATCATGGACCGGCAGTGCCGCCTGCTCTAAACCCCGTGTGCTTTCTTGTGCGACCGGCCCTTAGCCAAGTGGTATATTGGATCTGACTTATGAAACAAACACGCCCTCTTGCCTCCGCCCTGTTTAAACGGCTCGGCCTCAAGGCCGAAAACCCTGGCGTCTTCTGCGGTGAATGGTTCGGCAGCGGCAAGCTGCTCAAGAGCGTATCGCCCGTTGACGGCCGCGTCCTGGCCACCGTCCGCACCGCCACGCCCCAGGAATATGAGCAAACCGCCCGGCGGGCCCAGCAGGCATTCCACGAATGGCGCCTCGTGCCCGCCCCCAAGCGCGGCGAACTCGTGCGCCAGCTCGGCAACGCCTTGCGCCAGGCCAAGTCCGACCTGGGCAGGCTCGTTGCGCTCGAGGGCGGCAAAATCCTGCCCGAAGGCGAAGGCGAAGTGCAGGAGATGATTGATATCTGCGACTTCGCCCTCGGGCTCTCGCGCCAGCTCTACGGCCTCACCATCGCCTCGGAGCGCCCCCAGCACCGGATGATGGAACAGTGGCATCCGCTGGGCGTCGTCGGCATCGTTACCGCTTTTAACTTCCCGGTGGCCGTCTGGGCCTGGAACAGCGCCCTGGCGGCAGTCTGCGGCGATGCCACCATCTGGAAACCCTCCAGCCAAACCCCGCTTACCGCCCTGGCCACCCTCAACATCGCCGAGCGCATCTGCCGCGACAACAACGTTGACCCGGCAATCTTCAGCCTCGTCATCGGCGACGGCGCAACAGTCGGCGAGCGCCTGATCAACGACCCGCGCATCCCGCTGGTCTCCGCGACCGGCTCCACCAAAATGGGCCGCCACGTGGCTGAGCAGGTCGCCCGCCGCCTCGGGCGCTCGCTCCTGGAACTGGGCGGCAACAACGCCATCATCGTCACCCCCAGCGCTGACCTGGACCTCGCCATGCGGGCGATCCTGTTTGGCGCGGTCGGCACGGCGGGGCAGCGGTGCACCACCACCCGGCGCATCATCCTGCACGAGTCCATCCGCGAGGCCCTCATCCGGCGCCTGGTCGGCGCTTACCAGCAGGTCCGCATTGGCAACCCCTTGGAACCCGGCACGCTCATGGGGCCGCTCATAAACCCGCGCGCCGTCGAAGACATGCGGGTCGCCCTGGAAGCCGTGCGCAAAGAGGGCGGCCGGGTCCTGTATGGCGGCGAGCACCTCAACGGTCCGCATTATCCCGGCGGCTGCTACGTCCGGCCCTGCATCGTCGCCGCGCGCCACGAGATGAAGATCGTCCACGAAGAAACGTTCGCGCCCATCCTCTACCTCATCCCTTACCGGACGCTGGACGAGGCAATCGCCTACCACAACGAAGTGCCTCAGGGGCTCAGCTCCGCCATCTTCACCAACGACCTGCGCGAAGCCGAGCTGTTCCTCTCTGCCCGGGGCAGTGATTGCGGCATCGCCAACGTCAACATCGGCACCAGCGGCGCCGAAATCGGCGGCGCCTTCGGCGGCGAAAAGGAAACTGGCGGCGGCCGCGAGAGCGGCAGCGACGCCTGGAAAAACTACATGCGCCGCCAAACCGCGACCGTCAACTATTCCAAAGAGCTCCCGCTGGCACAGGGAATCGTCTTCGGCTGAACACGCCGCGCGGGGGGCAAGCCTGGCCCGGGCCGCCGGACATCGGAGGTGAATCGGTAAAAGTCTTGGCGATTGGGGCGCCGATGGGCTATTCTGGGTGCCGGCATGAACTTCGGGGGCAGTAAATGGTTTACCGAATGGCTGGTCGGCTTGGGACGGATTACGCTCCTGGCCCGCGAATCGGCGGGGTCGCTCCTCCGCCTCCAAGTGGCGTGGCGTGACCTCCTCCACCAGGTTCACTTCGTCGGCGTCAAATCACAGTCGGTGGTGCTGATCACCGGCGCCTTCACCGGCATGGTCCTGGGCGCGCAGACCTATTTCCAGTTCCACAAGGTCAAGATGGACACCGCCATGCTCGCGGTGGTCAGTGTCTCCATGTGCAGCGAGCTGGGGCCCGTGCTGACCGGGCTCATGGTCGCCGGCCGCGTCGGCGCAGCCATCGCCGCCGAACTGGGCACGATGCGCGTCACCGAGCAGATTGACGCGCTCCGCACCCTGGCGACTCACCCAGTGGATTATCTGGTCGTGCCGCGCCTGCTCGCCCTGCACATTGCGCTCCCGTTGTTGACGGTCGAGGCGATCGCCGTCGGCATAGGCGCCGGCTACCTCGTGGGAGTGTTCCTGCTGGGCGTTGACCCGGTTTACTCTTGGTACAATATGCTTCGCTACACCGGCACCGGCGACGTCATCGTCGGCCTGATTAAAGCGGTGTGCTTCGGCGGCATGGTCGCGCTGGTGGGCTGCTACAAAGGGCTCTACTGCGGCGAGGGGGCTGAAGGCGTGGGCCGCGCCACGACCGAAGCGGTGGTCTATTCCTCGATCGCCATCCTGATCTCCAACTTCTTCCTCACCCTCACCCTGGGCCGCATCCTCGACACCCTATGATCGAGGTCCGCGACCTAAACAAGCGCTTCGGCTCTCACGCCATCCTGGACGGCGTGAGCTTCCGGATCGAGAAAGGCGAGTCGGTCGTCATCATCGGCCGGAGCGGCGGCGGCAAAAGCGTGCTGCTCAAGCATCTGATCGGACTGCTCCAACCCGACGCCGGCCAGGTGCTGATTGAAGGCGAGAACATCGTCGCCATGAACGAGCGCGATCTGCTGCGCATCCGCCGCAAGTTCGGCATGTTGTTTCAAGGCGCCGCCCTCTTTGATTCCATGACCGTCGCGGAGAACGTCGGCTTTGCCTTCCGCCGCGAGCGCACTTTGCCCAGCCATGAAATCCGACGGAAGGTCGCCGAGGTGCTCGAAATGGTGGACCTGCCTGGCATCGAGGACAAAAAACCCTCCGAGCTCTCCGGCGGCATGAGAAAACGGGTCGGGCTGGCCCGCGCCATCATTTATCGCCCCGAAATCGTCCTCTACGACGAGCCGACCACCGGCCTGGACCCGATTGTGTCCGACAGCATTGACCAGCTCATCCTGCGGGTGCGCGACCGGTTGGAGGTGACCACCGTCGTGGTGACGCACGACATGCGCAGCACCCGCCGGCTGGGCCAGCGCATCCTGATGCTCCACAACCGGGAAATCCACGCCGCCGGAACCGCCGACGAAATCTTCAACTCGCCCGACCCGATTGTGCGGCGGTTCATCGAGGGCGTTTCCGATCCCAAGGAACTCGCTTTTTGACATGGATAAATCTCGCCTCGAATGGAAAGTCGGCCTGTTCGTCTTCATCGGCCTGGTGCTGGCCGCCGCCCTGCTGCTCCAGTTCAGCAAAGGCACCACCTTCCTCCGCCCCGCCTACGAAATCACCCTCGAAGCACCCAGCGTCAGTGGCCTCAAACCCCGCGCCCAGGTGCTCATGTCGGGCATCCAGGTGGGCACCGTCGCCGACATGCGCCTCGCCCCCGACGGCAAGAGCGTCCTCATCACCCTCCGGATTTACCAGCAGCACCAAATCCACAAGGACGCCCGCTTTGTGTTCGAGCAATCCGGCTTTCTGGGCGATCAATACGTCGCCATCCTCCCCACCAAAAACCAGGGTGAGCTTTTTCGCTCCGGCGACCGTGCTGCCGCCGAGGCCCCCCTTGACCTCCAGGAGGTCGCCCGCTCCGCCGCCGGGTTCATCGAGCACATTGACTCCGCCGCCACCAACATCAACAACGCCCTCAAAGACGCCCGCCTCACCGCGCTCAGCGTCAGTAACCTGACCAAGGTCCAGGCCACGTTCGACAACCTCCATCTCATGTCCGAAGGCTCCATCGAGATGGTCGAGAAGGCCCGCCTCTTCCTGGACAACAACCACCCCACCGTCACCGCCGCCGCGAGCAATCTCCTCTCCTTCTCGGTAGAGGCCAACAAGGCAGTCGGCGACGTGCGCGCCCTGCTTGCCGCCAACTCGCCGGGCATCGCCGCCTCAGTCAGCAACATTGAATCCTCCACCGAAACTTTGAAGACACTGCTCGAGAACCTCAAGCAGGGCAGGGGGACGGCCGGGAAAATCCTTGAAAGTGACGAAATAGCCGCCAATCTGTCCCAAATCGTGAGCAACTTGAGCATTACCACCAGCAACCTCAACCGCCTGGGCCTGTGGGCTGTCCTGCGCAAACCCCGGCCGGCCCCGACCAACACCCCCGCTTCCGCGCGCACGGTGCTCACCGCCCCCAAAAACCCCTTCCCCTGAGAACCTATGGCGCTTTGGGCGATCCGCATCCTGTTCCTCGGCCTCTGCACCGGCGGCGGCTACGCCATCAGCCAGGTCCGGCCCGAATGGCTCGGCCACGGCGCCTGGTTTCTGGCCGCCGGGTTCGGCTTCGGCTGGCTCCTCATCGCGATTGACGAAATGCTCAAGGGCTTCTCTCTGCGCGCGTTCTCCGCCACCACCTTCGGCCTGCTGCTCGGCACCTTGGTCGCCCTGCTCATTGACCACTCGGGCCTCTTCGGCGAGCCCAACGACACCTCCCCCCACCGCCTCATCGTCCGCCTGGCCCTCTTTGTCGGCTTCGGCTACATCGGCATGGTCTTGGCCATGCGCAGCAACAAGGAAGATTTCTCCCTGATCATCCCCTACATTCGCTTCGCTCCCCAGAACAAACCGGACAACCTCTTGCTGCTCGACACCAGCGCCATCGTGGACGGCCGTATCGCCGACCTCATCGAATTCAACTTCCTTGAGGGCCTCATCGTCGTTCCGCGCTTCGTCCTCAAGGAACTTCAGCGACTCGCCGACTCCAACGACCCCCTCAAACGCGCCCGCGGCCGGCGCGGGCTTGACATCCTCAACCGCATCCAGCGCAACTCCCGCAACGAGGTTAAAATCCACGACAGCGATTTCCCCGACGAGCCCGAGGTGGACGCCAAACTCGTCCGCCTGGCGCGCAACCTCCGCGCCAAACTCTACACTAACGACTCGAACCTGGCCAAGATAGCCGAGCTCCAAAGCGTTAACTGCGTGAACCTCCACGAGATCGCCAAAGCCCTCCGCGCGGTGCTCCTGCCCGGCGAGCTGCTCTCCCTGCGCATCGTCCGCGAGGGCAAGGACAAAGGCCAGGGCATCGGCTACCTTCCGGACGGCACCATGGTCGTCGTCAACAACGCCCAGGAGTCCGTCGGCAAGCAGGTCCAGGCCCTCGTCCAAAGCCAGGTCCAAACCGGCGCCGGCATCATGGTCTTTGCCGACCTCAAACCCCCGCCGGCCGCGCCGTGAATCGGCGCTCCGGCTTCCGGACCGACCGCCGCCCTATGCCCCTCACCACCGTTGCCAGCGCCTTTAACCCCGCGGACGCCCAGCTCACCCGCGCCCGGCTGGAGTCCGCGGGCTTCCACGCCGTTGTCACCCATGAACTGTCGGCACTGAGCATGGACGGCTATGCGCTGGCCGCCGGCGGCATCCTCGTGCAAGTGCCGGCTGAAGAGGCCGCCGAGGCCAAAGAGTTTCTGTCCGACACCCCGCCTGCCCATGAGCCCGACCAGGATTAAGCTCCTTCGCCGCCTCCAGCGCCTCCTGCCCCCGGGCGAACTCAGCCTCGATCCGCCCGTCCTGGCCGAACACGCCGGCGACAAATGGTTTGCCGCCCGCTGCCCCGACGCCGTGGTCCTGGCCCGCAGCACCCGCTCTGTCGCGGTCGTCCTGCGCTTCGCCGACCGCCACCGCATCCCCGTCACGCCCCGCGGCGCCGGTCACGGCTACGTCGGCGGCTGCGTCCCCGCCCGCGGCGGCATCGTCCTGTCCCTGGCGCGCATGAACCGTATCCGCGAGATCAACCCTGCGGACTTCGTCGCCGTCGTTCAGGCCGGCGTCAACACTGCCCGCCTCCAGCAAACCGTCGAGAAGCAGGGGCTCTTCTACCCCCCTGATCCGGCCAGCCGGGCCGATAACACCATCGGCGGCAACATCATCACCAACGCCGGCGGGCCTCGCTGCCTCAAGTACGGCGTCACCCGCGATTACGTCCTGGGCATCGAAGTCGTCCTGGCCGGCGGACGGGTCCTGCGCCTCGGCGGGCGCACCCATAAAAACAAGACCGGCTTCGACCTCCACCGCCTCTTCGTCGGCTCCGAGGGGCTTCTGGGCGTCGTCACCGAAGCCACCTTGAAGCTGCTGCCTCTGCCCCCATACCGCGCCTGCATGGCGCTGGGCTTCGCCTCCATGCGCGCCGCCGTCCGCGCCCTCCACGCCATTCTGGCTGCCGGCTTCCTGCCGGCCGCCCTCGAGCTGGCCGATGCCTTCACCCTCGCCGCCGCCTACCGCCGTACCCGCAGTGCCCGCCTGCGCGGCTGCCGGGCCCACCTCATCGTCGAACTCGACGGCCAGCCCCGCTCCGTCCGCGCCGAAATCCGCCAGCTCCGCTGCATCCTGGCGCCGCACCGTCCCCTCTTCGTCCAAACCGGTTTCGGCCCCGCTGAGTGCGAAGCCCTCTGGCAAATCCGCCGTGAGTTTTCCTACGCCCTCCGTGACACTGGTCTGACCAAGCTCAACGAAGACGTCGTCGTGCCCCGCGGCCGCCTTGAAGACCTCTTCGGCCTTGCCGCCCGCCTGCAGCGCCGCCACCGTATCGCTGTCGCCTGCTTCGGTCACGCCGGTGACGGCAACATCCATACCAACCTCATGGTGGACTTCGAGCAGCCCGGCGCCCGCCGCCGGAGCCAGACTGCGCTCGACGACCTCTTTCGGCACGTCATCGCCTGGGGGGGCGCCATCACCGGCGAACACGGCATCGGCCTCGCCAAACAACGCTGGTGGCCCCGAGCCCTCCCCCCGGCCGTCCGCGCCATCCACCGCACCATCAAACGCGCCCTCGACCCGCGCGGCATCCTGAACCCCGGCAAGTTCGTTTCTTGAGCCGGGTCTGAATCTCGCTGCGGCGGCGGGGCTACACCCCTGGCCGCTTCGGGTAGGGCGGGCGCTTGGCCTCGTCCGGGGGGCGTTTGCGCAGCCGTTTAATCAGCTCCGCCACGGCGCGCTCAAGCTGCGGGTCGGCGCCGCGAGCCATCGCGCCGGGGTCATCCACGACTTCAATGTCCGGTTCCACGCCGTGGCCTTCGATGATCCACTGGCTGTTGGTGCTGTAGATGGCGAAGGCCGGCACGGTCACGCTCCCGCCGTCCACCAGCCGCGGGGACCCGGTGATGCCGATCAGCCCGCCCCATGTTCGCGTGCCGATCAGCGGCCCCAACCCCGACTGCTTGAAGTAGAACGGGAAACAATCGCCGCCCGAACCGCTCCAGCCGTTGATGAGCATCGCCTTGGGGCCGAGGTGCGTTACCGAGGGCGTGGTCAGGTCCTTGCCGTCGCGCACGGCCCAGTGGTTGCGCAGCGGGCGGTCGAGCAGCTCGATGAACCGGTCGGGAATCTGGCCGCCGCTGTTGAATCGCTCGTCAATCACCAGACCCGGCTTTCTGATTTGCGCGCGCCACATGCGCACCAGCTCGTTCTGGCCGTTGTGGCCTGTGTCCGGCACGTAAACGTAGCCGAGTTGCCCGCCGCTGAGCTGCTCGACGCGCCGCCTGTTCTCCTCGATCCAGGCCAGGTTGCGCAGCCGTTCCTCCCCGCTCAACGTGTGAACCAACGCCTCCCGCGCGCCCGCCATGTCGGGCCGGTCGTTGACCGTCAGCAACACCGGCTTGTCCCCCAGCCCCTGAAAAGCCGCCCAGGGATCCTCCCTGACGTCGAGCGGTTCGCCGTTGACCGCCAGCAGGTAATCGCCCTCGTGCACGTTGGTTACCGCGGGCGGAAGCAGCGGCGAGCGCACCTCGCTGTCCCACTCCGCCGCCTTGATGATGCGCTTGATCCGGTAGGCGCCGTTCTCGAGCGAAAAATCGCAGCCGAGGTAGCCCACCCCGATCGAGGGGCCGGTCTCGAGGTCACCGCCGCCGCGGTAGGTGTGGGACGAGTTCAGCTCGGCGATCAGCTCGCCAAGCACGTAGTTCACGTCCCAGCGCGTGACGGCGTCATCGAGGAGCGTGCCGTATCGCTGGCGCATCGCATCCCAGTCCACGCCGTGCATCCCCGGGTCGTAGAAGAAATCGCGCTCGATCCGCCACGCGTCGGTGAATATCTGCCGCCACTCGGCGACAGGATCGATCGGCGCCTTCAAGCCGTTTGTATTGATCTTCTTGTCGAGCTTCTGTCCCTCCTTGGGCTCGATTATGGCGTGGTCGCGTTCTTTGCGCACCAGCAGCTTCTCGCGGTTGGCGGACAGCTCGAAGAAGTCCGCGTCCTCGATCACACGCTTCTCCTCGCGCTTCTCCAGGTCGTAGAAGGCGAGGGGCTTCTTCTCGTCGCCCGAGCCGACGGCCGGCCGGCGATGAAACAGCAGCTTGCCCGAAACCGCCGCGAGCGCGCCAAAGCGCCCGGGCCTGGGCGGCAGAATCACCACCCGTTCCTCGAACCCCGCCACGTCAATCTCCACCGGCTTGGCCTTCTCCTCCGGCTTCTTCTCGTCCTTGCCTTGGTCCTGCTTCTTATCCTCATCCTTCTTCTTGTCCCTGGGCTTGCCGTCCTCGGCGTCGTTGCGCGGGGCCAGCGGCGAAAGCACATCTTTGCGCAGCGGCACCGCGGCCAGCACGGCTGTGTTCGCGTAAATCCACGTCCGGTCCAACTCGCTGTAGCTGGGCGCGAAGGTGCGGCCCGTGCGGAAGAACAGGTGCTTTCCGTCCGGGTCGAAGACGGGCGTCTCGTCGTTGTAGAAGCCGGACGTGACCTGGTGCAGGGCGTTGGACTTGCAGTCGTAAAGGGCGATGGCCGAGTTGCCGTTGTCCGTGTCCCGCGCCCACGCGATCCAGCGGCTGTCCGCCGACCACCCCACCCTGAACCCGCTCAACTCGTCGTGGTGCATCCAAAGCTGGCGGCCAATCACCTGGTTGGTGCGGGCATTCAAGTCGAACAGGTTGAGCTGCAGCGCCTTGTCCATGAAGACGATGCGCTTGCTGTCGGGCGACCACTGCGGAAGGTAGCGGAAGCCGGGGCCGAGCGCCGTGAGCGTCTGCTCGCCGGGTTGGTTGGTGCCGGGGGCGGTCTCCGCGCTGCGAACCGTCAGCTCATACTCCCCGCTGCGGTCGCTCCAGTACGCGATCCACTTGCCGTCGGGCGACCATGCCGGGTAGCGTTCGGCGACGCCCGAGCTGCGCGTCAGATTCAGTACCGGCCCGTGTTCGGCCGGCGCGGAGAAGATGTCGCCGCGCGCCTCGAACAGCGCCCGCTTGCCGCCGGGCGACAGGGTCGCGCTGCTTATGTAGTTGGAGACGGCCTGGTGATGCGGCTTGAGCGTCGCCCGGTCCGTAACCACGCGGATCTTCACCTCGTCATATTTCTCGGTTCGCAGGTCCAGCAGGTAGAGCCGGCCCGCGTTCTCGAACACGAGGTCGTCCGGCCCGATGCTCGGGAAGTGGACGTCGAACTCCTTGAAGAAGGTGATCTGCCGGGCCTTGTTGTTCTTGAGGTTGCAGGCCCAGATGTTCGCGCGCTGGTTTTCATCGCGGTCAGACAGGAAGTAGAGCGTTTCGCCGTGCCACATGGGGACGGAGTCAGCGGCGGGCGAGCGCGTCAGATTGCGGGCGGTGAGTTTCTCGAGGTCGAACAGCCAGATGTCCGGGTTCATGCCGCCGCGGTAGCGTTTCCATGTGCGAAAATCCACGCTGATCGGCACGTAGGCCAGCGTCCTGCCGTCGGGCGAAATCGCGCCAAACTCGCCATAAGGCACTGGCAGCTTCTCAGGCAGACCCCCTTCAACCGGCACGCGGTAGAGCTGGTTGAACCGGTTCTTGGGGCTGGTCATCGAGGTTGCGTAAAGGATGTTCCGGCCGTCCGGGTACCACCCGAGCGTGCGGTCCGGCGCGCCGTGATGCGTCATCCGCCGGGGCAGGCCGCCGGCCGCCGGCATGACGTAAATGTCCTCGTTGCCGTCGTAGAGACCCGTGAAGGAGAGCAGCGAACCGTCCGGCGAGAACCTCGGAAACGACTCCTCGCCCCTGGGGGAACTGATCCGCAACGCCACGCCCCCGGTCTTGTCCGCCAGCCAGATGTCGCCCGCATACACGAAGGCGATCTGCGTGGCCGACACTGCCGGCTGCCGCATCAGGCGCGCGTCAATGTCCGCCGAGACGACTTGGGCGGGCGCCGCGAGTTGGAGCAGCCCAACACCCAGCAGCGCCAGAAAGCATGAGATGACACCGTTCATGGCCTCATCGTGCAGCATTCGCGCTCCGGAGTCCACCCCGCGACACAGCGAATTCAGCGCACAACTTCCAAAGCCGCAAACGCATTGGTCCCTTTTGCCTGGACTGCACTGCTTTGAGCGGTTATTGTACCCGTGTTCTCTGCATCTATTAATCAAGTTGAGCACCTGGAGAAGCTTATGGAGAGAATCGAAAAGATGGCCGTGCTGGACAGCGAAGTCCAGGCTGAGTTGGTGGACAGCGTGCTGGACGAACGAAATATCCCGCACCTCATGCGCAGCTACCACGACTCGGCCTACGATGGGATATTCCAGACCCACGCCGGCTGGGGGCAAATCGAGGCGCCGGCGGCCTTCCGCGACGAGATACTGGCCGTGATTGAGGACGTTAAGCGGCAGGCCGCCTCGGACACGCAGCCGCAGTAGAGGCTCGGGTCCGGCCAACTCCCCCCGACGCAGGCCGCACATTCCCGCGCGACTGCGCTGTTTGGCGCAGCGCCACACCGGCTTTTCCGACCGCGCAAACTCACCCAAGAACCCTGGAATTTGGACGTGACGCGGCGCGGACCAGCCGCTACTCTTCGCCTGTTCGTTGTCCGAAAACTAAATCTGAATTGCACATGCAAACGCGTTTTGATCTGACACAAGCCGACATCCCCAAAGCCTGGTATAATCTCCTGCCCGACTTCCCGGAACCTTTGCCGCCGCCGCTGCACCCCGGCACCAAAGAGCCCGTTCCCCCGGAAGCGCTCCACGCCATCTTCCCCGAGAACCTCGTCAAGCAGGAGATGAGCCCCGAGCGCTGGATAGAAGTGCCGGAGCCAGTGCGCGACATTTACGCGCTCTGGCGGCCCACGCCTTTGCTGCGCGCCGTGCGCTTCGAGAGGGCACTGCAAACCCCGGCGCACATCTACTACAAGTACGAGGGTGCCAGCCCTGCCGGGAGCCACAAGCCCAACACCTCGGTGGCGCAGGCCTACTTCAACAAGATCGCCGGCACCAAACGCCTGGCCACCGAGACCGGCGCGGGCCAATGGGGCGCCGCCTTATCGCTGGCCTGCAAGCTCTTCGGCCTGGAGTGTAATGTCTACATGGTCAAGGTCAGCTACCAGCACAAGCCGTATCGCCGCATGCTCATGCACACCTGGGGCGCAACGGTCCATCCCAGCCCGAGCGACCAGACGGAGTTTGGCCGCAAGCTGCTCGCAGAGGACCCGCATTGTCCCGGCAGCCTCGGCATCGCGATCGGCGAGGCCATCGAGGACACCGTCAAACATCCCAACACCAAGTACTCCCTCGGCAGCGTGCTCAACCATGTCTGCCTCCACCAGACCGTTATTGGCCAGGAAGCCATCAAGCAAATGGACATAGCCGGCGAAGAGCCCGACTCCATCATCGGCTGCTGCGGCGGCGGCAGCAACTTTGCCGGGTTGTCCTTCCCGTTCATGGCCAGGAAGCTCCAGGACAAAAAGCAGTACCGCATCGTCGGCGTGGAGCCGTCCGCCTGCCCGACGCTTACCAAAGGCGAGCTGCGTTACGATTTTGGCGACACCGCCGAAACCACCCCCTTGCTGAAGATGTACACCCTCGGCCACAAGTTCATGCCACCAGCCATCCACGCCGGCGGGTTGCGCTACCACGGCATGTCCCCCATGGTCAGCCATGCCCTCAAGCTGGGCTTGATGGAAGCCGAGGCCTACCACCAGACGAAGGTCTTCGAAGCCGGGACGCTCTTCGCGCAAACCGAAGGCATCGTGCCGGCGCCGGAGTCGTCTCACGCCATTGCCGCGGTGGTGCAGGAAGCCATCAAGGCCCGCGAGGCCGGAACCAAACGCGTCATTCTGTTCAGCCTCTCCGGCCACGGGCTGCTCGACTTGAGCGCCTACGAAACCTACCAGACCGGGAAGCTGCAGGACGTCTAGCCCCTTAAACTTGACCAAACCAATCAACCAGAACCACTGCGCCCAGTATGAAAACTCAAATGAACAAGTCACTCGGCGGCCTGCTGATCGCGGGACTGCTTACACTGCCTGTTTTAGTCCAGGCCCAACCCACGGCCCATTACGCGCCCGGGTTGGAAGGCATCAAAGCCGCGACGCTGCCGCCGCCGGGCTTTTGGCTGCGGGACTACAACTGGTTTTACTATGCCGACCAGGTCAACGACCATGACGGGCATAAGATCGGCGCGGCAGTTGCGGAAGCGTTCGTCTATGTAAACGCGCCACGCCTGCTCTGGATTACCGAGGCGAAGCCGCTGGGCGGCTACCTCGGCCTGGATGCGCTGCTGCTCCTCAAGCACACCTGGATCAAGGGTGCGGGTGAGAGCTTCGGCCTTGGCGATCTCTATGTCGAGGGCACCTGGTCGTGGCATTTGAAACAGTGGGACCTGGCCGTGGCCGCAGGCGTCTGGGCACCGACGGGCGACTTCTCAAAGTCTCATCCAACCTGGGCCGGAAGCGGGTACTGGGGGGAAATGCTGACCGCAGGCGCGACTTGGTACCCGGACCAGGAGAAACGCTGGGCGCTCTCCCTGCTCAACCGTTACGAATTCAACCAGGAAAACTATGATACCGACACCACGCCCGGCCAAGCCTATACGCTCGAAGGCGGCCTGAGCTACGGCGTGTCCAAGACCGTGGACGTCGGCGCGATCGGCTACTACCAGCGGTTGATGACAAAAGACAGGGGCGATCACCCGCGCGGCGCCTATGACCAGGTGGCAGGCATCGGCCCCGAAGTCAGCGCCTTCTTCCCCAAGATCATGCTCGGCGTGTCCTTGCGCTACGCTTATGAGTTCATGGCGGAGAGCCGCCTGCAGGGCCACACCTTCACGCTGACCCTGACCAAGAAGCTCTAAAGCCCGCGTGCGAAAGCGTGCCCCTTTCGCTCATCCACCCGTCAGTGCGGCGCCGGTGCTGCCCGTCGAGCGCCGGCGGCGCCTCCATACGCTGAGGTCCGGGCTCCGAAACACTCCCTGTGACTGACCAACAATGGAATGAGTTGCTAGCGGTCGTTCAGGGCAATGCCCCGGTCTGCCCGCCCGTTGGCTTCATCGTTGATTCACCATGGCTGCCAAACTGGTTCGGCGTGGACATTCTGGATTACTTCACCAGTGATGCGCTGTGGTTCGAGGTAAATCAAAAAGCCATCGAGACGTTTCCAGAAGCCATCTTCCTGCCCGGGTTCTGGTCGGAGTTCGGAATGTGCACCGAACCGTCAGCGTTCGGCGCAAAGTGCGTCTTCCCCCGAAACGAGCTTCCCTTCGCCGACAAGGTCATACACGATGTCGCCCAGATAGACGATCTGGCCGAGCCAAACCCCGCCACCGACGGGCTGCTGCCGTTCATGCTGAACCGGCTCAGCACCGCGCGTCCGCGCCTGGAAGCCCTCGGCCACAAGATTCGCTTCTCGGTCTCTCGCGGCCCGCTCAACGTCGCCACCTTCCTGATGGGGACCACTGAGTTTCTCATGGCCCTCAAGACCGACCCGGACAAGGCGCGCAAGCTGCTGCGCACGATCACACAGTTCCTCAGCAAGTGGCACGCGCTCCAGCGCCAGACCTTCCCCTCGATTGACGGCATCTTCCTGCTGGATGACATCGTCGGTTTTGTCGGCGAGGAGGACTTCAAGCAGTTCGGCCTGCCCTGTTTCAGGGAACTCTACTCCGGAGACCACGCGATCAAGTTCTTCCACAACGACGCCGCCTGTGCCAAGTCCATCGGCTACTACGCGCAGATCGGCATCAACCTCTACAACCCGGGCATTTTCAACACGCTCGCAGAGCTGCGCCAGCTTTCCGCCAACCGCCTCGCGATCCTTGGCACCATACCCCCGCGCGATGTCCTGGCCAAGGGCTCGCCGGCCGAGGTCCAGGCGGCTGTGCGCAAACTCCTGGCCGAGACCCCCGATCGCTCAAAGTTCGTCCTGTCCTGCGCGGGTGGAGTGCCGCCGGGCGTGAGCACGGAGAACATGAAGGCCTTTATCGAGGCCGTCCGGGGCTAAGCTCGCCATGCGCATCCGCCGGACCTGGCCCGGGGCGCATCTCAATTTCTGGCAACTTCCCAAGGCTTGGGGGGGCTGCGGCAACGGTTCCCGGCGCCTCGAAAGCAGGCTGCGGCCCGGACTCCAGGCCCCAAACGCCTTCCCCCAGCCCAAGCCAGCCAGACCCCGCCGGGAACCTGACCGCGCCCCTGCGCCCCGAATTGGGCTAACCACCTGTCCGCACGGCACTTCCGCCCATTCTCCGCCTCCGCGCCCCACCCTCCGCTCATCGTCCGCTCCCCGTCCCGCTACCGTAGTACCTCTAACCCGGGGTTAGAGGTACTACGGTAGCGGGACGGGGGGCGGACGGCGGGCCTGCCCATCCCTGGCGGGGGGGTGGCCGTGCTTGGAAGATGGGGGCGGGAGGGGTCAATGCCGCACTGTGGTTGCTGAGCCGCCACGCTGGCGCCTTTGCCAGGAAGACACCGCTCAAGAACTGAGATGCCCCCTGGGCTGGCGCGCTTGCGTTGACGTTGTGTCCGGACTAAACTGGGCACAGTCGTTGAAACAGCACAATGTGCCCGCTTTGTTCATGAAGTCCCGTTTTGTCTGCGCGCTGTGGTCCCTCCTGGCGGCGGTTGCCAGCGCCGCGCCGCCCGCGCTCGTGCCCCTGCCGCAAGTTCTCCAAACCAACGCAGGCGCCTTTACCCTTTGTCCGCCCCAGGCCATCGCCGGCGTCCCCGCCGCCGCCCCCACGACCATCCTCGTCAGCGGAGCCGCGCGCCAAACCGGCGAGTATCTCGCGACCCACCTGTTCAAATCCACCGGCTACCGGTTTGAGGTGGCCGCCAACGCGGGAGCCGGCCCGGTGCCCCATGCAATCCTGCTCACCACCAACGGCGCCCTGGTTACCCTCGGCGAGGAAGGCTACGAGCTGACGGTGGAGACAAACTCGGTGGTGATCCGCGCCCCGGCAGCCGCGGGCCTGTTCTACGGCGTGCAAACCTTGCTCCAGTTGATGCCCCCGGAAATCTACGGCCCTCGCCCCGCGACCGGCGTGGCCTGGACAGCGCCCTGTGTTTATATCCGGGACTGGCCGCGTTTCCCGTGGCGGGGGTTCATGCTGGACAGTGTCCGCCACTTCTTCACCCGGGACGAGGTCAAGAAGCTCGTGGACAGCCTGGCGTTTCACAAATTGAATGTGCTTCACTGGCACCTGGATGACGACTCGGGCTGGCGGCTGGAGATCAAGAAATGGCCGCTGCTGGCCCAGGTCGGCGCCTGGCGCACCGGCATGATGTGGAATCTCAACCCCAACGCCAGCCTTTGCTGGGAAGGCACCAACTACGGCGGCTTCTATACGCAGGAGGAAGCGCGAGAAATCGTCGAGTATGCCGCCCAGCGGCACATCACCGTCGTGCCCGAAATCGAGATGCCAGGCCATTCGTCAGCCGCCCTGGCCGCTTATCCGCAGGTTGCCTGCGGCTGCCCCACCTGTTATAACGGCCCCTACAGCCTCAACGTCACCAGCTACGTCGGCGGCGTGTTCTGCATCGCGCGCCCCGAGACGATGGACTTTCTCAAGGACGTGCTCACCGAGGTGATGGACATCTTCCCGAGCCCCTATATCCACATCGGCGGGGACGAGGTGAACTTCAGTAACTGGCGGCGACATTCGCTGGACCAGGCTCTCACCAACAGCCTCGGCACGTCGGATATGCAGGCCTACCAAAGCCATTTTGCCCAGCAAATGGCCAACTGGATCAAGAGCCAGGGTCGCACGCTGATCGGGTGGAGCGAAATCATGAACGGCGGCCTGGTGACCAATGCGGCACTGATGGACTGGCTAAACACCCGCGCCGTGCAAGCCGCCACCAACCGCCAATACGTCGTAATGGCCCCCAGCTCCACGCTCTACATCAACAAGTATGAAACCGGCGGCAACTCCGGCCAGGGTGTGGTGTGGTCCAACGAGCCCCCGGCGCAATCGGGCTATACGCCGCTGTTCAACGTGTACGCCTACGAACCCATTCCCGCCAATCTCCCGCCCGCTTACACCAACTACATCCTTGGAGCCGAAGGGCCCTGCTGGTCCGAATGGATACACACGCTGCGCAACCTCGAGTTCAGGATGTTCCCGCGGCTGGCGGCCATCGCCGAAGTGGACTGGACCGCCGCCGCTCTGAAGAACTGGACGCACTTCACCAACCGGCTGGTGGCCCACAAGCAACGGCTCACACAAATGGGCGTCAACTACAACCCCAGCGCCACGCCCCCCGAGCTTGGCGCCTGGACTTCCGCCCAAACACCCGCCGACTACGCCACGCTCACCTGGGACATCACCGCCAGCGTGACCGCGCCAGGCGAAGTAAACGTCAGCTTTTGCTGGAAGTCGGGCGCCCATGGCCTCTACATCGCCTGGGCCGCCCTGCTGGAGGACGGCGTCGAGATTGACCGCGACACCCACGCGGGATATACGGGCTACAATCCCGT
>DAOPPX010000049.1:0-36432 GCA_035358715.1 Verrucomicrobiota bacterium
CCCGGCGACAATGCCCCGGTTCCGTCCCCTCCCCGTCCCAATACCGTAGTACCTCTAACCCGGGGTTAGAGGTACTACGGTAGCGGGACGGGGTTGGGACGGGGTCGGGACCGGGAGGAGCGGGGGGGGCGCAGGTGAAGGGCGGGTGCGGCAGGGCAGAAGGGCTTTTGCCTGGAGACAGGGCGGAATAGCACGAATTGACTCCAGCCACCCTACTCAACCTCACAACGTTAACGATATCGTGGCCGGGGAAGGACGGTCGCCGGTTGGGCGCTGCGTCGCGCTTGACCCGCCGCCCGGAAACAGCGGGGAAAAACCCGCGCGAAAACGCAAGGAGATTCGGCCTGCGAGGGTGCAAGAACTGAAGTGTGCCGCCTAAGGCAACAGAGCTCAAGATGGGCTTGACGGGGGCGGGGCGACGAGTGGGCTGGCGGCGAGGGAAAGAACAAGAGCACACAGAGCACAATTACTTAACATACTAGAATTCGCGTAGCTTCGGCTGCTGTCCTCTACGAAACGGGAAATTTCGACTCAAGAGACGGCGCTGGAAGACACGCCCACTCGGGCGTGTCCGAAAGCGTTCCGTTGAGGGCACCTTGTCTCTCCCATGCGGGGGCGCGCATCGGTGGGGGGCGTGATTGAAAGTGCATCCCTTGCGATGCACTGCCGCGGGGTCGCTCGCCCTCCCGCGCGACGATCCTCAGACACGCCCTGGGTGTTCCAGCCGAACCGGGCGAGAACGCCGCCCCCGGGGCGGGCTCGCAAGCTGTCGCGGGCCCATTCGGTGCTTGCATGCGCGTGGATTTGCTCTAAAAGGACTTAAATGCTTGGTCGTAATTTGCACCCCTCGCGCGGAGGGCTCGCTTTGGCTCTCAGCCTGCTGGTGGTTTCTGAAGCCGGCGATGCCGGCGCCAGGGATCGCCTCGGGGTTCGGGATTTGGGCCCGCAGATTGATGCGGCCATCGCCAAAGTCAAACCGGCCCTGGTGCGAATTCGCGTTGTGGAGACCGACTACAGCGAGGGGCGCGAGACGAAGTCGCAGGCGGTGGGCAGCGGGGTGATCATTACCCGGGACGGCTACCTGGTGACCAACCATCATGTGGCCGGCCATGCGGCACGCATTTTCTGCACCCTGTGGAACCGCGAGGAGATCGAGGCCGAACTGGTCGGCACCGACGCCCTCACGGACATTGCGGTGCTCCGGTTGACGCCGGAGCGGCCAGTCGAGTTCAAGACCGCCAGCTTTGGGGATTCCTCGAAGGTCCGGGCGGGGGACACCGTGCTGGCAATGGGCAGCCCGATGGCCCTTTCTCAATCGGTTACGCTGGGCATTATCAGCAACCCGGAGATGATTATGCCCCGGTCGGGAGGGGCGAGCCGGCTCTTCCGGCTGGATGGCGAGGATGTGGGTTCCCTGGTTCGCTGGCTGGGACATGATGCCGCGATTTATGGCGGCAACTCGGGCGGGCCGCTGGTAAACCTGCGCGGCGAGATTATCGGCATCAATGAGATCAGCTACGGCCTGGGGGGCGCGATTCCCGGCAATCTCGCCCGGAGCGTCGCCGAGCAGATCATGGCCAAAGGCCAGGTCGTGCGGAGCTGGTTGGGGCTGGATGTGCAGCCGTTGTTCAAACGCTCGCAGGAGCAGCGCGGCGTCTTGATCAGTGGCGTGCAGGAGGGATCGCCGGCTGACCAGGCGGGGTTCAAGCCCGGCGACCTGCTGCTGCGCCTGGACCGCACCGCGACGGATGTCCGGTTCGACGAGCAAATGCCTGATTTCATGCTGCTGGCAACCAGCCTGGCCATCGGGCAGGAGACCAAGGCGGTGGTCAAGCGCGACGGCAAAGAGCTCACGCTCCGCCCGGTCGCCATCGAGCGCGGGGAGGTGTATCCCCGGCAACAGGAACTCAAAGCCTGGGGGGTAACGGTGCGGAACCTCTCGCGCCTGCTGGCCCGGGAGATGAAACGGGCCGACCAGGCGGGGGCGATGGTGACTTCCGTCCGCCCGGGCGGGCCGGCTGGCAGCGCCAAACCGTCCCTCCAGCCGAAGGATGTGATTGTGGCGGTGAACGAACAGCCCGTGCGGAACATCCAGGACCTGGTCGCTTTGACCCGCAAGCTGACGGAAGGCCGGACGGAGCCGGTGCCGGTCATGGCAACCTTCGAGCGCAGGGCAGCGCGCCACCTGGCGGTTGTGCGGGTTGGGCTCGACGAGCTCAAAGACCCCGGCCTGGAGGTCACGAAAGCGTGGCTGCCGGTCGAGACGTATGTCATCAGCCGCGAGGTGGCCCGGCAGCTTGGCCAGCCCGCCCTGAAGGGTTTCTACATCACGCGCGTCTATCCCGGCACCACCGCCGAGAAGGCCGGGCTGAAGGCCGGCGACTTCATCACCGCAGTGGATGGGGAGAAGCTGACGGCGTCCGACTCCGAGCACGAGGACGAGTTGTCGTCGCTGATTCGCCAATACGACATTGGCAAGACGGTGGAGTTGAGTGTCTTGCGCGACAAGGCGGAGCTCAAACTGCCGGTCGAACTGGCCCGCTCGCCGCGCCTCCAGCGCGAGATGAAGAAGTACCGCAACGAAGACTTTGAGTTCACCGTGCGCGACGTATCGTTCTTCGACGCGGTCGAAGAGCAGTGGAGCAGCGACCAGGCCGGCGTGCTGGTGGAGGAGGTCAAACCCGGCAGTTGGGCCGAGCTTGGCTCGTTGTCAAGGGGCGACCTGATCCTGGAAGTGGCCGGCCAGCCGGTGGACAAGGTGGACTCGCTCCGGCGCGAACTCGAACGCGTCGCCGCCAGCCGGGAAAAGGTTGTTGCGGTTAAGGTGCTGCGCGGCATTCACACTACCTATTTGGAGATTGAACCGAACTGGAAGAACTAACCTCTAACCAAAAGACTCGTATGCGTTATCAATATCATGTCCTCCGTGTTGCCCTGGCCCTGGCGCTGGCCGGCGCGGCCAACTCCACCCGCGCCGATGAACTGGCCGACAAAGGCCGGGACATCTTCAAGAAGCACCAGCACGCGGTCGTCACCGTGCAGGTGGTGCTGAAAATCTCCTACTCCGGCGCGGCCAAGACGGCCGAGAACCGGCAGGAACTCACTGGCACCGTGGTGGATCCCTCGGGCCTGACCGTGCTCGCCTTGTCGGCGTGTGATCCCAGTGAAATGTACCAGCGCATGCTCACCCAGCAGGGTTCCCAGAACAAGCTGGAGATCGAAGTGACCGACATGCAAATACTGCAGGCGGACGGCACCGAACTGGCCGCCGAGATTGTGCTGCGGGACAAGGACCAGGACCTGGCGTTCATCCGGCCCAAGACCAAGCCCGCCAGCCCGATGGCCGCGGTGGATTTGGCCAAGGCCTCGCCCGCGCAGGTTCTCGACCAGGTCGTCACCCTCAACCGCCTGAACAGCGCCGCCGGCCGCGCCCACGCGGCCTCGGTGGAGCGGATCAGCGCCGTCATCCAGAAACCCCGCACCTTCTACATCCCCGACAGCACCATGACTTCCACCACCCTGGGCTCGCCGGCTTTTGCCCTCGATGGGAACATTGTCGGAGTAGTTGTCATGCGCGCCGTCATGTCTGGCGCCGGCGCCAGCCGCAACGTCCGCGAAAACCTGAGCGCGATCATTCTCCCTGCGGAGGACATCCTGAAGGCCGCCAAACAAGCCCCCGAAGTCAAGAGCGAGCCTGCGAAGAAGGAAGAAGCGAAGGACGCCAAGCCGGCCAATTAGCCGTCGCAAGAGAGGCAGGCGTGGAAAATGGCATCCCACAACTGCTGCCGCTGCTGAAGCAATACTTCGGCTTCCAGTCCTTTCGCCCGCTTCAGGAGGAGATCATCCGCGATGCGCTGGCGGGCAGGGACGTGTTCGCGCTGCTGCCTACCGGCGGCGGGAAGTCGCTCTGTTTCCAGTTGCCGGCAATGGCGCGGGCGGGGTTGACGGTGGTGGTATCGCCGCTGATCGCGTTGATGAAGGACCAGGTGGACGCGTTGCGGGCCAGCGGGGTGCCAGCGACCTTCCTGAATTCGTCGCTGGGGAAGGTGGAGTCCCGAGAACGGTTGCGCGGGCTGCACACAGGCCAGTATCGGCTCCTCTACGCCGCGCCGGAGCGGCTAATGCTGTCAGGCTGCTTGGCGGATTTGCAGCGATGGGGCGTGAACCTGCTGGCCATTGACGAGGCGCATTGTATCAGCGAATGGGGGCATGATTTCCGGCCCGAATACCGCCAGCTTGCCGAGCTGCGCCAGCTATTCCCCACCGTGCCGCTGATGGCGCTGACGGCGACGGCCACGGAGCGGGTGCGCCATGACATCGTTGAGCTGCTGAAGCTGCGCGAGCCGAGCTGCTACCTTGCCAGCTTCAACCGCCCGAACCTGACCTACCGGGTGTTCGCGAAGCACAAGCCCTACGATCAATTGCTGAAGTTCCTGCGCGAACGGCCCGGCCAAAGCGGCATTGTCTATTGCCAGGCGCGCAAGACGGCCGAGAGCGTCGCCCGGCGCCTCGAAGAGGACGGCGTGAAGGCCAAGCCTTACCACGCGGGCCTCACGACCAGGGAACGCACGGCGCACCAAGAACTCTTCCTGCAGGACGAGGCGCGGGTGGTTTGCGCGACGATTGCGTTCGGCATGGGCATTAACAAACCGAACGTGCGCTTCGTGGTGCACTACGATTTGCCGAAGAATATCGAGGGGTATTACCAGGAAACGGGCCGCGCCGGGCGGGACGGACTGCCGAGCGAGAGCGTGCTGCTGTTCAGCGCGGGCGATGTCGTGAAGCTGACGCGGTTCATTGACGAGAAGCCCCACCCCGGGGAACGGAACATCGCGCACGAGCAATTGCGGCAGATGGTGCATTACGCCGAGTCGTCCGGCTGCCGGCGCGGCGAGCTGCTGAGCTACTTCGGCGAGAAATCAAACGGCGACAACTGCGGCGGGTGCGACAATTGCCTCTCGCCGCGGGACACCTACGACGGGACGGTGGCGGCGCAGAAGTTCCTCTCGTGCATCTACCGCATCCGGCAGCAGAGCGGGTTCGAGTTCGGAATGAACCAGATTGTCGAGGTGCTGACGGGCGCGGAGACCGAAGGGGTCCGCAAGTGGGGCCATGAGAAGCTCTCCACCTACGGCATTGGCGGGGAGCACAGCCGGCCGGAGTGGAAGGCCATCGGGCGCGAGCTGATCCGGCTGGGGCTGGTGCGGCAGGCGGCACTGGAGAAGTTTGGGGTTCTAGGGCTCACGGACGAGGGTCTGTCGGTATTGAAGCAGCGCAAACCGGTGCGTCTGACCCGGCCGGTCACCGCGCCCAAACCCCAGGAGCGCCGCGTCGGAGAAATCGCCTGCGACGAGCTGCTGTTCGAG
Source organism: Verrucomicrobiota bacterium (assembly GCA_035358715.1). GTDB lineage: Bacteria > Verrucomicrobiota > Verrucomicrobiia > Limisphaerales > UBA8199 > UBA8199. The sequence continues at coordinate 5,367 of DAOPPX010000049.1, forward strand.
CGGCTGGTGCGGCTGCGCAAGCAACTGGCTGATGAACGCGCGCTGCCGCCGCATATTCTCTTCTCGGATGTGACGCTGCGGCAGGTGGCGCGCGATTACCCTGCCAACGAGCGGGCGCTGGCGCGCATCAGCGGCATGAGCGAGCGAAAGGTGCAGGAGTTTGGGCGGGTGCTGCTGGCGGTTGTCGCCGGCCACCTGGAGACGCAGCCGCGCCAGATATTTGCGGACACGTCGTTCGAGGCGGATACCCCGAGAGCGGCGCGATCAAGGCGCGGCGCGCCCTCCGACGATGGGCCCTATGACAAGGAGTTGTTTGAGCGGTTGCGGCAGGCGCGCCGGCGAATGGCCGAGAGCCGCGGCCTGCCGGCCTACATGATTCTGCACGACTCGGCCCTGCGCGAGATGGCCCGGCTGTGCCCGCGGAGCATTGAGGAGTTGGCCGGGATAGCCGGTGTTGGACCAAAGCGAGCGAGTCAGTTCGGTGTAGAATTCCTGGAGGTGATCGCCGACCAGGAGCGCAACAACCCGCAGCGCTCTGGTTGAGTGGCAGGCGCCGGAAACGACCGTAGCTCAGACTTTGTCCTGGTCCGGAGTGGGGCCCACGGACGAGAAGCAAGGCGCGTGAGAGGTGCCAGCTTGGCTAACAGACCGCTCGCAGACGTTCGAGTTGGCGAAGGAGTATCAAGGGCGTGGCGCGACAGAGCGTTCGCGGTTTGTTATGATTGCGCAGAACTCTGGCGACTGCGCCTCGAGCGGCATATCTTCCCCCATGACGATCATGCCCTTCCTATCTATTTGAAGCGTTCCTGAAGTGTTCTATGAAGTGTGTTGGCTCCGGGCGACCAACGAACCACCTGCTGGTAACGTCTATGCCGGGTGGGTAAAAGGCCAAAACGAATCCTACCGAGTTGCCGAGACGAATCGCCTGGTCGAGCAAATGCCACCACCCAGTTCCGCCCCGTCGCCTCCTGCCGAAACCCTCAAGCTGGTGAAGTGGCTACCGGCGTAGGAGATCGTGGTTCGGACAACCGGGATACCTCTGGACAACCATCGCGATGGGGGCCTTCATGCGAGGAGATAGCGGCCGGTTTCTTGGGTGCCGATGCGCCGTGCGGTAACGATCGAGATGGGCGCCCGGGCTGACCATTGGCCGTGCGAGACAAGGACGGCCACTCCGTAGGTGGCAGAGCAGTTTCCGAATGGCTTCCGGGAACCCCAGCCTACGGTCAAGGTCTTGTCGGCTGAACGCACGTTCTGGGAAAAGGCGACTATCCTGCATGCCGAATATCACCGTCCGGCAGACAAAGCCGCGCCGGATCGCCTGTCGCGGCATTATTGTGACCTGTACGAGCTGATCCGGAAAAGAGTGGCGGTGAGCGCCACGGCACAAATGGAACTGCTGGCGCGAGTCGCCCAGCACAAGGCGCTATTCTTCAAGTCGTCATGGGCGAAATACGATGAGGCGCGGAAGGGCAGCCTGAGAATCTCTCCGCCTGACGGCCGCGTGGCGGCACTGCAAGCCGATTACGGACGGATGAAAGAGATGTTTTTCGGCGAGCCACCGGCGTTTGGGGAAATGCTGGCGGTGCTGAAACGATGGGAAGTTGGATTCAACCAGAAATGAGTGTCTGGCGGCATTGCGGGTAATTCGGGCAGGGACGCCCCCGAAAGCAAGCGCCCGCCGGGAGTCTTCACCCGGCGGGCGCACGTCAGAATCAGTTCCGACCGGTTACTTCCTGCCGCCGGCAATTTCCTCGCGATGGACCTTGTGGGGCAGGACAAGGTTTCCATTCGTGCCGGCGGTATCCTCTTCCGGAATGCGCATGGAGTAGAACGAGCGATAAACAAAGAACGCCGCCACGAGGAAGAAGAACACGCCAATGCCAGTCTTGAGGCTTTGGTTGGTCATGGTCACCGCGATTTCCACCGCCAGCAGGCCGAACAGGGTGGTGAACTTGATGACCGGGTTCATCGCCACAGACGAGGTGTCCTTGAAGGGATCGCCCACGGTGTCGCCTACGACGGTGGCGGCGTGGAGGTCGGTGCCCTTCTGGCGCAGGTCCACTTCGACGATTTTCTTGGCGTTATCCCAGGCGCCGCCGGCGTTGGCCATGAAGATGGCCTGGAACAGGCCAAAGAACGCGATGGCGATCAGGTAACCAATAAAGAAGTAGGGATTAAAGAACGGCAGGGCCAGCGCCAGGCAGAAGATTACGATGAAGATGTTCCACATGCCTTTCTGCGCATAGACGGTGCAGATGCGGACGACTTCCTTGCTGTCCTTCTCGGAGGCGGTGGAGGCATCGAGCTTCATGTGCTCCTTGATGTAAACCACCGCGCGGTAGGCCCCCGTGACGACGGCCTGGCAGGAGGCGCCGGTAAACCAGTAGATCACCGCGCCGCCCATGATGAGGCCCAAAATGATCTCGGGCTGCACGATGCTCAGCGCTTCCACCACCGGCTTGAAGACGCCGGAGGTGGGGTTGGCCTCGAACATGTGCTGCAAGAGGATGATGATGCCGAAGACCATCGTCGTCGCGCCGACGACCGCGGTGCCGATGAGCACGGGCTTGGCGGTGGCCTTGAAGGTGTTGCCGGCGCCGTCGCCCTTTTCGAGTTGGTACTTGGCGTTCTCGAAGTCGGCGTCGAAGCCGAAGTCCTTCTTGATCTCCTCCTTGATGCCCTTGCGGCCTTCGATCTGGCTCAACTCATAAACGGACTGGGCGTTATCGGTCACCGGCCCGTAACTGTCCACCGCGATGGTCACCGGCCCCATGCCGAGGAAGCCGAAGGCCACCAGGCCGAAGGCGAAGATGGGAGCGGCAAAGGCGAACTGCGCGGGCATGATCGCGAGCAGCGCGGTGTTTTGCGAGAAGTAGTAAGCGATGAACATCAGCGCCAGGATGCACAGGCCCATCCAGAAGGCGGAGAAATTGCCCGCGACGAAGCCCGACAGGATGTTGAGCGAGGCGCCGCCGTGCTTCGAGCAGTTGGTCACCTCCCGCACGTGCCGCGACGAGGTGCTGACAAAGACCTTGGTGAACTCGGGAATCAGCGCGCCCGCGACTGTGCCGCAACTGATGATGATCGAGAGCACCCACCAGAGATCGGGGAGCGGCTTGCCCTCGGCGTCCGCGAAGTCGCCCAGGAGCAGCTTGCTGGCGATGAAGGTGACGGCAATCGAGACCGCCGAGGTGATCCAGACCAGGTGCGTGAGCGGAGCCTCGAAGTCAAAGTCCTTCTTGTGGCCGTACTTGGCCTTGCTGAAGGCCTGGTTGGCAAAATAGGACGCCAGGGAGGTCACGATCATGAGCGCGCGCATGGCGAAGATCCAAATGATGAGGGTGGCCACGATGCCCGGGGTGGCCGCCAGCGCCAGCGCCAGAAACGCGATCAACGCCACGCCCGTCACGCCGTAAGTCTCAAAGCCGTCCGCCGTCGGCCCCACCGAGTCGCCGGCGTTGTCGCCGGTGCAGTCCGCAATTACGCCGGGGTTCTTCGGGTCGTCCTCGGGCAGCTTGAAGACGATCTTCATCAGGTCGGAACCGATGTCGGCGATCTTGGTGAAGATGCCGCCGCAAATACGCAGCACCGAGGCCCCGAGGGACTCGCCGATGGCAAAGCCGATGAAGCACGGGCCGACGAGGTCGCGTGGCAGGAACACCAGGATGCAGATCATGAAGAACAACTCGACCGCCACCAGCAACAGGCCGACGCTCATGCCGGAACGCAGCGGGATGCCCAGGGTGGCGAAGGGGTTGCCCTTGAGGGCGGAGAAGGCGGCACGGGAGTTGGCCACGGTGTTGATGCGGATGCCGAACCAGGCCACCCCGTAGGAGCCAAGGATGCCCAAAATGGAGGCCAGCAGAATGACGATGACATTGACGACGCTCATGTGGGAGAGCACGCCAAAGTAGTAGACCATGCAGGCGGCAATCAGCGCCCAGAGGATGGCGAGGAACTTGCCCTGGGTGAACAGGTAGGTCTTGCAGGTCTCCCAGATCATGTTGGACACGTTGCTCATGGAGCTGTGCACCGGGAGGGCTTTGGTCTGGCTGTACTGCACCAGGCCGAACACGGCTCCTATAACACAGATCACCAGGCCCAAATACATCAGGGCCGTGCCGGTCATGCCCTGCAACCCCGCGAACTTCACCGTGTCCAGCGGCGGGATTTTGATGTCGGCCTCACTGGCGTAAACCCCGGTTGAAGCCAGTAGCGCCATAAGTAGAAGAACGATTGCAAAGCAGTAATTGTTACATTTCATAGGTTCAAGCCCATAATTATTGCCGAAAACGGGCAAAGTGCGCCACACTTTTCTTTATGCCGCTGGCGGGCGGGTGTTGCATTCACGCTGTTGCATTCACGCTTGCCCGGGTCTCAAGCCTCAGTAGCATCGTGCGCCGAATGTGTCACTCGGGTCATCGAGTGTTCAGATGCTGGCTTGGTTCTTCCGGCAAGCTGCTGGCTCTGTGCCTATGGTTCGGGACCACGGCTGGCTCCCTTGCGGTCGAGAGGACGCTGCTCCAGGATACGGTCCTGCGCAGTTGGGACCTTGAGGATGGTCTGCCGAGCCCCCGCATCAACGCCATCGTTCGCACCCCTGACGGCTATCTGTGGCTCGCCACCCAAAGAGGGCTTGTGCGGTTCGACGGCGCGCGCTTCGTCATCTTCGACGCCGCCAACACTCCCGGGATGAAAGACGAGCGGGTGTCATCCCTCCTTCTGGACAGCCGGGGCGACTTCTGGGCCGGCATGTCGGACGGCGTCTTGCTCAAGCGAACGGGCCGGGCTTTTCTTGCGCAGGATCTCGCTGGAGCCCTGCCGTCCCGCACTCCGGGCACGATGGCCGCGGGCAAAGTGAACGCGATGGCTGAGGACGGCCAGGGCGCTTTGTGGCTGGCAATCCAGAGTGGCGGGTTGGTGCGTTTCCACAACGCGCGCGCTGTCGTGTTCGGCACCAATAGCGGCCTGCCATCACTGGATGCACGGAAAGTGGTTTGCGACTCCGGAGGCTGTGTTTGGGCGGTTGCCGGCGGGCGGCTTAGCTTCTTTGAAGGCGGGCGCTGGCGCGCGCCCCCCGATCCCCCGACTCAGTCCCAGACCGTCCGGACAATCAGCCCTGCTCGAGATGGGGGACTCTGGGTGGCCACGGGGACCGTGGGTGCGCTGGGAAGCTGGGATTTGCGTTTATACAAGTTAAAGCAAGGAAGGTGGATCGCTCCGTTGGAACCTTACCCGTGGCCGCACGGCACTCAACAATTCCAGCGACTGGCGGTTTTCGAGGACGGAAGCGGCCGAGTTTGGTGCGCCACGGCCGGCGGCATCTTCGTTTACTCCCCGTCCGGTTCCTGGCAGCAAGTTCTTTCCGCCGCTCCCTGGCTCGGGGTCGAGGTCATGTGTCTGGCGGAGGATGCGGATGGTTTGCTGTGGCTGGGCACGCGCACCACGGGGTTGCTCCAGGTCGAGAAACGGCAGGTGATGAGCCTGGCACTGCCGCCTGCCGCCGGCCAACATGTGGTGTTGACTGTCTGTGCGGCACGAGACGGAAGCCTGTGGTGCGGAACGGATGGGGCGGGCATCTTTCGCTGGCGGGCCGAGGAGGTTGCTCCCTTCGGGATCGAGCAGGGGTTGACCAATTTGCACGTCGCCACGCTGCTTGAGGATCGCCAGACCAATCTGTGGGCCGGAACGGGCGGCGGCCTGTTTCGGCGCGTCGGCGAGCAATTCGAGCCTGTAACCGGCGCGGCGGCGTTGCGTGAGCCAATCCTGGCATTGCTGGAGGATCGCCACGGCAACTTGTGGGCGGGCTCGCGTTCGGGGCTGGTTCGTCTCGGCGCGGAAGGTGTCAGGCTCTTTGCCGCGGAAGAACACCTGTTCGAAGGAGCCATTCGCGCCCTGGCCGAAAGTCCGGAAGGCCATATTTGGGTAGGCCCAAACGCGGGGCTCTTCCGCCTGGAGGGCGGGAAGTTCCAGCAGTATTCGATTCCGCAGGAACCTTACCTTCAGGGGATTCTTGCCTTGTACTCGGATCGTTCCGGCGCCTTGTGGATCGGGACGGACCTGGCGGGGCTGTTTCGCTTGCGCGCAGGCCGTTTCGACCAATGGCGTTCAGCCGCCGACGGGCTGCCGAGCGACCACATCAGCGCCATCCTGGAGGACGATCAAGCCAACCTTTGGATCAGCTCGGAAAACGGCATTTTCAGTTGCCCTAAAGAAGCGCTCGAAAGATACCAACGGGGAGTAACGGCGCGTCTGCAGCCGACGCGCCTCACGGTGGCGGAGGGGTTGGTGCACAAGGTTTGCTCTGGAGTCGCCCAGCCGGCGGCCTGCAGGTCGGCCGACGGGCGACTGTGGTTTCCCAACGGCCCGGCCCTGGCGGTGTTCGACCCAAAGACCATACCCCGTGCGGCCCCGGTTTGCCCGCCCTTAGTCGAAAGCGCCTCGGTGGACGGCGTGCCGCTGAGCCTGCTCCCGGGCGGACTGCGCGTGCAGTCAGGGGCGCGGCGGATCGAGTTTCGCTATACATCCCCCAGCCTGCTGGCACCGGAGCGGGTGCGCTTCCGCTTCCGGCTGGACGGGCTGGACCGGACGTGGGTGGATGCCGGCTCCCAACGCGAAGCCTCCTACTCGCGGCTGCCGCCCGGACGGTACCAATTCCGAGTGGCGGCCCGCGGGTTGGAAGATGTCTGGCAGGAAGGGGCTGGCAGTCTGTCCATGGAAATCGTCCCGCGCTTCTGGGAAAGGCGCTCCTTTCAGTTGGCTGGCGGGCTGGCCCTGCTCGCGGGCGCGGCGGGGGCGGCCTTGGCCCTCGAACGGAGCCGATCACGGCGGCGCCTGGAGCGGCTGGAGATGCAGCGCGCCGTGGATGCCGAACGCCAGCGCATCGCCCGGGACATTCACGACGACTTGGGTTCCGGCCTGACCGAGATCATCCTGCTGAGTGACAGCCTGGACCAGGACCGCCACTCAATACCGGCCGGTCGGAAGATGGTCTGCGAGATTGCCGCCCGCGCGCGCGCGCTGACCCACGCCATGGACGAGGTTGTCTGGGCCATCAACCCGCGCAACGACACCCTCGAAGGGCTTGTCATCTACCTGGACAAATTCGCCCAGGACTATCTCAAACGGGCCAACCTCCGGTGTCGCTGGCGCGTGCCGCTGGAGGTGCCGGAGCTTCGGCTCTCGGCGGAGGTGCGGCACAGTCTTTTCCTCGCCTGCAAGGAGGCCCTGCATAATGTTGTCAAGCATGCCGCGGCCACGGAAGTCTCGGTGGGAATGGAGCTGACCGAAGGCGGTTTCACGCTGTCCATCGAGGACAATGGCCGAGGCTTCGCGGCGGACGGCCCGCCGGGCCCGGGCAACGGCCTCGCGAACATGCGCCAGCGACTCAAAGAACTCGGCGGCCAGTGCCAGGTGGCGAGCGGTCCGGGCCGCGGGACTCGCGTGGTATTTGCCCTAAAGTGCGGCAACCACGGCCTTTCCACTGAAAAAGCCGATGCAGATGACATTCTCAGTTCTCCCAACCCATAGCCAGTTTTGGCCAGTATGAAAACGTCCCCCGGAAGAGTAGATTCAGCGCGTCGAAAAGAAACTATGCCTATCAGGATCGCCATAGTGGACGACGATGACGGCGTGCGCACCAATCTCGCGCGCGCGGTGGATCAGTTTGGCGTCTGCGAGTGCGTCGGCCAGTTTTCTTCGGGAGAAGAGGCTGTGGTTTCTCTGGCGGCGACTGCTGCCGAAGTCGTGCTGATGGACATCAACATGCCCGGCATGAGCGGAATCGAATGCGTGCGGCGGCTCAAGGCCGCCAATCCCGGGATCGAGTTCATCATGCTGACCGTTTATGAGGACACGGAGAGCGTGTTTAATGCGCTGGCCGCTGGCGCCAGTGGTTACCTTCTCAAGCTGGCCACCCGCCAGGAATTGCTCGATGCGATTCAGCAAGTGCGGCGCGGCGGCTCGCCCATGACCAGCCATATCGCCCGCAAGGTGGTCCAGTCTTTTCGCCGCCCGGCCCCGCTGGAGACCGATACTACCAAGCTCTCCGCCCGCGAGCGGCAGGTGCTCGATCTCCTGACTCAGGGCTTCTTGTACAAAGAAATATCCCAGTCCTTGGGAATCAGCTACGACACCGTCCACAATCACATCCGGCACATCTACGAGAAGCTGCATGTGCGCTCGCGAACTCAGGCCGTGGTGAAATACCGCGAATCCGTGTCTCCCCGGCCAGCGGCGGCTCTGTAGCCCCAACCTCGCGTGTCCTGCCGCAAAGGTGCGCTGGCTGCGAGAACAACCCGCGTTAATCTCTCCGTGCCAGGAGCTCCCGGCCTGGCAAAAAGCTGCAATTACCGCAGTGGCAGGCAGTTGCTACCGTAGCAACCCCGTCGCTCCTCCGTCCTTCCTCCGTCCCTCCTCCGTTCTACCTCCGTTCTACCTCCGTTCCACCTCCGACCGGCGGTGGGAGGTGGAACGGAGGTAGAACGGAGGAGGGACGGAGGAAGGACGGGGGAGCGACGGTGAGGGGCCGGGGTTGGTGAGGGGGGGATTGAGCCCAGCGGATCAGGAGGTGTGAGTCTCGCTGGCAGCCGAGCGTCCGCGTGTGGCCGCAAGCCCCAGCTCCAACTGCGCCCCGCCAGGCCGACGAAAGAACGCGGCGGACAATTCCGGCGCCTGGCCGGACCAGCCGGCGCGGCGGCAGGCCACATGGAACAGAGCGGCGATCTGGTCCGCGTAGATGCCCTCGCCCTTCAAGCGCAAGCCGAACTGGGCGTTGTTGAGCTTGCCCCGGCGCATCGCGCGGAGGCGATGCAGGATCTTGTTTTTCTGCCGTGGGAGGTTCAGGTCCAGCCATTCCTCGAAGAGCGGCGCCACGGCCAGGGGGAGCCGCAACGCGGAATGGGCCGCAAAGGTCGCCCCGGCTTGTGCCGCGGCGGCCACAACCGCCGGAATCTCGTGATCGGTCAGGCCGGGAATGACCGGCGCCACCAGCACGCCGGCGGGAATCCCGGCTTTGGCCAGCGCGCTGATCGTCGCGAGTCGCGCGGCGGGGGTTGAGGTGCGCGGCTCCAGAATCTGCCGCAGCCGGGCGTCCAGCGTAGTCAGGGAAATGAACACAGCGACGGCATGGCAGCCCGCCAGCTCTGCCAGCAGATCCATGTCGCGCGCCACGAGGTTGTTCTTGGTCACAATCGTCACCGGGTTGCGGAATTCGGCCAGCACCGCCAGGCAGCGGCGAGTCAGCTTGAGCCGTCGCTCGACCGGTTGGTAGGGATCGGTGACGCCGCTCAGGGAAATGACTTTCGGAACCCAGCCGGGGGCGGACAACTCGTCGCGCAGGAGGCGGGGAGCGTCCTCCTTGACCATGATCCGCGTCTCGAAGTCCAGCCCGGCGGAGAAGCCGAGGTATTCGTGCGTGGGTCGCGCGAAGCAGTAAATGCACCCGTGCTCGCAGCCCCGATATGGGTTGATGCTATGCTCGAAGCCGATGTCCGGGCTGTCGTTGGTGGTGATGATTCGGCTGGTGCGGTCGCGGAGAAAGATGGTGCGCGGCAGCGGGTCCTGTTCCGGGTCCCAGTCCGCGTCGCGCTCCAGGGCAAGGCGCTCGAAACGATTGGGTGGGTTGCTGCCGGCACCGCGGGCCGGCGGGGATGATCGGCTGCCTTTCACCGTCTCTGCTTTAGGCCGAGCGATGCCGGTCGGCGAGGACTCGTGCTTTATGGTCCATGCGGCGAAAGGCCCGCAGCCCCGCCAGGCGTCAGTTTCACCGGCGTGGCCGAGGTGAGTTGCATGGGGTCGAGATTACTCGAGGATCTTGGGGACCATGAACAGGCCGTTGGCTTGTGCCGGGGCGTTGCGCAGGGCCTCTTCGTTGGTGAGAGAAGGGCGGACTTCGTCCGGCCGGACGACGTTGATCAGCGGGAAAGCGTGAGCAGTCGGGTCAACGCCGCTGACATTCACTTCTTTGAGCTTCTCGATGTAGCCGAGGATGTTGCCCAATTGCTCGCCCATCTTCTGCTCCTCCTCGGGAGAGAGGGAGAGCCGCGCGAGGTGGGCGACATACTTCACGTCAATTTCAACAGCAGCCATGAGGAGTTACGGAGTCAGCAGGTTAGATCGTTGGAGGCGGCCAACACGTTTACTCCTCATCGAACTTGCGGTTGATGAGGGTTTCCAGTTCGAGAAGGGCCTGGGAGGCATCCTGGCCCTGGGCATGGACGGTGACTTTGCTGCCCGGGCCCGCGGCGAGCATCATCAGCCCCATGATACTCTTGCCGTTGACCCGTTCGCCGTCCTTTTCCACGAAGATGTCGCAACGAAAGCGATTGGCCGTCTTGACGAACATGGCCGCCGGCCGGGCATGAATGCCCAGTTTGTTCGACACATGGAAGTCTTTGGTTATGACGGTTCCGCCGCCCGGTATCACCTTCGCGCTCATTCGGTCTTTCATTTATGATTAGCCGAAGAATCGCCCCGGCGCCACTGAATTCTACGGTTTGGCCGTCGCCGCCATCCGCGAAATGAGCCGGTCATTGAGTTCCTTGGCTGCGTTATATCCCGCGGTCTTGAGCTTGGTCTGGAAAGCGGCCACTTCGATCAACCGGGCCAGGTCCCGCCCGGGGCGCACCGGGATGGTGATGTGTGGGATGTCAATGCCGAGGATTTGCACGAACTCCTGCTCCAGGCCCAGACGATCCACATCGTCCACCTCATTCCACGCCTTCAACGTAACGACCATGTCCACCCGCTTCTCGTGGCGGATGCTCTTAACGCCGAACATGGCGGCAACGTTGATGATGCCGATGCCGCGCACCTCCATGTGGTCACGGGTGACCTCGGCGCTGGTGCCCACTACCTCCCGGCCATCCACCAGCGTCACTTTGGTGATGTCGTCGGCCACCAGGCTGTAGCCCCGCTCGATCAGCGCCAGGACGCTCTCGCTCTTGCCGATGCCGCTTTCGCCGCGAATAATCACGCCCACGCCCAGGATGTCCACCATGCTGCCCATCTCCGTGCCGCGCGGGGCGAACATCATCTCCAGCGCAAGGGTGGCCAGGTTGATGAACTTCATTGTCACCATGGGACAGCGGAAGACCGGGGTCCGGGCCTCCTCGGCGGCTTTGAGACAGAGCTTGTGCGGGTGCAGATTGCGCGAGAACACCAGGCAGGGGACTCGATAGGAGAAGAACATCGCGTAGCGCCTGGCCTGCTCCTCAGGAGACAACGACTTGAGAAAGAACGCCTCGGCGTTGCCGATGACCTGCACCCGCCCGTTGGCGAAATAACGCGTGAACCCGGACATCACCAGGCCCGGACGGTTGACGGTTGGTTCGCGGATGATCCGCCTAAGCCCCGCGACTCCACCGACCAGTTTGAGTTGCAGGGCGCTGGCGTGTTCGGTGTAGAACCGCTCGACGGTGATCGAATCAGGTTTCATGGCGCGAGGTGTTGGGAATGGGCTGCTGAAATCAGGCGGTCAGGAGACCCTGGAAAGAGCCGAAGCACGCGCCCCGCCGGGGAGGCAGGCGAGTTCGCGATGACTCCGACACTCCCTTCCAGCGGGTTCTGGTTCATAGATTGAATTCGGGGCCCAGGTAGATTTCGCGTGCCTTGGGGTCGTTAACCAATTCCTCGGCGACGCCCTCGTAAACGACTTCCCCTTTGTGGATCAGGTAGGCCCGGTCCACCAGCTTCAGCGTCTCGCGCACATTATGATCAGTGACCAGTATCCCCAGGCCCCGCTCCCTCAACCGGCGCACAATCTTCTGCACCTCATAGACGGCAATGGGGTCAATGCCGCTGAAGGGCTCGTCGAGCAGCAGCAGTTTGGGGCTCGTTACCAGCGCGCGGGTGATTTCCAGCCGCCGCTTTTCGCCGCCGCTCAGCGTGTAGGCCTTGCTCTTGGCCAACGGGGCCATGTCCAGCTCATCCAGCAGGTACTTTAGGCGCACCACCCGCTCCGCCCGGCGCTGCCGGCAGGTCTCCAGGATGGCCAGGATGTTCTGCTCGACGGTCAGCTTGCGGAAGATTGAGGGCTCCTGGGTCAGATATCCGAGGCCCAGCCGGGCGCGCTTGTGCATCGGCAGGCGGGTGATGTCGCGCGACTGGAACCGCACGATCCCGCCGTCGGGCTTGATGACCCCCACAACCATGTTAAACGTGGTGGTCTTGCCGGCGCCGTTGGGGCCGAGCAGGCCGACAATCTCACCGGCGGCGACCGTGATGGAAACGCCGTTGACCACCCGGCGCTGGCGGTATTCCTTCACCAGCTTCTCGGTGGCCAGCAGCTTGCCATTCGTCCCGGGAGCGGCCGGCTCGTCTACTTGAATGACTTTCAGCGCACGCAAGGCATGTATTGATTTAGCGGATTTCCCACGAGCGGAAGTGATTTGTGGCGGCGTCGGGCAACGGGCCGCGGAAGTTAAACTTGCCCGGGGTCGCGAGTTTATGGCTCGAAATATCCAGAAGGATGATCTCGTTGCGGATCACGATGTTGGTTGTCGCAACGGTCGCGGGGGCGCCGGTTAGTTCCACGAGGTCGTTCGTCAGGCTGGCGGCAAGGCGGCGGGTGTAAACAGCCTTCTTGCCGGTGCCATGGAAGGGGGTTCCCTGCTCGTCCAACATGTCGAATACCACCTCCGGCTCGGCGATCATCCTGCGCCCGTCCTCGCCCAGCTCCGGCGGCGAGGTCATGCTCAACTGGTCGCAGGTCCACTTCATCCGCGGGTGCTCGATGCGCACGCCGCCCTGAAAAAGGGCTGTTTGCCCTGTAAGCCGATATTCCTTCGCGTAAATCTCCGCGAACCCGGGCGCGTCTGGCTTCACCCCGTCGGGCCTGGGCGCGTCCGAGCCGGTCAGCGTGGTCCGGCCCACTTCACCCGCTGGCAATTTCATGAGCGCGTTTCCCCGCACCAGCAGCTCTTCACGGGCCAGGTTCACCCGCATCCAATCCCCCTTGCCCTCGCGCGGGCCGGCTTGCCAGGCCGGGTTGCCAGTCAACTCCAACAGGCTGTCGCTGGCGGTGTAATCAGCCTTGGCCGCGGTGAATCGCCGATCCGCCTGGGAGATTACGACATCCTGCTGGGCCACCAACCTCTCCAGCTCGTTGGTGCCGGCGAAGGTGAGCGTCATCAAGCCGCACGTCATTTGCCCCTGCTGCTGATCGCCGAGCCGGTCGCTGACGCGCACCTGGTCGCGAAAGACCGCCACGTTGGTCCGCAGCTCGTAGCTGTCACACCGGACTTCGACGAATTGATTGGTCGGCGGAAGCGAATCGGCGGACGCGGAACCGGGCCGGGAGAGGAAGCTGACGGCGCCCATGCCTGCCGCAGGCATCTGGAGCCGGGCCTGGCCGCTGGCCCGGAATATTCTGTTTGTCCGGTCAAATACCAGTTCGGAGGCGCTGCCTTCCTGCTGCTCAATCCGCCAGGTTGGCTGGCCTTTTAACTGGATCAGGTCCGTGTCCGCCGAGTAGAAGGCCCATTCGCCGGTGGCGTGGACCTTCTCGTAATCCACGACCACGCGCTCCTCCGCGGTGAGGCTTTGCAGCCGGTTTTCGGTCAAGGGCAACAGGATGGTCAGCTTGCCCGCGGTGGCGTTCAGGTTCGTTCCCGTAACGCGGACATTTCCCTGGTAAACGCCCCTGCCCAGCGTTTGCGCGTAGTCGAACCGGTCGGAGAAGATGTCCATCGCCGGCGTCGCCCGGGCGGGGGGATTGGTAAGCGGGGAAGCGGACGGCGCCCGGAACAATTCAGGACGCAGCCGCGTATGGACGCGGTTGGAAATGAGCAGTGTCGAGTTGGTCTGCTGCCAGGTGAAGCCCTCGCCTTCGACGGCAAGTCTCCCGTCCGCAGTTTGCACTTTGAGAGGTCCCGCTGAATTAATGGAGCGCTGCTTCGGATCATAGACGCATTCGGGAGCCTCGACGACCAACTCGCCCCGGCCGGTCTGGCTGAAGGTCTGGCATTTGGCCTGGGTCACTACAATGCTCCCATCCGGCTGGCGCTGCGCCCGGCTGCCTTCGAGCAGTGATTTCATCTGCGTCTCATGCGGCGCGTCGTGATACTCGGCGAGCTTGAGAACCTCGCCTCTCACGACGGGTTGCGCGCGGCCGGGCCAGGCGAGCAGCGCCAGGCCGGCCGCCAGCGTGGCCAGCCCGAGAGGGAAACAAGCAGGGATTCTCCGGTTCATCATCGGACGGCTGAATGGACCCGCACCAGGCTCTTGAGCAGCGCGGGCATTTCGGCCAGCGGGATCATGTTCGGCCCGTCGCTTCGCGCCCTGGCTGGATTGGGATGGGTTTCGATGAAAACGCCGCCGGCCCCGGCGGCCAGGGCGCAACGGGCCAGCACCGGCGCGAACTCGCGTTGCCCGCTCGAGCGGTCTCCGCCGCCGCCCGGAAGCTGGACCGAGTGCGTCGCGTCGAAGATCACCGGGCAGCCAAACCGGCGCATGATCGGTATCGAGCGCATGTCCGCAACCAGGTTGTGGTAGCCGAACGTCGTGCCGCGCTCGGTCAGCAGCAGCTTGCGGCCGCCGGCGCGCCTGGCTTTGTCAACCGCTTGCCCCATCTCCTCCGGCGAGAGGAACTGCCCCTTTTTCAGGTTCACGATCCGGCCGGTGCCAACGGCTGCGGCGATCAAGTCCGTTTGGCGGCAGAGAAAGGCAGGAATTTGCAGCACGTCCGCCACTTGCGCCGCCGGGGCGGCCTGGGCTTCGGTGTGGATGTCGGTCAGGACCGGGGTTCCCACGCGGGCGCGGACTTTGGCCAGCACTGCCAGCCCCGCCTCCAGCCCGGGGCCGCGGAAGGATGTGGCGGCGGTGCGATTGGCCTTGTCGTAGCTGGCCTTGAAGACGTAGAACACGCCCAGGCGTTCGCAGGTCCGCTTCAGCGCTGACGCCACTTGCAAGCAGAGCTCCTCGCTCTCGATCACGCACGGCCCGGCAATCAAGACCAGCCGGCCCGGCGCGCTCAAGGATTTCCAGATGGCAGAGTCGCTAAGCACATCCAGCTTTTACCAGTGAAAGTGGTGAATGTAAATGGTCCTCCACGCCCTCAGCAGACCGCCTAAGACCTTTCTATGGTGTCTGGAGGTTTTCGCGCGAAGCGAAACGTTTGGCGCGCAGTTGTAACTCGTCTAGGAAGGCTTGAAGCAGCGCAGAGGTTTTCCCCCGCCAGAGGACGCCGAGAACGACAGGTGCGAAGTCCGGCAGCGGGATTGCACGCACGTTGGCGGCCGCCTTTGCCTTGGGCACCTGCACGGAGACGCCGATTCCGAAGCCGTTCGCGACGTAGGTTTCGATGAGGTCAACCGAGCTGACCTCCAGGCTGGGGAACCAATCCACCCCCAGCCGGGTTAGCCCCTGCTGGAAGTTCTTGGTGATAACCTCCGCCGCCGGCAGGCAGATGAGCGATTCCTCGATCTTGTCCCGCTGCCAAAGCTGGTCCGCTGCCGCAATCCGGTTGCCCTTTTCAACCAGCAGCACGAGGGGGAGTTCGACCAGCGCCACCGAATGCAGCCCGGCGGCGGGCTTCTTTTCGATGGCTGTTACCGCCAAGTCCAGCTCACCTTTCTGGAGCAGGTTCTCGAACTCCTGCGGATAGCCCTCACGCAGGGAGATTCTGAGATTAGGGAACCGTTTGCGGACAGTCTGAAACACTTCCGGCAAGTGTTCGCGCAGCACGATCCTGGTAGCGCCGATCCGAATCTGCCGCGCCTTGCCCCCCTGCAATTCGCCGGCCACCACGTCGAGGTTGGCGAAGAACGGCTCAATGAAACGATAGAGCTTCTCGCCGGCGGGTGTCAGCGTGAACGGTCGCCGCTGAAACAGCGTCACCCCGAGGTACTCCTCCAACTGCGCCACCTGCCCGCTCACCGCGGGTTGCTGAATGCCGTAGGGAATATTGCGCACTGCCTCGGTGATGCCGCCGTGGCGCGCGACGTAGTAAAACAGCTCGAGATGGTGAATGTTCATGGGCCTGGAACGGTTTTCTGACGGCCGCCAGCTTGCGCCCAACGGCAGGGGCGCGCAACGGTTAATTAAGTATGGGCGCCCAGGGCTCTTCCGGTGGTGTCAAATCCCCGGCTGCCGTGCCACAAGCGGCCGTCTCCACCGGGCCGATCACATTGTGGCGTGACCGATCCTCAGGGGGGCCGACGTTGCAGCGCTTTGCAGGGGGCGGCACGGGAGCCGAATCCACGCGGGCGGGGGCGATCTTCCCCGCCGGTTGCTCCGAAGCAAGCCCGCTACTTCTTGTCTTTCTTCTTTTCGTCCTGCTTGTCCGCTGGTTTCTCTTCCGCCTTGGGGGTCTCGGCGGGCGCGCCGGCATTGAGTTGCGCAAGGATGGAGTCGGTCAGATCGTTTTCGTTGCTGGAGTAGAGCAGGATGGGCGTGCCGCTGGAGCTTTCAGCCGCCGTGTCGAACACGGTTCCATACCCGGCGGAGGTCGCCCTGGCCTTAACGACGCCACGGATTTCCTCAACGATCTTGTCCCGCATGCGTTTGCGCTGCTCGTCCAGGGTGGTGCGGGCCTGGCGCTCATATTGCGCGATGGCCTCCTCGTTGTCCTTGATCAGCTTGAACTTCTCTTCGGCCGCCTTCTTGCGCTTGTCGCGTTCCTCGATTGAGAGGGCCTGGTTGTTGGCGTCGGCGAGCAGGGTTTGATACTCGTCTTTGGCTTCCTTCCAGTCCTCGACCATGGTCTTGTGATCCTTCTCGATGTCGGAGGCGCGTTCCTTGAGCGAGGCGTCGGCTTGTTTCGTCTTCCAGTAGCTGTCGAAGAGCTTGCGCAGGTCAACGGTGGCGATTCGTCCTTGAGCCCAGGCGCAATCGCCCAGCAAGGAAACCAGCAGCAGCGCCGGCAGAATTTTGCTTAACAGACTTTTCATTGTGGAATGAGCCAATCAGAGTTTACCCCGGCCGGCAACCCGAAACTGCCCGAGGGTGCCGGCACGCAACAGATGAGACAAAGCACAGCCGCCAACGTTCAATAATCTGCGGCCGAGGCTAGAACATCCGCTCCCAACCGACGCCAAATTGGAATTTGCCCGAGCCGCTATTGTATTCGTCGTGATGAATGGGGATGCCGTAGTCGAGCCGGAGCGGGCCGATGGGCAGGTTGAGGCGCAGGCCAATGCCCCAGTTGTCGCTGAAGTCGCTCAGGTTGAAGTTGTAGGGGCTCCCGCCCACGCTGCCGATGTCGTAGAAGAGCGCGAAGCGCACCCCCACCCCGCGCTCCTGCTCGAAGATGGGAATGCTGTACTCCGCCGTGCCGAACCAAAAAGTATCGCCGCCAATCGGCTCGTCATCCGGCAGGTCCGGTTGTTGGCGCGGGCTGATGTAGCGGTATTTGAAGCCGCGCAGGTTGTAGAGGCCGCCCAGATAGAAACGCTCAAAGAACGGCACGTCATCCGACCCGCCAACGGCCCCCGCCACGCCCGTCCGCGCGCCCAATTCGAGCACATGCCCCGGGAACAGGCCGCGGAAGTACCAGGCGCTGGTCAACTCCAACTTGTAGAAGGTGTCCGTTCCGGTTGTGATTTGGGCCGTCAGCTCGGAGCGCTGGCCTTTGTTGGGCAACCTGACGCTGTTGCGCGTGTCGTAGGCGAGCGAGGTCCCAAACCGCGACAGGAGGTGGCTGCCCTCGGCGTCCAGAATGTCATCCGGCACGTTGGCGCCGGGGCCCTGGGTTTCCGCTTCGCTGGTCAAGTCAATATTCACGGCTTCGAGCGCGTAATTGATGCCCCCGCGCAGGAACTCGCTGCCCAGCGCGCGCTCCAGGCTCACGCGTCCTCCCCCGCGCAGTTCGTCATACAGGTCGTTGGGGCTGAGAAAGCTGTATTCATGATAATACAGGTCCACCCCCAACTGAAGTTTGCGTTCCAGGAACCAGGGTTCAATGAAGGTAATCATGTAATCCTGACGCTCGGTCCCGATCATCGCCCGCAGCCGGAGTTTCTGTCCACCTCCCCGGAACCAGGGCGGCTGGAACGGATGGGACAAATTGAAGTTGCCCTCGTAAAGCTCCACATACCCCACCAGCGCGTCCACGCTGCTGAATCCCGCCCCCATCATCACGTTCCCGGTCCGCTTGTCTTCCACATCGAACACGAGGTTCCTGCGGTTCGGGACATCCGTGGGCTCCGGCCGGGCCTCGACCCGCTCAAAGTAACCCAAACCTTCGAGACGCGATTTGCTGAGCTTGACGCGCACCATGTCGAAGAGCTCCCCGGGCGAAACAGCAAGTTCGCGCCGGATGACTTTGTCCTTCGTCCGGGTATTGCCGCGGACCTCGATCTTCTCAATGTAGGCCGGCTGCCCTTCCTGGATCTGGAACTCGAGGTCCATCGTGCCCGTCTCGGTATTGGGGATTCTGACCACCCGCAGATTGGGGGACGCTGCCTGCACGTCAATGTAGCCTTTGGCGCCATAGAAATCCTCGACGGCCTCGATATCCTTGGCCAAACCGCCGGGAGTGAACACGCCGCCCACGTCCATAGGCAACCCATTGGGGCCAATCGCGGCTTTGCTGCGGCTGCGCTGATGCGCGGCCTGCAGCCCGGCCGTGATGTCCGGGGTGCTGAACAACTTGTTGCCTGTGAACTTGACCGAGCCGACCTTGTACTGGTTGCCTTCGTAAAGAGTGATCCGGACGATCAGGGTCCGCGGGGTCGGGTTGACGAGCTGCACGTCCTTGATCTCGAAATCAATGTAGCCTTTGCTGCGGTAGAACTCGGCCAGCTTCTCTTTATCCTCCTCGAACTGCTCGTCCTTGAAGTGCCCTTTGCGCGTCAGCCAGGAAAACATCCAATGCTTCCGGGTTTTGATGACCTTTCTGAGTTTCTTCACGGGGAAGGCTTTGGCCCCGACGAAGTCCACCTCGACGATCTTGATCTTGGGGCTCTCAGTGATGAGAAACGACGCAGTTCCGAGGCCCGCCGGCTCGTCAATATTGAACTCGTAACTCGCTTCCGTCCGCGAGTAGCCCTTCTTCTGATACAGCTTCTGGATTTCCTGCTTGTCAGTAAACAACTTGCGCTCGTCGAGCGGCTCGCCGACTTTTGACGAGAGTTTCTTCAGCAGCTTGGCGTCCTTGAGCTTTGTATTGCCCTGGAACTTGACTTCCGTCAGGCGCGGTTTGCCCTGAACCTTGTAAGTCAGGATCATGCCGTCGTCCGTTGGGTCGGCGGTCACCTGGATGTTGTAGAAGAAGCCGGTGGCGTAGAGATTGCGCACATCGTCGTCCACGGAGGCCGGGAGGTAGTGGTCCCCAACCTTCGAGCGCAACTGGGCGCGAATCAGGTCGTCGCTGGCGGCGGGCGGGCCGAGGTGCTGGATGTTGATTCCCTTGATCTTGGGGCCGGCATATTGCCCCCACCCGGCCGGCAACCATGCCAGCAGCAGGAGAAGCACGCAGAAGCGAAGGAGTAATCTCATGGTCGCGGATTCAGTTTGGCACGTCTTCGTCGGCTACTTTGGCTGCGCTTTCAAATCGCGTATAGGATTTCAGGAACGTCAAATTCACATCGCCGGTCGGTCCATTGCGCTGCTTGGCAATCAACAGGTTCACCGGGACGGCGTCTTCTTCCACCGCGCCGCCGCCGTCCTCGTCGTCGCTGCTCGCTTTCGGCTTGTAGAGCAGCCCGACCACGTCGGCATCCTGTTCAATCGCGCCCGATTCCCGCAGGTCCGACAACCGCGGCGGGCGGCCTTTCTCGCGCTCGATCTCGCGGTTTAACTGGCTCAGGACGATCACCGGGACACTCAGTTCTTTAGCCAGCGCCTTGATGCCGCTGGAGATGTCAGCGATTTCCTGCTGCCGGTTTTCCGCGCGGCGTGAAGTAGAATGGAGCAACTGGAGATAGTCAACTACGAAAAGCTTAATGCCGTGTTGCTGGGCCATGCGGCGGGCCTTGGCGCGCAGTTGCAGGATGGAGAGAGCCGAGGAATCGTCAATGAACAGCGGCGCGTTGGAGAGTTTGCCCGCCGCGCCGGTGAGCTTCGGGAAGTCGCGCTCCGCCAGGAAGCCCTCGCGCACGCTGCGCAGGTTCACCCGCGAGCGCGAACACAACATGCGCAGCACGAGCGATTCCGAGGTCATCTCCAGGCTGAACACGCCGACCGGCAGGCGTTGCTCGATGGCAACGTGCTCGGCGATGTTCATCGCCAGGGAGGTCTTGCCCATGCTCGGGCGCGCCGCGATGACGACCATTTCGCCTCCGTGCAGCCCGCTGGTCATCTTGTCCAGGTCCGTGAAGCCGGTCCCCAGGCCGCTAAGCTGGCCCTGCCCCTGGTGGAATTTCTCGATCGTGTTGATGGCTTGGTGCACCAGGTCCTTGATCTTGGTCGTCTGCGTTTGGACCCGGGATTCGCTGATGCGCAGGATGTCGCGCTCGACCTCGTCCATGAGCACGTCCACCTCCCCCTCGTAATCATAGACGCGGTTGACAACCTCCGTGCAGGTCTGGACCATCTTCCGCAGCAGGTATTTTTCCTGCACGATGTCCAGGTAGTACTTCAGGTTGGCCGAAGATGGCACCGCGTCGGGCAGGCTGCCGAGATAGGCGATGCCGCCGACTTCCTCGAGCAGTTGTTTGTTCTTGAGCCGCTGCTGCAGGGTGATGACGTCAACCGCCTCGCGGCTGTCGTACATCTCGACCAGCATCCCAAAAATTGTCTGGTGCCGCAGATCGTAGAAGACTTCCGCGCCGCTCTTCAACTTCTCGACGCACTCGCCCATGCACTCGTTGGGCGAGAGCAGGACGCAGCCCAGCACCCCCTGCTCGGCTTCGGGCGAATGCGGCGGCAGCCGGTCCACTCTTGCGCCGTTCACCGCCCGCGGCTTGCGCTGCGGAGGCCGGTTCAAATCCTGGGGCGCGTCGCCGCCTTCTGAAGCCGAGTTAGTCATGCCGTAACCAAAGGATATATTTCTGCTTTGAGCAAACCAGGGTTATTGAATCTTAGTCACACGTTGTCCACAAGGAAGAAGCGACCTCCCGCCGCGCCCCACCGCGGGCCTGTAAGAGCGCAAACATCCCCCCCCGCCTGCCGGATTGTGGCCAAGCCGGACGGACAAGAATGCCCGCAGTCCTTCCGGAGCTTCCCGTCCTCGCCCCGCAGGCGCCGGGCCTCCGCAGGGGAGGACATCGGGAGTAAGACTCGCGGAACTCAGATGAGTTCGAGCGAGTCGGCGTCAACCTTGACGGCGGCGGCCTGGTTAATGAAGTCCAACCGCAGCAGCACGGTGCTCATGCCGTAGCGTTGCTCGACCCAGCCCTCGATGCCTTGCAGCGGGCCGGTCTTGATCCGCACGCGCATGCCCTGGCCGATGGCGGGCGCCAGGCGCACGCCCACCTTGGCTTCGAGCGCCAGAAGAATGTCCTGCAACTGCCGCTGGAAGGTCGCCTGATCATATACCTCCAGCAGGTTGGCCACGTGGTCGTTTTGCCGCATCGCGTCCTTTTGTTCGGGCTCCAACTGGAGAAAGACATAGCCCGGAAAGAGCGGCTTTTGGAATACGACCGTCTTGCCCCGGTACTTATGCGCCGAACTGTAGCACGGCAGGGTGGCGGCGATGTGCTGCCGCCGGCAGTGCTCCGCGAGCTTCTTTTCCCTTCGGGGCCGGGTGTGGGCCACAAACCAACGCAGTTCGGACATGCGCCGGAGGATTTGGCCCCCGGACCGCAGTGTCAACCCGAAGCTGAGCCGCCCATGAATGGCATTGGCTGAGGCAGGACGCGCGGGTAAGCTGCGCGGCTGTTGCCTGGAACCCCGGAAATCAGATGACGCCGACGACCCTGGAAGTGCTGTTCGCCCCCGCCGAGTTTGCGGTCTTGAATCAGCGTGACTTGAGCCAAACCCTGTGCGTGGTCTTTGACGTGCTGCGCGCCACCAGCACGATGGTAGCCGCGCTCGCCAATGGTGCCGCCGCCATAGCGCCAGTGGCCGAGATCCCCGAAGCGTTGCGCATTCGCGAGCGGCAGCCGGAGGTGCTGCTGGCCGGCGAGCGCGATGGCGTGCGCATCGAGGCGCATCTGGCCGGAGGCGTCCGTTTTGACCTGGGCAATTCCCCGCGCGAATTCATCGCCGCAAGCGTCGGCGGAAGGACCATCGCGATGACCACGACCAACGGCACCAGGGCACTGCGCGCCTGCGCGCCGGCGGCGGCGGTGCTCGTGTCGTCCTTTCTAAATCTGGGCGCCACGGCGGCGTTCATCCTGGAACGCGCGCCGCAGCACCTGTTGTTGGTGTGCAGCGGCACGCAGGACCAGGCCGCCTACGAGGACATGCTCGGAGCGGGCGCGCTCTGCGATCTGCTATTGAACCAGTATGGCGGCGGCGCGATGGCGGATTCCGCCCGAATGGCCCGGCGGTTGTTTCGCCTTGAAGAGGCCGATCTGCTGTCCGCTGTGGCGCAATCGCGCAATGGCCGGCGGCTAATGGTCCGCCCCGAGCTGCGTGATGACGTGCCCTTCTGCATACAGCGCGACCTCTATGAATTGGTCGCGGAACTCGGCAGGGATGGCCTGGTCAAAGTCCGCAAGCCGGCGGGGTAATTCAGCTTGAGGGGATGAAGATGCGGCGCCGGGCAGCGCCGGGGGCGGGCTCTGTTTGTTGGTCTCGGGCCTCAGTTCCTGCCCGACGAACCCAGGGAATCGAGCTGGCGGCGCGCTTCGGCGTAGTCCGGCCGGAGCCGCAGCGCTTCGGTCAGGTGCGCTGCGGCGTCTTCGCGCTTGCCCTGGCGCAGCAGTCCCAGCGCGAGATTGAAGTGGGCTTCGGGATTGTCGGCCCTGAGTCGCAGCGCTGCCCGGTAATGCGCGATAGCCTCTTCGGTCTTTCCCTGCTCCGCCAGCGCGTTGCCCAGGTTATTGTGGGCCTGAGCGTCCTCCGGCTTGAGCCGCAGGGCGATTTGGTACTCCTTGATGGCCTCGTCCAGTTTGCGCTGCACGGCCAGCGCGTTGCCCAGGTTGCTGTGAGCGCTGGCATAACCGGGTTTGCACCGGATTGCCTCGTGGAAATGGGAAATGGCTTCGTCGAGCTTGCCCTTCATGGCCAGGGCAATGCCCAGGTTGTTGTGGGCGTCCGCATGGTCGGGTTTCTGCTCCAGGACGATCAAGTAGTGCTGGATGGCTTCGTCAACCCGGCCAACCTCCGAGAGCGCATTGCCCAGGTTGTTGTGGACCTCGGCGTGTTTGGGCCGGACACGCAAAGCCGCCTCGTAGAGCGGGATCGCTTCGCCAAATCTCCGCTGGCCGGCCAGGGCGTGGCCGAGGTTGTTGAGCGCATCCTCGTAGGAAGGCTTGATCTTGAGT
Source organism: Verrucomicrobiota bacterium (assembly GCA_035358715.1). Taxonomy (GTDB): domain Bacteria; phylum Verrucomicrobiota; class Verrucomicrobiia; order Limisphaerales; family UBA8199; genus UBA8199. The sequence continues at coordinate 28,682 of DAOPPX010000049.1, forward strand.
GCCATGCGGTAATGCTCCATCGCCTCGGCCGTCCGGCCGCGGCCGCTCAAGTAGAAGCCCAGGTTGTTGTAGGCCAGGTAGTTGTCGCGTGTCACCTGGACGGCGTGTCCAAAGAGCGCCTCGCTGTCGCGCCAGAACCGAACTTGTCGCGCCGTCAGCAGGGCGCAAGCGGCCAGCGCCAGGCCCGCCCCCAGCGCCAGGGCCTTGCCTCGCCAGGGCCGCGCCGGAACCAGTGCGTCAACGCCCCACGCCAGCATGATGAACAACCCGATCAAAGGCACATACGTGTAGCGGTCGGCCATGGATTGAATGCCCACCTGCACCAACCCGATTACCGGCACCAGAGTGCCGCAGAACCACAGCCAGCCCACGGCCAGGTAAGGCCGCCGCCGCGCCGCCAGAACCACCCCAGCAAAGACGGCAAGCAGCAGCACCGCCGAACCAATCACCTGCCACATCGGCCAATGGCCCGGATGCGGATACAGGATCGAGAGGTCCTTCGGCCACAACATCTTGCCGAAATACCGGGCATAGGAGACGAGCGCGTTGGCAATCCGCTCGCCAAGAGTCAGGCTGGTCGAGACGGCCCCGCCTTGGTGCTGGACGACGTAGGTGACGGCGCTCGAGGCTGCCGCCAGCAACAGGAACGGCACCTTCTCGAGAAGAAGGGATAACAAGCAGGCAAGCGGCGGGCTTGGCCGGCCCCCATTCCGCGCGCCGCTTTTCAGACTCCCCAACCGCATCAGCGGCCAGTAGTCCAGGAGCAACAGCACGAAAGGCAGCGTCACCAGCATCGGCTTGCTCATCAGGCCCAGTGCAAAGCAGCCAAGGGCCAGAAGGTAATACGCTGAGACGCGACGCGAGATGCCGCGTTCCGTCAGCTGCCGCCTGCTTTCCGCGTATTCAACATACGCCCGAACTGTCAGCAGGAAGAACAACGTGCTGAGCACATCCTTGCGCTCAGAAGCCCAGGCCACCGACTCGACGTGCAGCGGGTGCAGCGCAAACAACGCTGCCACGAGCGCGCTGCGCCACAGCGCGCCCGTCATGCGCCGCAACAACAGCAAGAGCAGGAGCGAATTGGCGATGTGAAGGCCCACACTCACCATGTGGTGCCAGCCGCCCTCCAGACCAAAAAGCTGGCAGTCCACCATGTGGGAGAGCCACGTCAGCGGGTGCCAGTTGCTGGCGTGCCCGGTGGTGAAAGCCCAAACCACATTCGCCCACTTCAGCCCGCTCTGAACGTGCGCATTCTCGGTGACGTAGTCCGAGTCGTCATAGTTGACGAAGCCTTGCCACGCTACCGGCAGGAAGACGGCCAGGGTCGCAACCGCCAGCAGGAGGCAAAGCACGCCTGGCCGCTCCAGCCGCTCGCGCCAGGCGGGGCGTCCAGCACGCGACCCGGCCTTTAGGGCTGACAATGTCTTGGTTCGCTCGGTCATCGCTGACGGTATCTGAGCATAGAACTAAACCAAAGGCCGCCACCGTGAAATGAAAATTCACGCGGCGATCGCAGCCAGGCGTCCCCCGAAGACAGTTCACTGGGGCGCCGCGCTTCCCTGGTGCGAATTCCGATTCGGTGGAGGGAAGAACGCCAAACCCGCTATCTGTGCTGGAGGGAAATGGTGCGCGATAGAGGGTTTGAACCTCTGACCCCTTCCGTGTCAAGGAAGTGCTCTACCACTGAGCTAACCGCGCAACCAGAATCGACGCTCGTTAAATGCTTCATTTTGAGCGTCATGCGGGAAGTATCGAGGAAAGGCGCTCTGGTGGCAAGTTGATTCTCGAAGCCGCTGTTAGACGCTTTGTTAGACGCTCAGGAAGTGCTCCGCGCGGTTGGGGGACATCCCCCGCCTGCGCGTAAAGGCGGCGTCGGATGGGCAGGCGAGGCTGAGAACCCTCAGCCGCCAACGCCTTCGAGGGCTGCGCTGAGAGCCGCAGCGTCCGTAAGTGGTCAAAATAAAATTACATCATCGAGACACCCCTTTTTACAATATAAGTTTATCTCAGTAAACATTAATATTTAATTAATATTTCTATTGATAAAGCCGAAGGTTCTTGCGATAGTAGCATCCTGAAATCGCAGGCAGAACAATTTGCGCCGCCCGGCACGCTTTTAGGCCGCTTCGAGGCCACTGCGATTTCATTGCGGGGCGGCGCATTCTTATTCCGACAGAGCATTGAAAGAGGAACATCATTATGAAGCACGTGACCGTTTGCGAACTCGACTCGAAAACCAGCAAGTCAATCCCGCTGGCTGAACTCTCGCCGAACATGGTGGAGGGACGCCTCCCCGACGGCTCCGTTGTCTGGGTTGACGGCACAAAAGTAAACCCGAACACGATGGCAACGAAAGCCGACGGAAATCCTGCGGCAACTGAAAGCGTTCCGATGACCTTGCCCGACGGGGCGCACCCATCGCCGAACCCGCCGCGCCGCCCCCGGCGGCCCGCCACCGCCCCATCCAGCGCTGCACAGCCACGCGAGCCAGCCAGCGGCGGGGCGGCCAAGGGCAAAGGCCACCAACCGGTACGGAAGACCCCACCGAACAACGTGCGGCAGCATTTATCGAAGCTGAGTGGCAATCTTTATGCGGTTGTAGTGGACCTCAAAGGTTTCAAGAATTCGCTGCAAGCGCTTCAGAACCGGGATCGGCGCGAAGGTTGCGAACACGCGATCACAGTCTTGGAGGCGGCGATGAAGCAAATACGAACGATTGGTGCTTCGTTCGGCGTTACCGGCAAGAAAAACGAGGACGGGTCCATGTCTGTCGGCGATTTGCCGTTCACCACGGGAATTATTGTCCGTGGTTCGAGCTTCACGCGTATCCAACGCATCACTGAGGTCGTCGCCGCCGTCGCCGAGTCCATTCAAAAGCCTGCGCCCACGACCGCTGCCGAATTGCAAAACGTGGCCGGAGAGTTGGAGCATGTACTGGAACGTGCGCGTTCTGGTGGTGGGTTATGAAAAGAAATTCCACGCCGCGCCAGCGCCCGCGTCGCGCTGTGGCCCATTAACCAAGAGCGGGCAACAAATACAAATACTCAAATGAAAACATCAGTAACAACAAGAGAAAGACAAACTGTAAACCTCGAAACCTCCCTCCGCCGCAAGGCTAGAAGCAGCAGCCTGCTCCTGCGCAAGTGCCGCGCCCGTGATCCGCAGCACCCAGTCTTCGGCACCTACGGGTTGATGGACGCCAACAACCACTTGGTGCTGAGTGACGGCACAACGGCGTATGGCGTCTCGCTCGAACAGGTCGCCGAATACCTCAACGAATGACCGGGAGAACTAAGCGTGAGTGCCATCAATCCATCGGCATTGTGGAAAAAGCGCCTCGGCGACGAGGTGTTGAACCCGTACGTGGGGTGCGAGCATGGGTGTTCTCACTGTTACTGCCCGGCCATGCCGGGTGTCCGGTTCGCCAACCACGGCCACACCCAAAAGGAGTGGGGTACCTACCTGTATCCGAAGCACGGCATCGTCGAGGCCGTGCGCGGCCAGCTAAGGAATTTTACACCGGACAAGGCCCAGCGCACCGCTTGGGGAGACGGTTGGATTCTGGTTTCGTTCCTGACGGATTGCTACACCCCTTCAGAGGCCAAACTCAAGCTGACGCGCCAATGCTTGCAGTTGATTCTTGAGGCTGGTCACAAGGTTCGACTCCAGACACGGTCGGTTCTGGTGGAACGGGATTTCGACCTGCTGAAGGCCCATCGTGGTCAGGTCTTGCTCGGAACCTCGATTCCTCATCTGGATGACGAGTTGGCGCGTTGTTTGGAACCACGGGCCGCCGCGCCCAATCGCCGCCTGCGGATGCTTGAAAAGGCGGCGTCGTTCGACATTCCGGTCTACATAGCGCTGGCCCCGTTCATGCCGTTCCATGACTACGACGTGTTGGAGCAAGTGGTGGCCGCAGTTGCGCCGCTGAAACCGAAACAGGTGTTCTGTGAAGTTCTCAACCCGAAAGGCGATAACATCTCCATGATGCGGGAGGCTCTATCGGCTTCGTTTCCCAAGCACGCGGAGAGGCTGGCCCACTACACCACGGAGTGCTGGGCCGAGTTCACATGGAAAATTCTGGCGCATGGCCTGAAGCAGGCCAAGCAGTTTATTCCTTGGCCGGATACTCGGCGGCTGTGGCGTGCGCTCCTGACACCAGAACAGTCCGATTTCTTGGAAAAGTTTCTGCCTCCGCAGCAGACAGGAGGCAACTCCTTATGAAGAAGCCAAAACCGCATATTCCCGATGACCCAACTGAAGACAATATCCGCCCATGCCTCGACGCCCTGAAATATAAGGGCGGAATCACCCTGAAGATGATGGAGGACGAAGCCCACGCGCTCCTGAGGCAACGGTTGCCCCACATCATGCGTCAACTCGGCAGGCTTCTTCGGAAGCGATATACAGGGTGCATTGCGAGGATTGATTACCCGCCGAGTACGGGCAGGAAGGGCTTCATCAGAATAACACTAAATAGACTGTTCGATGGCTTGTTTGTGCCTGTCTGCCAAATCCGCATTCGAGTCTCATGGCGCGCGGACCTAGTGTTTGGGGGAGTCCGCGATTATGACGGCGAACGCGCTCTGCGCCAGCTTCGACGGAAGCTCCGTCGTCAGGGAGTGGATTATCAGCAGATGGTCCGCGAGGCGGGTGCTGACCGGTGGATGAATCCGCCACTTGCGGCACAACAGGCACGCTTTCCAGAGGATTGAGTTCTTGCTCCTGTATTTGTCCTCGAAGCCATGAACAGCGATCTGCCATCACGTCGAGGACGGCTGTTGCTCGGTCCCAACGAACGCCGCCGGGCCGATGTGCCGGTAATGGTGCTCACGGCTGGTCGGTGTAAACAATGTAATGGATCAGGCCACAGCACTCCCCAACGAACCACGTTCCGCGCTTTTTGGTTCTGTATGTAATACAGCGCAACGAAGTCGCGCTCTTTATCAGGTGCAAATGAATACAATTCTGCGTCCGACCGGCGTCCCCTCGTGGGAGGCGGCCTGCACCACCGCTGACTCGTTGCCGGTCGGACGCGATCTTTTTGTGTTATGGTGCAAAACACATCGCACTCCGGCAAAGTAGGCGAACCCCCTCCGACTGGTCACCCGGTAGTCGACGCCATCGGTCGGCTTGAACACAAGTTCATTGGCGCACTGGCACCATACGCGTGGTTCAGCAAGATTCTGGATGAGCGCGGACGACCATACCATCTCGCGATCCTCTTGCTGGCGGAAATCGTCGGGTGGTATCGCCCAAGGATCGAGCTTGCGAAAGGCAGTAACACTTGGGTTGTCCGCAAGCGGTTCAAGCGGGACCGCCTTCAAATCAGCAGGGGTGACTTGGCCGAGAAGTTCAACACGGACGAGGACACGATCACCACGGCGCTGAACGTCTTGGCCGGTTCCGTTGGCGCAATCAAAAGAAGCTACCACGATCTGGTGATCGGCGGACGGAAGCACCGGAACTGCCTGTTCGTCTGGCCGGTGCCCGAAGTCATCGAAAAGCTATGCGAGGTCGACCAGCCGGAGGATGAATCCGACCCAACAAAGCCGTCAGGGGTAGCCCCCATGATGGGGGCTACGTGGCCCACATCACAGGGGCCACATACCCCGGATGATGGGGGTGACGTGGCGATGTCCAAGGGGCCACGTGGCCCCGTTGATCCCGGTGACGTGGCCCCCGTGATGGGGGTAGGTACAGTAACTGGACGGGAATCCAACAGGAAATCAACAACAACAAAATCAAACGGTAGTACGCACGGCGCTGCCGCGCCGGTTGTTGTTGTTGCTGAGAGTTCTTTTCAGGCTGCAAACCCGGCTGACTCTCCAGCTAATGCGCCTGCGGCGCAGAAAGGCAAGCGGCCAAGTAAACAGGCTGCACAAGCCAGTTCTCCGGCAACGGGCGCTCCGCGCCGCACTGCCGGTGAGAAGCCCGCCAGTGACACGGCTGAGGCCGCAGATGCCTCCGGGCGGGAGGCGGGCGCGGCTGGCGACCAATCCGACCCGGTTGGGATAAAGGCTACCCGGTTCCTCGACTTCTTCCAGATCGCGCACAAGTCCAAGTTCGGAACCAGCGCAAGGCCAACCGAAACCGACAGGCAGGCCGTTCGCAATCTCATCCGGCAGGATAATTGGGCTGTACCCGACCTCGTGTTGATACTGCTCCGGGCTTGGGACTTGATCGGCGCGATCTCTGAGGACAACGGCTATGCCTATCCATGCTGCCAGCACAGCCAGAAAATCGGGAAATTCGTCCAGCATTTCGACAGGATTTGCTCTGACACCGGCAGCAACAATATCCGCGACCTGCCGGTTGGGAAGGTCATAGCCAAGATAATGCGCCTTACCGAGGTTGATCCCGACGAGATTGAGCGGTTCTTCGCGCCAGAATTGGAGCAGGAGCTTGCGGCTGACCCGGAGCCGGAAATGCGGCTGGAGGACATGCCCGACCCCGGCCAAACCGGCGTGGGCCTGAAGGTGTATGTGAGGACGACCCCGAACATCCCGTTTGAATGGATCGAACAGAAGTTGATCCCCCATCTCGCTGAGCGGTACGAGCAACTTCCGGCAGGAAAGCTCGAATTTCTTTTTGGTTACTGGAAGCTCTGCAAGCGTTACCGGCACCACTTCTCGCACGACATCGAGTGCGACTACAGGGAAGCCCGGAATCACAGGTCGGGCCGATTCAAGGACGAAGGTGTCCGGGCGAAGCTGCTCACCATCGTCGAGGCCATGTTCAAGCAGTATCGCCGCTGGGAGCAGACTGGGACCGGTGAAAGACCGTTATGGCCCATCCTGTCGAACGTGCTGAGTGACGAACGGATTAGAAAGCTGCTTCAGGACGGCGAGCCACAGGTATCTGCAAGACGCGAAGCGGATTAACACCATGAGATGGGAAACCTATTGGCGAAAAGCAGTATGGCGGCATGAAAACAACCCCACCCCTGCCAGCGTGACCACCCTGCACAACCCGTTTACATCAAGTGCGCGGCTATGAAGAAGACTAGCCTGAAGAATGACAGTCCGAGGCCCGAACCGGCCAAGCCGGACGGCGTCTGGGAAGTGTCCGACTCCCCGTTCATGTTCGACCCGTCGCCCGTGCCGACGCTTGAAGAAATCAAGCTTGCGCGGCGTCGGCGTCGGCGGCAGCGCTCGGAACAGGCACTCCAGCGGCTGCTCGCCGAGGAAGCCCAGTTGCGCCGGGAAATCATAGAACGCCGTCGCCGGTCGGGGCAGTAACGCCCCCGCCGTTGGAGCGACGGGGCCGCCCACGGGGCCGTCGGCCCGGTCGCGGCGGCAGGCGGCCAAGCAGCGCCGCCTCCGGCAATTTGACCCGGCGTACCTGATCCGCGTCGTAGCGTTCATACGCTCTAATGGCGCACCGTGGTTCATCCGGCAGTGCGACAATGACCTTGCTGCGCAGCACGACGTAAGCGGGCAGCACTTCACCGGTCGGTACCTGAACCAGCCATCCTCGTTTGACGCGCTCGCCAGCCAAGTAACCCGTCCAAGGCCGCTTCACCTTGCGCGGTTGCAGGGCGAGTTGCCGGGCCGCCGCGCTGATCTCGGCGGGCGTTGGCGGAGCGCTTTTGGTGTCGGGAGCAACCGTGCCGACGTGCTTAGCAGCGTTGACAAGTTCATGCTCAAACCCTTCCGCTGGATTATGGGGTGGTGGAGGGACAGGTCTGACTTGATTGCTGCCGCCGTTTTTGCTGACCGATCTGCGGACAGACGGCGACAGACGCCTTT
>DAOPPX010000050.1:0-36179 GCA_035358715.1 Verrucomicrobiota bacterium
GGGACGAACTCTGGGGGAGCACCTAAAACCCGGTGGTAGTGGCAAGATGCGCTCAAACAGGCAGGACGCGTCTCGGTTTTCGAGCGGTGTTTCCCTGGCAAAGGCGCCAGCGCAGCGGTTGAGCAGCCACGGTGTGGCATTGACCCCTCCCGACCCCATCTTCCAAGCACGGCCACCCCCCGCCAAGGATGGGCAGGCCCGCCGTCCGCCCCCCGTCCCGCTACCGTAGTACCTCTAACCCCGGGTTAGAGGTACTACGGTAGCGGGACGGGGAGCGGACGATGCGCGGAGGGTGGGGGCGCGGGGGCGGAGAATTGGCGGAAGTGCCGTGCGGACAGGCGGTTACCCCGGTTCGGGGCGCAGCGTTGCGGCTAGGTTCCCGGCGGGGCCTGGCTGGCTTGGGCTGGGGGAGGGTGTCCGGGCCCAGGAGTCCGGGCCGCAGCCCGCTTTGGAGGCGCCGGGAACCGTTGCCGCAGGCCCCCGAAGCCTTGGGAAGTTGCCAGAAATTGAGATGCGCCCAACAAGCATAAAACAGGGCCTCTCCGGGAAGAAACGCGGGGGGGCGTGCCCCGCCGAGGCAGGTGTCACCGCTTAAACTTGATTTGGCTCCGCTGCAGAATGACGGTCTTGGGCGGCGAATCGGGTGGGGCGTCGGCTGGCACGACCTGGAGTTGAATAAGAGAGCCGGGGGCGCCGCGGATGTTCTGGACCAGGTCATGCAGGTTCAGGGTGCGGGCGTCCGTGAAGACGTTGTCGCCCTGGGCTACGGCCAGGATGCGATCTCCCGGACGGAGTTGCCCGCTGAACTCGGCGGCTGTGCCCGGCAGCAGCCGGTTGATCACCGGGTAGCCGTTCTGCATGCTTAATTCGGCGCCGATGCCCACCGGAGCCACGCTCCGGATGGCCCTGGTGGCTGCTTCCTTTTCCGCGGGGTCGGAGAGGTTCTGCTCCACCCACCGCAAGGCCGCCTCGGTGTCTTTCCTTGCCCAGGCGGCAAAGCCGGCGTCGAGGAACCTGCGGCGTTCGGCCGGGTTGAGCTGTGCGCTGGACGCGAACGCAGCCGCCGGGTCGGCGTCCATCAAGTCGGGCGAGAGGTTCGCCGGCGGCAGCGTCCGGCCCTGGCTGTCGGTCGGCCTGCCAGGCCGGGCCTGCGGCTGGGACGGGTGCCGGGACGCCTGCTCGCTCATTTCGGCCAGTTGCCTCCGCAGGACACCAACTTCTCCCCGCAGGCGCAGCAATTCCCGGAACTGCGCCTCCGGCAGAGCCGAAACGGAGTTGGAGCGAATCTCCTCCTCGGGCGGCGGCCTTTCCCGGGCCTTGCTCGCTTGGAGCAGCGCTGCCTGGCGCTCGATCTGTGCGCGCAGCCTCGCGGTTTCCGCCGCGAAGCGGTCAATTTTCGTCTGTTGCCAGGCGAAGATTGCCACCACCGCGACCAGCCCGGTTAGCCAAGCCAGTATCTTGAGCCAGGTCGCAATCATGAACCTGCCTGGGAACGGCAGCTACGCAATGCGCCGATTCGAGTCATCCTCATCCCACACGACTACATCATAACATCCGCCACCCTTGCGAAGGCAAGCAATATGCGGCTTGGCGGGGGTCCTGAGGCAGGGTAAACTTGGTTTATGAGTTCAGGCTGGATCGAGATTGATCCCGAGGTGTGCAATGGGCGGCCGGTGCTACGCGGCACTCGTATTGCCGTTCAGTCCGTTCTGGAAATGCTGGCGGCGGGTGATTCGGTCGAAGGCGTCTTGGCGGCGTTTCCCACGCTCCGTCGCGAGCAGGTGCTGGCCTGCGTGGCTCACGCGGCCCGGTTGATGGGTAACCAATACTCGCTGGAACGCGTGGCATGAGGGGATTTCTCTTTGACGAGAACCTGCCGCGCATTCGATGATTGCCGCGCACAAGCTCGTCAACGTCCACCGGCATCGCATCGAGGCGGTGAAATAGGCTGTCACCTGTCAGACGCCAAACCGCGTCAGGAAGCGCCCCATGAACTACCGGCTCTGCGACGCGCATAATCATTTGCAGGACGACCGGCTGGCTCCCCATCTGCCGGCTGTGCTGGCGGCTTTGCGGCGTGAGGGCGTTGCGTGGATGGTGGTCAACGGTTCCTGCGAGGGCGACTGGCCGCAAGTGCTGGCGCTGGCCCGTGAATGCCCGCAGGTCATTCCCTGCTTTGGCTGCCATCCCTGGTATGTGAGGGAGCGATCAGCCGATTGGCAGCCGGCGCTGCTGCGGCACCTCGAGGCAATCCCGTCGGCCATCGGTGAGGCGGGCCTGGATCGCTGGATCAAGGAGCCCGATTTCGAGCTGCAGGAGCAGGTGTTTGTCTGGCAACTGCGGTTGGCGGCGGAACGCAATCTGCCGGTGAGCATCCATTGTTTGCAGGCCTGGGGCCGGCTGCTCGAAATCCTGCGCGCGGAGCCGCGGCCGAGCCGCGGCCTGCTGCTGCACTCGTTCGGCGGTCCCCGGGAGATGATCGCGCCGCTGGCGGAGCTGGGGGCTTACTTTTCGTTGCCGGGCTATTTTGCGCACGCGCGCAAGGCGCGCCAGCGCGACGGCTTCAAACACGTTCCTCCCGACCGTCTGCTCATTGAAACCGACGCCCCCGACCAGCTCCTGCCGGACGGGCTCAACCGCCATCCTCTGACCGACGCGCAGACGGGCAAACCGCTCAACCACCCGGCCAATCTCGGGGCCGTCTATGAGTTTGCCGCGGGTCTGTTTGGCGAGCCGGTGGAGCAGTTGGCACAACGGGTCGAGGCCAACTTCCGCCGCCTGTTCGGCCCCTTGATTGGGCAACCCGCGTAAACGCCGCGCCGGCGCGGCTCAGGCTTGCCCGACAATCCTCTGGACCACGCGCGCCGCGGCCACGAATCCGAACGTGCCGGTGACGAAGCTCGCCGTGCCAAGATTGTTCCTGGAACGCAGTCTGGGGTCGGGCTTGCCATCGGGCGCTCCGCCGCCCGGGCTGTCTTTTCCCCGGTAAACGACCCGCTCCCGCGAGAGCACGCACTCGACGCCGAATGGATGCGCCCCGCGCGGAAAGCCGTACTGCGATCGCAGTCCCCATCGAACCTCTTGCAGCAGGCGGTCATGGCTCGAGAACGCCAGGTCCACCACGTGCACCGCAGTTGGGTCTCGCCGGCCGCCCGCCGCGCCGATCGCAATCACCGGGATTGCCTTCCTGCGGCAGAAGGCGATGAGCAGGCACTTCCGCGATGGGCTGTCAATGGCGTCCAGCACGCAGCTGTAAGGCGTTTGAAGAATCTCCTCGGCATTGGACTCGAGGAAGAGTCTCTGGAGCGGATGCACCGCGCAGTCAGGGTTGATGGCGCGCACGCGCCGGGCCAGCACATCCACTTTTGGCCTGCCCAGATCATCCTCCAGCGCCTGTATCTGGCGGTTGACGTTCGTGATGCAGACTTCGTCCGAATCCACCAGGGTCAGCTCGCCGACACCCGAACGCGCCAGCGCCTCAGCCGCCCACGACCCCACCCCGCCCACCCCGACGACGCAGACATGGCTGCGGCGGAGCCGTTCCAGTCCGTCGCGTCCATACAAGCGGCCAATGCCGCCGAAGCGCCTTTCATGGGCATGCATTGCTGCGGGTCACTACTATAGGAACGGCCCCTGTGTGCCAAGTCGAGTCTGCCAGGCGGCGGGGCGGGGCGGGCTTCTTTCCGCGCGTCTGATCAGACATGCTCAGACATTCTCATTGACTAGCCGGCGTCCACCTCGCCAAGGATAGGAGCTGTGATTGCAGCGAATTGCGTCAGAACGCCGGCGGTTGCCTGGGCTGGAACAGCCTTGCTGGCGGCTGGCTTGTGCGCCCCCGCGCGGGCGGCGGAGGCGTTGACCCGGCCGGCCAAAATCACCTTTGACCCCGCGGGAGCATTGGTGGTGGATGGACAAAGGCAGTTCCCGATTAACCTGACCGTTGTGCCGGGGCCGGACGCCAAGGCGCCCAACGGCCGGCCGGCCTACGCGGAGTTTGCGGACTGCGGCGTGATGTTTATGCGCTCAGGCGGCCCGGCCTGGAACGACGACACGATCAAGCGGGAGAAGGCGATGCAAGCCGCTGCGGCGGCGGGCGGGCTGCGCTGCTGCCCGTGGCTGGGGTGGGACCTGTCCAACTTCGATCCCGGCGACACGAACAAGGAGGCAAAGCTGAGGAAGGTGGTCGCCGCCTTCAAGGACTCCCCGGGCATGGGCCTGTGGAAGGGGGCCGACGAGCCGGATTGGGGAAACTCGCACAACGCCGCAAAGTCAACGCCACAGCAGGTGGCGCATGTGGCGCAGATCCTCCGCGAGCTTGATCCAGACCACCCGATCTGGCTGGTGCAGGCGCCGCGCGGGACCGTGGACTCACTCAAACGCTACGACGCAGGATGGGACGTGGGCGGCATAGACATCTATCCAGTGAGCTATCCGCCCGGAGTGCATTCTGAGAAGAAGAACAAGGAACTGAGCATGGTGGGGGACTTCACCCGCCTGATGAAGCAGGTGGCCGGCGAAAAGCCCTTTTGGATGACCCTGCAAATCGCCTTCTCCGGCGTTGTCAAGCCCGGCCGCACGCTGCGCTTTCCAACGTTCCCTGAGCAGCGCTTTATGGCCTACGAGGCGATCATCAACGGCGCCCGCGGGTTAACGTATTTTGGCGGCGGCCTGCCCCAGACGCTCAATCCGCGGGACCAGCCGCTGGGATTCAACTGGACATACTTCGACCGGGTCATGCGACCGCTCCTGGAGGAACTCGGCCCGAGGTCCCCGATTCTCCCGGCGCTGCTGGCCGCGGACTCCGGCCTCAAGCTCACGGTGGCGCCCGAGGCTCCGCCGAAGCGCGCCGTGGCCAACAAGGACGAAGAACAGAACCCGCAGGCGGCCGCGCCGAGACAATTCGTGCAGGATGATGTCGGGCCTGATGCCAGCGCCATCGAGTGCCTGGTGCGCGAGGCGGGGGATACCCTTTACGTGCTGGCCTGCAAGAAGGAGGGGCCCACGATTCGCGTGCGCTTCAGCGGCTTGCCGCGGGAAATCCACGGCGAGGGCGCCGGCACGGTGATCTTCGAGGAGCCGCGGAAAGTGGATGCGCAGCAGGGCAGCTTTGCGGACTGGTTTGGCCCGTTCGAGGTGCACGTGTACCAATTCAAGAAGAAGTAGCAGCCCAAACGTCTCAAGGCTCCAAACCGTGTGAACCTGGGTGAATCCACAGATACCTTACGGTTTCGGCGTTCCTTTGGCCGGAGTTCTCTACGCTCGGCCGGGGTTTCTGGTCTTAGCTGAGGCGAACCATTGAAAGCTCCGGCCCCGGCAAATGACCATTGGACCAGCCGCCGCCGGCTGCTGACCGCGCTGGCGGGCAAGACGCCGGATCGCGTGCCGATCAACACCTACGAGCTGGCAGGGCGCAACAGCCTGGACTGGTACAACCAGCAGCCCAGCTACCGCGGCCTGATGGACTGCATTCGCGCGCACACCGATTGCATCACGAATTGGAATCCACGGCCGGCCACCGACCGCTACACTTGCGAAGAGCGGTTCCTGTGTTCCGACTACCCGGTCGAAATTGACGCCCACACCGAGCTGGACGGGCCGTTGGAGCGCACGACGCGGGTTTGCCACACCCCGAGCGGCGACTTGCGTTCGGTGACGCAGAAGACCGCGAACGTTTACACCACCTGGCAGGTCGAGCACTGGTGCAAGAGCCCAGCCGACGTGGACAAGGCGCTGAGTGTGCCCTACGAACCGGCGCGTTACGACGCCTCGGAGCTGCCCCGGGTCCAGGCCGAACTGGGCGAGCAGGGACTGGTCATGGCCTCGGTTGGGGACCCGGCCTACCTGGCGGCTGAGCTGATGTCCTTCCAGAATTACCTGATGTGGGCGTTCGAGGAAACGGACCACTTCGCGCGGACGGTGGCAATCGTTGCCGAGCGGGTCATGGAAAACCTGCGGAGGCAACTGGCTTGCTGCGTGCTGGACCTTTACCGCATCGTGGGGCCGGAGTATTTCACGCCGCCCTACCTGTCGCCGGCGATGTTCCGGCGCTTCGTGGTGCCGCATGTCACGGAGATGACGCGGCTGATTCACGACCGCGGCGGCAAAGTGCGGCTGCATTGCCACGGCAAGATGGCCCGCGTGCTGGACCTGATCCTGGAAACTGGCTGCGACGGCATTGATCCCTGCGAGCCGCCGCCGGATGGGGACATCACCCTGGACGAGGTGAAGCGCCGCTGCCAGGCGCGTGGAATCTCGGTGTGGGGCAATATCGAGCTCAAGCTGCTGGAGCAGGGCTCGCCTGGGCAGGTCCGCGCCGAGGTCGGGCAGATCATGACCCAGGCCAAAGCCGGCGGCGGTTTCGTGCTGATGCCTACGGCCGCGCCCATCAACCTGCCGCTCGCGGCCGGGACCGAAGCGAACTACCGGGCATTCATCGAAGCCGGGCGGGAGTTCGGACATTACTGAACCGGCGGCTTCCGGCCAGTTTGCCATTGGAAAGCCGCCTGGTTTAGGGTAGGTGACAGACCATGAGTGAGCGTTTTGACTCGATCTATTCGCACGGCATGATCCGAGCGGCGGTGTGCATCCCGTCGCTGCGCGTGGCCGATCCGGCCTTTAACCTGGAGCGCACGCTGGCGCTGGCCCGGCAGGCGTCCCGGGCACAGGTAGCCGTCGCGCTGTTCCCGGAGCTGGGCCTTTCGGCCTACTCGAACGATGATCTGTTTCATCAGGACGCGCTGCTGGACGCCAGCAAAGCGGCTGTGGCGCAGTTGGTCAAGGCAAGCGCCGCCTTAACCCCCGTGCTGGTCGTGGGGGCGCCGCTGATGTTCGAGGCCAAGTTGTTCAATTGCGCGGTGGTGATCTACCGCGGGCAGGTGCTGGGGCTGGTGCCCAAGACCTACTTGCCGAACTACCGCGAGTACTACGAGAAGCGGCAGTTCGCCTCCAGCCGCGACGCGGTGAGCCGCGAGGTCACCTTCCTGGGCAAGCGCGTGCCGTTTGGCAATGACCTGGTGTTCGAGGCGGGCAACTTCGAGGGCTTCCGGCTGCATGCGGAAATCTGCGAGGACGTGTGGGTGCCTGTTCCGCCCAGCACCTATGCGGCTCTGGCGGGGGCGACCGTGCTGCTGAACCTCTCGGCCAGCAACATCACGGTCGGCAAGGCGGAATACCGGCGCAACCTGTGCGCGGGCCAGTCAGGGAAGTGCATCGCCGCGTACCTGTATTCGTGCGCCGGGCCGGGCGAGTCCACGACGGACCTGGCCTGGGACGGACACGCGCTGATCCACGAAAACGGCGACCTGCTGGCGGAGTCGGCGCGATTTGCCGACAAGGAACAGATGATCAGGGCGGACGTTGACCTGGAACGGCTGATGCACGACCGGATGCGGTTGGGCAGCTTCAGCGATTCGGTGGCGGACCACCGCGCGCGCCTGCGGGAGATGCGGCGCATCCCCTTCACGTTCCGCGTGCCGGAGGGCCGGGTCCCCTTGCAGCGGGGATTCCCCCGCTTCCCTTATGTGCCGAGCGACGCGCGCGAGCGCGACCAGAGGTGCTTCGAGGCCTACAACATCCAGGTGCACGGCCTGCTGAAGCGGTTGTCGAGCGCGGGCATCAAACGAATCGTCATCGGCATCTCGGGCGGACTGGACTCGACGCAGGCTCTCATCGTGGCGGCTCGGGCGATGGACCGGCTGGGGCTGCCGCGGAGGAATATCCTGGCCTACACCATGCCCGGATTTGCCACCAGCCAAATGACGCTCCGCAACGCGCACAAGCTGATGAAGGCGCTGGGTGTCACCGCCAGTGAGATTGATATCCGGCCGTCGTGCACGCAGATGTTCCGCGACATCGGGCATCCGTTTGCCAGCGGCAAGCCCGTGTACGACCTCACCTTCGAGAACGTGCAGGCGGGCGAGCGCACCTCGCACCTCTTTCGCCTGGCCAACCAACACAACGCGCTGGTGCTGGGCACGGGCGACCTGAGCGAACTGGCGCTGGGCTGGATGACTTACGGCGTCGGCGACCACATGTCGCACTACAACGTGAACTGCTCGGTCAGCAAGACACTTATCCAGCACCTGATCCGCTGGGTGGTGTCCTCCAACCAGTTCGGCCCGGCGACCAACACGGTGCTGGAGGCGATTCTGGCGACGGAGATTTCGCCCGAGCTGGTGCCCCACGCGAAAGGCAAGTCGGCCCAGCCGGCGCAGAAGACGGCGGATGTGGTCGGGCCGTATGAGCTGCAGGACTTCAACCTCTACTACATCACGCGGCATGGGTTCCGGCCCAGCAAGGTCGCTTTCCTGGCCTGGCACGCGTGGGGCGACAGGAACCGCGGCGCCTGGCCCGACCTGCTGCCGGCGGAGAAGCGCCATCAATACGACCTGCGCGCCATCAAGAAGTGGCTGGGGGTATTCCTCTATCGCTTCTTCAAGATCAGCCAGTTCAAGCGCTCGGCGATGCCCAACGGCCCGAAGGTCGGCTCCGGCGGCGCTCTTTCACCGCGCGGCGACTGGCGCGCCCCCAGCGATTCCGAGGCCGAGGTGTGGCTCAAGGAATTGCGGGACAACGTGCCGGGGTAAGGCGCGGCGTGAAGCGTGCGCGCGAGGAATCACAGTGGGATAGCCCTTCAGGGCCTGATCTGCCAGCCGCCGCCGAGCACCGAGTAAAGCTGCACCTGGCTGGCGAGCTTCTCCAGGCGCAGGAAGACCAGTGCCTGCTGCGCGGCGAAGAGGGATCGTTGGGCGTCGAGGACGCCGAGGTAACTGCTAATGCCCTTGTCGTAGAGGGAATTGGCCAGGCGGTAGGTCTCGGCGGAAGCGTTGACGAGGGATTCCTGGGCCGCGACCTGCTGGTCCACGGTGCCGCGGACGGCCAATGCATCGGCTACTTCCCGGAAGGCGCTCTGAATTGCCTGTTCGTATTGGGTGACGGCGATTTCGCGCTGGACTTTGGCAGCCCGGTGCGCTGACCAGGTGCGGGCATCGAAGATCGGCATGACAATCTGCGGCGCATAGCTCCAGGTGCCGGAGCCGGATTTGAACAGGCCGGATAGGTCGCTGCTGGCCGTGCCGATGGCGGCGGTCAGGGAAATGCGCGGGAAGAACGCCGCGCGGGCCGCGCCGATGTCGGCATTGGCGGCCTTGAGCATGCTCTCAGCCTGCAAGACATCAGGCCGGAGCAGCAGCACTTCGGAGGAGAGGCCCGCGCCGATTTCCCTGGGGGGGGTGACGCTGCCCAACTCGGCTGGCAGCAACTCGCTGGCCGTGGGCGAGCCGACCAGGAGGTTCAGGGCGTTCTCGTCTTTTGCGACGCGCTCGGAGTAAATGGCAATGTCCCGGCGGGCAATGTCGAGCGGGGTTTGCGCGCGAAACAAATCCAGCTCCGTCGCCAGGCCGAGGTCGTGGCGCCGTTTGACCAGGTCATAGGCCGCCTGTTGGGTCTTGAGCGTGGTCTCCGAGAGCTTGAGATTCTCGCGATCAGCGGCCAATGCCAGGTAGGTGTTGGCGACCGAGGACACCAGCAGCAATTGCGCGCTGCGGCGAGCCTGTTCCGTGGCCAGGTATTCCTGGAGCGCGCGGTCTTTGAAGCTGCGGATGCGGCCGAAGAAATCAATCTCCCAGGATGCGACGCCGAGGTTGGCATCGTAGCGTTCCACGGTTTGGCGTCGTCCGGAGCTGGAAAGGTCGGCGGGCACGCGGGCCTTGCTGCCGCTGCCGGTGGCGTTGACGATGGGGTAGAGTTCGGAGCGGGCGATGCCATAGAACGCGCGGGCACGCTCGACATTCAAAGCGGCAACCCGCAGGTTGCGGTTGTTGGTGAGGGCCAGGCCGATGACCTGCCGCAGCTTCTCATCGGTGAAGAACTCCTGCCACTCCAGGTCCGCCGGCGCCGGGGCATTCGTCGGCCCTGCCGGGGCATGGGCCGGGCCCGAAGGCCATTCGGCCGGGACTGGGGCGGCGGGCCGGGCATATTTCGGGGCCATCGTGCACGCGACCGGGGTGATGGCAGTTAGTGCCAGCAGAAGAAAAACGGGCCTGTTCATACCATTGATTCGCGGATTGACGGGTTTAGACACTCTGGGTGGCCGGTCGCCTTTTCTTGCCGAGGCCCTTCTCGATTAGCACAAAGAACAGCGGCGCAAAGAGGGTCACGAGGAAAGTGGAGGTCACCACGCCGCCGACGACGGCGATGCCGATGGCCCGTTGGGCACCGGCGCCAGCGCCAGTTGCAAGCGCTAATGGCAAGACGCCGAACCCGAAGGCCAGCGATGTCATGATGATGGGCCGCAACCTCAATTTGGCCCCTTCGAGCGTGGCCGCGATCAAGCCCGTGCCTTCCTCGACGCGGGCTTTGGCGAACTGGACGATCAGGATGGCGTTCTTGGTGGTGAGCCCGAGGGTGGTCAAGAGCCCGATCTGGAAATACACGTCGTTGGGCAAGCCCATCAGGCTGGAGGCAATCACGCCGCCAATCGCGCCCAGCGGCAGCGTCAGGAGAATGGACAGGGGAATGGGCCAGCTCTCGTACAAGGCCGCCAGGCAGAGGAAGATTACCAGGATGGAAAAGGCGTACAGCGGGGCGGTTTGCGCGCCCGCCTGCCGCTCCTGGTAGGACAGGCCGGTCCAGTCATAGCCGATTCCCTGCGGCAGCTTCCGCACGAATTCTTCCATGATCTGCATCGCCTCGCCCGAACTCCGCCCCGGGGCCGACTCGCCGAGGATGTTCAGGCTCGGAAAGCCGTTGTAGCGTTCGAGCTTGGGCGAGCCGGAGGTCCAGTGCCCGGAGGCGAAGGAAGAAAAGGGAACCATCTTGCCGCGGTTGTTGCGGACGTAGAGCCGCTCCAGGTCCCTTGGGAGCATGCGGTAAGGGGCGTCGGCCTGGGCATAGACGCGTTTGACCCGGCCATTCTGGATGAAGTCATTGACATAGGCGCTGCCGAAGGCAGCCGAGATCGTGTTGTGAATCGAGTTGATGGGCACGCCGAGCACGCCGGCTTTGTCCCAGTCCACATCCACCCGGTATTCAGGCACGTCCTCCAGCCCGTTGGGCCGGACTTTTGCCAGCACCGCGTCGTTGGTGGATGCGGCATTCATGGCGGCCATGCCGAGGAGCATGTTGCGGGCTTCCATGAGCTTTTGGTGGCCCAGGCCGCCGCGGTCCAGCAACTGGAAGTCAAAGCCCTTCGCCTGGCCCAGCTCGACCACCGCCGGGGGCGCGAAGGCGAACACCATCGCATTGCGGATTTGGGAGAACCGCATCATCGCTCTTTCAGCCACCGCCGTGACCTTCAGGTCAGCCCTCTGGCGGAGGTCCCAATCCTTGAGGCGGATAAACGCCAGGCCCGAGTTCTGCCCCTGGCCGGAGAAGCTGACACCCGAGACAGTCATGACGGCTTCGACCGCATCCTTCTCCTGGGTGAGGAAGTAGTCTTTGACCCCCGTCATGATCTCCTTGGTCTGCTCGAGGGTGGAATTGGCGGGCAAGAGCGTCATCACCATCATCATCCCTTGGTCCTCGTCGGGGAGGTAGGCGGTGGGCATCTGCTTGAAGAGGAATCCCAGCCCGCCGACGATCACCAGAAACAGGACCACGTACCGGAGCTTCTTCTGGAGTGAATGCCCCACCAACCCGAGGTAGTTCTCGCGTGCCCGGAAGAACAGCCGGTCGAACCAGCGGAAGAAGGGCCGCAGGAACCAAATGCCGCCCTCTGCCGGCTGATGCCCCTTGGGCACTGGCTTGAGGAACGAGGCGCACAGCACCGGGGTCAGGACCAGCGCGACCACCACGGATAGCAGCATCGAGGCGATGATCGTTACGGAGAACTGGCGGTAGATGACACCGGTTGACCCGGCGAAAAACGCCATCGGTCCAAACACCGCCGAGAGCACCAATCCGATGCCAATCAGCGCCGGGGTGATCTGGTCCATGGACTTGCGGGTCGCTTCGAAGGGAGGGATGCCCTCCTCGCTCATAATGCGCTCGACGTTCTCCACCACCACGATGGCATCGTCCACCAGCAGGCCGATGGCCAGCACCATCGCGAACATGGTCAGCATGTTGATGGAGAAGCCAAACAACCCCAGCACCGCAAACGTGCCCAGGATGACAACCGGCACGGCGATGGTCGGAATCAGCGTGGCGCGCATGTTCCCCATGAACAGATACATCACCAGGAAGACCAGGATGATGGCTTCGATCAGTGTCTTGACCACCTCGTTGATCGCCACGCGCACGAACGGCGTGGTGTCATACGGGTAAACCACCTTCATGCCGCTGGGGAAGAACTGGCTCAACTCGGCCATCTTCTTCCTGACGTTGTCGGCCGTTTCGAGGGCATTGGCGCCGGCGGCCTGCCGGATGGCCATCCCAGAGGAGGGCTTGCCGTTGTAGAAGGCCTCGATATCGTAGGTGTCCGTTCCAAGCTCAGCCCGCCCCACATCCCGGATGCGCACAACCGAGCCGTCCGGGTTGGTGCGGAGGGGGATCGCGGCGAACTCGTCGGGGGTTTTGAGCAGGCTTTGGACAATAATGGCGGCGTTGAGGCGCTGCCCCTCGACCGCCGGCGCCCCGCCAAACTGCCCGGCCGACACCTCCACGTTGTAGGCCCGCAACCCGAGGACGACGTCTTCCATCGTCATTTGGTATTCTGTCAGCTTGTCGGGATTGATCCAAATGCGCATCGCGTACTGGCCGCCGAAGACTTCCACTTCGCCCACGCCCGGCACCCGCGACAGCACCTTCTCGAGATTGGACTGTGCGTAGTCGCGCAGGTCGGTGCCATCCATGCTGCCGTCCTCGGAGATCAGGCCCACGATCATCAGGTAGTTCCGGGTGCTCTTGCTCACTTCGACGCCGGAGCGTTGGACGACATCCGGCAGGCTGGCCATGGCAAGCTGAAGTTTGTTTTGGACCTGCGCCCAGGCCAGGTCGGGGTCTGTTCCCGGGGCAAACGTCAGCTCGAGGCGCGCTGAGCCGGCGGAATCGCTCGTCGCCGAGAGGTAGAGCATGTTGTCGAATCCGGTCATCTTCTGCTCGATGATCTGCGTGATGCTGTTCTCGACCGTCTCGGCGGATGCCCCCGGATAGAAGGCCATGATCGCGATGGATGGAGGCGCGATGGGGGGGTATTGCGAGATGGGCAGGTTGTAGATCGCCAGGCAACCGGCCACCATCAGGATGATGGCGATCACCCAGGCGAAGACCGGGCGTTTCAGGAAGAACCTCGACAGCATGGGATCCTCGCTTAGTTGGATTGTGCGGGTGACGAGGCGGCCGCAGACGCCGGTTCGGGTGTCGCCGGCTTCGCTTCCTGGCCAAAGGGCACCGTCTTGGCGGTCATGCCGGGCCGCACTTTCTGAGCCCCTTCTGCAATCAACTGATCGCCGGTCTCAAGGCCCGAGGTAACCAGCCATTGGTCGCCAATTTCGCGGTCCAGGGTC
This sequence comes from Verrucomicrobiota bacterium, assembly GCA_035358715.1. Classification (GTDB taxonomy): domain Bacteria; phylum Verrucomicrobiota; class Verrucomicrobiia; order Limisphaerales; family UBA8199; genus UBA8199. Next base: position 13,446 of record DAOPPX010000050.1, read on the forward strand.
AGGTGGCGTTGTTGCACTTTGCCGTCGGCCCCGACGACCAGCGCGACCGGATTGCCTTTGGGATCGCGGGCCACGGTCTGCTGCGGAATCAAGATGGCCTGCTCGTTGACCCCTTCCTGCACCACACCCCGGACAAACATGCCCGGCAGGAGCACGCCGTCGGGATTGGGAAACACCATCCGCAGGATGACCGAGCCGGTGGTCGGATCCACCGATACATCCTTGAACTGCAGTGTTCCTTCCTGAGCATACGGCGAGCCATCCGGCAGGATGAGCCGCACCTTGTTCACGCTGGCCGCGTCGCGCTTGAGTTGCCCGGCCTTGAGCCGCTGTTCGAGGCGCAACAGGTCGGTTGCCGCCTGGGGCACGTCCACATAAATGGGGTCTAGCTGCTGAATTGTGGCCATGGGCACTGGCTGGTAGGCGGTGACAATCGCGCCGTCCGTCACAGCCGATGTGCCGATGCGCCCTGAGATGGGCGAGGTGACGCGGGCATACCCGAGGTTGATCTGTGCCGTCTGCAGCGTCGCTTTGTAATACGCAATGTCGGCCTCGGCCTGTCTCAAGGCGGCTTCCGCATCGTCGAAGTCCTGTTGACTGACCGCTTTGTCGGTCAGGGCCTGCTTGTAGCGGTTTACCCGGGACTGGATGGCGGGCAAGTTGGCCTCCGCCCGGCCCAGCGCGGCCTTGGCATTGTCCAGCGCCGCCTGAAACGGGGCGGGGTCAATCTGGTAGAGGTCCTGGCCTTTCTTGACATCGGCCCCCTCCGTGAACAGGCGTTTGAGGATCAAACCGTTGACCTGCGGCCGGATATCCGCGATCAGAAACGGAGAGGTGCGGCCGGGCAACTCGGTGTTCAGCGAGACCGACTGCCTGGCAACGGTCACGGTTGCCACTTCCGGCACCATGGGCGGCGGCGCCTGGACCTGGCGCTGGCAGGCGGTCAACAGTGCGGCGCAGGCAGCGGGAACCAGGGCCAGCGCCAGCGTATCGGCGAAGTGCGCAGCCGGGCGTTGTTGCGAGGTCGGCGGACGATGAGTGAGTGAGGGCATCATAGGTAAAAATCTGGGATGGGAGTTAGCTGATGGCGATGAGGGAGACCACTTCGTCGCGTTCGTTGTGAACCTTGCCCATGGCATTGGGATCGAGCGTCGGCTGGCCGTCCACCAGGAAGACGTATTGGTGATGGCCGTGGGGCAGCTCCATGCGGATGGTCCAGCCGCCGTCGGGCATGCGGGTCATGGGATGGGCGGTGGGCTGCCATCCGTCGAAGTCGCCGCTCAGATAAACGCTCTTGGCCTGGGGCGCCATGCAGAAGAAATTCACCAGGTGCAACGGGCGGCGCGATCGTTCCCCGGCCGGCGGGGTAATTGGCGGGGGCCGCTGGTAAAATGCCGTGTCCATAGAGAAGTGAACGAAGCTCAGCGTTTCCGCTTGCGCTCCGCCAGGGCGTGGAAGCCCGCTGCGAAGAAGCGGATCATCTTGGCCAGCACCTTCTCGGTATTGGCGGGGTTGCAGGCCCCGCGCGTCTCGACCTCCAGCCGGCGCGGATTGCACAGCGTGAAGGCCAGCGCGCCCGAAGCGAACTCCACCGACCACAGCAAGTCGGGCAGGGGCGCCTCCGGCAGGCTGCGCCGAAAAGCCTTCACAAAGGCGGTTCGCACCTCCACCTGCTGGCTGCGCAGCATGTCCTGGGTTTCCGCGTCCGGCTCCCCCACGATGCGGCCAAACAGACGCCGGACCGCCTGGCGCCGGGCCGAATCCTGCGCCGCCAGGCGCAAGGGCGGCACCAGCATCGCCTCCAGAACCTTCTCCACCGGCAGCGGGCGCCCCTTGGCCGCCGCCTCATACTCCCGCAGCAGCGCCAGGTGCTCCTCGCGCACCGGGCCGAACCGGCGCTTAAGCACCGCCTCCATCAGGCCGCGCTTCGAGCGGAAGTAGTAATAAACCGTCGCCAGGTTCACCCGCGCCTCCAGCGCAATCCGCCGCAGCGACGACCCGGCAAAGCCGCACTCGGCAACCGCATTCTCGGCGGCGTCCAAAATCCGGGTCTGCGGATCGGTCTGAAGCTTTCGGCGCATCCAATTAAACGTTCGTTCTAAACGAGCGTTAAACTAAGAGATACCTTGTCCGGCGTCAAATGGAATTTGAAACTTCCCGGCAGAGGGGCTAGAGTAAGCGCCAACACCGGTTTTCAACCCCCGACGGCAGGGCGCGCACGGGGTGCGCGCCGCGGCTTGCAGCGGCGCTGCGGGCCTCACCTGATGGGTAATTGCCCGGGCGCAGAGCCGCTGATTCAACGACACGATTATGAGCACAAGCACAAACGAACGACTGGACTTCATTCTAGGCCGCCGCAGCATCCGCGTTTATGCCCCCGGGGAGGTGGATGAGACGGTGGTGACGAAGCTTCTGGAGGCGGCGATGGCCGCGCCTTCAGCCATGACCAAGGACCCCTGGCGGTTTGTGGTCGTCCGGGACAAGCAGACGCTGGCGAAGCTGGCGACGCTTCACCCCGGGGCGGCGATGTTGTCGTCGGCGGCAATGGCCATCGTGGCCTGCGGCGATCTGGACGCGGCCTTCGAGCGCCAAATCAGCTACTTGCTGCAGGATTGCGCGGCGGCCATCGAGAACCTGCTGCTGGCGGCGCACGCGCAAGGCTTGGGCGCCTGCTGGGTGGGCATCCATCCCGGCGAACCCCTGATCAAGCGCGTGAAGGAGCTGCTGTCGCTGCCGGCGTCGTTCGTTCCCGTCGCGGTCATCTCGCTTGGCCGGCCCGGCGAAGAGCCACCCCCGCGCACCCGCTTCAACGCCGACTACGTCCGCAACGAGAAGTGGTAAGTGTGCCAGGTATCCCTCCCGGTGAGCCTCCCGCGGAGTCTTACTGAAACTCCCATCTGGAAGCGTCCACGCCGAGTTGGTCGAAGAGGAAGGCCAGGATATCGGCCTGCTCGGCGATGCGGTGCTTGAGGGCGGAGCCGATGCCGTGGCCGGCGCTGGCGGTGCTGCGGAACAGGACCGGCAGGTCGGAGGCGGTGGCGGCTTGCAGGCGGGCGGCCATCTTCCGGGACTGGGCCGGATTGACGCGTCCGTCATTCTCGCCGGTCGAGAGCAGCACTGCCGGATACTTCACCCCGTCGCGGACATGGTGGAAGGGTGAATAGCCGAACAGCGCCTTGAACTGCGCCGGGTCTTTCACGGTGCCGAACTCGGTGATGTTGAACGCGCCGTTGGGGTCCAGCTCGACACGCAGCATGTCGTAAATGCCCACTCGGGCGACGACCGCGCGGGCCAGGTCCGGGCGCTGTGTCAGGAACGCGCCCATCAGCAGCCCGCCGTTGCTGGCGCCTTCAACAGCCAGCCTGGACGGGCTGGTATAACGACGCCGGATGAGGTGCTCGGCCGCCGCGATGAAGTCGTCGAAGACATGCTGCTTCTGGGTGAGGTTGCCGGCCTTGTGCCATTGCTCGCCGTATTCGCCGCCGCCGCGCAGGTTGGCGACGGCATACACACCGCCCGCATCAAACCAGACGCGGCGGGTGGAGTCGAAGCCGGGCGTGAGGCTGTTGCCGTAGCCGCCGTAGCCATAGAGCAAGGTCGGGTTCCGGCCATCGAGCTTCAGGCCCTTCTTGCGCAAGATGTTCAAGGGTACTCTTGTGCCGTCCTTCGAGGTGGCGAACTCGCGCGCGACCTCGAGGTCGTCGAAGTCTGCCGGCGAGGTCATGGACAGCGCGGTGCGGCTGACCTTGTTGGCCGCCGGGTCATAGGTAAACCAGGCGAACGGTTTGAGGTAACTGACGTTGCCAAACACCACTTCGTCACTGTGCCAGGAGTCGAGACCCGCTACGGTTGACACCGGGAGAGTCGGGATATGGCGCGGCCGGGTGTTGCCGCGCGGGTAATAGAGCAATTCGGACGGGCCGCCCAGAAGGCTGACGACGTATAGCCCGCGGTCGCCGGGTGCGAACTCCTGCACTACGCCCCGGTTCTCAGGCGCCGCCACCGCGGCCTTCGCCAGGTCGGGCGTGTCGAGCGGCAGGCGCAAGACCTGGCCGCGCGGGGCGCCTTGGCGGCTGAGAAGGTAAAGCGCGCCGTCGCGGCCAAACTTCGCACGCTTGACCCCGTCCTCGAAGCGCGTCAACTGCTTCCACTGGCCGGCGGAATCGCGCAGGTAGTGGGCGAAGTCGCCGCCGTCGCCGTTGGCCACCGTGGCCAGCAGCCAATGGCCATCTGCGCTGGCTTCGAGGTCAATCTCGGCGATGCGCGGAAACTCCTTGCCGATGGCGTAATGGTCATCCCCGAAGGGGCTGCCGAGGCGGTGAAACCAGACTTGCTGGTAGAAGTTGATGTCCGCTTCGGGCCGCTCTCCCGGGTGCGGGTAACGCGTGTAAAAGATGCTTGTGCCGTCCGCCGTCCACGCGGCGCTGCCGCCGCCGGTCGGGTATTGCACGCGCGGGATTTCGTCGGCGAGCTTGCGGCCGGTGTCCGCGTCGAAGAAGTGCAGCGCGCCCTGCTCGCTGCCGCCTTCGGAGAGGCAGACGGCGACCCTCCGTCCGTCTGGCGAGGCAACATACCAGTCAATGGCGGTCGTGCCGTCGCTGTCATAGGCGTTGGGATCAAACACTGCGCGCCACAGCGCCGGCGCGGCGAGGGAAGCGAGGCGGACCAGGACGGGCTGTTGGGCGGGCGGCTTGAAGCGCAGGGCAAAGATGCGCCCCTTGCGCTCCTGCAAGCTGTAATAGCGGGCCGACTCCTCGCCGCGCAGTTGCTCAAGCTGCTGCGCAAGGCCGTCGCGGTACGGCAATCGGGCGTAATAGGCGCCGGTGCGCTCATTTTGCAGCCGCGTCCACTCGCGCACCGCCGGGGCGGAGGCGGTTTCGAGCCACTGGTAACCGTCCACGACCGCCGTGCCGTGGTAGAAATTGGTCACCGGTTGTGGCGGCGCGGGCACCGAAGGCAACACCGCCGGCAGGGCAAGCTGCGGCAGCAGGGCAAGGAGGAGCACAAATCTCTTCGCCAGGAAAGGGGCTGGTCGGTTCGGTGTAGACATGCTGGCACGATAGGTTTAGCGCAGGCTTGCGGCAAGGTCTTTGACTCCTTGCCGCGTCAGTCGGGCTTCCGCAGCCCGGCAGGGCAGCGTCAGATCAACGCGGCAGCACCGTGGAACTCAACGGACCGTGGCCGAGCCTCACTTCTCCAGCACTGCCCGCAGGGTGAGTTCCGAGCCTCCGGTAATCTGGATCGCCCTCCGGTAGTTCTTGAATCCCGGCTTCTTTACCTCCACCACATGCGCGCCTTCGGGCAGCTTCACACGGGCTGGGGTGTTGCCGACGAATGCGCCATCAACGAAAATCTCGCAAGCGTCGTCGGGGGCGCTGACATTCACGTAGCCGGTATGGGCGCTGGTCGCGGGCGCGGTTGGCGTGCCCGCACTTCCATTGTCCGGCTTCACGGGCACGTTGTCCGGGGCGCCGGCTTTGCGGGGCCGGAACTCTCGCGCCAGCCGTTGGCCTTCGGCGATCTGCTCGGGCGTCAGATACCGTTCCGCCGCGGCCAGGTTCATCCTGACGTCATCGGCCCCCGCATCGCCCTTGGCCACCGCGAGGTTCAGCCACTTGTAGGCCTCCAGGTAATCCTTATCCACGCCCCTGCCTTTTGAGTAACAAAGGCCAAGCCGGTTTTGCGCCGGGGCAAATCCCTGTTCGGCGGCCAGGCGAGTCCACTTCACGCCTTCGTGGATATCCTTTGGCACGCCATTGCCTTCCAGGTAACAGTTGCCCAGCTCACATTGGGCATCCGGCAGGCCCTGGTCGGCGGCTTTGCGATACCAGGCCGCCGCTTCGGCGACATCCCGGTTCACACCCTCCCCGCTGGCGCAACACAGGCCCAAATCAAATTGGGCTTCTGCCAGCCCCTGGTCCGCTGCCCGGCGAAGCCACCGGGCGCCCTCGACCGGGTCCGGTTTCACGCCCTCGCCATTAAGGTAATTCAAGCCCAGGCGGCACTGCGCGGCGGCCGAACCCTGCTCCGCGGCCTGGCGGAGCACTTTGGCGGCTTTCTTCGGGTCCTGGGCGACACCGATTCCGCGCGCATAATAGGAGGCGAGACTGAGTTGAGCCTCGACGTCGCCTGCGTCCGCTTTGGCCTTGACGGCTGCAAACTCTCTCCGCTCGGCCTCGGTCGGTTGGGCGGACAACTGAACGACGCCGCCCGCCAGAAGCAACAGGAGCGCTGCGAGCAAACAATTTGACTTCATGCTGCCAGCTTAGCCCGCTTCGCCCGGCTGGCAAGCGCAGCCTGAAGACCCGGCGCTCCCATCCAAGGCTAGCGAGACCGACTGAATTGCATGGCGAAATGGTCTGAGGCGTTTCTATGCAGTTGCACGGGTAGTTCCCCCTCACCCTAGCCCTCTCCCCGGGGAGAGGGAACTTCTCTCGGCCGGTCGGGACCTATCACTGCACGGTGGACCTTTTCCAGCGCGGGCGGACATGCCCCCTCTCCCCACGGGAGAGGGTTGGGGTGAGGGGGAGGCGGACACACATCTGCATCGGTTTGGCTGAGACAGTGTGTGAAAGCACATACGGGAAGGCAAGCGCCCTCGCGAGCCCTGAGTTTCCTCCGTTGCGGGAGAAGCCTTCACCTCACGCAATTCCGCTCGACAGGGGCGCGGGGCATTTTCCACTATCTGGGCCCGAAGCTATGCCCGGCATCGAGAATCCCTTTCAATACCTGCTTACCCTGCCGCCGCGCATGGCCCATGAGTTCGAGGCGCTGGCCGGCCGGCGCCGGCCCGCGTGGTTTGCCGCTTCCGATCCGCCGGGCCGCCCGCTGGGCTCGGGCGGCGGCACGGCCAATCTGCTGGCCGAGGCCTGGCGCGCGACCGCTCCGAAGGAACCCTTCGCCGACTGGCTCCGCCAGAGCCGCAAGCTCATCCTGCACGCCGGCGGCCTGAGCCGGCGCCTGCCCGCCTACGCGCCCGTGGGCAAACTGCTCATGCCGCTGCCCGTCTTCCGCTGGTCGCGTGGACAGCGGCTCGATCAATCCCTGCTCGATCTGCAATTGCCCGATTACCAGCGTGTCCTGGCCCACGCCGGGCCCGGCACCACCGCCCTCATCACCAGCGGAGACGTGCTGCTGCGCTTTGGCCGCGAGCTGCCACCGTTTCCCGAAGTGGACGTTCTCGGCCTGGGCATGAGGGTGGCGCCGCAGAAGGCCAAGGACTTCGGCGTCTTCTTCTCCCCGCGCGGCCGGCCGACGGAGCTGGCCTTCTTCCTGCAGAAACCCGACGCGGCCCGGATTCGCGAGTTGGCGGAGGATTATCTCTGCCTGATAGACACCGGCATGTGGCTGCTGAGCGAACGCGCCGTGCGAGTGCTGATGGGGTGCTGCGGCTGGGAGAACAGCGGCTTCGCCGGCGGCGCCGCGCGGCGCTACGAGCTCTACGCGGAGTTTGGCCTCGCCCTCGGCCAATCGCCGACGGCCCGCGACCCGGCGGTCAACGCGCTGGCCTGCGCCGTGGTGGCCTTGCCGGAGGCCGAGTTTTACCACTTCGGCACGAACGGACAGATGATCGAGTCGGTCGCGGCGTTGCAGAACCTCGTGCTGGACGAAGCCAAGGTGGGCCGCACCGGCGCACGCCAGCAGCCGGACCAGGTGACGCAGAACTCGCGTTTCGAGGTGGCACTCCGGCGGGAAGGCAACCACACGCTCTGGATCGAGAACAGCGTCGTGCCGTCCGGCTGGCAGTTCGGCTCCCGGCACGTGCTCACCGGCGTGCCGGAAAACGACTGGACCCTCCGCCTGCCTTCCGGCACCTGCCTCGACTTTGCGCCAGTCGGAAAGGATTTGTCGTGCGTGCGCGCCTACGGTTTCAGCGACACCTTCCACGGCCCGCTGGGCGAGGCGCGCTGGTTTGACCGCCCGGCCCCCGACTGGTTCAGCGCCCGCGGCCTTACGCCCGAGGACTGCGGCATTGACCCGCGCGCCGACATCCAGTCCTGCCCGCTGTTTCCCGTGCTGGCCGCCGACCAGATCGAGCCGGCGTTGGTGGAATGGCTTTTCGCCTCCAGCCCCGCGAGCGGAAGCGGACTTGCGAACCGCTGGCGCGAACTACCGCGGCTTTCGGCGATGCAAATCCTCGAACAGGTCAACCTGCGCCGGCTCTACGAGCAGCGCGCGCGCCTGCGCCAGGGCTGCCTGCTGCCAATGCTCGGGAACTTCCGCTGGAGCGTGTTCTTCCGGCTGGACCTGGAGTCGGCCGCGCGCGCCTTTGCCGAGAGCGGCGGCACCCTGCCCGAGCTGCGTTTCGACGAGCATGACGACCCGATGCAGTTGGTCCATGACCAGATGTTCCGCTCCGCCGTTCTACGCCATCGCCGCGAGGCCGGGTGGGAGCAATTCGAGGCCGGCGCGTTTGCCCGGCTCCGGGAGATGATTGTCCAGGAGGCCCGCCTTTCGCCCGCTGAGCCGCATCCCAGCGTAATGGAAGACCAGATCGTTTGGGCGCGCAGCCCGGTCCGGTTCGACCTGGCCGGCGGCTGGACCGACACGCCGCCCTACTGCATCGAGCACGGCGGCAAAGTGCTGAACCTGGCCGCCGACCTCAACGGGCAGCCGCCGATCCAGGTCTTCGCACGGTTGTCCGAGCGTCCCGAGTTGGTCATGCGCTCGATTGACCTCGGCTTCGAGGAACGGGTGCGCACCTATGCCGAGCTGGACACGTTTGGCGGGCCAGACAGCCCGTTTGCCCTGGCCAAGGCCGCCTTCGCGCTGGCCGGTTTCCTTCCCCGGTTTCACACCCGGGGCGGCTGGGGGTCGCTCGAGGAGCAACTCCGCGAGTTCGGCGCGGGCATCGAGCTTTCGCTCCTCGCCGCCGTGCCCAAGGGCTCGGGGTTGGGCACCAGCAGCATCCTCGCGGCAACGGTGCTGGCGGCGCTGGGCGACCTGTGCGGCCTGGGCTGGGACCGAAACACGCTCTTTACCCGCACGCTGGCGCTGGAGCAGATGCTGACCACCGGCGGCGGCTGGCAGGATCAGGCCGGCGCGATCTTCCGCGAGGTAAAGCTGATCGAGACCGCCGCCGGCCTGGCGCAGAAGCCCGCCATCGGCTGGCTGCCGCATCACCTCTTCGGCCACGAATACGCCAACCGCTCTATCCTGCTCTACTACACCGGCATTACGCGCCTGGCCAAGAACATCCTCGCGGAGATTGTGCGCGGCCTGTTCCTCAACTCGCCGTCGCACCTGGGCATCATTGCCGACATCGGCGCCAACGCCGACTTTGCCGCCACCGCGATCCAGAAGTGCGATTACGGGATGCTCCTGGCCGCCATCCGCAACAGTTGGACGCTGAACCAGCGCCTCGATTCCGGCACCAACCCGCCCGAGGTGCAGGCGATTCTCGACTCCGTGCGGGACTACCTCGGCGCCGCCAAGCTGCTCGGCGCCGGCGGGGGCGGCTACCTGCTGCTTTTCGGCAAAGACGAAGCCGCGGCGGCCAGAATCAAGCAACACCTCGCTGGGCACCCCCCGAACCCCCGCGCCCGCTTCGTGGACTTCAGCCTCTCGGCCACCGGACTCCAATTGACCCGAAGCTGAGGGGCCTGGTTAGGGCGCGAAACCAGTGTAGCCTTATTGACAGGCGTTGCGGGAGTGAAGTAAGCAGCGCGTATGAGTGAAGGAGCGCGGGCATCCTGCCCACTTGTCTGACCCACAATCCGCAAAGCGGACAAGATGCCCGCGCTCCGGCAGCTTCAGGCATACACGCTGTGAAGCAGGCCGCCCTTCAAGTTCAGGCTGTCTTGTACCACCGGGTATGTGGTATAGGAGTGGCATGACCTCGGAACGGTTTCTGGCCGGGTTGACCGGCCACGATAACGACCTTCAACTGGTTGCCCAAGCGCTGAAGGCTGCGGCGGTGCCCTTTTGCCTCATCGGTGGCTTGGCCATGAACCATTACGTCGAACCGGTCGTGACCTTGGACGCCGATTTCGCCGTCGCGGGCCATTCCCGGGTCGCCCAGGCGCTACGGGACTGCGGATTCGAAGTCGAGGAGCATCCCTACTCGCTCAACGCCCAACTACCTGGCAGCCGCTTGCGCGTGCAGATCACCCTCGATGAGCGTTATCAGGCGTTCCCCGCTCGCGCGGTGATGGCAGAGATCTTTGGGGTCCGTCTGCCGGTCGCCGCCCTCCAAGACCTGGTGCAAGGCAAGCTGTGGGCGCTGGCGGATCCGCGGCGCCGGGCTTCCAAGAAAGCCAAAGACAAGGCGGATTTGATCCGCGTTTGCGAGTCCCACGCGCGCATCATCCCTTTGATCCCGCCCGGCCTCCTGCCGGAAGTGGACGCGTTGCGCTAACCCGCATATACTCCGATGGGAACGGCCACAGTAGGCCGCGTGAGGGCACGCGGCTTACAGGCGCCCCCCCTTCTTCTTGTAGGCCGCGTGCCCTCACGCGGCGCTGGGTGCGAAATCTGCGGGTTTGCATCCCCCGAACGAAGAGCGCCCGGCGGTCATGGTTTCCGAAAGAACACCACGTAATGGTTGTCCAGCGAGTCGTCGTAGGCCAGGTTGACCCCGGAGACATCACTCCACAGGATGGGTTCCAACAGAGTGTGGCTGGTGATGGCCGGATAATCGCTCCAGGGCGAGTCGTAGATGCGGCCGCCATTGCCGTCTATTTGGACCTGAATGCCGGTCATAAAGGCCGGCGGTGCCGTCAGCGGCGCGCCCGTGTCAGCCGCGCGATAGACCCAACTCACGCTTTGCACGAAACCATTGGACAGAACGAAAGTCGGCACCGGCAGAACCAACCGGCTGGCGGCCTGGGGATTGGCCATGTTGAAGACGTAGTTGCTGCCCTTGTATTGAATGGTCCAATCCCCGCCGGGGGCCAGGGCTGGACTGGAGACTACCGGCGAATGGTAACTCGCGCCTTCCTCGTCCGCCCATGAATTCATCGGGTCCGCAGCGGCGTTGTTCAATCCGGAGCCTGACGGCCCCGAGAAGAACACCTGGCTGGCCTCGGGATAGGGAGGATCGTTTTCGACATCGAAGCCCGCAGTATATCCAGCGATGGATATGGGGTACGATACCACGGGCGTCAGTCCGCCCGAGAAATTCCCAGCCTGGGCATAATGATTGAACCACAAGCCATAAGTCCTGGTCAGCCCCACCTTGGCGCGGTAGAACCGGCAGGGCGAAGACGTGACCGGCTCCTCATCAACCAGCGTGACCAGGTTGGTGTCCACAGTCGGGACACTGCCCACCGGTTCCCAAGTCACCAGGTTGGTGGAAACCTCGATGGTGTAGCTCTCGCCCACCACCGTGGCGAGCTGGACCTGGACTTGTCCGCCGGGGAGTATCATGGGGTTGACGAAGACGGGCGGATCGGCAGCCCAGGCGGCCCAGCCGCAGCCTGCGGCTAAGAAGAAGAGGAAACGGGTATAGGACGAAGCCCATGAACGAAGGTTCAGTTTCATGTATTGAGATTTGGTTGTACTGTAATTGCGCGTGGGATTAGCACATCGCGTGCCCCAGGACCTGCACGTATTCCTTCGCAACCCTGGAATAGCCTGCGACCTGGCTTCAGCAGCCAATTGGGCGCTGGTCTGCATCTTTCGCACCCAACGCCGCGTGCCCTCACGCGGCGCACGGTTGCCGTTCCCATCGGAGTGCGAATTACGCACGCTAGGGCAGCCAATGGCCGGGTTAGACATCTTTGTCCCATGGCTTACACTGTATCCGAGCGAGTATGCGGCTTGAACAGACAACGGAGCGGCATGGGGCGGGCGAGGTGCAAGCCGCCCCGCGGGTGGGAACCGAATTCACCATCACCGGCATGACGTGCGCCAACTGCGCCCGCCATGTGACCGAGGCCATCCAAAGTGTGCCGGGCGTTCACAGTGCGGCAGTGCGCCTCGAGGCGAAGCGGGCTGCCGTCCGCTGGGCGGGCGGCGTGGAGCCAGATGTTGCCGCCGTGATCCGGGCGGTCGAGGGGGCGGGCTTCGGGGCCCGCATTGCGGAAGCGCCCGCAGCCGAGCACGCGCCAGGCGGGTGGCAGCTTAACCTGTGGGTGGGCGTTCTCGGGACCGTGCCAATCATGCTGGGAGAATGGGGCCTAGGCCTTGGCATGACCCGCTGGTTCCAGTGGCTTTCCTTTGGACTGGCCAGTGTGGTGCAGTTTGTTGCCGGGGCGCGGTTCTATCGGGGCGCGTGGGGGCAACTCAAGGTCGGCCGCTCCAATATGGACACGCTCGTAGCGCTGGGCTCGACGACCGCTTTTGCGTATAGCGCGTGGGCGTTGTTCAGCCGTGCGGGCGGGCACGTGTACTTCATGGAGGCCGCCGCGATCATCACCCTGATCAGCGTGGGGCACTGGCTGGAATCGCGCGCGAGCGCGCGGGCGTCGAGCGCCCTGCGCCAACTGCTGAACCTGGCGCCGGCGCTGGCGCGGCGGCGTGATCCCGGCGGGGGCGAACGCGAAGTCCCGGTGGCGGAGTTGCGGGTGGGCGACCGGGTTGTGTTGCGTCCCGGCGACCGTGTGCCGACTGACGGCGAGGCGGAGGAAGGGGGTTCAGCCTTGGACGAGTCCATGCTGACCGGTGAGTCGGCGCCGGTGGACAAGGCTCCGGGGAGCCGGCTGTGCGCGGGCACGGTCAACCTCAACGGACATCTGCTGATGCGCGTCACGGCGACGGGCGAGGAGACCGCCCTGGCTCACATTATTGCCGCGGTGCAGCGCGCCCAGGCCAGCCGCGCCGACATCCAGCGGTTGGGCGACCGGGTCAGCAGCGTGTTTGTGCCGCTGGTGGTCGCGGTGGCGGTGGCGGCGGGCCTGTGCTGGGGGCTCGCGCCCGACTGGGCCCGGCGAGCCCACGACTCGCTGGCGCCGTTCCTCTGGGCGGCGCATCCGCCCGAAGGCGCGCTGGCGGCGGCCTTTATCATTGCCGCCGGAGTGCTGATCGTCGCTTGCCCCTGCGCGATGGGACTGGCTACACCGGCGGCTGTCATGGCCGGCTCGAATGCCGCGGCGCGGCGCGGCATTCTCATCCGCGACGGCGTGGCGTTGGAAAAGGCGGGCCGGGTTACTGCCGTGCTGTTTGACAAGACGGGAACGCTTACCACGGGCAAGGCGGAGGTGGTGGGAGTGTGGGACGGGGGAAACGTCCTGAATTCAGGGCCCAAAATCCGAGGGGGAGCCGAAGAGCCGACATCCAAATATCCAGTCATAGACCTGGCGGCGGCGCTCGCGGGTCACTCGTCTCACCCTGTAAGCCAGGCTGTGGCGAAGCTCTCGGCCAAGGGAGCGGCACTGGAGACCTGGCAGGAGGTTCGGGGCGGCGGCGTGCAAGCCGCCATCGCATTCGACCGCGCATCGCCGGTCACGGCCCGGCTCGGCTCGCTGCGCTGGCTGGAGGACTCGGGGGTGGCCCTTGCGGCGGGCAGAGACTTCATCGCGGAAAGGGCTTCGCAGGGCGCGACCGTCGTGGGTGTGGCGGTGGAAAGCGCTTTGCGAGGGCTGTTCGCAGTGAAGGATGCGGTTAAACCCGGCGCCCGCGGGGTCGTCGGTCAACTGACGCGGCAAGGGCTGAAGGTTTACCTGGTCACTGGCGACAATGTGCTGACCGCCGGAGCCATTGCCCGGCAGACCGGCATCCCTTCGGAGAATGTATTTGCCCAGGTCCGCCCCGAGGAGAAAGCGGCGTTCGTGCAGAGGCTCCAGCGGCAAGGCCAGCGGGTGGCCTTTGTGGGCGACGGCATCAACGACGCGCCGGCGCTGGAGCAAGCCGACCTGGGCATCGCGGTGAGCCGAGCCAGCGACGTCGCGCGCGAGGCGGCGGACATCATCCTGCTCCGGTCGGAAATCGAGGCGGTGCCGGAGAGCCTCGGGCTGGCGCGGGCCACGCTGCGCACCATCAAACAGAACCTGTTCTGGGCGTTCTTCTACAACGCCATCGGCGTGCCGCTGGCCGCCCTCGGGTTCCTGAGCCCGGTGCTGTGCGCGGCGGCAATGGGGCTGTCGGACCTGGTCGTCATCGGCAATGCCCTGCGGCTGCGCCGGTGGCGGTCGCATTAGCGGCGGGGCGAGCGCCCTGCCGGGTCAGGAGTTTGTGTCAGGCGGCGGGCCTTGCTGTGGCCGCTGCGGCGGTGGGGCGGCCTTGCGTTGCTCGCGCGCGCGCTGTTGCTGCTGCTTTATCAGCGCGTCCAGCCGCTTCTGCTGTTTGGGCGTCAGCACGGCCCGGAACTCCTCGATGGTCCGGCGGAATTCCTCCCGGCGCTGCGGCTCCACCGTGTCCATGATCTTCTTCGTGCGGTCCTGGGCTTCCTTGAGAATCCGGTTAATCGGCTCGCGTTGCGCGGGCGTCAAGTCCAGCTCCCGCTCCATGCGCCGCAGGAACTCGAGGCGCATCACGCCGGCGGAGGCGGGCGGCGCGGGACGGACCGCAGCGCCGACGCGTTGCGGCCGTTGATGGGAGCCTCGTTCGACATGCCGCACCAACAGGCCGCCGGTCACCACACCAGCGCCAAAGATGACCATCGTGGCCAGGATGACCTTCCAGTTGTTCACCAGCTCGAGTCGTTGGGTTGATCCTGATCGGCGGCCGCCAGCAGGGTCTGCTCAAGGTCCAGGGACAAGTCGTCTGGCGGGGCGCTGCTCTGCGGCGTCAGCAAGGACCATGTGCCCAGCAGCAGCATGACAGTCACGCACGTCGCGGCGGCCCGCCACAGAGCACGCGCCCACAAGGTCCAGTCGTCCTCGACGCGCCGGGCGGCAACGAGCGCCATGACGCGCTTCTCAAAAGCGTAAGGTGCCTGCTCGCTCGGCGGATTGGCTCGGGCGGCGGCAATCAGTTTTCTTTCCAGTTCGGCCAGATTCATAAAGGCGGCAAAGGTTTAGACGCCCCCCGGAGGAGCGCGGTTACAAGTACTTATCTTTGGCGATTCGGGAGAGCCTCCTTCGCATCTCGGCGCGCGCCCGGAAGGCCCGGATCTTTACCACCGGCGCCGTCCATCCGGTCAGTTGTGCGATTTCCTTCACCGACCGTTGCTCGATTTCCAGCAACGTAATGACCAGCCGGGCGGAAGGGGACAGCCCATCCAACAGGCGTGCGATGAGCTGGCGGGCGGCGTCGGCGTCCTGGCTGGCTGAATCAGGCTGGCTGACGAACCGGTCCAGCCAATCCGCCTCCGGCTCCGTCAACTCGGCAAACGGAGTTTCGCGGTTGCGCTGGTGGCTGCGCAGCGAGTCGTAACACGCGCGCACCGCCAGCCGCATCAGCCAGTGCTCGAAGGGCGCATTGCCGCGGAAGCTGTGCAGGTTCGCAAACGCCTTGAGCCAGATGTTCTGCACAATGTCCTCGACCTCGCTCTCGCGGCGTGCGTAGCGCCGGGCCATGCCGAAGAGGCGGGCGGAATACTTCTGGACCAGCGGCTCGAAGCTGGCGGCATCGCCTTTCCGCACTGCCGCAATCAACTCCGCATCGGTCCGTTCCATGGGTTGCAGTATGCCAACGACCCTGCGCAAAAGTCAAAAGCCGCGGAACGCCGCCCCCGCCCCTTCCACCCGGCGGACCGGGCAACGCAAGCGGACAAATGTGGCGGACCGGAACGCCAGCCTCACACATCCTGGCCCGCTGGCAACGACGTGAGCCTCAGCACTCCTGAGCCGTGCGCTTGGCCCGGGACAAGCCAAGGAATTGACGCGCACCCGCTCCCCATGAACCGGGGGAACATCCAACATCCAACCTCGAACGCCCAACATCCAATAGCGGCCCAAAGCTCGGCCCTTGGAGGTTCGATGTTGGATGTTCCCCCGGTTCATGGAAAGGGGAAGGGCGCATTCGGCCTGCGGTGGCGCGCGAGCCGGCCTTGCATTCTTCGGATAAGGTTCTGTTGGCTGGAGGCATCGGCCAGGGATGCCCGTGCTCCTTCATCCCTGCGTCCTGCACTTGCGCGGAGGCGCTTGAGGTGCGAAAGGTGCATTTGATTATGATGACTCGCCGGCAAGCTCTCAAGACAACCGCCTTGGCTTCGGCCGCTTGCGCCGCCGGGACGGCGTTGTCCAGTCTGGGCGCGCAGCCCGCGTCGGCCCCCGCCGCCATCGCCCTGCCGCCGCTGCCTTATGCGTTCGACGCGCTGGAGCCGCACATTGACGCGCTGACCATGCAGATTCACCATGACAAGCATCATGCGGCTTATGTGGCCGGTTTCAACCGGGCCATGGCTGACTTTCCCGCGACCGGACGGCGGTCGGTGGAGGACCTGCTCAAGGACCTCGGCGCGGTGCCGGAAGCGATCCGCGCGGCGGTTCGCAACAATGGCGGCGGGCACTACAATCACGCGCTGTTCTGGCAGAGCATGAAGCGCGGCGGCAGCCGGCCCGCGGGCGAACTGCTCAAGGCGGTCGAGAGGCGGTTCGGCAGTTTTGCCCGGTTCCAGGATGCGTTTACGAAGGCGGCCCTGGGCCAGTTTGGCAGCGGCTGGGCATGGCTGGTGCTGGACGCCGGCAAACAGTTGGGCATCGAGGCGACGCCGAACCAGGACTCGCCCATCAGCCAGGGCAAACAGCCCCTGCTGGGGGTTGATGTCTGGGAACACGCCTATTACCTCAAGTATCAGAACCGCCGGGCGGATTACGTGGGGGCCTTCTTCCACGTCATCAACTGGGACTTCGTGGCGGAGCGCTACCAGAAGGCGATTAGTTGAGCCGCGGTCAGCCCTTTCCGCTGGCTTGGCCGGAATCGGCGTGTTAGCTTCAACCTGTGAAACGCAGACGGTTTAACTGGGTCCTGAGCGACATCACTCGCGCGGGCCTGAGACCCTGCCTGGAATGGTTGGCCTGGCTCCGGGGGCAGCGATTCCACTGCCGCGCGCTCGAAGGGGAGTCGGAGTACAACATCACCGTCAATTGCGACCTCACGGTGTCGTGCAGTTGCCAGGATTACGACGGCTCGGGGCACCTGGGCGACCTGAACCAGGCTTCCTTCAAGGAAGTTTTCTTTGGCCCGGTGGCGCAGCGGTTTCGGGACGAACTGGCCAAAGGGAAGCTGCCCATCCCGACCTGCACCCGCTGCGGCGACCTGCAGCGGCTGCCCAAATCCACGCCCATCCCCCAGCCCCGGCTGCCCTACAAAGGCATGCTGCTGGAAAACACCGTGCGCTGCAACCTGGACTGCATCGGCTGCGACCGGCAGTCGGCGGCCCGCATCCGCACGACGCCGCAGATGGAACTGGACAAGCTGTCGCGCATGGCGGACCTGGTCCACGAGCTCGGCATTCAGACGCTCTGCTACCTGAACCTCGGCGAGCCGTTTCTCTCGCCCAACATCGGGCCGGAGCTGGAGCTGCTGCGGCGCAAGAACCCGGATTGCAGCATCTGGATTTCGACCAATGGGATCGTGTTGAACACCGACGCCCGGCGGGCGGCCGCGCTGCACGCCAGCCGCATTTATTTCTCCATCGCCGGAGTGGACGACGCGATGCTGGTGAAGTATGAGCGCCGCGGCAGCTTCGAGAAGGCCTACGCCAACATGAAGGCGCTGGTGGAATACCGCAACGCGCGCGGCCTGTCCCAGCCGTTGCTGGAATGGAAATACCTGCTGTTCAACTGGAACGACAGCCGCCGCACCATCGAGCGGGCCATCGAGCTGGCGCGGGCCGCCGGGGTGGATTTCATTTCCTTCTGGCCAACCCACAACCCGTTTTACGGCTGGTCCTATCGCTATGCCCTCGGCCGGCTCAATCACATCGGCATCGGCAACTGGAAAGGCCGCGAGCTGGATCTGCGCCCGCCCGGCCGCCCGGCGAACGCCGGCACCCGCGCTGACGCGCCGGCGCCGGTTCTTGCCCGCGAAACAAGCTGAACATCCCGGGACCAGGACCGAAGTGGGGACTTGCGGGGCACGCTGGCTTCAACCGCCAGCGTGAACGCTGACCGCGGCAAAAGGGCGTGGTCGAGGCGGCGCCAACTTTGCAACGACTTGCGCCGCTCCGTTGCGCAGTCCCGCATCGTGAGTGTCTTCCTTACCTGCCGCTCTTCAGCACGGTGATGGAATGTGCGGGGAGGCTGAGAGGTTCGCCGAGTGCAACGGCGGACAGAGTTTGGGTAGTCACGGCCTCGGGCTGGCCGGGAATGTTGATCGCGCCCAGGCTCGCCCCGTTAATCCTCCAGGCTTGCGCGGTGCGCGGGAGCGCGCCGCCGGCGGCCTTCACCGACAATACCACGTCCTGCGTCGGCGAGTAGTTCACCAGGCCAAGCGACACGCTGCCGGTCTTCCGGTCAAACGCGGCGACGGCGTCCACCGGCGCCTCTGTGCTCAACTGCAGCGGGACTAAACTCCCTCCGACCTGCGCGCGGTAAAGGGCCAGCAGGTGGCCAACTGAATCCAGCACGGCGTGGTTTCGTCCGGCCTTGATGGCGCCTATAACATTGACGGTCTGCGCCCAATTGGCCATCGAGACCAGGTCGGCGGATCGGATGAGCTCATGCAAAGCGCGGGCTGATGCCAGGGCGTCACCGAGCGGGTAGTAGTGTTCAAAGGCGCCGACTCCGGGCCCGTCGGGGGCTTGATTCCAGTCGCGCACGATGCCCCATTCATCAATGGCGAGCCGGACGCGGCCCAGCTCGGGGTTGCCGCTCGCGAGGCGGTTGCGGTAATCCACGACAAGCCGGCGCACGCCTTCCATGACGCTGCCGGAGTAGTTCAGGAAGGCGGCTTCGTATTTCGCGGCGTCCGCGGGCGAGAAGGGGGCTTTGAAGTTGCGCTGCGTGTAATGATGCGCGCTGAGCAGGTCCATGTGGGCGGCGCTGATCGGCAGCAGGACATCATTCCAGCGGCCGGGATTGCCCACGCCGATGATCTGGATGCGAGGGTTCCTGGCCTTCATCGCCGCGACGAAGGAGTTATGGCGCATGGCGTAGCGCTCGACGGGCACGTTGCCCAACTGCCAGTCGCCGTACATCTCGTTGCCCACGCCCCACCAGGTGACCGGGTAGGGCTGGGGATGCCCGTTGCGCGCGCGCTCGGCGCCCCAGCGGCTGCGGCTGGAGCCGGTCGCATATTCCACCTCGTCGGCGGCGTCCTGCGCGCTGCCGAGCCCGGTGTTCACGGCGATGTAGGGCTCGGTGCGGACCGCAGCGCAAAAGGCCAGGAACTCATCCAGCCCGAAGTCGTTGTCCTCGACCGCGTTCCAGGCGCGCTCCCAGCGCGGCGGGCGCCGGTCGCGCTCGCCGATGCCGTCCTTCCAGTTGTAGCCGGAGACGAAGTTGCCGCCGGGCCAGCGAGTGATCGGGGAGTTGAGCTGCTTGATCAAGGCCAGCACATCCGCGCGCATGCCGTTGACGTTGTCGGCGGGCATCAACGAGACACAGCCGATCCACACCAGCCCGGGCGTGACCAGCCGGATTGACAACGACGCCGACTCCGTCGTGCCGCCGGCCCGGAAGCGGAAAGGCAGGCGCCGGTACTCCCGCCCGAGGCCGGTCAAGCGGACGGTCCGCTGCTCGGCAAGGCCGTCTCCCCACGAGAGCACGGCTTCCAGGGCCGGCTCGCCGCTGACGGCCGCGACCAGGGCGTAACCGACATACTCCTTGCCCGCCAGCACGCCGAGGTCGTTTTGCGTGATTGCGCAATCGCCGGCGGGCTCGCCGCGGCGCCACAACGCCAAACAGTGATCGCCGGCATAAGCGCCCGCCGGATCGAGAAACACATCGCCAGCCGCGGCATCGGGACGCGCCGCCTTCCAGGGTGATTTGTCCAGCGCCAGCAGGAACTTGCGATCCTGCAGTTTCTCCGCCCAGATGCCGTCGCGGATGCAGCGGCCCAGGTGCTCGATGAACTGGCCGTAGATGTAAGGCGAGATGGCCGGGCCGGGGCGGTTAAGCTCCAGCGACAGCGCGGCCTGGGAAGCAGCGGCGGCGGCCTGAACAGTGGCAAGAAACAGCAGGGAGAGAACTCGAACGCAAGGATTCACGCGCAGGAGCGTATTCCAGCACGGCCCAGCGTCAAGCCGGCAACTCTCTGACAGCTCTCCTCTTCGTGACCCGTCGCGCTTTGAACCCCGGAACCACCGTGAGAGAACATCCAACATCCAACATCCAACATCCAACATCGAATCTCCAAGGGCCGAGCTTTGGGCCGCTATTGGATGTTGGGCGTTCGAGGTTGGATGTTGGATGTTCCCCCGGTTCATGGGGGGCGCACGTCAATTCCTTGGCTTGTCCCGGGCCAAGCGCGCGGCTCAGGAGTTCTGAGGCTTGGGGGGCCTGCGGCAACGGTTCCCGGCGCCTCCAAAGCGGGCTGCGGCACCGACTTCTCGCCCCGGACGCCTCCCCCCAGCCCAAGCCAGCCAGGCCCCGCCGGGAACCTATCCGCGCCCTTGCGCCCCGCATTGGGCTAACCGCCTGTCCGCACGGCACTTCCGCCCATTCTCCGCCCCCGCGCCCCACCCTCCGCTCATCGTCCGCCCCCCGTCCCGCTACCGTAGTACCTCTAACCCGGGGTTAGAGGTACTACGGTAGCGGGACGGGGGGCGGACGGCGGGCCTGCCCATCCCTGGCGGGGGGGCGTGCATGGAAGGTGGGGTTGAGAGAGGACAATGCCACACCGTGGTTGCTCAGCCGCTGCGCTGGCGCCTTTGCCAGGAAAACACCGCTCAAAAACTGGGATGCGCCCCCTGACAGCTCTTACCATGAACCTGGGGAACATCCAACATCCAATAGCGGCCCAAAGCTCGGCCCTTGGATGCTGGATGGTGGATGTTCTCTCACGGTGGTTCAGGGGTTCAAAGCGCGCACGAGTCCGGGGAATTCTCTCGCCCAAGGCTCAGTTTCCGGGGGCGTTCTTTGCCGGGGCGATGGGGAGCGCGTCGTTGTAGGTCACAGAGGCGCGTTTCCTGTCAAGACGCGTGATAACGACGCCCGCCTGGCTCAGCAGCGCCTTCTCGATGAGCTTCGCGCCCTCTTCCTTGCCGGCCGCTTGTGCCTCCAGAGTGATCGTGTGTCGCACGGTCTTTACGCGCGAGTCAACCACCAGCTCCCGCCCGGTCATCGCCCGATAGATTGGCAGGACCTGGGAAACCCCGGCTTTCGAGAAGCGGATTGAGCCGGGCGCCCCGCCCGCCTCAGCGGAATGTGCGCCTGCGCTTGTGAGCAGCAGGGCCAGCAAAATCAGCAGATGAGTTTTCATGGTGTCCAGAAGGCAGAACGCAGACTTCCGGCGCGTCGAATCCTCTTTAATCCCCGTAGCCGTGGGGCTTGGCCCGCCAGCCAAGCGCGCAGGCGAAGGTGCCGATGGCGGCGACGACGAGCAGCCCGCAGAACAAGGCATCCCAGCCGTAAGCGTCAACCACCTTGCCCACGCCCCAGCCCGACAGCGTGGTGCTGGCGTAACCGAAGATGCCGGTCAGGCCGACGGCGGTGGCCGCGGCGCGTTTCGTGGCGAGGTTGGCCGCGGCGATGCTGATGAGGCACTGCGGGCCGTAGATGAAGAAGCCCGAGGCGCAAAGCAAAAGCGTGTTGAGCCACACCGATTGCCCGGCCACCTTCCAGAACAGCAACACGGACACGCCCGCCATGGCCATGTAAAACACGCACGAGCGGAAGCCGCGCCCCCCGAACAGCCGGTCGGTCAGCCACCCGCCGATCAATGCGCCGGTCATGCCCGAAATCTCGTAGCCCGCGACCATCCAGCCGGCGCCCGTCAGTTGGAGGCCCTTGGCTTGCGTCAGCATGGTCGGCCCCCAATCGAGCATGGCATAACGAATCGTATAGACGAAGAAATTGGCCGCGCCCAGCAGCCAGATGTAAGGGTTGCTGAAAACATACTTGACCGCCACGGCCTTCCAATCGCCATCGTCGCCGGCAGCGGCCTTGACCTTCGTGCCCTTGACCTCCGGCAGGCCGACTGATTGCGGAGTGTCGGGCAACGCAAACCAAAGGAACAGCGAACACAGGAACGCGAGCCCCGCGGGCACAAAGAAACAGAGCCGCCAGTTGCCGAAATAACTGAGCAAATAGCTGCACATGACCACCACGAGGCCGGCGCCGATGTTGGTGGAGGCGTTCCAGACGGACATCTTGGTGGCCAACTCCTGCGGCGGCACCCAATGCGTGAAGGCCCGGGCGCACGGCGGAAAGCCCATGCCCTGGAACCACCCGTTGATCATCCAGAAGAAGCCCAGCGCGGCCACCGCCGAGCTGAGGCCGAACATCACATTCACTGTCGCCGACAGGACCAGGCCGGTGACCATGAACGTGCGAACATGGCAGCGGTCGCCGAAGAAGCCGTTGACGAACTTGGCCACACCATAGAGCACGCCGTGCAGCGTCAGGAACAGCCCCAGGTCGGCCTTGGTCACGCCCAGGCTCTTTTCCATCACCGGCATCGCGATGCTCAGGTTCTTCCGCACGAAGTAGAAGGTCGCGTAGCCGATAATGGTGGCGATGATGATCCGGCGTTCCCAGCTCCGGTGTTTGGCCCGGATTTCGTCCGCGTCGGTCAGCATCACCTCCGCGGGCGGGGCGGGCTCGAACATCCGCAGCAGAAACGGGAACCGTTTCTGTTCGCTGACCTGCGGACGCGGAGTTTCAATTTCTGGCACCGGCGATGGCATCTCTCTCAGGAATGCCAGAGCCGGCCAGGAAACGAAAGCCCCGATTTGCGGTCATGCGTGTTGGCCCACGCCGGATTCGAGAAAGTGATTTGGGCGGATTTGGATTGTGGCCGGGTCGG
>DAOPPX010000051.1:0-35578 GCA_035358715.1 Verrucomicrobiota bacterium
ACCTTCCTCACCAATTGATGCCTTTCCTGTTCACAAGGCTAAGGTTTGGGGTGGACCGCCGATACCGAGGAAACCGTTTCAACGGTTTCAGCATGGCGCCACTCCAGGCCGTGGCGTTCCACCAACCGCTGGAGCTCCTCAGAAAAGCTGCGCCGGCGGTGATGTTCCTCCTGCCTGGAGATATACCCGCCCACCGTCTCGACCGCTGAGTGAGAGACCGAAAAGACCCCGTAGCCGCGCCCCCAGGCGAACTTACCCGGCAGCAGACGGCTCTCGTTGATCCAGTGCGAGCTGGCACCTTTGAACAGTTGCATTGTCTCCTCGATGGAAAGGCGCGTCGGCAGGTCCACCAACGCATGCACATGGTCGGAATTGACATAATTAAGCTTCAGGTAAATGCCCTTTTCGCGGGCATAAGTGTTCAGGAAACCGGAGAGCTTAATGGCGGCATCCTTGGTTAGAAGGGGCCGACGCTCCAAGGTAGCCCAGACCAGGTGCAGCCAGACGCGGGAGTAGGAATGCAGGGACATGCGCAGTGAATACCGAGTTCTAGGGCACACGGCAACCGAGGAAACCGTTGAAACGGTTTTCCCGACTCACTGGGCCACGCAACACCCCGCTGAAGCGGGGTGTTAATGAGACGTACCAGCAGTGCCGAAGAAATCTGTCCTGCGCCCATGCAAGGCTCTCAGGTCTTTCTGGGCTCGAAAGGCGCCTCGGCTTACAGTAGCAGCGGCGCATGAACTATCAGTCTATCATCACCCTCGAGCCGGGCAAACGCGGCGGACGCCCCTGCATCCGCCGTATGCGCATCGCGGTGTCTGACGTTCTGGGCTGGCTCGCTGCCGGGATGTCGCATCAGGCAATCATGGCTGACTACCCCGAGCTTGCCGAGGAGGACATCCTCGCGTGCCTGGCCTACGCTGCCGACCGTGAGCGGCGCCTGCTGACTGCCGCATGAAGCTGTTGTTCGGCCAGAACCTCAGCTTCAGACTCTGCCAGGCCCTCGCCGACAAGCTCCATGAGCTGATCAATACCTTGAACGCGTAAGGCAGGGCTCGCAGTCTGCTGCGGCCCCTAGCGGCAGGCGGTTGACGCAAGAGCGGTGCGAGTTGGAGGCGTTGCTGCATCTTTGGCCGGACGGCGATTGGGACCGGGAGATGCGAGCGGACGCCGAGCCGGGCGGCAAACTGCACGACAAGATGTCGGCTTCCCGGAAGGACGCTGCGGCGGGCCGGCTCAGGGACTTTCCTTCG
This sequence comes from Verrucomicrobiota bacterium, assembly GCA_035358715.1. GTDB lineage: Bacteria > Verrucomicrobiota > Verrucomicrobiia > Limisphaerales > UBA8199 > UBA8199. The sequence continues at coordinate 1,257 of DAOPPX010000051.1, forward strand.
CGCGGGCAGACAGGCCGCCGTGCGTAAGGAGTTTGACCTCACTGCCTGGGCCGCCTACTCTTATTGCATGAATGCGGTTGAATTCACGCTGGAGTTAAGCGGCGCGGCGGTGTTGCCCATTCCCCGGGAGATTGCGATGCGCCTGCCCAAGTCGGGCAAGGCCCGCATCATCGTTCTGACGGACGACGCCACCGACGAGGCCGAGTGGCGTGCCGGAGCTTACGAGCAGTTCTTGCGGGACGACTCGGCGGAGGACGCCGTTTACGACTCACTGCGCTGAGATGTTCGGCGACATCTTCATCTGCCAGTTCCCATTCACCTCGGGCGCGGCCAGCAAGATTCGTCCGGCACTCGTGCTGTTCGACCTCGAACAAGACGCCATCATCTGCCGGGTGACGAGTGTCCTCCATGGCGGCGCGTTGGATGTCACGCTCAAAGACTGGCAAGCTGCCGGTCTGCTAAAACCCTCGGTTGCCCGGCTGGACCGAGTGGTCACGGCTGAGAAATCTATCTTCGTGCGCCGCCTCGGTGCGCTCAGCGCCGAGGATCAGAACGCCATCCGTGACCGCTGGAACCAGCAGATGCGGCTGTGAACTAAGACCCCACGCGGAGTGAAGCGGAGGGGAGCCGTTTTGCGGCTTGGGCGGGCGGGCGTAAAAGAGGGGGAACAAACCAAACTCAGCTTATGTCATCACCCGTTCTCGATCCCAGCTTGCCCGCGGACAATTCACCGCTCTCCTCCGGCGAATTGCGCGGGCAGTTTCCGACGGATTGAGAGTTGAGGGTTGAGGGCGGTATGCCGTGCCTGAGCGTCTCGGACCCGCCCAACCAGGCCGAAGCTCAGGCCCTCGCCGACAAGCTCCATGAGCTGATCAATACCTTGAACGCGTAAGGCAGGGCTCGCAGTCTGCTGCGCACCCTACCGGCGCCGGCGCCCTGCCGGCGGGCGGTTGACGCACCGCCGCGCTCCGCTTAACTTCGCGCTATGAGCACAGTGGCTGAAATCAAGCAGGCGATTGACAAGCTGTCCCCGCAAGAGCGGTGCGAGTTGGAGGCGTTGTTGCATCCCTGGCCGGACGACGATTGGGACCGGCAGATGCGAGCGGACGCCGAGCCGGGAGGCAAGCTGCATGACCTGATGTCGGCTTCCCGGAAGGACGCTGCGGCGGGCCGGCTCAGGGACTTTCCGCCACGCGGGCAGAAATGAAGTCCAAGGTTGACCCCGCATTCTGGCGGCGGTTTAACACCCTGCCGATGCAGGCACAGCAGCTCGCCCGCAATGCCTTCGCGTTGTGGCAGAGAGACCCGTTCCATGCCTCGCTCCGCTTCAAGAAGTTAACAGATGACTTGTGGTCCGTCCACATTCCCGCTCGTTACCCAATGATTGGGCCGGTGTATCCGAGGGGTGCGGCCGGGCGGCTGCGGCAGATCGCGTTTCGCTCGTACCGCAGCTTCGACGATGTCTCTGAGGAGTTGGGCCGAGTGGACACCCTTCACGTTTGGCACGACGCTCGCCAGGAGCCCAAGTTCTGAACTGTTCGGGCTCGGCTGCAGGGCCGCCCATCCCGCCTATGGTCTCGCATTCGCCATCTGCACCTCACGCGCCTGCTGAGCGCCCGGGGCTGATCTGCGCCCGGCAGTTGGCCTTTCAGCCGTCCGGCGCCGATGCCCCGCTGCTTCAGGACATCTCCCTCGACATCGCAGCGGGGGAGCGCGTGGGGATCATTGGCCCCTCCGGCTCCGGCAAGACCACGCTCGCCCTCCACCTCGCCGGCTTGCACCACGTCGCCCTGCTCGGCCGCACTTCCGGCTCCCTCTGGCTCGATGGCCGCGACTGCACCCGGTCCGGCTGCGAAGGCTTCGCCGGCGTTGTCCTCCAGAACCCGGAAATCCAGCTCTTCGGCGAAACCGTCGAGGAGGAAGTCGCTCTCAGCCTCGCGCAACGGGCCGGCGACGTTGACCGCGCGCGCGAGCTGCGCCGCTGGCTCGACCGGTTCGGGCTGGACACCATGCGCGACCGCCGCGTCTCGACGCTCTCGCTGGGCTGGAAACAACGGCTGGCCCTCGCGAGCATGTTGGCGCTGGCGCCCCAAGTCCTCCTGCTCGACGAGCCCACCAGCTACCTCGACGAGCCCACCGCCGATCTCCTGTTTGATCTCCTCGCCGACCTGTCAACGGATGCCGGTGTCACGGTTCTGGTGATCGAGCATGACCTGCACCGTCTCGCGCGCTGGGCCTCGCGCCTGGTGGCCATGCGGCAGGGCCGCATCGAGTTCGACGGCCCGCCGGCAGCCTGCCCGGCGCCCCCGCCGCTCGCCGCGCCCGCCCGCCTTTCCGGGCCGCCGTGTTCCGCCGTCGGCGCCAAACCCCTCCTCTCGCTCGAAGGAGTCAGCTTTGCCTACAACGGTCAGGGGACGGCGCTCGACAACGTGTCGCTCGCCGTCGCGCCGGGGGAGATTGTCGCCCTGGTCGGCCCGAACGGCTCCGGCAAAAGCACGCTGCTCAACCTGGCCAAGGGACTCCTTGAGCCCGACCAGGGGCGCATCTCCTGCGCCGCCGGCGCTCCGCGTATGGATGCCGTCGGGCTCGTGTTCCAGAACCCCGACCGCCAGCTCTTCGCCCATTCCGTCTTCGAGGAATGCTCGTTCCTCCCTCGCAATCAGGGCTTCCCACCGGCCGAGATTGCCGCGCGCACCCGGCAGGCCCTCGCCCAGGTCGGATTGCCGTCGCTGAACGAGCGGGCGCCCTTTTCCCTGAGCTACGGCGAGAAGCGGCGCCTCACCCTCGCTTCGACCCTCTCCGGCCGCTTCACCGTGCTCTGCCTGGACGAGCCTACGGTGGGGCTTGACCGCGACTGCCTCGCGCAGATGGCCGCCACTCTCAGCCGCGTCAGCGCGCAGGGATCAGGCATCCTGCTCGCCACCCATGACCACGACTTCGTGCGCGCCGTAGCCACGCGCGTCGTGTCGCTCCGCGCCGGCCGCGTCGTGAGCGATGCCGCGCCGCAAGGAGGCGGCGTATGACTCGCCCCTGGTGGACCCGGCTCAACCTGTTGACCCGGCTGGCGCTGTTCCTGGTCGTCTGCCTGCACGCCGCTTTGGGAGAGGGCCTGCTCATGCAACTGCTGCTCTGCTCCGGTCTCCTTCTGCTCTTGTTCAGCAGCGGAGCCGCCGGGCCGCACGCTCGCCTGCTCCTCTGGGCGCATCTGCTGGCGCTGCCGGCCACCGCGTTTCTCTTCCTCGCCATCGGATACGAGACGACCCGCTCCTTCTCCGGCGCCGTTTCCTGGGGCCTGCCTGAAGCCCTCCGCTACGCCTTGCGTATCGAGGGACTCCTCCTTGCCAACCTGCTTTTCGTCGGCCTCACCACTCCGCTGGAGATTATCTCCCTCTTTGCGCGCCCCTGGATACCGCCCGCCGTCGGCACGCTGCTCTCCACCGCCGTGCGCTTCCTGCCGCTCTCCCTGGGCGAAGCCCGCCGCATCTACGACATTCAGCGCTGCCGCGGGCTGCGCTTGCGCCCCTGGGCTCCACAAAGCTGCCTCCCCGTCATCGTCCCCCTGTTTGTCTCGCAGATGTGCCGGGCCCACGACACCTCCGTCATGCTCGTCGTGCGTCGCATTGCCGCCGGCCCCCGAGGCGCGTCGCTCGGGACGTTCGGGCTGGCGGACCTGTTCCTGCTGGGGCTGGCCCTCGCCTCCTGCCTCCCCATCGTGCTATAAGGAATCCCGCCGATGCCGATGAATCGAGAAATCCTGTCCCGCCTGCTGGCGCAACTGCCCCAACCCGCGCCGCGGCTTCAGGAACTGCACATCTCCCTGCACTGGCTCATTGTCCATTGCGCGCGCTACGCCATGGCCACTTTCTTCCGCCCCGGCAACTCGCTCGACGCCTGCGGCCAGCCGTCGTATCTGGGCGATCAGCTTGGCCGCCCGGTCGCCGAAATCGCCAACCGCTTCGCCGATTCCGACGATGCCCTCCGGCTCGGCCTCATCAATGCCTGCCTCAACGGATCACTCCCGCTCCCGCCGGACCTCTTCGTGGCCAACGCCGTTGACCCGTTTGCCGAGTTCATCCAGCACGCCCGCACGTGCTTTATCGGCCATTTCCCCCAGGCCGAAACCTGGCGCAGCCAGGGACACCCCGTCACCATCATCGAGCTCGATCCCCGCAATGGCGACATCGCCTGGGCCGACTCCAAACCCGTCCTCCGCGAGGCTGAAATCGTCTTCATCACCGGCCTGACCCTCCTCAACGGCACGTTCCTGGACGTCCTGGATCGCACCCCCCGCGCCCGCTACCGCGTCTTGCTGGGGCGCGCCGTTCCCTTCAGCCCGCTGTTCTTCGAGTATGGGATTCACCTCGTCGGCGCGACGCAGGTTTGCGACGCCGCCCTGGCGCTCCGCTATTGCCAGCACGGAGGCACGAGCGTGCGCAATGCCCCGCCGGGTGCCTTGCGCCAGGTCAACGTTACCAACCAGCCCGCCCTGAGGGTGGAACTGGACCGCCTCCGGCAGCCGCGCAACGCCGACCCCGCCGCCTGACGCCGGCAAAGGTTCGCTCAGCGCTTCAGCAAAGTCTGGAATTCCCGGAGCCCCTTCTCAATGGCCGCATGACTCCGCGCCTCCATGTGGTGGTAGAGCCCCACCACGCGCCGCCCGGTCTGGGTGAGCGCCGCGCCGCCGCCGGCCCGGCCCCCGCGCCTGCTTGCCACCACCGGCGACCGAAACCGCGCATTCAAAACCTTCACGTGCTTCCAGGCCGTCAGATAAGCCATCCCCATCCGCGCCGCCGCCGCCCGCAGACTCCCCGTCTCCGCGACCAACTCCAGCAACTGCACCCGGCCCGGCCCCAACACCGCGTTCCGGCCGCACATCACCCGCAGCCGCGGAAACGCCGACGCCGGCAACGCCCTGCTCTTCTTCGCTTTGGCCACGCCCGACACATGCCATAAGACAGCCCCCGTTGAAAGCCAGTTCTGACCTGAGTATCATCCCGCTGATGCCGCCGGGGCGGGGCTGTTCCCGCCGCGCTATGGCTTGATCAGCGGCTTGCCCGGATGCAGCAGGTGCCACAGCGTCACCAGCACCACCTGCGCGCACGCAAACGCCATCACGTACGGCACCCAAAAGACCGGCAACTGCAGCGTCATGCTCACCTCCCCGCTGGCCCTGAGCTGTATCCCGTAGGCGATGAACTGCCACGTGAACAGGCTGAACATCGCGATGATCGGCAGCCGAATCAACGTGTCCACCACCTTCCGCCCCCGCCGCCCCAGCCGGTGATGGAAATACTCGACCGCCACATGCCCCTTGATCGCCGTTGTGTAGGGCAGTGCGCATGCAATCGTCAGCCCGGCGGCTACCCTCACCAGGTCATAAGCGCCCGGAAGCGGATGCCCAAGCTTGCGCAGCACAACATCCACGCAGGTCACCATCACCATGATCAGCAATCCCAGCCCGGCCACCCACGCCGTGCCCCGCACCAGCCGGCGCAGCGCGGTTACCAGAAACTCCCATCGCCCGGTCGAGGGCGGCGCCGGCGGCACTTCCGTTGCCCCGCGTTGCCCCGGCAGACTCATGACGCGCGTTTCCCGCTCCGTTCGCCTTTTGCTTCGCCGTCCTTCGCCGACCCGCCCGCCGGCACATCAAACACCATCCCGGACCACGCAATCCGCACCAGCATGCCCAGCGAGATCACCAGGAGCACCGTGAGAATCGCCGCTACCGTCCAACCGCCCTCCGACGCCCCGCTCTCTCCCGACCAGCTCCCGAATACCTGCGGCAACAGGGTAAAACTCACCGGGATCAACGTCAGCAGCGGCAGCGCCTTCCCCCCTCTCCCCGCCAGCGCCCGCACGCCCCAAACCAGGCACAAGGCGCCCCCGCCCAGCCCGGCAACCAGCGCGGGCCGCGTCTCTCCCGGGGCCAGGTGATAGACCAGATAACTAAGACCTGCGAGCAGCAGGCTGTAAACGACCAGCAGCAGACCAAGGGTTTTGTTCATCTCGCAAACGACAAGGTGTGAACCGCCTTGGCAGCCAATGCGCCTGCCGGATGCGAGCTGAATCCCAACGATTGATTATTCCCAAGCGGAGAGGGGGACTCTCCGACGTGGGCCACTGTATCCGAAGCTTCATAGCGCCAAAGCTATTCCGTTCTTCGGATGGCGGCCCGACCACCCAAGTGACCTCCGACGGCACACGCCGCCGAACCCTTGCGTCGCGCTGGGCCTCTCTCGCTCCAGCGTGCAGCGAAACCATAGCACGCTCGCGGCTCGCCTGCCAAGCCCGGATTGTGCCACGCACGTTCCCACGCCCCGCCCTTCCACCTCTCTCGCCTCTGCCTCCCACCGGCTGGGTGCCAGTCATCGACTACCGTCCCCACCTCAACTTGGAGCCTTCCGGGATCAAATCCCAGCTTTCGGAATCTCCGCCTTCCCTCCGCCGAACCACCCTCGCGTCCGGTTGCACACGTTGCACACGGATAGCATCACCGGCACCTCTACCAGAACGCCCACCACTGTCGCCAGCGCCGCCGGAGAATCCGCCCCAAACAGCGTGATAGCCACCGCCACCGCCAGCTCGAAGAAATTGCTCGCCCCAATCAGCGCCCCTGGCGCCGCCACGCTATGCTCCACCCGCAGCCACTTCATCAGCAGGTAAGTCAGCCCCGAATTGAAGTACACCTGCACAAGGATCGGCACTGCGATTAGCAGCACCGCCACCCACCGGCTCATCAGGTTCTTCGACTGAAAGGCAAAGATCAGCACCAGCGTCAGAAGCAGCGCCCCAATCATCACCGGATGAAACCTGGGCAGGAATTTGGTCTCGAACCACTCCTTGCCGTGTGACTTGAGCAGCGCCGTGCGCGTCACCCACCCCGCCATCAGCGGGATCACGATGAACACCACCACCGAGGTAAGCAGGACTTTGGCCGGCACCACCACATGCGCCACGCCGCACAGGAACATCACAATCGGTGCGAAGGCCACGAGCATGATTAAGTCATTCACCGCCACCTGCACCAGTGTGTAGGCCGGGTCGCCGTCCGTCAGATACGACCACACGAACACCATCGCCGTGCAGGGCGCCGCAGCCAGGATGATCAGTCCCGCCGTATAGCCCTTCGCCGTCTCCGGATCAATCCACGCCGCAAACACGTGCTGCATGAACACCCACGCCAGCAGCGCCATCCCGAACGGTTTCACTAGCCAGTTCACGAACAGCGTCACCATCAGCCCCTTCGGCTTCCGCGCAATGCCACCGATGGCGCTGAAGTCCACCTTCAGCATCATCGGGTAAATCATCAGCCACAGCAGCACGCCGATCGGCACATTCACCTGCGATCCCTGCCCGAACTCCAGCCGGCTCAACGCCGCTGTCACGTCCGGCAGCGCCTTGCCGAGCACCACGCCCACCACCATGCACAGAAACACCCACACGGTCAGGTAGCGCTCGAAAAACGCCAACCGCTTCTTCGCCACCCCCATTGTCGCTTGCTCGCTCACAGTTGAAATCGTCGCGCGCGCCTACCTCGCGCTGTAAATCAGCCAGACACCCCCCAGCAGCACCAGCACGCCGCAGATGCCTTTCACCACCGTCATACCCTTCGATTGCTCGTTCCAGTTCAGGAACCGCTGCACCAACTCCGTGGAGGCCCCGGCCACCACAATCACCGCGCAATGCCCGACCCCGTAGGCCAGCAACAGCGACGCGGCATAAACCGCACTCGTCTTCGCCGAGTTGAACACCACCCCAAGCACCGGCGCCATAAAAGCGAACGTGCACGGCCCGAGCGCAATGCCAAAAATCAGCCCCAGCAGAAACGCCGGCAGCAACCCCTTCCGCTTTATTCCCACTTGGCCCGGCCCCGACCACGGCATCGGAATTACCCCGAGCAGGTGCAGCCCCACGACAAAGAAGATCAGCGCCACGAAATAATTCCCCCACCGTCCCACGTCCCCCATCATCCGCCCTGCCGCCGCGGTAATTGCGCCAATTGCGGCGATGGTGATCAGAATCCCGACCGCAAACAGCGACGCGATCCCAAACGCCCGCCCTGTGCTTATCCGCCCCTGCCCGCTGATGAAACCCACAATCAGCGGGATGCTTGCCAGGTGGCACGGGCTCAGCACCACGCTCAACACACCCCACACGGCCGCCGCCGCCAGCGCCACCAGCGGCGCGCCTCCGATGGCGTGACCTAAACTGGTGAACAGTTGGTCCATAGTCAAAGATGGCCGGGCAGGTGCGATGACTCGACTTGGTCGGTCATCTCCTGTCGCCCTCGCCCCTTGCGAGCGGTCAACCAGATGCTGACGATCTTGCCCTTAAGCCTTTCATCACTCTCGGCCATGGGGAAGGTCGCCTCTCCGTCCACGGTGACCTCCTGAAATCCGGCCTGCTCAATGGCCCGTAGATACTCCGCTTTGCCCAGAGCAGTCTTCAACCATTCGCCCCACACGTCGTCCTTCAGAGCAGTTTCAGAGAAGGTCCCCGAAGTCACGAGATCCGATAAGCAGAAGCGGCCTCCGCTCCTTAGCACGCGAAAGACTTCCCTGAACCCCTGGAGCTTGTCGGCGCACTGGTTCATCACGCAGTTACTGATCGCCACGTCCATCGAACCATCGGCGAGTGGCAGCCGTTCGATGGGTGCCTGTTTGAACTGGACGTTCTCAAGGTTCGCTTTCCTGGCAGCCGCATTCGCCCTCTTAACCAAATCCAACCCTATGTCCACGCCGATGACGTGACCCCTTGGGCCCACCTGTCGCGCCGCAAGCAACGCGTCCAGCCCAGCGCCACAACCCAGGTCCACAACGGCCTCACCCGCCCGCAGCCGAGCGCGCGCAACGGCGTTGCCACATCCGTGACACACGACCGCCTCTGCAGGCACGGACTTGAGTTCCTCCTCGGAATACCCCAGTGACGCCGCATGCGCCAAGGGGTCGTCTCGCCGTGCGCCGGAGTCCTTTCCCGAGACAATGTTTTCCATTCAACCTCTCACTTCTTCGCATCCCGCTTTGCCGCGGGCTTGAATTCCACTCCCAGCTCTTTCCACTTTGCCAGGATGTCCTTCTTCGAGAAGAACCCCTCGTGCCGGAACCGTTCCTTGCCCGTCGCGTCAATGAATATCTGGGTCGGGATCAGCTTGATCTTGTACGCCTTGCCCGCGCCCGGGTTCTTCCACACATCAATGAACTCAACGTCCATCCGGCCCGCGTACTCCGCTTTCAGTTCCTTTAGGATCGGCGCCATCGCTTTGCACGGAATGCACCTGTCCGCCCCCAGGTCCACCAGGCGCGGCACCGCCGCCTTCGCAGTCGCGTTCGTCCCCGTCGGCTTCGCGGCCTCCGCCGCAAACGCCGACATGGACACGATCGAAGGACAACAGCGCCCCGACTGCGAGGCGCGGTTGCCGTGCGTCAGCACCAGTCCAGCGGCCAAGAACGCCGCCGCGGTCACCAACAGAGTCTTCTTGGATGCAGTTCTCATAAATCGCGAGTCTAAGGCTTAATCCTCTGAAACAACGCGGGCAGCCGCGTCCGGTACATCTCGGAGACCTGCGCCTCCATTTCCGCCAGTGGCTTCACCGGGATCAGGTCCATCACTTCGGCCGGCGTCAGGCCGGACTCCAGCAACGTCCGCGCCCCGCCGCACACCATGCGCTTCAGCGCTGGCGCAATCTCCGCCTCCGTCAGGCCAAACCCCGCCGCCACCTCGCGCAGCGCCTGCAACTGGAACCACAGGTAAGTCGGCCCCATCCCGGTCAGCAGCGCGTATCCCTCCAGCTTGGCTTCCGCCACCTCAGGACACTCGCCCAGTGGCTCAAGCAGTCCCACGACCGCCGCCCGGTCCTCCGCCGACAGCGCAGCCCCGAAGCACGCCGGGTTGAACCCGAAATTCACCGCCGACGGCGCGTTCGGTATCACGCGCGCCACCCGCGCAAAGCCGCCCAGCAACTCCGCAAGCTTGGCGATGGTGAACTTCGGTGCCAGCGACACCACCACCGCGCCCGGCTTCAGTGCCCCTTTAATCCGCGCTGCCGCCTCGGCCATCACCGGCGGATGCACCGCCAGGAACACCACGTCCCGCCCTGCTGCGTGCAGGTTATCGGTCGTCGTCGTTACCGACGGGAACCGCCCTTTCAATCTTGCCTGCGCCTCCACACTTGGGTCGCTGACCGTGATGCTGGCCGGGAGCTTCGCCGCCCGCGCCCAACCCTCCAGGAAAATGCGGGCCACCCGCCCGCCGCCGATGAATCCAATAGACTTGCCGCTCATTGCTGCACTTTCACGCTTCACTCATCACACTGCACGCATCACGCATCACGCACCACGATTCACGCCGCCTGCTGCAGGATTGCTTTGATCTCGGCCACGCTCGGCACCTTGCCGGTCACCTTGATCGTGCCGTTGACCGCCAGCGCCGGCGTCATCATCACCCCCAGCGCCATGATCTGCTTCAAGTCCGTCACCTTGTTGATCTCGGCGGCAACGCCGAGTTCCTTTACTGCCTGTTCTGTGAACTGCGCCAGCGTCTTGCACTTCGCGCAGCCCGGTCCAATCACAAGTATATTCATAGTATTTCTTTGCTCGATTGTCTGTCCCTCTCTCAGATTCACCTTTCACGCATCACGCATCACGCAACACGTATCACGGTTCATCCAAACAACGCTCCATAGGCCAGCCCCGTCACCGTCGCCATCACGATCACCAACGCCACATACACCACCGTCTTCCGGGTGCCCATGATACTGCGCAGCACCAGCATGCTGGGCAGCGAAAGCGCCGGGCCGGCCAGCAGCAACGCCAGCGCCGGCCCTTTGCCCATCCCGGACCCGATCAGCCCTTGCAGGATTGGCACCTCCGTCAACGTTGCGAAATACATGAACGCCCCGACTACGGACGAGAATAAGTTCGCCAGGAACGAATTACCGCCGACCGATTGGCTCACCCAGTCCGACGGAATCAATCCCTCGTGCCCGGGTCGCCCCAGCAGAATGCCCGACAGGAACACTCCGCCGATCAGCAGCGGGAAAATCTGTTTGCCCAGCGCCCAGGTCGCATCCAGCCACTCGCGGCCTTCACCGCCATGCCTCGCACTCAGCACCACCAACCCCGCGCAGCCGACGACGAACGGAATCAGCGGTTCATGAGGAAAGGCGAAGCTCAAGATGGCCACCGGTGCCGCCGCCAGCGCCAGTTCCTTCCACTTGAAACCAAACCACAGCCCCAAACACGCCCCCAAACCCGCCGCGAACGCGCCGGCCACAGGCCACTTCCACGCGTAAATGCTCGCCCACAACCCCGCCGGCTCCGCCGGCTTGCTCCAGTTCGCAAATACCAGGAATCCCACCATCGAGGCGAAAAACAGCACGCTCTGCCACAGCGGACGCCGGACCTCCACCTCGGGCATGAGCACCGCGGCTTCCGCCTTGGCCTGTTCCTCACGCCGGAAGACCAGGTGCATCGCGAGCCCCACGACCACGCTGAACCCCACCGCCCCAATGGCCCGCGCCGCCCCCAGCTCCAGCCCGAGCACTCGCGCCGTCAACACGACGGCCAGCACGTTGATGGCAGGCCCTGAATACAGGAACGCCGTCGCCGGCCCCAGTCCCGCCCCCCGCATCCAAATGCCCCCGAACAGCGGCAGCACTGTGCAGGAGCACACCGCCAGGATGGTCCCGGACACCGACGCCACGCCGTAAGCCAGCGCCTTGTTCGCCTTTGGCCCCAGGTAGCGCATCACCGAGGCCTGGCTCACAAACGCGCTGATGCCCCCCGCGATGAACAACGCCGGCACCAGGCACAGCAGCACGTGCTCCTGCGCATACCACTTCGTCAGCTCCAGCCCCTCCTTCAGCGCGTTGTCAAACCGCGGCACCCCCACCGGCAGGTAAAACATGAGCGCGAACAGCGCGACGAACCCGCCGAGCACTTTCAACTCGCGGCCCGGCGTTCCATCCCCGGCTTTGAACGTGATACCGTTCATCGGACACTTACCCGCAACAACACTTTCCGGCCCCAGGCTTTGGGTTTCGAGTTCTGGCCTTCGAACTCCCTTCAGGTTTCGATCTTCGGCCTTCGGACTTCTTCTTCCTGGCCGTCAACTCCAAGCTCGTGATGTAATCGCTCGGCTTTGCGCCAGCCGGCAAATCCTTGACGATCTTCTGATACAGCGGGTCCTGCCAATCCATCATCCCGTCTATGTAAGCCGACTTCGCCTTCGTCACGACCTCCACCAACCCCGCCTCTTTGGCCATCCGCTTCGTTTCCGACACGAGCACCGCCCCCGCCACGCACCCCACCAGCGCCTCTACGCTCTCAGCCACCGCCGGCGGCAGCCGTTTCAGCAGCGCCAGGTCCGACACCGCCACCCGCCCGCCCGGCTTCAGCACTCGCGCGATTTCCCGCCACACCTGCGCCTTGTCCGGCGAAAGATTGATCACGCAGTTCGAAATCACCGCGTCCACGCTGTTGTCGGCCAGCGGCAGATGCTCGATCTCCCCCAGCCGAAACTCAACGTTGTCCAGCCCGGTCCGCGCCCGGTAGGCGGCGATGTTCTTGCGCGCCTTCCCCAGCATCTCCGCCGTCATATCCACGCCAATCGCCCGGCCTGTCGCCCCCACCTTTTTGCCGGCAATGAACACGTCGAATCCGCCGCCCGCCCCCAGGTCCAGCACAACCTCGCCAGCCCGCAAGGCCGCCAGCGCATTCGGATTGCCGCAAGAGAGGCCCATGTTCGCCCCCTCCGGCAGCGCCGCCAGCTCTTCCGCGCTATAGCCGATATGCTTGGCCAGGTTCTCGGATGCCGCCGGCGCGGAGCCGCAGCACGTCGGCGTCGCGCCACAGCACGACCCGCTGCTCTTGGCGATCTTTCCATAACCGGCGCGCACCTTCTCGCGCACTGCCGCCGGGTCTTTGACATTATCACTCATAATGACTTTCGGGCCGGGAACGCCCGGTCTGCCGCTTCGTCCAGCATCCCGGCCAGAATCTCACCGACCGTCCGCACGCATCCCACACACACCTTGTGATGCAGATCCTCTTCTCGAAACCGCTTCATCCCTTCGGGCGTCCGCAAGTCGCACCCGCACAGCAGCGCGCGGCACATGCACGATCCATGCGCCCGCTCAAAGGCAGCCATCAGCTCTTCTGTCTTCTGGTAAGCCTGCTGCGCGACGGACTTCTCCTCCTTCTCTCCGCGCCCGTACTTCAATCCCAGCGCCAGGATCCCGCCCGTCACCGCCCCGCACACCTCACCCCGGCCCCCCATCCCGCCGCCCAGGCCCGTCGCCACCTTCAGCGCCGTCTCACCCTCCAGCCCCAAGTCAGGCCCGAATGCGTACAAGATCGCCTGCGCGCAGTTGTACCCGCTCAGGAACTTGTCCACCGCCGCTTCGCTCTTCGACTTCATGCTCGCACTCCTTTCCTCTGCTTTAGGCCTTCCGCCTTCGGATTTCGCACTTCGGATTCCAGACATTGCGGCAGCCCTTCCACAAACGCGCGTATCCCATCCCTCACTCTCCGAAACACCGCCAGCTTCTCCTCTCCATCCGGCAGCTCTTTCGTAAGCTTCGGCGGATCCTCAAACTCCACCTGCACCACCTTGGCCTTGCCGGGAAACACCGGGCAGTTCTCATCCACGGCCCCGCACACCTTCACCACGTAATCAAACTCCACCGGCCCGATCTCCGCCGGTGTCTTGGAGTACTGCCCGGAAATATCCACCCCGGCCTCGGCCATCACCCGCACCGCCTGCGGGTTCAGCCCCTGCTTCTCAATTCCGGCCGAGTAGGCTTCGACCACGTCGCCCTTGAGCGCCCGCGCCCAGCCTTCGGCCATCTGGCTCCGGCACGAATTCCCGGTGCAGAGGAACAGCACCTTCAATTTCCGCACATCCGCCGGCATAACACGCTCACGTCCATCGCCAGCACCTGCTTGAGCCGCCGGGCGTCCGCGGCCACCCGACCATTCCCGGCCAGGGACCGCCGCACCCACGCCACCGCCTCCCGCGCCGCCATCGGCGCCCCCTTGCCCGGCAGCGAGTAATACATCCAGCGCCCCTCCTTCCGCGCATTCACCAGCCCCGCCTGGTAAAGCACCGACAGATGCTTGGACACCGTGGACATCGCCAGCCCCATTAGCTCGGTGAGCTGGCACACGCACACCTCGCCCCCCTGGAGCGCCATCAGAATCCGGAGCCGGTTCTCATCCGCCAGCGCCTTCGTGATATTCAGGAAGTCTTTCATTGCACTTTCTCAATTCGCCAATGAGCGAAATATACCCGAACCCCCACCCCCAGTCAAGCCGCCGGCGAACAAAGGCCGCCGCAGGCTTCCCGCCGCCGTTACCGCGGAATTGCCCGGCCGCCCGTCGCGCTGCCGCCTCCCGCGCCCCGCAGCCCCCCCAAACCGCCGGGTCGGCTGATTGCCAGTCAAAGGACACCGGGTCAGCGAGCCACGGGTGCTCTGGCGGCAAAGCACCCAGCTCAAACAGGCCCCAATCCTCCTTCGCCTTGGCGGAAGCAACCTGCTCTTGCAAATTGCCCCAGCGCCCAAAACCTCCTGCTGCAAGGCAAGGGTGTCTAATCCCAGAAAACAACGCAGGCAAGAAATGGCTTTTGAGCACCATTAACGTTAATGGCAACTCAATAGCCGGCTTACTGGGCTGGTTCTTAGGCTTGTTTGGGGTGTTTTTGCCTGAATTCGCCAACCAGACTGGTCGGTTCTGATTGCGTCTTTGCGCGAGGACAGGCTTGAGAACCACCGAAACTGGCTTGAAGACGGGCGCTTCCCGGGTGTGCAGACTGCCCTGGCGACCTTCGCTCCGTCCGCCCGCCACAGGGTAGTTCCTGCAAGGTGCCCCCGTAGCACCCCCGTCATTCCTCCGTTGCTCCTCCGTCCTTCCTCCGTTCTACCTCCGTCTCTGAAACGGAGGTAGAACGGAGGTAGAACGGAGGTGGAACGGAGGAAGGACGGAGGAGCAACGGAGGAATCACCGGGGGAATACCACCGAAAGAGATAGTATGGTGAGGGGGAACCAGACTTACGTCGTTCCCAACGGGCCAGGAGGTCTGAGGCTACCAACTGCCCTCGGTCAGCAACTCCGTCACCTTCCTGGCGAGGTCGGCAGCAAGCAGGGGCAGGGCCTGACGCTCGCTGCTGGTCAAATCGCTCGTCACGCGGATAAGCGTCTTGCCCGTGACCGGCTCGTCGAAGATCACTTTGCCGGTGCTGCGCTCGCGCGCGGTTACCTGCGCGGTGAGTTCGATCCGGAAATCCCGCACCGTGAGGATATCGTGCGCGGCAAAGCTGGCCTCGTGCCGGTGGTAGCGGATGACCGACCCGCTGACCACGATGTCCCCGTCGTCGTGGGAGGCGAGCCGGTAGGTGCCGTCGCTCTGCAGTTGCTTGCGCAGTTGGGCGGTGACGGCATCTCCCAGGCGTGGTTCGAGCGTCTGGTTGGCAAAGGGCTGAACTTCCACTGACTTCTCGCCTGCGGGCAGGCCGTTGACGGGGCCCACCCGGTAGCCCGCGCACCCGCTCGTGCCGAGCACGGCCAGACAAGCCAGCAGCCAGCAAAGGAACCGCATGTTACTTGTTGGCCCCTTCCTCGATCTGCGGTTTGAGCCCTGAAATCCGTTCCCGCGCCTCAGTCGCATAAGGAGAGTTCGGATCCTGCACCAGGACTTCGTTGTAGTAAATCCGGGCGCTGTCCCACTTCTTGCGTTTCTCGTAGAACCGGGCAACCATGAAACTGCCGCGCGCCTGTTCGGCCCGCAGCGAGCCGATGATTTCTTGCGCCTGGGGGACACGCGGGTCGTCGGGGTAGAGCGCCATGAAATCGGTGAACTTGGCGACGGCGCGTCCGGCGGTGGTTTGGTCGCGCTCGGCATTGAGCGCCTGTTTCTGGCAGGCGAGGCCGGACCGGAACACGGCCTCGGAGGCCACTGTCGGCCGGTCGAAATAACGATCCGCCGCGAGGTCGTAAGCCTGGACTGCGCCGGGATAGTCGGGAGCCTTGAACCAGAGAGCCCTCTGCTTTTCGCGCGCCTCGCCAATCTTCAACTGCGCCTGGGGGGCGACGTCGCTGTAGGGCCCGGTCTTCACGATGCCCGCGTACATCTTGCCCGTGCGCTCCATGGACCGGTAGGGAATAAAGCCCCAGAGCTTGAAGCGTTTGCCGGCGAGGTATTGGTCGGCAATTTCGTATTGGCGCTGGCGGATCTGCTCGAAGCTCGCAAACTTCGGCTGCTTCTCCAGGAGCTTCTGGTACTCTTTGAAAGCCTTCTCCGCTTTGCCCGTTGCATCAAAACAGCGGGCCACAAGGTACTGCGCCTGGGGAGCGTAATCGGAGGTGGGCCATCTGGCCGTCAGGTAGCGCGAGGCCTTAAGCGCAAGGCCGTAGCCCTGCCTGTCGAAAGCGGCCTGGGCAACCTCCAGTTGCTCCCTGGCGGAGGGCCGCTGCCATTTGCCCTCGGCACCGTAAGGCTCGTAGGTCCAGCCTTCTCCCGGACGATAAACCAGCGGCGCCGGCGAGCGAAACGGAAAAGCCAGCAGGCAGACCGCAATAAGCACCAGACGAAAGGACCGGCAGTTCATGAGGCCACGCTAACAACGCCCGCCCGGGGAGTCAAGACAGCCTGCAGCCCAAGTCCCGGATCCCCGCCCGGCCGCAATCCGGCCGGGCTGGGCGTGGGCGCCCCGGATCGCATACTAGCCCCGATAGACGATGAGCACGCCGAAGTCCTGGAGCAGCTTCTGCGTGCCAATGTCCAGGTGTGTATAGACGATGGTCGTGAGGCTGATCATGTTGGCCTCGCCGACCTTGCCCAGGAAGTTCGTCACCACCTCGTCAAACTTGTCATGCCCCACCTCGATGCAGTCGGTGTGCTTGATGGTCTTGATGCGGATCTTCTTGTCGGTGTCCTTGGCCGCGACATCCAGCGGCCGGAGCGGCTTTTCGATCAGGCTCTCGGCGGGGGTTTTGTGGACCGGCACGCGCAGGTGCATTTCCACCTTTGCGGCGGCGGAGGAAGCGATGGGGTTGACTGGATGAACCTCAACGCGCGGGGCGCCGGGAGTGCTGTCCAGTCCGGGCCGGTTGGGCGTCAGTTCCGGCTCCGGAATAACGATGCGCTCCCCGCAGGACGGACACTCGATTTCCGTCCCGGCTCCCGTGCTGTCAACGGCCAATTCCTGTTCGCATTTCGGGCAATTAAACACTACATCCATAACGTCTGGCCTTTCGTTCACTGGGTCCAACGGCACGATAAGCGCCCGCCCCGAAATGGCAACCCCAAAGTTCTGCCGGCCCGGGTTGCCGCCTGCCGGGCCTGGGTCATGCCGCCTACTGGTAAGTCGGCTCGAGCTGCTTCATCCGCGCCCAGACGGGCGATGACGAGGTGAGGCGCTCTTTGACGGTGGCGAACACGCGCCTGGCTTCCGCCGGGTTTTCACGCGCCACGGCCACGCAGTAATCCAGCTCGATCCAGGCCCTGCGCGGGTCTTCGACGTTCGCGGCGTTGACCTTGAGCCAGGCTTCGAGGCCCGCGGCGCCCCGTTTCTGGGCCGTCTGCAAGCTTTCCTGGAGTTCGAAGGGCAGGCCCGGCAATTGGTCGCCCATCACCATGGCCGCCGCGTCCTGTTTCTGCCTGGTTTCCTCCTCGTTCTTCACCTTCTCCCAGTACAGGAACAGTTCCCAGCTTCCCCAGATGGCTCCCACGATAAGGAGGGCTGCAATTAGCTTCGTCATGGTTCTTCAATCCGCTCGATCCGCGCGCCCAACTGGCGCAGCTTGCCGTCAATGTTCTCGTAACCGCGGTCAATGTGATACACGCGGTTAACCTGTGTGGTGCCGCGGGCGGCCAAACCGGCGATCACCAGCGCGGCCGAGGCCCGCAAATCGCTGGCCATAACGGGTGCGCCGCTCAACGGCTTGCCACCCTTTACAATCGCACTTGGGCCCTCAATTTCAATGTCCGCGCCCAGGCGCGTCAGTTCGCTGACGTGCATGAACCGGGACTCGAATATCCGCTCTGTGATAATGCTGATGCCGGGGGTCAGCGCCATGAGCGCCATTACCTGGGCCTGGACGTCGGTCGGAAAGCCCGAGTAGGGCAGAGTGGTGATATCCACCGGTTTCAAGCGGCGGGCGCGGCGGATAACGATGTCCGCGCCGCGGCGCTCGATGCCCACGCCGGCATCCTTCAGCTTGTCGAGCACGGCGCGCATGTGCTCAGCCCGCGCCCCACGCAAGGTGACCTCGCCGTGGGTGGCGGCGGCGGCGATGGCATAGGTGGCGGCCTCGATGCGGTCGGGAATAACCTCGTGTTCGGCGCCGTGCAATTGCTTGACGCCGGTAATGGTCACGGTGGGGCTGCCGGCGCCGGAAATCTGCGCGCCCATCGCGTTCAGGAAGTCTGCCAGGTCCACCACCTCCGGCTCGCAGGCGGCGCTTTCGATGACGGTCACGCCTTCGGCCAGCGCGGCGGCCATCATCACGTTCGCCGTGCCGAGCACCGTCGAGCCGGCGCGGCCGCCCAGGAAAATCGCGGAACCAACCAGGCGTTTGGCGCTGGCATGAACATAGCCAGCCTCGATCGTGACCCTTGCGCCGAGGGCTTGGAAGCCTTTGAGGTGCAGGTTGATGGGCCGGGCGCCAATCACGCACCCGCCTGGCAGCGAGACACTGGCCTTCTTCAACCGGCCCAGCAGCGGTCCCATGACGCAGACCGAGCCGCGCATCTTCCGGATCAAATCGTAGTCGCCCGCGCCCTTGATCTTCCTGGCCTGGGTGCGGATGGTGTCGCCCTCGAAGCGCACATCGCTGCCGAGCCACGTGAGTATCTGGCCCATGAACCTCACATCGCTCAGGTGCGGGACACGGCGGATCACGCAAGGCTCGGCGGTGAGCAGCGTGGCGGCCATAATCGGCAGCACGGCGTTCTTGGCGCCGCCGATTGTGACTTCCCCGTGCAGCGGCACCGCACCTTTGATCAAAAGACTATCCATGCAATCTCAATCATTCAGCCGGTCGCCGAGCGACCAGGATTCTTGGCCGGCGAGTGTAGTCCTCCGCAATCGTCTCGACAATCCAGTTCTGCTCCTCCAAGATTGGGCGCAAGAGCCCGGCCTGAGCGTCGCCGAATTCCAGCATCAGGCGGCCATCCGGGTTGAGGAACCGCGCCGCTTCCGCCGCCAGGCGGCGCCCGTAATCCAGCCCATCGGCGCCGCCGTCCAACGCGCCGCGCGGGTCGTGATCCCGCACTTCCGGCTGCAGGCTGGCGATTTCCTCGCTGGGAATGTAAGGGGGGTTGCTCAGGATCAGGTCAAAGCGGGCGTCCGGCGGCAAGACGGCGAAGCCGTCGCCCTCGAGGAAGCGAATGCGCGCCGCGCCGCCGTGGCGGGCGGCGTTCTCGCGGGCCATCGCCAGGGCTTCGGGGGAGACATCCACAGCCCAGATCTCCGCGGCCGGGCACTTGCAGGCCAGGGCAATCGCCAAACAGCCGCTCCCGGTGCCGAAATCCAGGGCGGTTGTCGGGCGAGATTGGACCGCGGGAAGCTGGTTGAGGAAGGTCCAGCCACGCTCAGCGAGCAGCTCCGTTTCAGGCCGGGGAACCAGCACATGCCGGTTGACAGCAATCTCAAAACCGCAGAACGAGGTAGACCCGACAATATGCTGCAAGGGCTCGCGCTGGCCCCGGCGCGTAATCAACCGGCGGAAAGCGTCCACTTCTCCCGCCGTCAGCACGCGCTCGAAGCTCAGATACAGCTTCATGCGCGGCACCTTGAGCAGGTGCGCCAACAGCAACTCCGCTTGCAGGCGCGGCGAGTCCACCCCCTTCTTCGCCAGAAACTCCGCACTGCGTTGAATCGCTTGCAGGACTGTCACCTGGACGATGCTACGTGCCCGGGGCAGGGTTCAAAGCCTAAACTGAGCCATGTGGAAGCTATGGGGGCGTCTGGGCGGCGGCCTGGGAATGCTGGCTTGCACACGCGCCGCAGCCGACCAGTCCGAGAGGGGCACTCATCTGGCCGCTTACGCGGGCGGACTCTAAAGCAGAAAGGCGGAGGAAACTCCTCCGCCTCTGCAATCGTATGGACTCGTTCCCGCTTACTTGGCGCCCAGGATTGCATCCTTGGCGGCCTTGGCGACGCGGAACTTGACGACGCGCTTGGCAGGGATCTTGATCTGCGCGCCCGTGGCCGGGTTACGGCCGAGGCGAGCCTTGCGGTGGACGAGCACCAGTTTGCCCAGGCCCGGCAACGTGAAGCTGTTCTTGGCCTGCTTGTAGGCCAGCGCCACGAGCGCTTCCAGACAAGCACCCGCCTGCTTCTTCGTGATCCCGACAGTTTCCGCAACAGATGCGACAGTTTGTGATTTAGTTAATGCTTTTGCCATATATGGGCCGCATGGGTAGCAGCAGAACGCCGCGGGCGCAAGCCAGAAACGCATTTTGCAAAAGGTGCTGTTACCGCCAATCGGGAGACCGGCGCCGCCCCGCACGGGAGGGGGCAACCACGCCGCAGGTTTAGGGAAGCGCCTGGACGCGGTAGAACTTGATGGAGTTGGTGCCGGCCGTGTCGAGGCACGCAGCCGTCGGGGCGGCGGCGGTGACGACTCCACTGATGGGCACGAAGTCGGCGGCCAGGTTGGTTGTGGCCCAGACACGGTAGGTCTTGCCTGAGATGCTTGACCAGGTCAGGAGGTTGCCGTCGGCGAGGCTGAGGATGCGCAACGCGGAGTTCGCGTCAAGCGGATCGGTGCCTGCCAACTCCTCGGCGGTGTTGCTCATGCCATCGCGGTCGTAGTCCGCATCGGGATCGAGCAGCAGCGTCCCGGCGCTAACCGGGCTGAAGGTGCCTTCAATCCCCGCGTTGTTGATGGCGCTCACCCGCGCGTAGAGCATGGCACCGATGACGCTGGCAACCGTCACGCTCGTTCCGCTGACGACTGCGTTATAAACATTCGAGCCGCCGGGAGTGGTGCCGACCAGCAGATGGTAGCCGGAGATGCCGCCATCGAGGTCCACGAGGGCCGGCCAACTGAAGGTGGCGCTGGTGCCAAGGGCGTAAGGTTTCGGGGCGGCGGGCGCCGAGGGGGCAGCGGGCGGCGTGACATCACAAAGCTTGAGGTACTGCGCTTCAAAGGGGGCAATGCTCCAGCCGCTGTCGGCAGTGGGCACGGGGTTGAGGGAAACGAAAATGCCGTTGGCAAGAATATTGGAGCCGGCGAGGCCGGCGCCGGACCAGAGCCAGCAGTCGCGGCGGCTGGGGTCCGAGGCGGTGTAGGCAGCGATGTTGCGGACGTTGTACGTGCGTGCGGGCTTGATGCCAAAGAGGTTGCCGCTGCCCTGAGTGATGTTGACGTCGAAGTTGCCTTGCTGCTGGTGGTCGCGGTCAAGGCTGGCGAAGGCGAAGACCACGTCGGAGAAGTTGGGCGAGCCGTTGGGCTGCTCGTACTTGGCGACGGAGAAGATGCCGGGCTGCGGGCTGCCGCTGCCGGTTTGGTTGAGGAAGTAGCGGTTGGAGGCGCGGAGGGCCGGGCTGAACCCCCGGGCCTGGTTAATGGCGGCATACACCGGCCAGAGGAAATCCACGCCGTTGCCGCGGTTGTGGAAGATGGGCTGGAGCGAGTTGTATTTCTTAAACTGCGGGATGAGCTTGCCGAAGTTGATCTCGTAGAGGTCGAAGCCGCCGGTGCGGGTAATGCCCAGTTCCTGGCCGTAGAAGATCATCGGCGCGCCGTCAATGGCGCTGCAGACGGCGTAGCGGATGAGGGCCTGGAAGGGGTCGTCGTAGTTCTCCTCGTCGTGCGAGGTGGTGTTGAGCAGAACGAGTCCCTGGCCGTAGGAACTGCGGCGGTCTTCGAGGATGGCGCGGTAGTCGCTGGCGGTGGCGGCGGACTTGAGCGGGAAGACAATGTTCTCGTTGAGGATGTCGAAGTGGCGATTGGAGCGGTAGGTGACGTTGCCGCCGTCGAGGGACTCACTCATGAAGACGAAGTCCCACTTGCGGCAGCGGGCCTTGTTGATGATGTACTCCCAGGCCTGGGGCGGGAGGCCCTGGCCGAAGTCGGCGCGGAGGCCGTCAATGCCTTTGGCGGTCTGGGTGGGGGGCGTGCCGTAGGGGCAACCGGTCTGATCGAGCCAGTAGAGGACGTAGTCGGAGAAGTAACGCCACGCATTGCGGGTCATCGAGTCGAAGTGGCCGTTCTGGTCGCCGCACTTTTCCTCGTCGCCGATGCTGTAGTCGAACCAGTCGGCCTCGTTGAGATGGGCGCCGCTTTCGCCGGAAGTGGACGTGAGGGCGGCGTAGCGTCCGAAGAAGACGTCGGCGACATCGCTCCATTTGCCGAAGTCGTAGCGGTCGGGGGCAACGGCGACGTTGCCGAAGCCCGAGGCCCGCATGTCGTAGCGGTCGGCGCGGGAATAGAAGCGGGGTTCCCGGTTGCGGATCTGGTCGCCAGGCTGCGCGCCGCTGGCGAAGTAGTAAACGCCGCTGCCGTCCAGCTCGCAGTCCCAGGCGGTGTGGTTGAAGGCGGCGTCGAGCATGACGTTGAGGCCGGAGCTGTCCGCGGCGGCGACGAAGTTGGTGAACTCGGTCATGGCGGCGGCACGGGTGCCGGCCTTGCTCAGCAGGGGGTTGACCTGGAAGAAGTTTTTGACCGCGTAGGGGCTGCCGACGGAGTAAGGCTGGCCGGTGGCGGGATCGGTCTGGCGACCGGCTTCGCCGATGGGGTGAATGGGCTGGAACCAGAGCCAGTTGACGCCGAGGTTTTGCGCGTAGGTGAGATTGAAACGGTTGGTGACGGGATCGTAGGGGCGCGAGCCCGGCCCGCCGTAGAGGTCGGTGAAGGTGCTGCGCTGGTAGTCCTGGGTGCCCTGCGCGCCGATGTTCATGGCGTTCAACTCATAAAGGGTGACGTTGCGCGCCTTCTTCGGGGAGACGACGATGGCGTGGTCGCGGCGGCCGTTGCTCGAATACCAGAGCCAGTTGGTGTTGCCGGCTATCTTGTAGCGCGCCGTCAGGCGATACGCGCCGGTCTTCCGGGCGTTGAGAGTCAGGACATACTGGCCGGGCGTGCCGCTCGGGTCCATCGCGCAGGCCTTGTAGTAATTGCTGTCGTCGCCGTCGAGGATGGCGCCGCCGTCCGGCGGCACGATGCCGTCCTCGATGCCGTCGCCGTTGGCATCGAGCGCGGCGCGGTCGCGGCGGTTGAGGTTGGAAAAGACTTCGGCGTTGGTGACGCCCGAGGCGCCGGGAGTGAAAAGGATGGTCAGCGGGACGGAATCGCCGGCGTTCTCGTCCACGAAGACGTGGGACGTGGTGTAGTTGGCGTTGAGGCCATTGACGGTGAGGACGGGGTCGCCGGCGGCGCCGATGGAGAAGCTGAAGACGGTGTTGGGGGAACCGGCGTTGTAATCGGCGAACTTCTCCTCGGTGTTGCTGCTGTGCCAGACGCCGATCTTGTAATTGATGGTGGTAAAGGCGGGGAGGTTGCTGACGGTGCCTTGCCACCACATGGCGTTGCCGGCGGGGCTGGCGTCGCCTTCGACGTGGTCGAAGTTGAGCGCGACCGCCTGGGAAGCGCCGCTTGGGACGCCGAGGGCGCCGGCGGGGTTGGAGCCGTTAGTGGTGTAATAAACCACGGCGTGGTCGGCCCAGCGGGAGGCGAGGCTGGAGTCCTTGCCGATGTAACCGATCTTGATCCAGAAAGCGACGTTGTTATGGCTGTCGTCGAAGCCGGGGCTGATGACGCGGTTGCCGGCGTGGAAGAGCCAGGCCGGGCGGTTGCGGATGGTGAAGGGATAAGTGGCGGCGGTGGCCTGACTGGCGGTGACGGTGCTGCCGCCGTCGCCGCCGTAAAGGTAGGTGTTCTCGGCGCCGGAATCGAAGGTGAGGTAGAGGTAGTACTGGATGACCTCGTTGGTGCCGACACTGGAGGTGTTGAAGGAGGCCTTCCAGTATTGGTTGTTGGGGCTGGGGCCGCCATTGAGGTGCCAGGTTAGAGCGGTGCTGCTCCAGGAACCCTGGCTGGCTCCCTTGTAATAGAGCGTGCCGCCGGTTT
Organism: Verrucomicrobiota bacterium; assembly: GCA_035358715.1. Classification (GTDB taxonomy): domain Bacteria; phylum Verrucomicrobiota; class Verrucomicrobiia; order Limisphaerales; family UBA8199; genus UBA8199. The sequence goes on from DAOPPX010000051.1 coordinate 25,331, forward strand.
GGTTGGCGGTGCCGTAGCCGGGGTTGTTGTATTTCTGCACGCCCTGATAGACCGTCACGGTGGTACTAGTGCCGAGCTCGAACTCGGGGTTGCGCATGTTGAACCCGAGGTCGGCGGTGTTGTCAGGGATGTGCCAGGCATTGGCAAGCCCGGCGGCGGATTCGCGCGCGCACGCCAGGCACAGCGTCAGGCAGGCCAGCAGGAACAGGCGAGGTTGGCTCTTCATAGTTGACTCAGTTCAGGTCACGGCGGCGCACCTCTCCCCCTTCGGACGCTGGCCGCGTCTACTCCACGAGCTGAATCCGGTAGAACCGGTTGGTCGCATCCGGGGCCGAATCAAACCAGCGGGTTACCGTGTTGGTTGGATCCGCCGACACGACGGCGCCGACAATTGATGTCGGGGGATAGGAGAGATTGGTAGTCGCCTGCACCTGGTAAACCTTGCCGGGCACGCTGGACCAGGTCAGCTCGACGGGATTCCCGGAAACCAGGTCCGTGATGTGCAGGAAGGAGCCAGGATTCCAGGCATCTGTGCCGGCGATCAGCTCGAGCCAGTCTGCCACGCCGTCGGCGTCGGTATCCAGCGGGGAGTTTCTGATGCCGACCAGCACGGTGCGGGTGGCGTCCAGGGCGATTCCGTTGGTGAAGTAGAACTGGATGACGTTGGTGCCGGGAGCGAAGCCCGTCCAATTATAGTAGAGCTGCCGCATGCCCGTGCCGCAGCCAAAGGGACGAATATTATAGAGCACGTTGTTGTTGCCATCCAGCCGCGGCTGGAACGCGCCGTTGATGTAGATGCTGAACAGGTTGTAGTTGGTCGTGGTCAGGGTGGACGTGAAGCACGAGGAGATGGTGAAGACGTCATTCGAGTTCAGGATGAGCACCTGGCCATCGGCGGCCGGGTTGACGATGTTCAGCACCGTCTCCGGCCCCTGCGCGTTGACTGTGCGGGTCAGCACGGTGTAGCGGTTCGGGTACACACTCGACGCCGTGTCCTTCAGATACACGTGGATGGTCGCGGTGCCGCTGCTGGCCACCGGGCTGTAGGCAAACCGGTATTCCCGCGGAAAGGCGGGGTATTGCTGGCTCAGCGTCCCATCCGGCGAGACCGAGGATGCCACGCCGCAACTCTGGCCGTTGTGGTCGGTGATGCAGTAATCCACCGCGGTGACTGAGTTGTCCGCGCGCACCACCACCGTGTAGCTGCTGCCCGTGAGCGTAGCGCCATCGGCGGCTGGATAGGCAATCACGCCGCCCGGCAACTGGCCCGCGTAATAGAAGGTCTGCAGGAAGGTGCTGTAAACCGCAGACTTCCCTGTCCGCGGCAGGAGACAATGGGCCCGCACGATGTGGAAACCGCTGGGCAGGCCGGTGACGGTGTCGTTGGTGTTGAGGTTGTTGTGGAGCCAGGCGGTGGCGGTTGCGGGATTGAAGTTCGTGATGCCGAACTGGGTCAGGCCGTAGAGTTTGGCCCCGTCGGCGTCGGAGATGGTGGAGATGGGGGTGTAGCCACCTTTGAAGAGGGCGACTTTGTAACGGACCTGGGTGCCGGCGCCGAGGGCGGGAACGGTGCCCTTCCACCAGTCAATCGTGGGCACGGCGGAATCGGCGGCGACCCAGGAGGCCTCGACGACCTGGGTGGTTCCCCTGCCGTCGCCGAAGGCGCCTTCGGGATTGCTGCCGTCGGTGGTGTAATAGATGTAGCACTTGTCAATCTGGAACTGGTAGCCCGCCTTAACCCAGATCTCCACGGGATTGGCGCCGGTGGGATTGTAAGGCATGCGCTGGGTGGCGGTGCCATGGCCGCTGGCGGTGTTTGTTGCCGCCGGATCGTGATAGACCCAATCAGCCGTCTGCGTGTCTATGCTCGCGCCGCCGCCCGAGCCGTTGACCACCTGGGCGTTGCCGGTGCCGACGGTGTAGTAGTAAGTCTCAGCCCCGGTAGAGACGACGGTATTCCGCGCAACATCTCGGGCGCCAAATTTCTCGGGGCCATAGCGGAGCTGGTTCCTCGTCTGCTCGTAGCCGAGCCACACGTCGCTGACGTGGCCCGGCTTGTTGTCGCGCCGGTCAAAACCGGTTGTCGGGCCGAGGCCCATGTGGCTGTTCAAATCCATCCCGCCGTCCATCTTGACCAGCACGTTGAAGGCCGAGGCGTCGCTGCGGACTTGAATATCAAACGGCGCGTTGGTCAGGACCGGCACCCGTATGGCGTAAGTGCGGTTGGAGCCCGCAACATGGCCTTCGCCCGGGGCCATGAGGGTGTTGCCGCCGGAGTCCACGCTGCCGCGCACCTTGAAAGGATATGCGGGGCCGAAGTTGGGATCGCCGTTAACACCGTCATGCCGATACACCAGCAGCGAGGGCACTGCCGCTCCACCCTGCCGGAAAGTGATCGCGTTGGTCAGCACATTAGCCCGGCTCGGCTCAGGCCCCTGGTAGGCGTACATTACCCACCCGCCGGCCGGAACGAGCAACTCAATAGCCCCACCGCCGGACGCCAGGGTTTGACTCCCTACATAAATCTTGCGCTGCCAGGCGTTGGCCGCGCCCGAAGTGGAAACCGCCTCGGCCTGGTTGGTGGTCGCCTCATGCACCAGGAGCTTGGCGCAGGTGCGCGAGTTGCCGCCGTTGGGAGAGGAGGTTGCCATCTGCGAGAGAACTGACCCGGGCGGGAAGCCAACGACCAGCCCCACGCCTCTGGACGGGCTCCCATTATAGCAGTTATAGTAGCCGTCACCGGTTCGGACTATCCCATCATCGAAAAGAACGTCGCCCGAGGGGCTGTTATAGGTCGCGTTCATGGCAAACAGCACCACCGTGGCATCCGGGTTGTTGTAGCGCTGGATGTCGGTGCCTGACACATCGCGGTAGTCGTAGCGCTCGAAGGCGACGATATGGCTATCGCTCCAGCGAGGGCGCGTGCCGCCGCGGCTCAAGCGTTGGTGGAGGGTGGCGGTCTCGGGCATGGTGTTGTCGCCGTATTGTCCCAGATAATCCGTCATCGGGACCTGCGGGAAGGTGGTGGATTGACTGGGGTCGCCCGCCCAATTGAAGTTGTCCGAGTAGATCATCGGGAGGCCCTCGTGCATGAAGTAATAGGCATTCTGAATCTCCCGGTGCGTTGGACAGCACAGAATATGGTCGTGGTCCTCGGTAAGCTGCACTCCCTGGGTAATCTTGAAAGCGCCGTAATAAGGGGTGTATTCGGCCTGGTCCATCCCGAGGGGGAGATTCCCGCCGCCACTCAAGGCGCCGTTCAGGGTGTCGCGCAACGGCGAATTCAACAACCTCATGCCGGTCCTGATGTATTCGTCATAGGACGGCGGCGCCCCCAGATGCTCTCCGAACAGCATCGCATCGTTGCGCGGGGCTTCAGTGTCGAAGCAACTGCTCCGGTTGTCGTCGCCCTCCATGTAATCGTTGGCCCGCACGTTATTGCCGTAGCCGTGCGTGAAGTCAAACATCGCCTGGATGCCCCCCAGGTAACCCCGCCAACTGGTCGAGTAATCGCCGAAGAAAGGCGAGGGCGTATGCTTGACCGCGTCCAGGCGGAACCCGTCGCACCGGGTGGTATAGAGCGTCCACATGGCCGCGCGGGTGAGGTAGTCCTCCACGCGCTCGGCCACCGGCTGGCCGTTGGTGCCGTTGAACCCATGCCAGCTTCCCGCAGGCCAGCTAAATCCGGGAGAGCTGCCGGCTGACCAACTCCCCAGGAAGGCGGAGTTGGTGTCCATGTAGTAATCCGGGTTGCCCGGCTGCCGCACAAAGTAAGGCTTGCTGGTTTGGCTCCACAGAGTGGGGCCGAAATTGTAGTTGATGCCGCCGGGCTCGTTGGCCAGGTCGCAGAGGCCGTTGATCGGCTCATTCTGCACGAGGCCCTGGTTGCTCCAGTCCTCCACGTTCGGCCAGTTCCGGTTCCCGCTGCTGGTCGTTTTGAGGTGAAAATCCTGCGGCCACAGACCAGGGAAGAAGTTCGTCGGCGTATAGACATCGTAGCCGGGCACCACGCCCTGCCGGTGGTTCATAATGTTGTCGAAATAGACGCGGAGGCCAAACCGATGGGCGGTTTCCACCATCTGCAGCAGTTCCGCCCTGGTGCCGTACTTGGTGGCGACGCTGCCGTTCTGGTTCTTGTCGCCCAAGTCGAACGGGTCAAACAGGTCGTAGCCCACCGACCAGATGCTGCTGGCCTTGGCGGGCGGCGGCAGCCACAAGCTGGTGTAGCCGGCCTCGGCCAGCTCTGGCATCTTCTGGCTCAAGTCGCTCCACCTAACCTGGAACAACTGGAGCATGGCTTCGCCCCGTGCGCCGATCAGGCCGGCAAACAGGAGCACGAAAACGACGGTCGAGGACGCGGTGCGACGGGCAACGTTAATGCGCATAGTCCGATATTGTGTACCTTAACATGCGGATACCCTTCCGAGCTACCGCACAAAGATGCGGGGGCGCAGGGCGCCGCCATCTGCTTAAGTAGGAGCAATGTCTGCGATACCGACAGCACCGCATCAATCCTGGCCAGTCAAGCGCCTTCCTTTGCCCTTTAACCGCCGCTTACGTTTCGGGGCGGTGGCCCCTGTTCTTTGCCTGGCCCTCTTGGCGGCGTGTGGCGCCGCGTGGGGCGCGACGGGCGTCCACACCACCTGGCTCTGGCACCTGCACCAGCCGATCTACTGGCCTGACGCCCGCGGCTACGGGACGGACCACTACGAGGCCGCCTGGGATACCGTCCAGCGACAGGACGCGGGCCGCCAGCACCCCAACCCCGAGGTGCTCCGCGATATCTTCGGCTGGGGTGACCGCGTGAACGCCTACCAGGGCGGCCCCAGCGCCTCGCTCAGCAGCATCAGCAGCCATCTCAATTCCGGCGCGCAGATCAGTTACTCCGGGGCGTTGATGGAAAACGTGCAGAGCCTTGGCGCCGCCGGTCAACTCGGCTACGGCTCCGGCTGGTATCTCGCCAATCGGAATGCCCGCACCTGGACCACCACGGGCGGCAAACCGCGCATGGACCTGGTCAACTTCACCTATCACCACGCCCTGGCGCCGCTATTGAGCGACGAGACGCTGGAGATGGAGCTCAGGATTCACCGGCGGCAGATGGAAATCTTCTGGACCACCGCTCCCGCCCTCTCGCGCGGCTACTTCCCTACCGAAACCTGTTTCTCCGAGCGGATGATCCCCATCCTCAAGCGCGTGGGCATTGACTGGACGATCATCGCCAATACACACCTGGCGCGGGCTTGCGCGGACTTCCCGGTCGTGGTCGGCTCCGGCGGCGAGAACTGCGACCTGCCCAACCGGGCCGACCAGCTCAACCCGGCACAGGGCGCTGGCAATTATCAGCGCATCTCGATTGATCGTGGCTGCTCGCCCACCCAGGTCATGCCCTTTGGCTTTCAGTTGCATTACGCGCGCTACGTGGACCCGGAGACCGGCGCCGAGTCGAAGATGATCCTTGTGCCTAGCGACCAGGTGCTCGGCTGGAAAGACAGCTACAGTCCCTGGAGCCTGGATCTGCTGAATCCCCTCAATGCTCGCAACGACCCCGCCAAGCCGGCGCTGGTCATGTGCGCCCACGACGGCGACAACGCCTGGAGCGGGGGCCATTCCTACTACATGGAATGGGTCCAGAACTTTGCCAGCCAGGCGAGCTCGCGCGGCTACGAACCCACCACGGTCGAGCAGTTCCTGCAGGAATTCCCGCCCGCCGCCGATGACGTCGTCCATGTCGAAGACGGCGGCTGGGTCTATGCGGACAGCGATTTCGGCTCGCCCATCTTCATTAACTGGCACTGGCCGCCGAGCTACTCGACCAGCAGCGGCAACGTGGTGGATCCCAGCCTCGGCACCAGCGACAAGGCCGACAACTGGCGGGTCATCATCGCCACCGAGAACCGCGTCAAGACGGCGCAGCAGGTTGCCGGCGTGACCCCTGATCTTGACCAGGTGCGCGACCCGGGCAGCTTCAGCACCACTCCCAACGCGGTGGAGCTGGGCTGGCACTACTACCTGGGCAGCCTCGACAGCGGCTTCGTCTATTACGGCTGCCACGGCGACGAATGCCATCGCGCGGTGGTCGCCCAATCCAATGCCGTCCGCAACGTCAACAGCATCCTGGCGGGCAACCCCTCCGGCGACGCCACGCCCCCCACGCTCTTTGCGCCGCAGCGCCACCCCTGGAATCCCGGCGGCACCAACTTTGGCGTCCAATACGGTTACAAGCTGACGGCTGCCGCCAACTCCGACTTCTGGGTCTGGACCTACGGCTATGATGTCTCCGGCATCTCGAATGTCACCCTGCACTTCCGCGTCAACGGCACCAACCCGCCGACCAGCGACCAGTTCAAGACCTATACCGGCGGCCCATTGGCCGGCGCCTGGCTCACCTCCAACATGACCAAACGCGTCGTCGCCCCGGTCATCGGCGTGACGCCGCAATACATTGCCGACTACTATTATGCGAAAGTGAGCGGCATCACCAACAGCTACGTGGATTACTACCTCCGGGGGGTGGACAACGGTGGCAACGCCTGCAACTCCCCGATCCAGCACGTTTGGGTGGGAGCGAACCTGGGCGGGACTGGGGGCGGGGATACGAACGGCTGCAACGGGCGCGTGTGCGTTTCGCCGGTGCCGCCGGCGGCCGGGGCAAGCGCCACTATCGCATTCTCCCCTGCCGGCGGACCGTTGGCCAGCGCCAACTCCATCTTCATCCACCTCGGCTGGAACAACTGGAACCCCGTTGTCTCGCCTGATGCCGCCATGTCGTTTAACTCAGCCTCCAATCGCTGGGAAAGCACGGTGACCATTCCCGCCAACACAACCCAGTTGGATTGTGTCTTCCACAATGGCAGTGGCACTTGGGACAACAACAGCGGCCAGGACTGGCATTTCACGGTCAGCAGCACGCCGCAGCCCCCGCCCCAGCCGCAAAACCTGGTCGTCACGCCGGTGCAGACAAACCAGCTTAACCTGAGCTGGTCGGCCAGCGCGGGGGCCGCCGCTTACCTCGTCAACCGCGGCGGATCGCCCGTTGCGCTTACGGCCGGCACGTCCTATCCGGATACGGGGCTGAGCATCAACAGCAATTACTGCTACTCGATTGTGGCGTCGAATAGCGCCGGCTTGTCCACGCCGAGCGCCACGGTCTGCACCAACACCCTCGCCGCCCCGCCCACCAATTACCCGCCCTTCGTCCTGGATGGCACATTCAATTATCCTGGCTACTTGCTTGCGTCGAGCGGCATGGTGCTCTACGGCGCTTTACGCGGCACGACCCTCTACGTGGCCACATGGTCCACCGGCGCCAGCGGGCCCAATGACCATTTCATCCTTGTCAGCGACCAACTCCTGCCCTCCGCCACCGCCGCTGCGCCGTGGGCCAAGACCGGCAACGTTGCCGCCGACACCAGCAAGCCCTTCCTGGCCAGTGAGAGTCTCAACACCTATGTTGCCTGGTTTCAGGCGCCGGCCTCTTCGCTCGCCTACAAGTCCGCGGCCGATTCCGGCGCGCTGGCGGGCACCATAGACCTGGTCGCGGCGTTTGGCTACGTGCCGACGAATCTCTACCTCTGCGCCGCCGCCTACCAAACCGCTGACGGCGGCATACTCGCGGCACAATGCCCCGCCGGCACCGGCCCTGATATTGACCCCGGCGAGTTCTTCGTCATCCCGACAGCCGCCCTGCTGGACAATAACGCCGACGGCACGTTCGACCGGCTTGACCCGGCGCTCGGTTTCCGGCTGGAAAGCCTGGAAGCCATCGGCGGCTATAAGGTCAAGTGGGCTGCGATGCCCGGCCGCACCTACCAACTCGTATGGGCGGACACTCTCGTCGGGGCCGCCTGGAGCAACTTGCCGTCCTCGCTCACCACCGCCGGCCCGCTGCAACTGTGGCTCTCCTGCACCGACTCGCCGCCGGCCGCGGTCACCCAGAGGTTTTATCGCGTCAAACTGGCGCCCTAGCCGAACCGCAACGACTCCTCAATCAACATTATGAAACATCACCCTGCTTACCGCCGACTTCACAACCGCGTGGCCGCGCTGGCCCTGCTGACCGCCGCGCTCGCCGGTTTTGCGGCCGAACCCGCGAAGATCACCGTGTCCACTCCGTCCTGGGTTCGCGACGGCGTGGTCTATGAGATCTTCCCTCGCAACTTCTCCCCCGAGGGCAACTTCAACGGCATCACCGCCCGGCTCGACGAGCTGAAGGACCTTGGGGTGAACATCCTCTGGCTCATGCCCATCCATCCCCTGGGCGAGAAGCTGCGCAAGGGCACCATCGGCAGCCCCTACGCCATCCGTGATTACTATGCCATCAACCCTGACTACGGCACCGAGGCCGACCTGAAACGCCTGGTGTCCGAGGCCCACAAGCGCGGGCTCAAGATCATCATTGACGTCGTCGCCAACCACACCGCCTGGGACAGCGTGCTCATGGCGCACCCGGAGTACTACAAGCAGGACGCCACCGGCAAAATCATCCCGCCGGTCAAGGAATGGACCGACGTCGCCGGCCTCAATTACCAGAACGCCAGGCTGCGCGAGTATATGATCGCCATGCTCAAGCACTGGGTGAACCCCGCTACCTTCGACCTCGACGGCTTCCGTTGCGACGTCGCTTACGAAGTCCCCACCAGCTTCTGGGAGGAAGCCCGCGCCGAACTGCTCAAGGTCAAGCCCGACATCGTCATGCTCGCCGAAGCCAGCAAGCCCGAACTGCTCACCAATGCCTTTGACCTGGATTATTCCTGGCCCCTGCATGGCACGCTCAACGACGTCCTGCTCCGCGGCGCCCCCGCCTCCGAGCTGAAGCGGTCCTGGGAGGAAAGCCGCCGGCAGTTCCCCGAGGGCTCACTCCACCTGCGCTTCTCCGACAACCACGACGAGGCCCGAGCCGTCGCCCGCTTCAGCGCCAAAGGCGCCCTGGCCGCCTCGGCCCTCATGCTCACCCTCGACGGCGTGCCTCTCCTCTACAACGGCATGGAAGTCGGCGACGCCACCGAATCCGGCGACCCGGCCCTGTTCGAGAAGGTGCCGGTCTTCTGGCAGCCCAAGGAACGCCCCGCCTTTCGCCAAATCTACCAGGGCCTCATCCGCCTGCGCAAAGCCTACCCCGTCTTCCGCAATGACCGCGTGATCTGGCTGCGCAACTCGGACGAGGCGAACCTCGTCACCCTGATGCGCCTGGACAGCAAGGACGAGTTCGTCGTGGTCATCAACTTCTCCAATCGCCCGGCCATCGGCTGGGTCGAGGTCCTGCACGACCAGGAGTTCAAGCCGGTGAAGATCGCCGGCATGCCCGAACCCCCGTCAGACTGCTTTCCCCTGTTTCGCCTCAGCGGCTTCGACTGGCGCATCTACCACCGCACGGTGAAATAGCTCCGTTGCCAACCGGACCAGATCCGACATTAATCGGCCTGCTTGGCCGGCTTTTTCTCGGAAGCCTTCTTCTTCTTCGGCGGGGCTTCCTTGTCGAACTTTGCCGAGGTAATCACTTCCGCGCCCGAAGCGTTCTTGTGGAGTTTCCCGTGCGCGTAACTGCCGACCTTGACGTCGGCCAGGGTGGCTGGATTGTCGTTGACCAGGAGTTCAGACTTCGAGTCCAGTTTCAACACGCGTTCGCCTTGCTTCTTCTTCAGAGAGATGGTCTTGGCCTGCTTATCCACCGCCGCGACGGTGCCGTAGAATGGATACCAGTTGCGTTTGGCTTTGGGCTTTTGAGCCACTGCGGCCTTTGACGCATCGGCAGACTTGGTCTTGGTGTCTGCCGCGTTGACGGCAGTGCCGCCGACCAGGGCGACCGCCAGCAAACCTGAAAACAACAGGGACAGGGATGATTTCTTCATAACGAGTATTGGTTTCTTCACCATGTTCGAGACGATTTATGCACGTGCCCACCCGGCGCACGAAGGCGTGCCCCGCAGGGCAAGTTCGAGGATAGCCATACGCAGATCCTGTTCAAGTCACAAATCCGGGTTCTTCGCTGTTTCCAGAGTAATAGGGGCGCGGATCGAAGGGCGAAAGCTCCGGAGGAGCGCCATGTTTATAGCCAAAGCGCCGGGACATTTCCCGCCAAGCTCCGTAAGAGCGGCATCGAACTCCCTCTTTCAGCCTCACACATCCTGACCCGCTGGAAACAACCTGAGCCTAATCCCCCCTCGCCAGACCCCCTCCCTCGGCCGTCCTACCCCGACTTTCGCTACCGGCGGGCGGTTTAGGTTTTTTGGGGGTAGGCAGGCTGCG
>DAOPPX010000052.1:0-35490 GCA_035358715.1 Verrucomicrobiota bacterium
GGGACGAACTCTGGGGGAGCACCTAAAACCCGGTGGTAGTGGCAAGATGCGCTCAGGCAGGCTTGAGACGTCCAGCGCCAGCGCTGTAATGCGGCCTGCCGCGCCGATTTCACCGGGCTGGTAGATGACTTGGGTTCTCTCATCATGATAGAACGTGCCCAGCGGATAATTAACCGTACTCGTCCCAGTGCCGACGATATTAGTGGACACCCCGCCGCGCGAGAGTGTGACGCAGCCGCCGTAATTCGGGACCGGATTATTGTCAGCATCCCGGGCTGTAATGGTAGCGAGAAAGGGTACACCGGATACCTGGGGAGACGAGATTTCTCCCCAAACAAAGTGGTCCAACGGGGAAACCAAGAGTGTTGCATTCGAGCTGATCTCGCCACCGTACATGTTCGACACGGCCACGGAGTATTGCCCGCTGTCGGCCTCCAGGGTGTTCGTGATCGAGAGGCATGCGCTGGTTGCGCCGGAAATTCGGCTGTCGTTAACCAGATTGGTTCCCGACCGGCGCCACTGATAGGTAATCGGGACGCAGCCGGTGGCAGTCACGCAGAAGGTGACATTCGTGCCCGGCCGAACAGTCTGGCTGGCTGGTTGTGCCAACAGCCTTGCAGGGCTGGGGCCGGACAGAATCATAACGCTGTCCAGCGCCCAGTGGTCATAAAGGCTGCCACTGTGGGAGAGTTGCCTCCACTGGAATTGGGTCGCCGGCGCTTGTGCGGCCAACGGAATCGGCGCTGTCACTGCCGTCCAGGCGTAGTAGGTGCTATTGGTGTAGCCCCCCATGATTGTCCAGGTCGCACCTCCGTCAGTCGAGTATTCGAGCACGACTCCCTCTGCGGTAAGGGAGTCCACGTTTTCCCATGGCCATGCGCTTCCATTAGCCAGGCGGATATAGAATGATACTGTGCCGCCGCAGGTGGTATTCAGCGGGCGGGTTCTGGCAAAACGGCTGCCGCCGTCACCAAACCACAAGGAGTTGGGCGGCGAAACGCTTCCGCCGTAATTGGTGGCGATTACCGTGCTGCCGACGGTGCCTCCGAAGGCCGCCCAATTGGGCAGGTCAATGTCCGGCTCGAAATCATCTGCGAAGCAATTACCCACTATAATGCTCAGAGTCTGCGTGCCCAAGCTGGCTGTGCCATCCTGCAATTGAAAGCCCGCGCGAAGGGTGGCGCAATTGGAGATACCTGCGGTGAAGGTGAAGGGCCTGGAAACCTGAGCCCCGCCAGCAATCAGAACGCCGTAGCTTTGCGGGCCGCTGGGGCTGACCACTCCGTTGCCGGGGAGAAGGGTGGCGATGAGGTTGGTAGTGTTCGCGCTGCCGTCGTTGCGCAACGCCACACTCAGGGTGACAGTTTCGCCGGCGTCCACAACGCCATTGGGCGGCGATTGACTTTCCGCCGTGAGACGATAGAACACCACCGACAACAATGGACCGATATCGTCGGTGAGGATGGTGCCCACACCCGTGGCACGGCCGAGTACGGCATTGACCGGGACGCTGAGTTGGGCGAGGAAGGTCTCATCCGGTTCATTTATTGTGTCGCCATTTATCGAGACAATGAAATTGGTGGACGTCTGGCCCGGCGCAAAAATAAAGGTGCGGGTCAGGGCGGTGAAATCGGGCCCGGCGATTGCGGTGCTGTTGCTTGTGGTGCAAGTTGCCAAAACCGACCGCTCGCTGGCCCGGGCGAGGGTAACAGGGAATATGGCGATATTGGTGCCGCTCTGGCCCTCGAACACAGCGACGTCGCCGATGGATACCGCGGGCATAGGATCGTCGTCTATAATGGTGGCGGTGCCTTGGTCCCGGACGACACCAGCATTGACCGGGTTAGTCAGAACAACGCGGAAGGTTTCATCCTCCTCATCCATCGTATCGGCAATGACCGGGATTTCGATGGTTTGGGCGACGTCACCTGGGAAGAAATGGAGGGTGTTGGTCATGGGAAGGTAATCGCCGTTTGGCGTTGCGGTGCCGGCTACTGTCATATAGTCCACATCTACGCGCAACGGGCAGATCTGCGAAAGGGTGACAATGAAGACGGCTGGGCGAGAGCCCGCATCGCCCTCCACGACGGCGACATCCTCAACGGAGAGTTGCGGGACGCTGACCGTGGTCGTCACAGTGGCTTCGTTATCTGGGGGGTAGTTATCAGTCTGGCTGGATACCACTCTGGCTTGATCAAGCAGGGTGGGGCCCCCTACCACATTGGCCACAATTTGGGCCGAGGCATTGGCGCCAACAGCCAGGTTGCCAAGACTCCAGGAAACGACGCCGCCAACATTGAGAACGGTGCCCTGAGAAACGCTCGCCGAAACGAAGGCAGCCTGAACCGGTAATAGGTTGGTCACCACCACCCCGGTTGCGAGGGCGGGGCCCGAGTTGGCAACAGTCATCGTATAGGTGACGGTGTTGCTAAGAGCAACCGGCTCAGGCGAAGCGTGTAGGCTTAGAGCCAGGTCCACAGTTGTCGGATCGAGGCAGCACATGTGATTGGTGGTCACGATGGTAAGTGCCCAACCCCCAGCCAAAATGCCGCCATCGTCAGAAGTATAGTCGTCGGCAACAAAGAGCTGCCACGTGCCGTTTGGACTGGCGCCATTGAAGACGGACAACGCCGAGCCGAAGGGATCCAACGGGGCGGGAGTCGGGAGGGCGCTATCCTCTTCGAAGTTGGTGGGTTTCCATGCGCCGCTCATCAGGGGTTCTTCATCAGGCAGGGGCGCCAGGGCGGCATCGTCGAAAACGAGCGTTAGGTTGGTCATGTTGTTGCCGCCGCCGGCATCAGAAAGCAGTAGAACACTCTGCCCTTGGGGCCCCACCAGCAGCACATCCAAGTCATCCGGCCAAGTATGGGTGAGGTCGTTCAAGGTGACGGTGATTTTGCTGATTGCGCCGGAAAGGGCGCTGATCGTGATCGGGGACGGATAGGGCAGGACCGAGCCATCAAGAGCAGAGATCGTTATTGGCGTGCCATGTGAGCTGGACGAGGTATTGGTGGCCAGCAGGCCGAGGGTGAACGGAAAGGCGACCAAGCCATAATCATTGGTGCCATCCTGGAGTTGGAGCACAACACTGATGCTGCCGCCGCAGCGGCCCACTGTGCTAAAGGTAAACGGGCGGCTCACGACGGCCCCACCGCCAACCAGCACGCCGTAGTCCTGCGGTCCACTTGGCCCCACCACGCCATTGGTGGCCAGCAGGGTTGCGACCAGAGCGACGGAGTTGGACGGACCGTTGTTGCGCAAGCCCAGCTCAACCGTAACAGTCTCCCCGGGATCAATTATCCCTTGGCCGGGGCTGCAGCTCTCAGCGGTAACCGTGGCGCCGGCAGGAATGGGCAGCACCGGACTATCCGTCGAGTTGTAAACGACCAGGGCAAAATCCTGGTCCAAGGCATCCGCATTGCCCGGGACGCCGTCCGAATTGATGTTCGCGGCACTAACCGTGATGATGTATTCGCCGGTGAGGCCCGCTGGCAGGAAAACGCTTTCCACGTTGTTGCGCGGGTCGTTTGTCCCGCCGGCAACCGAAACCGCGCCGCTGAAGAAGTTGCCGCGATAGGTCTGGCCGCCGACAGTAACCGTCAAATTGAGGTTGTTGTTGTAGGCGCTTCCGAGAGTGGAGCCGGGCGCGTCGGTCCAGGCCAGTGTGACGCGGAAAGGTTTAGTGGGGTCGGTGATGAGCCCATCGAAGGCGCGCACCTGCCCGCTGGCCGTGAAGCGGTCTTCTTCAAGTTGGTCGCGGTGGATCCGCAAGACCCCATCAAAAGCAGCGCCAAGATTCAACAACCCCATCCCTTGATTGTTGGAGGGCAGGGTGTCGTTCGCATACAGACCGGTCATGTAGCGGCCGGCGTTCATCAGCCAGGCCTTGGTCATTGCCGGACTTGGGGCCGGCCAGGTCTGGTTGATGAAATACTGGCGCAGCAGGGCCGCCCCACCGCCGAGCGCCGGGCAGGAGTGGCTGGTCCCCGACGACGTGCTGTAAAACTGCTGCCCCAGCGGAAAGAAGTTGTTTGGGCTGCCCACAGTCCCGCTGCCGGGCAGACCGCAAACGCCCGTGGCTTCAAAACAGGCCAGGGCCGTACCAGTCGAGCCGTAGCCCACCTGCTGCCCGACTCCCCCGGTCACGTGCGTTCCAGGTCCCACAATGTCGGGTTTGACCCGGCCATCGTCGCACGGCCCGCGGCTGGAGAAATAGATGATGTCGTTGGCATTGTCGGCGCCCGTATCGGGAATATCACAGCCGTCGTTGCCGGTAGAATTGTTACCGCCGTTAGCGGTGGAGTGGGAATGGGCGTTCTCGCTCGCGCCGACTGAGATAATGTTCTTGCCCGTGCCGGGCGCCCCGATGGAGTTCGCGCTCGAGCCATCATTGCCTGCCGAAAAAACAATGACCATCTCCTGGTTGCCGGCGGCCGGGAAGGGCGATCCACTGGGCTGGGCGTCGCGCACGAGAGCATCATAGGCCTGACTGTCACTGGTGTAGGCTCCGTAGGACCTGCTGCCCCAGCTGTTACAGCTGACCCGCGCCCCGTCCTGGTAGGCGCGTGACTGCAATTCGGAGTAATCGGGGTTGGTAAAATAGTCAGGGTCAAAGATGACCGATGAGCCGACTCGGACGAAAGGCGCGATGCCTAGCCCGTAATGATACCCCAGGGAGTCGGTGTGGGGAAAACCGGAAAGATCATTATAGCCGGCGATAATGTGAGAGTTGAGATTGCCGTGGCCGTCACATCCTTGGAGAGTGCTGCCCGAGTTGGGAGTTCCGACGAGGCGATTGTAGAGCACGCGGGCGGGCTGTGCCGGGTCGCCCAGCGCGTGAAGGTTGGGATGGTTCGGCGAGGTCGTGCCGTTGTCAATGCCGCTGTCGGAAACGTCCACTCCGAAGCCGGAGGCCGCAAACTGGTCCGCGGTGAAGCCTTTGTTCACCAGCCAGTCCAGGTAGCCTGGGCTGCTGGGCAAACCGCCGGTCAGGTTGCCGGCGAGAATTTGGCCCTGCCGCTCATCCCTTTTCTTGGGCATCGCGTAGGGTTGGATGGAAACCACATCCGGTAAAGCGGCCACTTCTGCCAGCCGCTCGGGCGGCAGCCGCAGGACGACGTTGACATAGCCCAGGAATTTTGAACGTCGGATCAGCTCACGTCGAATCTCGTCCAGGAACTGCAGACTCTGTGCATTGGCGGCCTCATCCTCGACCAACTGGATGGCGAACAGGTCATCGGTCAACTCCTTGCGTGTGGCCTTTTCAGCCGCTGCGCGCGCCCGCGGATGGATCTTCTCCTCAGGGAGGTAAGCTTCCTCCCATTGCACGTGGGGCGTGCTCGCCGCGGCGACGCGGAACTGGCCCAGAGAGGCAGAGTCGCCATAAACGAGGTAGGAATTGCGCGGGACGTATGCCACGACCTTAAGGCCCGCCTTCACGAGGCTGGCACGCCATTCAGGCATAATCGGGCCGGCGAACTGCACCAAGTGAAGTCGCTTGCCGGAAAAGTCCTCGGCGACCACTCCTTTGCCTGGCGGCGGCGGCGGCGCCGCGGTATTGATCGGACCGGCAGACAATTCGATTACATCCTCCCCTTCGACGACCGCAACTCCCTGCTCGCCCGCCACCTTCGCAGCGGTGTCCGCGGGTGCTGTCCAAAGCTGATAACTGCCATAATCCGCAATCAACTGAGCCCCTTCGGCCGCTAGTTTAAGGCTGACCTCGGGATTGGACACGGAGAGCTTCTGGCCAACAGCGCAAAAGGCCGTCGCTGCCATACTCAACATCACAATAGAGATTACCGGGGATTTAAGTAGACGAGATTTCATAGTCCCATTTCTGATTTCACTTCCCGCAGTTCGCATTAAGCTGCGGGGTTCTGGCTATCTGCGTTTCTTCTCACTGCACACGGCCAATAGTCCATATACATATCAGAACGGCCGCAGGTTGTCTTGTCGGGAAATGGCTGAATGTTTTGTAAGGAAGTTCCCTACAAAGTCGGCAGCCGGACGTGAGGCAGACTCGCCTTCCGCTTGCCCGTCAATGTCCAAACGCTGCAGGCGTGACGCCCAGAGAAAGGCGAAGGGGGAAGTGGCAGAAGCACGCTGAGAATGGCAGCCAAAGGCGCTTGATGTTCCTGCTGTGCCCGAGCAACGAGCCAGTCCGCCATCAAATGGAGCTTGAAAGGCTGTTTCGGGGTAGCTCCGAGTGCGGGAGCGGCGAGTCTATAGGGTCCTGCCGAGCGCTTCAGAGCGACCCTGATTGCAGCGTGACGCCCCCCGCCATACTTCGCGAAAGGACAGGACTGCCAGACCGCCCACTTCGCCCGAAAACGACCCAAATAACATGCTGTTCATCTCCTCGGCCCTTTCCTGGTTTGGTTTTGCGTTTCCCCGTTCACACTTGTCCGCTAGCTTTGCCCCATGTCAAAGCGACTTCAACTCCCCGTGGCGCTTACGATCGCGGGCTCGGACAGCGGCGGCGGGGCCGGCATCCAGGCGGACCTGAAAACCTTCGCCGCGCTTGGTGTGCACGGCACCAGCGCGATCACGTGCATCACGGCGCAGAACCCGAAGGGCGTCTATGGCATACAGGCCTGCAGCGCGGAAATGGTGCGGCGGCAAATCGAGGCCGTGTTCGAGGCGCTGCAACCGGCGGCGGTCAAGACCGGCATGCTCTATTCAGCCCCGATCATCCATGCGGTGGCTGAGTTCTTCCGGCGCAGCCAGCGCGTGCCGCTGGTGTTGGACCCGGTAATGGTGTCCACCAGCGGCGCGGCCTTGCTCAAGCCGGCGGCGGTGAAGGCCCTGTGCGCCAAGCTTCTGCCCCTGGCCAGTCTGATAACGCCCAACCTGGACGAGGCGCAAATTCTGGTCGGCGGAAAGCTGGCCTCCATCACCGACCTGCGTGCCGCAGCCCGAAAATTGCATCAGCGCTTCGGCTGCGCTGTGCTGGTCAAGGGCGGCCACCTCCGCGGGCTCCGGGAGGCGGTGGACATTTTCTACGACGGGCAACAGGAGCTGCTGTTGAGTGCGCCATTCGTCCGGGGCGTGAGCACGCATGGGACTGGATGCACCTATTCCGCCGCGATTGCCGGGCACCTGGCCCAAGGCAGGTCCCTGCCGCGCGCCGTGCGACAAGCCAAGGAATACATCACCCAGGCCATCGCCCAAAGCCAGACCGCCGCCGGCCATGGCGTGCTGAACTGCTTCTGGCGCTAATCGGGCAGACGGGCGCCGGGGGGGCGGGGCGCGCCCGATTAACACGCCCTGCTGCTGCCGCAGACCAACCGGCGGCGCTATCAAAGGGCCCTCAGAGAGGTTTCTTGAGCAATTCAGCCACAGTTGGGGTATGATAGCTTAGTGTGAAACCACTGCTGGCCATCCTGTGCAGCGTGGCGCTGGTCTGGGCGCAAGTCGTCCCGGTTGTTTGCGCGCACGTGGCCCCGGCGGCAGCCAAGTGCCCGGGCTGCACCTGCTGTCCTTGCGGCAAGGGCGGTTGCTGCATGGACAATACCTCGCCGTGCTCCCAGCCGGCACCCGCCACGCCGGCTCCACGGGTCTCGGAGTCGGGCCAGTTGCTTCTGCTGGCGCCTGCTGTGGTGCTCTTTGTGGTGCCGCCAACGCGCCTCGCCGCGCTCACCTATCCCCTTTCTTCCTGGAACCGCGCCGCCGCCACTCCTCTTTACCAGTGGAAGTGCGCGCTTCTGATCTGAGTCTCCGGCTTCGACGCCCGTAGTGTGTACTGAGCAGGCGCATTACGGACGCGCTTTGCTGTACCTGCACGCAATGAATTGCCGTAGTTATGAAGACTTACATGCTTTTGATTCCGCTCCTGCTCCTGGCCGGATGCAGGGGCACGCCTATAAAGGGCGAAAATGAGGCCCGGCGCCAGGTTCAGGCCGTCGCCGGCTCTTACCGGCCCGACGGCCGGAAGCCGGAGCTGCCGGTGCTCACCAGCCAATCCAGCCTCAGCCACTTCCTCGCCTACGCGCTCCTCAATCAGCCGAGGGTGGAGGCGGCGTACTTTGACTGGGTGGCCTCGGTCGAGCGCATCACCGTCGCGCGCTCGCTGCCGGATCCCCAACTGAGCTTCCAGATGGACATTCACGACGTGGTCACCTCGCTCATGCCGGGGCTGATGATGAGCTTTCCGGGATTCGGCAAGCTGCGCGCCGCCGGCGCGGTCGCCGCCGCCGCCAGCCATGGCGGCTACTTCGCCTTCAGGGCGGCGTCGCTCGAGAGCGCCTACGAGGTCAAGCGCACCTACTACCGGCTCTATTTCCTGGAAGAGAAGATTCGCGTCAACCGCGAAAACCTCCGCCTGCTGCAAGAGCTGGAGCGGCTGGCCCGTTCGCAGAACGAAGTGGGCAAGGCGACTCTCCAGGACGTGCTGCGCGCCCAGATCGAGCAGGCCCGCCTCAACACCGAGATCGTGAACCTCGAGGACTCGCGCGCCCCGCTCCTGGCCCAGTGGAAGGCCGCTCTTGGGATCCACCCGGCCGACCCGCCGCCGCCCGTGCCCTCGCATTTCGAGACCACCCCGCTCGATGTCCCGGCCGACAAGTGGCTGGAGCAGGCGCTGGCCGAGAACACACGCCTCAGAGCTTTGGCCGCCGATGTCCACGCAGCCGAGGCGGCCATCCGCCTTGCCTACAAGGCGCGCATGCCCGACACCAGTGTTGGTTTCATGGCCGACGTCAGGATGAACCCGGTCCTCTACCGGCCTTGGGGCACCGTGAGCATCCCACTGTGGAGGGACAAGTTCGTCGCCCAGGTGGCCGAGGCCCAGGCCAGCAAGCGTGCCGGCGAGGCCCGGCTCACCACCGAGCAAATCAACCTGGCGGTGGATGTAGCCGGGCGCGCCTTCGTCTATCGCGAAACGACCCGGAACCTGGATGTCCTCCAACGGGTGTTGCTGCCCAAGCAGCGCCAGACATTGGAAGTGGCCCGCTCCGCCTACCTTGGCGGCCAAATGGACTTCCTCAATCTCACCGAAGCCGAGCAGAACTTGCTGCGCCTCAACCTCGACGAGGTCGAAGCCCGGGCGCAGCGGGAACTTTCGCTGGCCGAGCTCTCGCTGATTATGCAGGGCATGCCGCCCGCTGCCGGCGGCGCCGCAGGCATGGACCTCTCGTCCCCCGGCATCGGCGCGGTGATGCCGCCGGCCAACTCCGCAGCGCCGTCGAAGAAGATGAGCCAGGGAGGAATGAACCAGTGAAGCATTTACCTATGAGAAGTGAAATCAAGACAAGCCGCGTGACCGCAGTTCTCGCAGCGCTCCTCCTGCTTGGCGCTGCCGCGGGAGTCTCGTTGACCGGCTGCGGCGGCGATCACGATAAGAGCGGCCAGGCCAAAGAAGAGCAGTTCTACACCTGCGGCATGCACCCGCAGGTGATCCAGAACAAGCCCGGCAACTGCCCCATCTGCGGCATGAAGCTGACTCCCGTGCGCAAGCAGGGCGGCGCTCCCGGCGCGACGGCCCCAGGCGCACGCAAGGTCAAGTACTACAAGTCCACGATGAACCCGGGCGAGACCAGCCCGGTCCCGGCCAGGGACAGCATGGGCATGGACATGGGCCCCATCTACGAAACGGAGGACGGCGGCAGCGACGCCCGGATCATCACCGTCGAGCCCATGACCGTGCAGAACATGAACATCCGCACCGCCACCGTCACGCGCGGCCCCTTGCGGCGCGTCGTTCGCACCGTCGGCGTGATTGAATACAATGAACCCGGCCTTGCCGACGTCACGACCAAGCTCAAAGGCTGGGTCGAGCAACTCTACGTGAACACCACCGGCCAGCAGGTCCGCCGCGGCGAGCCGCTCTTTGAAATCTATTCCCCTGAGCTTTACAGCGCCCAGCGGGAATACGTGCTCGCGCTGGAGGGAACCAACGCGCCCGGCGGCGCCGCCCTCAAGGGCAGCGCCCGCACCAAGCTCAGGTTCTTCGACATTTCCGACGCGCAGATCGCCGAACTCGAGCGCACGCGCGAACCGCGCAAGACCCTGCGCATCGTCTCCCCGCAGGATGGGTTCGTCGTCGAGAAGGCGGTCGTCGCAGGTCAGATGGTGGACCCTGGGATGAGGCTCTATCGGCTGGCCGACCTCGGCCTGGTCTGGGTGCAGGCGCAGGTTTACGAGCAGGACCTCGCCCACGTGCGACTCGGCCAGGAGGCGACCGTTACTCTCTCCTGCCTGCCGGACCGCGAATTCCGCGGCCGCGTGACTTACGTTTATCCCGACGTTGATGAGAAGACCCGGACCGCCCGCATTCGCATGGAGTTCCACAATCCCGGCTTCCTCCTCAAGCCGGGCATGTTCGCCACCGTCCGGATCCTCTCCGAACTCGCGCCCTCGGTCCTGCTGGTGCCCGGCACGGCCGTCCTCCGCAGTGGCGAGAGGAACACTGTGTTTGTGGCCCTGGAGGAAGGCAGATTCGAGCCGCGCACCGTTACCCTCGGCCCCCAGGCCGAGGACGACGCCTGGCAGGTCCTCACCGGGCTGTGCGAGGGAGAACGCATCGTCACCTCGGGCCAGTTCCTCCTCGACTCTGAAAGCCAGCTCCGCGAGGCCATCCAAAAGATGAGCGGGCCGAAAGCCGCCGCCCCAGCCGCATCGCACGAAGGCCATACGGCGATGCCAGCAACAACCGCACCCGCCGCCGCCCAGACCAATATCATCATTTACACCTGCCCCATGACCGAGCACAGCGATGTGCTTGAGCCCAAACCCGGCAAGTGCCCCAAGTGCGGCATGACCCTCATCCCGGTCATCGCGCAGCCCAAACCTGTCACTCAACCCTTAACTCTCAACCCTCAACCCTTCACGCTCTACACCTGCCCAATGGCTTCCCATGCCGACGTCGTCTCGGACAAACCCGGCGAGTGCTCCAAGTGCGAAATGGAACTCGTCCCCGCCAGCACTGTCGAGCACCGCGACATCGTCGAGGCGAACTGGCGCAAACAACATCCCCCGTCCGCGCAGCCGACTCACAAGCACCAACACTGAAGCCAAAGGCTTGCCATGCTCAAAGGCGTCATAGATTTCTCCCTCAAGAACAAGTTCGTCATCCTTCTTGGCACGCTGGCTCTTGTTCTGGGCGGCATCTACGCGGTCAGGAATATTGCCTTGGACGCTATCCCCGACCTCTCCGACGTCCAGGTCATCATCTACACCGAGTGGCCGGGCCAGGCCCCGCAGATTGTGCAGGATCAGGTCACCTACCCGATCACCACCAAGATGCTCTCCGTGCCGAAGGCCAAGGCCGTCCGTGGCTACTCCTTTTACGGCTTCTCCTTCGTTTACCTCATCTTCGCCGACGGCACCGATCCTTACTGGGCTCGCAGCCGCGTGCTGGAATACCTCAGCGGACTGAGCGGGCGCCTTCCCCGGGGCGTCTCGCCCAGCCTCGGCCCCGATGCCACCGGCGTCGGCTGGGCCTTCATGTATTCCCTCAACTCCACCAACCGCGACCTCGCCGAGCTCCGCTCCATGCAAGACTGGTATCTCCGCTACCAGCTCGCCTCCGTCGAGGGCGTTTCCGAAGTCGCCTCCATCGGCGGCTTCGTCCGCCAATACCAGGTGACCGTGGACCCCGCCAGGCTCCGCGCCTACAACCTCTCAATCTCCGACGTGGCAATGGCGATCAAACGCAGCAACGGCGAGGCGGGGGGGCGGTCCATCGAACTGGCCGGGAAGGAGTTCATCCTGCGCGTGCGCGGCTATATCAACAAGCTCGACGATCTCCGCAAGGTGACCCTGGGCGTGGGCGAGAAGGGCGTGCCCATTCTGCTCGGCCAGGTGGCCGACGTGCAATTCGGCCCGGACATGCGGCGCGGCATCGCCGAACTCAACGGCCGCGGCGAGACCGTCGGCGGCGTGGTCGTCGTCCGCTACGGCGCCAACGCCCGCCAGGTCATCCTCGACGTGAAGAAGAAGCTCGACGTCGCCATGAAGGGCTTGCCGTCCGACGTCACCTGCTCCATCGCCTACGACCGCAGCGCCCTGATCGAGCGCGCCGTCAAGACTCTCGAGGAGAAGCTCCTGGAGGAAAGCATCGTCGTCGCGCTGGTCTGTCTGGCCTTCCTCCTGCACCTGCGCAGCGCCTTCGTCGCCATCGTCATCCTGCCGATCGCCGTGCTCATCTCCTTCCTCATCATGTTCGCGCAGGGCATCAGCTCCAACATCATGTCCCTCGGCGGCATCGCCATTGCCATCGGCGCCATGGTGGACGCGGTCATCATCATGATCGAGAACGCGCACAAACACCTGGAGCGCGACCAGGGCAGGAAAGCCCATTGGGACATCATCCGCGACGCCTCCGTGGAAGTCGGGCCGACTCTCTTCTACTCGCTGCTGGTCATCACCGTCTCCTTCTTCCCGATCTTCATGCTCACCGAGCAGTCCGGCCGCATGTTCAAACCGCTCGCCTACACCAAAACCTATTCCATGGCGGCGGCAGCCATCCTCTCAATCACCCTCGCGCCCATCCTCATGGGCTTCTTCATCCGCGGCAGAATCCCCGCCGAGGAAAAGAACCCCATCAACCGCTTCCTGATCTGGCTCTACCACCCGGTCATTGATTTCGTCATCAAGTGGCGCTGGGCCGTCGTGACGCTGGCCGCCGCGCTGGTTGTGTGGGTGTTTTTCCCCTCGAACAAACTGGCGGCGCGGTTGCTGCCCGATGGCCCCGTCAAGGAATGGGCCTTCAGGGTCGGCTGGATATTCCCTTACCAGAACATCGGCTCCGAGTTCATGCCGCCGCTCTATGAAGGCGATCTGCTCTACATGCCAACCACCTTTCCGGGCCTCGGCGTGACCGAGGCGCGGGCGATCCTCCAGCAGACCGACAAGATCATCAAGTCCTTCCCCGAAGTGCACCGCGTCTTCGGCAAGATCGGCCGCGCCGAAACCGCCACCGACCCCGCGCCGATGGACATGATTGAAACCACCATCATGCTCAAGCCCGAAAAGCAATGGCCAGCCGTGGACATCAAGGACGCTAACGGCCAGGTCATCGCCCATCGCCGCCGCACGCCCGACGAGCTGGCCGACGCGATGAACGCCGCCATCCAGTTCCCCGGCCTCAACAACGCCTGGACGATGCCCATCAAAACCCGCATTGACATGCTCGCCACCGGCATCAAGACGCCCATTGGCATCAAGATTGCCGGCCCCGACCTGGCTGAGCTGGAACGCGTGGCAGCGGAGGTCGAAGCGGTCGTCAAGACGGTGCCCGGCACCCTCAGCGCCTTTGCCGAGCGCACCATGGGCGGCAACTACATCCAGTTCAACATAGACCGTGACGCTATCTCCCGTTACGGCCTCAACGTTGCCGACGTCCAGGACGTGCTAGAAGTCGCTCTCGGCGGCATGCCCCTCACCACCACCGTCGAGGGCCTGGAGCGCTACGGCGTCAACCTTCGCTACAGCCGCGACTTCCGCGAGAACCTCGGCGCCTTCCGGGACATCATCGTCCCCACCCCCACCGGAGCGCAGATCCCCCTCGGCCAGCTCGCCACCATCGAAACCGTTCGCGCCCCCATGGGCATCAAAAGCGAAGCCGCCGTCCCCAACGCCTGGATCTACGTGGACGTCAAGGGCATTGATGTCGGCACCTACGTTCAGATGGCCATGCGCGCCGTTAACGAGGCCGTCGCCAGGGGCGAAATCAAGCTCCCCACAGGCTGCAACATCTTCTGGAGCGGCGAATACGAATACATGCTCAAGGCCAGGCAACGCCTCATGATCGTGGTGCCGCTCACCCTGCTCATCATTATTCTCATCATCTATCTCAGCACCCGCTCGGCCATCAAGACCGGCATCGTCATGCTCGCTGTGCCATTCTCGCTGGTAGGCGCCATTGGGATCCTCGCCCTGCTGGACTACAACTTCAGTGTTGCCGTGTGGGTCGGCATCATCGCTCTGGCAGGCCTCGATGCCGAGACCGGTGTCGTGATGCTCCTTTACCTCGACCTTGCCTACGAAGACTGGAAGAAGCGCGGCCTCATGACAAACCTCGCCCATCTCCGCGACGCCATCTACCACGGCGCCGTCAAGCGCGTGCGGCCCAAGGCCATGACCGCCTGTGTCATCGTCGCTGGGCTCGCTCCCATTCTATGGAGCCACGGCACCGGCGCCGATGTCATGAAACGCATCGCCACCCCCATGATCGGCGGCGTCATCACCTCCACCATCATGGAGCTGGTAGCCTATCCCGCCATCTACTACATCTGGCGCTCGCGGCGGATGTCCGGGCCGTCTTGACCGTGCTGCCGGCGTACCCCCCCGTCCCGCTGTCGGAAGGGGCCAATGCAGCCTTCGTGGGGAGCCGATTGCAGTTTTTCGTGTGCTTCGGCCAGGTTTGCGGGCAAATTCCCTCCGTGGCGAATATGCAGGCGATTCTGGCCGAAGTTGTGCCGACGCACACGCCCGCCTTGTTCCTGGCGGCGGTGCGGCGGGCTGCAGACTGGCTCCGCGCCGGGGAAGTGGTCGCGCTGCCCACCGAGACGGTTTACGGCCTGGCGGCCAGCGCATTGGACGAGCGGGCGGTGGCCCGCATTTTCGAGGTCAAGGGGCGCCCGGCACACAATCCTATCATTGTGCACGTCGCGAGCCTGGATATGGCGAAACGCTGCGTGGCAGACTGGCCAGCCTTGGCGGGCAGGTTGGCGCAGGCGTTTTGGCCGGGTCCGCTGACGCTGGTGCTGCCGCGGGCGAAAGAGATTCCCGGCGTCGTCACGGCGGGGGGGGTGACTGTGGGGGTTCGCTGGCCGAACCACGCGTTGATCCAGGCGGTGATCCGGGAGTGCGGTTTTCCGCTTGCGGCGCCGAGCGCCAATCCGGCCAATCGCGTCTCGCCTACCGTGGCCGAGCATGTGCGCAAACATTTGGGCGATAAGATCCGCCTGATTGTAGATGGCGGCCCGGCTCAGATCGGCATTGAGTCCACGGTCCTGGATATCACCGTCTCGCCGCCCCGATTGTTGCGCCCTGGCATGATCCATGAACAGGCCTTGCTCGCGGTAACCGGGGAACTGGCGGTAGGCGACAGCAGGAGTTTGGAAGTTCTCAGAAGCCCGGGTTTGCTGCGGAAGCACTATTCGCCGAAGGCGAAGCTGGTGGTGTGGTCATGGCGGGACGAGGAGGATTTGAGAATGCGGAGTGCGGAGTGCGGAGTGCGGAGTTCCAGGGTGCGGGTGCTGGCGCACACCCGGATTCCCACGGGCGCGGGGTTTGGGGGCGTGTCGGTTATTCCGCGCGATGCGGCGGCATTTGCGCGGGCAATCTACGCGGAGTTGCATGAATGCGACGAAGCGGGGGCGGAGTTGATCGTGGTCGAGGCACTGCCCGGCGGTCCCGAATGGCGGGCGGTCGCCGACCGGCTGCGGCGGGCGGCGGCTTGAGGAAGCGATCAACGAGGTTTGTTTGACTACCGGCGTCCGATTCCCCAAGCTTCAGCCACCATGAGATTTTCGGTCATAAGCTGGGTGTTGGCCGTGACCAGCCTGGCGGCGCTGGCGCAAACGAATGCGCCCGAGATGCGCGCGGTATCGTTGGAAGACTGCATCCAGAGCGCTCTGGGAAAGAACCTGGACTTGCGCATCGCGCGTTACGACCCAATGCTGGCGCTCACCGATCTGCAGGCCGCCTACGCCGGGTATAATCCCGCCTTCACGATCGGCGGGGCGCACAGTTACAGCAAGTCAGGCGGCGGATTCAGCCCGGGAATCGGCGCCGTCCCCGCCACCACGACAGATGAAGACAGCTTCGAAAGCAGCCTGAGCGGACTCACTCCGTGGGGGCTCAAGTACAGCTTGAAAGGAGATGTTAGCGAGAGATACGGCTCACGTTTCCAGGACCCCCTGACTGTGCCATACGACAATGCGGCCGGCTCGGCGTCCATCAGTCTCTCCCAACCGCTGCTGAAGAACTTCTGGATTGACCAGACCCGCTTCAACATCAAGGTCGCCAGGAACCGGATCAAGCATTCGGAACTGAGTCTAAAGCAGGCCATCATGAACACCGTGACGACGGTGGAACAGGCCTACTACGACCTGATCTCCGCGCGCGAGAACGTCACAGTGCAGGAGAAAGCGGTCGAGTTGGCCGCCCAGTCGTTGAGAGATACCACGCGGCGGCGTGAGGTTGGAACTGTCGCGGATTTGGAGGTGAAGCAAGCCGAGGCCCAAGCGGCCTCGACCCGCGCGGCTTTGATCGCCGCCCGCAGCGCGCTGGCGGTGCAGCAAAACAACCTGCAGCAACTGCTCACCGATGACTATGCCGCCACACACCCGCTGGATATCCAACCCGCCGCCTCGCTGGGCGCGCCGGTCCGGGTTCTTGACAAACAACTCAGTTGGAGCAAAGGCCTGAGCCAGCGGCCCGATCTGCTCCAAGCCAAACTCGACCTCGAACGCCAGGGGGTGACCCTGAAGTATAACTATAACCAGCTTTTCCCCGAGCTGGATCTGGTGGGCAGCTACGGCCACGGCGCCGGCGGGGCTGGCATCTCCGAATTCAGCCAGGCTTTCGATCAGATGGCCCGCGGCAGCCGGCCGTTCTATTCCTACGGCGCGCAACTGACCTTTCCCCTCGGCAACAGCGGCGCCCGCGCCGCCTACAAGAGGAGCAAGCTGGAGATGGAACAGTTGATGCTCGCCCTCAAGCGGCTCGAACAGGGGATCATGGTGACAATTGACAACGACATTAACCAGGCCCGGTCAAGTTACCAACAGGTCGCCGCCACCCGCGCCGCCCGCGAGTATGCCCACGCCGCGCTGGAGGCCGAACAAATCAAGAGCCAAACCGGCACGAGCATCCTTTATCTCGTCCTGCAAATGCAGCGCGACCTGACGGCGGCGCGCGGAAACGAAATTGAGGCGCTCGCCGCGTACAACAAGACCCTGGCCCAGCTCAGCCTCGACGAGGGGGCCACCCTCGAACGCCTGGGCATCAACCTCGAAGTGGAGTAAGCGCCCTGGTTGCCGCGTATCCAACACGAGGATGATTAAATCAGGCCCAACCAACGTCTAAGGCGCATGGCTGTCGCGGCTCCTTCTGTGTCACGTGTCCGCGTGGACGGCAAGTTTTTCCGGCTCGGCGAAGAGAAGTTCTTTGCCAAGGGCGTTGCGTACGGGCCGTTCGCGCCGAACGCGGCCGGGCTGCCGTTCGCATCGCCGGAACAGACCGCCCGGGACTTTGCTCAGATTTGCGAGCTCGGGGCCAATCTCATCCGGGTTTACCACGTCCCGGCCAAGTGGTTTCTCGACCTGGCGGCCGAGCGCGGTCTCAAAGTGCTGGTGGACATCCCCTGGAGCCAGCACTTGTGTTTTCTCGACTCGTCCGCCCGGCGAGCCGAGGCTCGCGACGCGGTGCGCCGCGCGGTGCGTGCCTGCGGACGTCACCCGGCGGTCTTCGCGTTCAGCGTTGCCGGCGAGATTTCGCCGGACATCGTGCGGTGGAGCGGGGCGCAGGCGGTCGCCGATTTCATTGACAAGCTGGTCGGCGAGGCCAAGCGCGCGGATCCCGAGTGCCTGTGCACCTTCACCAACTATCCGCCCACGGAGTTTCTGCGCCCGCAGCGCGTGGACTTTGTCTGTTTCAACCTCTATCTGCACCAGGAGAGGCCCTTCAGGAATTATCTCGCCCGCCTCCAGATGCACGCGGAACCCAAACCTCTGCTGCTGGGGGAATTCGGCATTGACTCGCTGCGCGAAGGCGAGGCGCGCCAGGCCGAAATGCTGGGGTGGCAGATCGAGAACACATTTCGGAGTGGCCTGGCGGGCGCGATCGTGTTCACCTTCACGGATGACTGGTGGCGCGGCGGACACCAGATCGAGGACTGGAAGATGGGGCTGACCGCTCGCGACCGGCAACCCAAGCCGGCCTTTGGAGTCGTGGGGCGGATGTTTGGCGCCGCGCCGTATTTTCCACTGCCGCGCTATCCCCGAGTCTCGGTGGTGGTGGCCAGCTATAATGGGGAGCGCACGCTCAAAGCCTGCCTGGATTCGCTGGGGCGGCTTAATTACCCGGACTATGAAGTGATCCTGGTGGACGATGGCTCGACCGATGCGACACGCCAGATTGCCTTTGCCCATCCCAATGTCCGTTACTTCCGCCATGAGCAGAACCTCGGCCTCTCGGCGGCGCGCAACACCGGCATTGCCGCCGCGACGGGTGAGATCGTGGCGTTCACGGATTCCGACTGCCGGGCAGACAAGGACTGGCTCTACTACCTGCTCGGCGGCTTGCTGCCAAGCGACTTTGCCGGCATAGGCGGCCCCAACCTCCTGCCGCCGGAAGACTCGCTGGTCGCCGCGGCCGTGATGGCTTCGCCCGGCGGACCGGCGCATGTGATGTTGACCGACCGCCAGGCGGAGCACATTCCCGGCTGCAACATGGCATTCTACAAGTGGGCCCTGGCCCAGATCGGCGGTTTCGATCCGACCTTCCGCCAGGCGGGCGACGATGTGGACCTGTGCTGGCGCTTGCAGCAGGCCGGTTTGAGCATCGGCTTCAGCCCGTCGGCGGTGGTGTGGCATTACCGGCGCTCGAGCGTCGGCGCCTACTTGAAGCAGCAAATTGGCTACGGCGAGGCGGAAGCCCTGCTGGTGCGCAAACATCCGGAGTGCTTTAACTCGTTCGGCGGCAGCCTTTGGCGGGGCCGGATTTACACCAGCGCAGGGCTGGGCAGCTTGATTCAGCCCCCAATCATTTACCGGGGCCTGTTTGGCAGCGCGGGCTTCCAGTCCCTCTATGCCGCCGAGCCGCCGTTCAATCTCCTGCTCTGCACCACTCCGGAATATCATGTCCTGGTGACCCTGCCGTTGTGGGTGATGTCGGTGATGTTTCACCCGCTGCTGCCGCTGGCCATCACGAGCCTGCTGCTCTCGTTTGGCGTCTGCGTGGCGGCGGGCGCGCGGGCCCACATCCCCGGCAAGAGACAACGCTGGTGGTCGCGCCCGCTGGTGAGCCTGCTCTTCGGTCTGCAACCGATCATGCGCGGCTGGGCCCGGTACCGCGGGCGCCTGATGCAGCGGCCCGCGCCGGCGGCAGCGCAGCCGACGCTCGATTCCGTCGCGCTGCGCCACAGCGAGCAATCGCTGCGCGAAGTCAGCTACTGGGCTGAGCGGCGGATTGAGCGGCTGGCTTTTGCGGCCGAGATTGTGCGCCGGCTGGATCAGCAGGGCTGGCCGAATAAGCCCGATATTGGCTGGAGCGACTATGACGTCGAGGTTTATGACGCCCGTTGGAGCAAACTGCAGATCGCCACCGTGGCGGAAGAACACCCCCGCGGCAGGCAACTGATCCGCTGCCGCCTGCGTCCGCGCTGGGCGCCGCGGGCCCGGATCGCCTTTGGGGCGCTGTGCGTGTTCGAGCTGTTCCTGTGCGGGCTGATCGGGCCGCGGCTGCACTGGATGTGGTTACTGCTGCTGACGCTGCCGCTGTTTGCCTGGTTCCTCCGCCGCGAGCAACGGAATCTCCAGAGTCTGATCGCGGTGTTCCTGGACGACCTGGCCAAAGAATGGGCTTTGGCCAAAGTGCCGGCCCACAGCGGCCCCTAGTTTTCGGCGGTTCCGTAAGACGGGCGCTGATTGCACCCGCCAGCGCAACCCGGTAGTCTGGTTTCCGGCATTACTATGACTCAGTATCTCGACCTGCTGCGCCACGTGCTGGAGCACGGAAAGTTCAAGATGGACCGCACGGGCACCGGCACTTACTCCGTGTTCGGCGCCCAGGCCCGCTTTCCGCTCACCCATGGATTCCCGCTGCTCACCACCAAGAAGCTTCATCTCAAGTCCATCATCTATGAACTGCTCTGGTTCCTTCGCGGCGACACGAATATCAAGTACCTGAACGAGCATGGGGTCACGATCTGGGACGAGTGGGCGGGCAAGGACGGCAGCCTCGGCCGGATTTACGGCGCGCAATGGTGCGCGTGGCGTGCCCCCGATGGCCGCACCGTCAACCAGATTGACCGGGTCATCGAGCAAATTCGGACGCAACCCGACAGCCGACGGCTCATCGTCAGCGCCTGGAACGCGGGCGAGCTGGACCAGATGGCGCTGGCACCCTGCCACGCCCTGTTTCAGTTCTTTGTGCAGGACGGCGAGTTGGACTGCCAGCTTTACCAACGCAGCGCGGACCTGTTTCTCGGCGTGCCCTTCAACATCGCCTCCTACTCGCTGCTGACGATGATGGTCGCCCAGGTCTGCGGCCTGAAGCCCGGCACGTTCGTCCACACCTTCGGCGACCTGCACCTGTACTCGAATCACCTCGAACAGGCGCGGCTGCAACTGCCCCGCCAACCGCTCCCGCTGCCGCAGATGAAGCTCAATCCCGCCGTGAAGAACATTCACGACTTCAATTACGCCGACTTCGAGCTGGTCGGTTACGCACCGCATCCCGGCATTAAGGCGCCGATTGCCGTTTAGTCAGTCCCCTGCCACAAGAAAGCCATGCAACTCAAAGCCATCGCCGCCATGTCGCTCAATCGGGTGATTGGCGCCGGCAACCGCATTCCCTGGCACTTGCCCGAAGACTTCAAGTGGTTCAAGAAGATGACCACTGGTCAGGTCATCGTCATGGGGCGCAAGACCTTCGAGTCCATCGGCAAACCGCTGCCCAACCGCACCACCCTCGTGCTCACGCGCTCGGCCAAGCCGATCCCCGGCGTCCACATCATCTCCGATTTGCGCCAGTTGGACCCAGCCGATCCCGCGATCGCCGGGCGTGAGGTTTTCATCTGCGGCGGCGCGCAGATCTACCAGCAAGCCCTGCCGCTCTGTTCGGACCTCTACCTCACGCTGGTGCAGCGCGTGGTCGAGGGCGATACCTTCTTCCCGCCTTTCGAGGATCGCTTCGAGCTGGCCGAGGAAGTCCTGGTGCATCCGGAGTTCAGGATTCTGCACTACTGGGCCAGACTCTAGCCTGTAGCCTCGCGCCCATGTCCCAGATGCTCAAATCCTCCGGCGCGATGGCCGCCGCGACGCTTACCAGCCGGATGCTGGGCATGGTGCGCGAGATGGTTTATGCGGCGTTCATGGGCAACACCTGGGTGGCCAGCGCGTTCACCCTCGCCTTCCAGGTGCCCAACCTGTTTCGCCGGCTGCTGGGCGAAGGGGCGCTGACCGCGGCTTTCATCCCGATCTTCAAGCAAAAGGAGCTCAAAGAGGGGGAGCGGGAGATGTGGCGCGCGGCCAACGCCGTGATTTCCGGCCTCACCGCCGCCGCCGCCGCGGTGACGGTGCTGGCGGTGCTGGGGATTTCCCTCGCGCTGGCGACCGGGTCATTCGCGGAGGAAACCCGGCTCATGCTGCGGCTGCTGCGCCTGATGTTTCCCTACATGCTGCTGGTGTGCCTGGCCGCCGTGTTCATCGGCATGGCCAACGCGCGCGGCCATTTCTTCGTGCCGGCGCTGGGCGCGGTGGTGCTCAACCTGATCATGATCGCCAGCGTGCTGCTGCTGGCGCCGCGGATGGGGCTGCGCCTGGAAGAACAGATTTTCGGCCTGGCGATCGGCGTGTTGCTGGCCGGGCTGGCCCAGGCCTTCTTCCAGTGGCCGAGCCTGGCGCGCGAGGGATACCGCTACGCCTGGGTTTCCCCGTGGCGCGATCCGACCGTCCGCGAAGTCGTGCGCAAGATGCTGCCCGGCTCGATCGGCGTCGCCGCCTTCCAGATCAACGTGTTGGTTACCCAGTGCTTCTCGTTCTGGTTCGAGCCTACCATCGTCGCCACCTTCAACTATTCGGTGCGGCTGATGGAGCTGCCGCAAGGCTTGTTCGGCATTTCGCTCGCCACCTACCTGCTACCGACGCTCGCCGGCCTGGCGGCGGAGAAGAAACACGCCGAGTTCCGTCAGACCCTGAACCAGGGTTTGAGCTACCTGTCGTTTGCCAACCTCATCGCCGCCGCCATCGCCCTGTCGCTGGCGGTGCCGATCGTGCGCCTGATCTTCGAGCACGGCAAATTCGGCCCTGACGCCACCCTGCGGGTTGCCCTGGCGCTGGCCTGCCTGGCCCCGGGACTGCTGATGTTCTCGATGAACAACATCCTGGCCCGCGCCTTCTACGCCCTCAACGACATCAAGACCCCGATGAAGATCAGTATTGTCTGCCTGGTGTTGAATCTCGGGTTTGCCTTCTGGCTGGTGCACTCTTACCGCGAAGCCGGCCTGGCGGTGGCCAACACCTTGAGCGCCACGCTGAACCTAGGGCTGCTGCTGTATGCTTTGCGCCGCAAGCTGGCGCGGCTGGGCCTGGCCGGCCTGGTCAACACGCTGCTGGTGCTGGTGCCCGATGCCATCCTGGCGGGGGGCGTGGCGGCGGCGCTGGCCTGGCTTTGGGAACGCCAGCTCGGCCACGCCACGCTGATGCTCAAGATCGGCATGGTCTTCGTCCCCGGCGGCCTCGCCGTGCTGGTCTATTGGTTGCTGGCCCTGTGGCTAAGAGTCCCCGCCGCGCAGGAAGTGACGAACCTGATTCTGCGGCGGTTCCGGAAGCGGACCCAGGGTTGACCGCTCCAGCCTCCCTCAGGCCTCCTCAATCACCTTCCAGCCCGCGGCCTCGGCCAAAGCGTACAGCGGTTCTTTCAGGTCGCCGTAGAAGGTGACGCGGTGCCAACCCCATTGGTCCCACATCCCGAACAGCTTTTCCAGGTCTCCGACCGGCTCCGCGCACAACTTCGTGCGGCAGGCGCGGTCGTCCGGATCATTCGCAACCGCGAGCGCGCGGTGAAATACTATCTCCTTGCGCTCCTCGTCGCACTTGATGGTGGTCGTCATGTAGCCCGTCGGCATCAGCGACCGGACCGAAGCCCCCTGCCGATCCTCGGAGTGGGTGAGAATCTCGTAGGGATTCATCTTCCCCGCCGGGCCGAATACCTTGCTGGAAGCCACACAATGGGCATAGATGATCTGCCGCTTCGACGTGTCAATCACCGGGTCGGAAATGTAGCCGGGCCGCCCCTGTGTCAGCGTCGTCCCGATGACCATCGTGGCTGCTGACCGGATGTCGCACTCGCAGCCGCCGATCAGCCCGTCGTTGTTCAATTGGTAAAAGCCCAGGCACGGATAGGCGTGAATGTGGTTTCCGTAGAACCCGCCGAGGCAGTTGATGGTGATCCCCACCGCCCCGTGTCTCTTCAACAGCGCCTTTTCCGCCAGGTACATCGCCGCGGAGTTCTCGATCTCCGCGCGCGAGACCCCTTCGATCCGCTTCGCTTCCTTCATCCAACGGTCAGCCACCGCGCGGGCTTCGTCCTTGTCCGCCTGCTTCCAGGCCTCGTTAATTTCCGCAAAGGGAATCATCTCCACTTTGATCCCCATCACCTCGCCGCCCGGGCCCGAGTTCTGGCCTCGCGCGGCCAGGATTTTGGCCTCTTTCAACCGGCCCAGGCACTCCTGCGGCGAGAGACACTTCACCGGGTCGTTCCGTCCGGCTGCCCGGCCGGCGCGCGGCGTCCCTCTCAACCTCGCCTGCTCGGTGGCGGCGACGAAATCAGCCGCCGAGCCGGCCCCCTTCGCCGCGCGGAAGCACTTCACCGCTTCCACCAGGTCGTGTGGGCGTGACGAGGCGACAAACCCAACATTAGGCGCCTTGCTGCGCAGGAACGCCGCGTTATAGACCAGGAAGCCGCCGCTGCCGCCATACTGGAAGTCGGCGTAGAGGACCGGTTTGCCGCAAGTCGCCATCGTCTGCACGACGCGGTTCCAGCAATTCATCTGATACACCAAGTAGCCGTCAATGTCGCCGGCGGCCGCGTCCTGCTCGAGCAGCTTCCTGGCCTGTTCCTCGCCGGTGGCCATAGAACTGACAAATTCGAAGTCCGGGCACTTCTTCGCCAGCAGGTTATTGATGCGGTCCATGTGCGGCCTGAAGTCGAACCCACTGTTGGGCCAATCCGGCCGGGGTTGCTTCTCCGCATGCAATGAATAGACCACGCGGATTCGCATCTTGTTGCCGGGCTGCGCGGCGCTGAGCCACGCCGGGGCGGCCAGCGCGCCGAACGCGCCGGCGGCTGCGGTGCCGGCCCGGGCCAGAAAGTTCCGCCGGTTCATGGGACACCCGGCGCAGGAGGAGAAGAAGTGATGGGGATTCATTGTCGTTATTCGTTGATGGGAACACTCTCGGGAGTTGGTTGCGCGCCTCCAGCCAGCCGGAGTCCCGGCAAAGCCGTTCGGTGCGGGCTCGTTGACATCGAGCGGCGCTCGGAGCATTGGCTGCGCATCCAGCACACAACCGGGAGCCTAGCCCACGCGGAGCCGCAGTCAAGCGCCGACCACCTTTTCGATTGCGAATTGCGCCCAAGCCGCTGACGATGGTCCCCCGTGAAGACCTTGCACGCATACCTGATGCGCCAGATGCTGGCGTCCCTGGTGCTTACCGTGATGGTCTTCACCTTCGTCCTGCTGCTGGGCAACGCGCTGAAGCAGATTCTCCCGCTGCTGGTCAATCGCCAGATGAGCCTCGGCGTGGTGGCCGAGGCGGCGGCCCTGCTGATTCCCTTCGCCTGGATCTTCGCGCTGCCGATGGGCATGTTGACGGCGACGTTGCTGGTCTTCGGCCGGTTCAGCGCCGACCAGGAACTGACGGCCGTCCGGGCCAGCGGCATCAGCCTGCTGTCGCTGGTCAGCCCGGTGCTGTTGCTGAGCCTGGCGCTCTGCGCCCTGAGCGCGCTGTTCAACCTGGAACTCGGGCCGCGCTGCCGCGTCGCCTACGACAGCATCCTCTTCAACCTCCGGCTGGAGCTCTCAGGAGTCCAACTGCCCGAAGGCCGGTTCATCAAGGATTTCCCCGGCTACATCTTCTATGTTGGGGAGAACCGACGCGGGGACTTGCGGGACGTTATGGCCTGGGTGATCGAGAACGAAACCAACGTGGTCACGACTGTCCGCGCCGCCCGCGGACGGCTGGAAGTGGACGCGCCCACCAAGAGCATTACCCTGTACCTTTACGACGGCAAGGTGGTGGACTTCCGCAACGGCCAGATGATGCCCGGCGCGTTTGCGGAATTGCCGGTGCGGCTTGACCCCAAGCCGAGGCGGACCACCCTTCGCCCCAAGCTCAGCAACATGACCGCCACCCAGCTTTGGGACGAATTGCACGAGTGGGAGGCGCGGCTCAGCGCGCCAGAGCCCGGCCGGCATGTCTCGGCGGAGGAATTGCGGGCCCGGCGGCGCGAGCTCGGACGCGTGCGCGGCGACCCCACCACCCCCATCCGCTTCCAGATTCACCAGCAGATGGCCTTTTCCTTCGCCTGCTTCGGCTTCACCCTGGTCGGCATCCCGCTGGCCATTCGGATGCACCGGCGCGAAACCAACGTCGGCATCGGCATCGCCCTCATTCTCGTCACAATCTATTACGGCTTCATCGTGCTCGGGCAAACCTTCGACAAGCAGCCGGAGTATTCGCCGCACCTGATCGTCTGGCTGCCGAACTTCATCTTCCAGGCCGTCGGCGCCGTGCTCCTTTGGCGCGCCAACCGCGGAATCTGAGCCGCCTCCGCCCAAAAGCTCCAATTACTGCAGCGGCAGGCAGTTACCACCGTAGCAACACCGTCGCTCCTCCGTTGCTCCTCCGTCCCTCCTCCGTTCCACCTCCGACCGGCGGTGGGAGGTGGAACGGAGGTGGAACGGAGGAAGGACGGAGGAGCAACGGAGGAGCGACGGTAAGGGGACGGGGTGTGATGAGGGGGGATTGGACCCTCGTTTCCAGCGGATCAGGAGGTGTGAGCCTCGGGACGCCGCAAATGGACGATGGTCGCCCCCCAGCCGCCGTATTGCGCATGGTCGAGGCTAAAGGACACGACGCCCGGGTGCCTGGACAGGATGGCATGCACTGTCCGCTTGAGATTGCCGATGCCCTTGCCGTGAATGATCCGCACCTGGAAGATGCCGCGCTCCTCGCATGCCGCCAGGTAGTCCGGCACCAGGTCTTTGACCTCGCGCGGGCTGAAGGTGTGCAAGTCCAGCACGCCGTCAATGGGAAGCTGAATCGGCTCGTCCATCGCTCCCCAAACTACTCGCCCCGCCTGGTTTGTCACGCCGCCTCTGGAACGCCGGGCCCGGGAAAACCAATTGCTTCCTCCGGCACACGCCGTAACCTCGCGGCATGGAAATCAGAATTCGCGAGGCGGCGCCGGCCGACGGGCCGGTGATTGCAGACTTCAATACGCAGTTGGCGCGGGAAAGTGAAGGGCTGGAGTTGGATGCGGCCCGCGTCCAGGCGGGGGTTGCCGCCATACTGCAGGACCGGGCCAAAGGCATCTACTACGTCGCGGAAGCGGAGGGCGCCGTGATTGGCCAAACCATGATCACCTACGAGTGGAGCGACTGGCGCAACGGCAATATCTGGTGGATTCAGAGCGTGTACGTGAGGCCAGAGTTCCGCCGCGCCGGGGTGTTCCGCGCGATCTTTGACCACCTGCGGAACCTGGCCCGCGCGCGCCGCGAGGTTTGCAGCATCCGGCTCTATGTGCATGCCGATAACACCCGCGCCTGCCAGTCCTACGAACGCCTGGGCATGACCCGCACCAAGTACCAGGTCTTCGAACTCGACGTGCAAGAGGACGGAGAAAAGCCTTGAGCTGCCCGTCCCGCCCAATTCTCGCCGGCCCCCGGCTGTTGCTGCTGCCATGCGTGGCGGCCTATATGCTGGAGCTAACAGCCTAACCGGCAAAGCAACCCGGCGGCTTCGGACGGGCTCCCCGCCGAGGCCGCGAAGCGGTGTCAGTGCCATCAGACGACTATGAAACGACCATTTGTCACAATCATCCTCGCGGGCGGCAAGGGAACGCGCATGGGAACCAGCGACAAACACAAGGTGTGCTTCGAGGTGCTGGGAGTGCCGGTCATCATCCGGGCGTTGGAAACCTACAATCTCTGCGGCGCCGTGCTCAACGTGGTGGTGGTGGGCAGCATGGCCGAGAGCGTGATGGCAACGGTTACCCGCCGGTTCCCGGGCACGCCCTACGCCTTCCAGGACCAGCCGCGGGGCACCGGCGACGCCGCCCGCAAAGGCGCCGACCTGCTCGAACGAATGCGGTTCGACGGCGACGTGCTCGTAGTAGCCGGAGACAAGGTCATTGACCCGAAAGTCATCCGGCAATTGCTCTCGGCCCATGAGCAGAGCGGCGCCGACGTGACGCTGGCCACGGCGAGCCGCCCCCCCAGCTCGAGCGCCGGCATTCTGCTCAAGTCCGCCAGGGGTAACATCGTGGGCATCCTCGAGGAAGCCGAGCGGCTGCGGCTGGTGGCGTTGGCCAGGATCAACGCAGCCTTTGGCCGCAAGACGGTGCTGCCGGGCGTGGGGGTCGAGAACATCCTGACGCAGGTGTGCGGTCCAAAGACAGCCCGCGCGGTGGCGGCGGAGATTTGGGGAGGGGAAAGCCTGGAGCCCGCGGCCCGAGGTTCAAGGACGGGAGACAACCCGCTCTCGCCCGCCGCTTCCTCCGGGCAGCGGCTGGCCGCCGGGCGCGTTCTGAGCCGCCAGGACTTCGAGCGGCGCTTCTCGAAGGACGAGCGCCAGGGTTGCCTCAAGGTCGCGGGCCGGACAGTTCCGGCGAGCCAGATGCTCGAACGCTTCGACCAGATGAACCTGTCCACCTACCTGTTCCGCGCCCCGGTGCTCTACGACGCGCTGCACCGCCTCAAATCAGGGCGGGCCAGCCAGGAGGAGTATCTGACCGATGTGTTCGAGATCCTCGCCAGGCGCCCGAAGCCCGTGCGGGTGGCGGGCTGCCAGGTGCAGGATCTGCGGGGCCTCATGGCCTACAACAACCCGCAGGAACTGCTGGCCATCGAGGAGATTTACCGGCAAGACCACGGGCCGGCAGTGGTCGAAGCGCCGGCGGCATGCGGCGAAATGCTGGCGCCGGCCAGCGCATGGGACAACCTGCTCCGGAATCCGTCGGCAGCGGCGCGCCGCAAGTTCCGGCAATGGTATGGCGAAGAAGTGCCCTGGCAGCAAATCCGCGGCGCCCTCGGCGCCTTCATGCAGCGCTACGGGAAGGACCGGCAGGTGGCGATCGTGCGGTCGCCGGGGCGGATCAACTTGATGGGGCGGCACATTGATCACCAGGGCGGGACGGTCAACGTGATGGCCGTCAACCGCGAGATCATCATGGTGGCCGCCCCGCGCGCCGACGATGCGGTCGCGCTGGCCAACACGGAGGGCGGGCAGTTCTCGGAGGAGACCTTCCGCATCTCGGACCTGGTCGCCAGCTTGAACTGGGACGATTGGCAGCGGGTCATTGACGGCCCGCGCCTCCAACGGTTGCTGGACGCCGCCCGGGGCAACTGGGCCAACTACGTCAAGGCCGCCATTCTGCGCCTGCAAGAGCTGTTTCGCGACCGCCGGCTGCGCGGCCTGGACATGATGGTCAGCGGCGACATCCCGATGGGCGCCGGGCTCAGCTCCTCCTCGGCGCTGGTGGTGGCGACGGCCGAGGCGGTGCGGCTATTCAACCGGCTGCCCGTCAGCGCCCGGCGCCTGGTGAGCCTGTGCGGCGAAGGCGAATGGTTCGTCGGCACCCGCGGCGGCGCCGCGGACCATGCCGCCATCCGCCTGTCGCATCGCGGGTGCGTGACGCGCGTGGGCTTCTTCCCGTTCCGCATCGAGGACTCCGCGCCATTCTTCCCGGGGCACGACCTGGTGACCTGCAACTCGGGCGTCTATGCGGTCAAGGCCCGGGGCGCGCGCAATACCTTCAACGCGAAGGTGACGGCCTACCACATCGGCCGCGTCTGGTTCAAAATGCTGCGGCCCGACCTGGCCCCCCGGATCGAGCACCTGCGCGACATCAATCCCGAGCGCCTCGGCCTGCGCCGCGCCGAATTCGGCCAACTGCTCTGCCAACTGCCGGCGCGCATCACCCGCTCCAGGGTCCAGGCCGCCTTCGGCCAGATGGCCGACGCCGAGCGCGACCGCCTGGAGCGGCTGTTCCTGAGCCACGAGGCCCCCGCCGACGGCTATGCGGTGCGCGGCGTGGTGTTGTTCGGGCTGTCAGAAATGGCGCGCGCGCAACGCTGCCTGGCGCTGTTGAAACGGAATGACGCGCGCGGCCTCGGCCGACTAATGAGCATTTCCCACGACGGCGACCGTGTCTCGCGCCAGACCTCGCGCAACACCTGGCGGCGAGTCTCCACCAGCAGCGCGGAGGGACCGCTCATGGCCTGGTCGCGCCACAAGGGCCGCGGGGCGGACTTCGCCGAACTGCCCGGCGACTACGGCTGCAGCCTGCCCGAACTGGATCGCATCGTGGATATCGCGCGCCGCCAACCCGGCGTCGAGGGCGCGCAACTGGCCGGGGCAGGTCTGGGCGGCTGCATCATGGTGCTGGTCCAGAAGCCGCACACGGCTGACCTGCTCAAAGCGCTCAGCGAAGCGGACGTGCGCGCCGAGGTGTTCCGCCCCATCGCCGGCGCTTGCAGCCTC
Source organism: Verrucomicrobiota bacterium (assembly GCA_035358715.1). Taxonomy (GTDB): domain Bacteria; phylum Verrucomicrobiota; class Verrucomicrobiia; order Limisphaerales; family UBA8199; genus UBA8199. The sequence continues at coordinate 29,439 of DAOPPX010000052.1, forward strand.
ATGATGCGCTGAAGCTCGGAGGCGCCCGCGCCGTTGCTGGAAACGCCCCGGCCCGGGACGCGGCGGATCCAAGCCCCGCGCTGCCGCGGAATTCAATTCTGCGCGGCGCCAGGGCGGGGCGGCAGCAGGCGGCGCACCAGCATGGCCGTCACCAGCGTGATAACCAGGCCGATGAGCGTGTACCAGGGCCAGAAGATCTCTGTGCCGACCGTCTTCATCCACCAGTCGCGCGTCAGGGGAAGTCGGGGCAGGAGTTGAATGGCGGTCATACAGGCCAGCGAAACGACCATGCCGGTGATGACAGGGACGGCCCGGCCTTTCTTCCAGAAGATGGCCAGCGCCAGCCCGCCCAGCAGGGCGCCGCTGGTCAGCCCGCGCAAGGCGAACGCGGCGTTCAGAACGAAGGGCACCTTGCGGCTCAGGTAAGCCACCAAAATCAGGGCGGCAGCCCAGACAACCGTGGAGATTTTGCTGAAGCGCAGAAAGAACGCTTCGCTGCGCCCGGGGAGCACCTGCTTCACGAAGTCCATAGTCGAGACCGACGCCAGGGAGGTCAGCGCGGAACTGACCGAGCACATGGCGGCCGAGAGAATCGCAACGATCAGGAAGCCTTTCAGCAGATGCGGCACTTCGGTCATCATGAAGATGGGGAAGATGAAGTCATTGGCGGTGATGCCGGAGCCGGGGCTCGTCTCGGGCAGCGGAATCTGGAAGGGGTGGCCCTGGTAGAAGACCCACAGCATGGCGCCGACGAGCAGGAAGATCAGAAACAACGGGAAAATCACCACCGCGCTGAGGACCAGGGCCTTGCGGCCCTCGGCGATGTTCTTGCACGTGAGCACGCGCTGGACGATGAGCTGTTCGGCGCCGTGGGACGACATCACCATGACAGTGCCGCCGATGATGCCCATCCAGATGTTGAAGGGCTTGTCGAAGAGGAACTGGACAAACGAGGTGCCGGGAGGAGGCGCGGCATTCAGCCAGTGAAGCTTGCCCGCCTCCGTTGCCTTCGAAAACAAGCCGCCCAGCCCGCCCTCGACCAGCGTCGGAATGTAGCACAGCGCGAAGAGGCCGCCGAGAAGGAACAGCGCGAACTGCACGGCATCGGTCCAGATAACCGCTTTGACACCGCCGACGTAGGTGTAGAGCAGCGAGAGGACCACAAACAGGAAGATGGCGCCGAAGATGGGATCACCAAGGCCCAGGCTGAGGACCTTGTCGCCGAGCATCAGCTTGACCGGAATGCTGGCAACGTACACGCGGACCCCGGCGGCCAGCGTTTCGCTAATGAGAAAGAAGCCACCGGCCGTCTGGCGGGCGGAGTGGCCGAAGGTGTCCGCGAAAAGCTGGTAGGGAGAGTAAATCTCGCCTTTGAAATAATGCGGCACAAGGACGACGGCCAGGATGATGCGGGCAATCACGTAGCCGATGATCATCTGGATGAAGGCAATGTTGCCGCCGTAGGCCATCGCCGGCACCCCGATGATCGTCAGCGCGCTGGTTTCTGCGGCGACGATGGACATGCCGATGCCCCACCAGGGCACGTTCTTGCTGCCCAGAAAGTAATCGCGCGTGTTGTGCTGGTCTTTGCCAAACCACAGCCCCAGCACAATAATCCCAAGCAGGTAAGTGAGAATAATGACCCAGTCGCCCGTGCTAAAATAGCTGTTCATTTCATCAAGAGCCCCCATTAAGCAAGAGCGCGGGCGTTCGCGCGAGACTAATTATCCAAAGAGGCGCAATCCGGCGCACAATCCTCATTGAACGCCGCAGCCTTTCCGGGCATACTGCCCGCGTGAATCATCTGGCCCAGGCCCGAAGGGTGTTCGACATCGAACTGGCGGCGCTCAAATCTGTCCGAGCGCAGCTTGACGATGCGTTCGCGCGGGCCGTCGAGCTGATCGTCGAGACCGTCCGCGCGCACGGCAAGATCATCATCGTCGGCATCGGCAAGTCAGGCCACATCGGGCACAAGATTTCCGCCACCCTCACCAGCACCGGCTCCACCAGCGTCGTCCTCAACAGCGTGGACGCCCTGCACGGCGACCTGGGCATCGTCAACGACGGGGACGCCGTCCTGGCCCTCAGCTACTCGGGCGAATCCGACGAGCTGCTGAACCTGCTGCCGGCGCTGAAGCGGTTCCTCGTCAAGATCATCGCCATCACCGGCGCGCCCAAGTCTTCGCTGGCCCGGCACAGCGACATCGTGCTCAAGGTGCGCGTCCCCAGCGAGGCCTGCCCCTTCAACCTCATGCCGACGGCCAGCACCACGGCCATGCTCGTTTTGGGCGACGCCCTCGCGATGGCCGTCTTGCAGGCCCGCGGCTTCAAACGCCAGGACTTCGCCAAGTTCCACCCCGGCGGCGCGATTGGCCGCGCAATGCTCTCGCAGGTGGCCAGCATCATGCGCAGCGGCCAGCGCAATGCGGTGGCCGGGGAAAACCTGCCGGTCAAAGAGGCCTTGCTGATCATGACCCGGGCCAAGTCCGGCAGCCTCAGCGTGGTCAACAGCCGCGGCAAACTGGTCGGCGTGTTCACCGACGGCGATTTCCGGCGGCACATCGCCGCGGACGAAGGCCTCCTGTCCCGCCCGCTCCGCAGCGTCATGACCCGCAACCCGATCTGCATCCGTGAAAACGCGCTGGCCGTCGAAGCGCTCAGAGTCTTCAATGAGCGGAACATTGACGACCTGGTCGTGGTGAACGCAAAGCGCGAGCCGGTGGGACTGGTGGACTCACAGGATTTGCCCAAGTTCAAGCTGATGTAATCCGGGCGCAGGCGGCCCGCAGAACGCCCCGCCGCGCTCAAACCCCAATGAAATGCTCTATATGCAAAACCCAACTCCGTCCCTCGCGGCGGCGGCCCTGCTGCTCATGGCCGCGCCCGCTTCAGCCCAAGTCGTGACCTCTCCAGCCCCGCCGCCCGCGCAAACCGTCCAGCAGTTCCACTTCACCACGACGGCCAGCGCCACCGTCAATTACCTCCTCTATCTGCCCAAGGGCTACGACGCCAAAGCGGACCGGCGCTGGCCCCTGATCCTGTTCCTGCACGGCGCGGGCGAGCGCGGCACGAACATCTGGAAAGTCGCCACCCACGGCCCGCTCAAACATGTCACGGCCGACACCGATTTCCCGTTCATTGTCATCTCGCCGCAATGCCCCGAAAAGCAGGTCTGGACGAAAGAACCGCTGCTGGCGTTGCTGGACGACGCCGCGGCAAAGTACGCGGTGGACACCCGCCGCGTCTATCTCACCGGCCTGAGCATGGGAGGCTACGGCACATGGGCCCTTGGCCTGGCTTATCCGGAGAAGTTTGCCGCCATCGTGCCCATCTGCGGCGGCGGCCAGATGATCGGCGTGATCCTGGGCAGCCGGGACAAAGGCCCGGCCCTCATGTCCCTCGGCGTGTGGGCGTTCCACGGCGCCAAAGACAACGTCGTGCCGCTCGCAGAATCACAGCGCATGGTGGACGCCCTGAGAAAAGCCGGCGCCCAGGACGTGAAATTCACCGTCTATCCCGAAGCCCAGCACAACTCCTGGACGGAGACATACAAGAACCCCGCCCTCTACGAATGGCTGCTCAAGCACGAGCGGCGGTAGGACTTGGGATTTCACTCCAAGCCGCGAGTCCGATGACACGCGGCGCCCCGGCGTGAGGCTTATTCGAGGCCGCTGGCGGCTCTTGCCCGCTGCAAAACCTTCTGCGCGACGCTGCGCGCCCGGGCCGCGCCGTCAGCGAGCACCCCTCGGACATAATCCGGGTTCGCGGCCAGTTCGGCGCGTTTGGCGCGGGCGGCGGCGAAGTGGTTCCAGTAATGCTCGAACAACGCCTTCTTCAAGTCGCCATACCCCAGCCCGCCGGCACGCAGCCGATCCTCAAAACCCTTCGCCGCCGCGGCCGGAGCGACCAGCTTCAGGATTTGGATGGCCAGGTTCTGGTCCGCATCCGGCTTGGGCTCCTGCGGCGAGCGGCTGTCCATCTTGATGCTCATCACCTTCTTGCGGAGCGCCTTCTCGTCGCCGAAGATCTCGATGGTATTGCCGTAGCTCTTGCTCATCTTCTCGCCGTCCAGCCCGGGCACCTTGGCGGTCTCGGCGCGAATCTGCGGCTCGGGAACCACAAACGTCTCCCCGTACTGCTCGTTGAACTTGATGGCCATGTCGCGTGTGACCTCCACATGCTGCTTCTGATCCTGGCCCACGGGGACGACGTTCGAGTCGTAAATCAGGATATCCGCCGCCATCAGCACCGGGTAGGCGAAGAGGCCGAAGTTGAACGAAATGCCCTTGGCGACCTTGTCCTTGTAGGAATGGCAACGCTCCAGCAGCCCCATCGGCGTGACCGTGCCCAGTATCCATGTCAACTCGGTCACCTCCGGCACGTCCGACTGCCGGAAGAACACCGTCCGCTTCGGGTCGAGCCCGCAGGCGAGAAAATCGAGCGCCACATCGAGCGTGTTCCGGCGCCGCTCGGCGGGGTCCACCAGCGACGTCATCGAATGGTAATCCGCGATGAAATAGAACGCCTCCCCCTGTTCCTGAAGCTCCAGCGCGGGCTTCATCATCCCGAAGTAATTGCCCAAATGCAACGTGCCCGAAGGCTGTATGCCCGATAGAATGCGCATCCAGCCAGCTTAAGCCACACTTCGGAGCCCAGGAAAGAAGGAAAGTAACAGACCATTAACTCCTTGAGCGGGTGAAGTGGCTGCTTTCGCGTTGAGCAGGTTCGACACATAAGTCCACGTCCCCATCTGCAGCCGTTGGGCTATCCAACTCAAACTTCGGCACGCCGCTTCTCGGTTAGCGCCGCCAATTGTCTCCGCCCAGCCTCGCTGTCCCTGGGGATACCTTTCTCCCCAAGCAAACGGTCCACTCGCAGCCAGACCGGTCGCTCATCCAGCTCCTTCAGATATTCCGGATAGCTGCACCAGTGGAAGCTCTCCCACGGAACCTCCCGCTTGAGCAGGCCGGCCCACACCGCGTTCAGCCGCACGTAGTCGCAAACGGTGCGCAACCAGCCGTTGCCGCTGCCTTCCACCACCAGTGCATTATTCCGCCCCGCGAACAAGGGTCCGCACAACTTATGCCGGATGTTGTAGCGCCTCGTATAAACTCCCAACAACCACTTCATCCCCGCCACCAGGCTGGCTTGCGATGTCCGCTCTTCGCAGCGGCGCCGGTCCAGCGGATGCTCAGCCTACCGCTGCCGCCGCAGCCGGAAGAACTCACGCGGCTGCGTCATGTTGACCGGCACCGAGTTCGTCACGTTGGTGGCAGTTACCGTGGTGTTGGTCTGCCAAGCCGTGAGATTCGTCGAACTGAGCAGATAGAAAGATGCGCCGGGATCAGCCGTGTAGGTCAATAGCACCTGCGTCCCGGGTGTGTTGGGCACAATCGAAGTGAAGACCGGAGCCACCGGCGTTGTCTCGCCGATAATCGCCCTGGCCAGGTGGGCGGACGCCTTCCCGCCCGCCATAGTGAACACGCCCCCCACATAAAGGTTGGTGCCCGACACCGCCAGCGCATGGACCCGGTTATTCACCCCCAACCCCAAGGCCGACCACGCGCTACCGCTCCATTTCGCCACGTAATTTGCCAGCACCTCACCCACCACGGTGAAGGAGCCACCGATGTAGAGGTTGCCGGAACCATCCACCACCGCCGCATTCACCTCGCCGTCGGCACCGGGCAACCCGCCCAAAAGGGGGTCAAAAGGGGGTCAGTGAGATTGTCATATTTCCAGGAGCGCTCTGCCAAACGTCATCACTCGCAGTGAGAGTATGGACCGAGCAAGCGATCTCAAGTGGCTCCGCCTGATTTTGGGTCGCGACCACCGGTGGCCTCTCAATCGGCAATCCCCAACCCGAACGTCAGGCTGCTGGTCCACATGCGCGAGGTGATGCGGCAGAAGCACTTCGCGATTCGGACCGAGCTGGCGTATGCGGTCTGGGCGCGGCGCTGCGTGCATTCTATCTTGGCCGTAACGATTCAGAAGCACAGCCCGGTAGAGTAGAGAGGCGTCCATGATGGAGTTGAACCGACCGCAGTTGTCA